>NZ_JAYEEU010000007.1:0-831626 GCF_034653295.1 Erythrobacter epiphyticus | reverse complement strand
GCTCGATATCCTCTTCGGTGGTGSGAGAGGCGCTGGAGAATAGCCAGCGCCTCTTCGCGCCGCGGCCATGGCACGAACAGATGATCGTGGTAAAAACCCGCCACGACATTGCAGGCGATCCCCGCTTCGGCCAGCGCGGCGGATACGGCCGCTGTCAGCCCCACGCCTTCAAGCGCGGAATGCACCATCAGCGTGATCCGTGCGAAATCTCCGCCTGTCGCCGGGGTGATCGCGGTGAGCCCTTCATCTTCGCGGATCAGCGCAAAGGCCTCTGCGGGCAAGCCATCGCCCGCCACCACGTCAAAGCGCCACGCCCGCCCGTCCAGCACCGGCGCCATCTGCGCCAGCATGGCGGATAGTGAGGAAACGGGCGCGCGGGCCATTACAGGATGTATTTGCTGAGGTCGGTGTTGCCCGCAAGACCCGCAAGGCGGCCCTGCACATAGGCGGCATCGACGGTCACAGTCTCACCGCGGTGATCCTCAGCCTCGAAGCTGATCTCTTCCAGCAAGCGCTCCATCACCGTCTGCAAGCGCCGTGCGCCGATATTCTCGACACCGGCGTTCACCTGCGCCGCAATCCGCGCGATTTCGGCGACAGCATCATCGGTGATGTCGAGCGTGACATCCTCGGTCGCCAGCAAGGCCTTGTACTGGGCCACCAGATTGGCGCGGGTTTCCGACAGGATGCGGATGAAATCCTCCTCCGTCAGCGCCCGCAGTTCGACGCGGATTGGCAAGCGCCCCTGCAACTCGGGCAGCATGTCCGATGGCTTGGCGACATGGAACGCGCCGCTCGCGATGAAGAGCACGTGATCGGTCTTCATCGGGCCATATTTGGTCGCAACCGTGGTGCCCTCGATCAGCGGAAGCAAATCACGCTGCACGCCTTCGCGGGACACCGAGCCACCGCGCACATCGGACACCGCGATCTTGTCGATCTCGTCCAGGAAGACGATCCCGTTGGTCTCGGCATTCTGAAGCGCAACGCGCGCGACATCATCCTGATCGAGCCGCTTGTCGGCCTCTTCCTCAACCAGCTTGTCCCACGCATCGGGCACCCGCAGCTTCTGGCGGCGGGTTGCCTTGCGGCCCAGCGCCTTGCCCATCATGTCGGAAAGATCGATCATCCCGATCTGCCCGCCCATCGCGCCCATATCGAACGGCGCGCGCGGCTGATCGGCGACTTCGATCTCGACTTCGACCTCGTTCATCGCGTTTTGCACGATGCGCTGGCGGAAGCTTTCGCGGGTCGCTTCGGAGGCATTCTCGCCGACCAGCGCATTGAGCAAGCGCTCCATCGCGGCCTCGCTGGCGGCTTCGCGCACCTTTTCACGGCGGCGTTCCTTTTCGAGCCGGATCGCTTCCTCGACGAGGTCGCGGGCAATCTGTTCGACATCGCGCCCGACATAGCCAACCTCGGTGAACTTGGTGGCTTCCACCTTTACGAAGGGCGCTTCGGCCAGCTTGGCAAGCCGTCGGCTGATCTCGGTCTTGCCGCAGCCGGTCGGGCCAATCATCAGGATGTTCTTGGGGGTGACTTCATCGCGCAGGTCCGCGCCGAGGCGCTGACGCCGCCAGCGGTTGCGCAAGGCCACCGCGACCGCGCGCTTGGCATCAGCCTGGCCGATGATGTGTTCATCAAGCGCGGCCACGATCTGTTTGGGGGTAAGGTTGTCCATATCAAATTTCCGAATGTTCCGTTCGCCTCGAGCGCAGTCGAGCGGCCTTCGCGGGTCGGTGTCTCGACTGCGCTCGACCCGAACGGAGATTGTTCAAACCGTCTCGACCGTCAGGTTGCCATTGGTGAAGACGCAGATCTCGGCCGCGACCGCCATGGCCTTGCGCGCGATGGTTTCGGCATCATGCTCGTAATCGGCAAGCGCGCGGGCGGCGGCGAGCGCGAAGTTTCCGCCCGACCCAATCGCGGCAATATCGCCCACCGGCTCCAGCACATCGCCATTGCCGGTCAGCACCAGCAGCGTGTCCTTGTCGGCGACGATCATCAGCGCTTCGAGATTGCGCAGATACTTGTCGGTGCGCCAATCCTTGGCGAGTTCAACACTCGCGCGCATCAACTGCCCGGAATATTGCTCAAGCTTCTTTTCGAGCCGTTCGAACAAGGTGAAAGCATCGGCGGTCGCGCCGGCAAAGCCTGCGACCACGCGGCCATCACCAATGCGGCGGACCTTGCGCGCATTGGGCTTCATCACGGTGTTGCCCATGGAAACCTGACCGTCGCCTGCGATCACCGTGGTGCCGCCGCGCCGAACGCCGATGATGGTGGTGCCGTGCCACTGGATAAGGCCGTGGCTCGCCGGAACATGTGTCATGCTCGCCTATATGGCGCGCGCTTGCCCAGGATCAAGCAAGCCCGATCACATCCCGCCGGGGCCCATGCCGCCGCCCATCCCGCCGACCTGGCCAATATTGCCAAACAGGTCTTCAAGGAAGCCGCGCTCACGCCCGACAGTCGGGGTTTTGTTGCCGTTGGGGTTGAGATAGACGACCTTGTCGATCCCGCTGCGGTCGACCGCAATGACCCGTCCCGCATCATCAAATTGCACCGCCATGACCGCATGTTCGCGGATGCGCGGGTCGCGGAAGGGCCGGCGCCCCGTTACACTTGAAACATAATACCAGGTCGGCTTGCCATATTCGCTGGTGAAGGTCGGACGGCCCAGCGCCCCTTCCACCGAGGCCTGATTGTCGATGCCCGGTTGGACCGTATCCATCAGGGTCTGGTCAATGATGTAACCGCGCGGTTCCAGGATCGCCGTGCAGCCCGGCAAGACCAGCGCAGCCGCTGACAGCGCCAGCACCGCGCGCATCTGCCGCAGACTTTTCCTATCCGAAGTGATGATCTGGCCCAAACCTGTATCCGTCCCGTCTAATCTGGTCGCACGTCCGGCGCGCTCTATATCCCTGAAGCGCTCCCGGTTGCAAATTGCCTGTGCGCCCGGCTTTACGAGCCAAGACGCGTGCTGGCAACGCGGCATCTGCAAGTTTGCGCCTGCCCCGCGCTGCTTGAATGCGGCTTGAATGATGCACCGAAAATCGTCAGGAACCCGCACTGTCTGCCGCGGGTTACCGGCAGAGAGCGCTCCTTGCTCGCATCCGAAAGGTTATACCGCCGATGTCTTTCCTCTCTCGCCTGCTCGGCACCGCGCCCGACCCGCGCGAGGGCGTGCGCCCTTTGTGGCACCGCGTGATCGAACTGGCGCGTGATCCCGCCTACTACACTGAATGCGAGGTCGCCGACAGCATCGGCGGGCGCTTCGATCTGATCACCGCCGTCGTCAGCGTGATGATGGTGCGCCTCGAAGCAACCGATCTGCGCGCCGAAAGCGCGCTGCTCGCCGAACTCTTTGTCGAGGACATGGACGGGCAATTGCGCGAATTCGGCGTCAATGATGTGGTGGTCGGCAAGCGCGTGGGCAAGCTGATGAGCGTGCTTGGTGGCCGCTTGGGTGCCTATCGCAGCGCCCTGAACGCCCGCGATGAGGCGCGGCTGGCCGCTGCGGTCGGACGCAATGTGACCTTTGTCGAAGGCGTTGATGAAGCCGCCGCCGCGCAGAAGGTCGCGGCCCGGCTGCTCGCCCTTTCGGATCGGCTCGGCCGGTTCGACGATGCCGAACTTCTCAAGGCGAGCGGCATCTGGTGAGCAGCCCCGAACTCTCCCGCATGATCAAGACCCGTCCCTTGCCGGGCGAGACGATCGTGATCGAAGCCAATGTTGCCGAACGCAGCGCGCTGGCGGCACGCTTTGGCCTGACGGCAATCAATACGCTGCGCGCCGAAATTGCGCTTGAAGCGCGGCCCACGGCAATCCGCGCCACCGGGCGGTTGACCGCCGCCATCATCCAGCCTTGCGCGGTGTCGGGCGAGGATTTTCCGGTGGCGATTGACGAGCCGCTTGACCTGCGATTTGTCGCCGAGCACGCCTTGCCCGCCGATGCGCAGGAAGAGATCGAAATCGAGCTCGAAGCCGATGATTGCGACGAGATCTCCTATGCAGGCGACATGTTCGATCTGGGCGAAGCGGTCGCCCAAAGCCTCGGCCTTGCGATTGATCCCTATGCCGAAGGGCCGGGTGCCGATGCTGCGCGCAAGGCCGCCGGGATCGTGCAGGAAGGCGAGCAGATGGGCCCGCTTGCCGATCTGCTCGCCGCCCTCAAGAAAGATTGACCCCGCCTAGCCGAGCAGTCGCCGCGCGACAGCATCGAGCTTGGCCATCAGGGCAGGATCATGTTCGTCCGGCGCGGTGATCACGGCATCATCAAGCGCAAAATCAATCGGTGACGGCGCGCGCTCTTGCGGCAGGGCCGCGATGAATTGCAGCACCGTATCGCGGGCAAGCTGGCTATTGGCATGCATCTGGCCAACAACCTGCGCGACATCGACCGCCTCACCTTCGCGCCAGCAATCATAATCGGTCACCATTCCGATCAGCGCATAGGGCAGCTCGGCCTCGCGGGCGAGCTTCGCTTCGGGCATTGCGGTCATCCCGATGACATCCGCGCCCCATTGCCGGTACATCCGGCTTTCCGCGCGGGTCGAGAATTGCGGACCTTCCATCGCGAGATAAGTCGCGCCGACCGCGACCTTGCCGCCAGCGGCTGCCACTGCGCGGGCGGCCATCTCGGACAGGCGCGGGCAGACCGGGTCGGCCATCGAGACATGGGTGACAAAGCCGCTGGTGAAGAAGGTGTTTGCCCGCCCTTGGGTGCGATCAATGAATTGCTCGACCACCGTGAAACGGCCCGGCTCCAGCTCCTCGCGCAAGCTGCCGACGGCGGAAATAGCGAGGATATCCGTGCAGCCCGCGCGCTTCAGCGCATCAATATTGGCGCGCGCGTTAAGCTCGGATGGGCTGACGGGGTGACCCCGCCCATGGCGCGGCAGGAACCGCACTTTCACATCGCCGATGCGCCCGCACAGCACTTCGTCCGAAGGCTCACCCCACGGGGTGTCAATCGCGATCCACTGCGCGTCCTCGATCCCGGACATGGCATAAAGCCCCGATCCGCCGATGATCCCGATGCACCATTCGCTGGCCATGTCTGTCCCCTCGTTCACCCGGTGATTAGGTCAGTTGCACCTTGGCGGGCAAGGGGCCGCGGACAATCTTCTCCGCCTCGGCATAGGGCGCAGCGATCGCGGGATGAGCGCTCATCATGGCGTAATGCCGCGCGAGTTTCGGCCATGCATCAAGCGGCATATCCGCCACCAGCGCGATCTGCCCCAGCACGCAAGCGATGGTGATATCGGCGATGGAAAGCGCACCGCCTGCAAAATGATCCCCATCCGCCAGACCCGCTTCTAGCACATCGAAGATCGGCGGAAGCTGGCTGGCCCATGCCTCCCGCGCCTTGTCCATATCGGGGGCTTCGCCCTTGGTGACAGCGAAGAACACGGGGCGGAAAATCCCCAGCCCTCCTGCCATTGCCAGCGCGGTATCGGCGTATTCTTCCCAGAACAGCGCGCGTGCGTGGTCAAAGGCCGCTGCCGGATAGAGCGCGGGCTCCGGGTGCTTTTTCTCGATATAGGCGCAGATCGCCGAGGAGTCCGCGATGGTGCCACTTATCCCTTCGGCCGCGATCGAACGATCCCGCAGCACCGGGATCCGCTTCATCGGGGAGATATCGCGGAACCACTGCGGCGGAGCGAAGACATTGACCGCCTCAACCACGTAATCGACCCCTTTGAGGATGCAGCAGGCCGCCGCCTTGCGGACAAAGGGCGAGACCGGGCTGCCATAGATCACAAGGTCAGGGGCGGTATCAGACATGCATCAGGCTCCTCTCGCACAGGCGTTGGCCGCCCTGATAGGGCGCGCAGCAAATAGCGCAATGGTCAGGCGCGCGGCCGCCATCGCGGGCGTAAGATCGCTCGCATAGAGTCGTTGCGTTTTGATGTGCAACGCGTCACTTTCGCGCACAAACGAATCCCGCCGCAGCAAGGCGGCCCCGCGATACCAGAGAGAGGATATGAACATGGTCACCCAGTACAAGAACCTTATCGGCGGCAAGATGGTGGCGACCGATCGCTGGCTCGACGTGGTGAACCCCGCCAACGAGCAGGTGATCGGCCAGGTCCCTGCCTGCGGCAAGGCCGAGCTTGACCAAGCGGTCGCCGCCGCGCGCGCCGCGTTCAAGACGTGGAAGAACACCCCGATCGAGGAACGCCGCGCCGCAATCATGGCGATCTCGGGCGCGATCAAGGCCAATGCCGAGGAGCTCTACCGCCTGCTGACCAGCGAGCAGGGCAAGCCCCACGATCAGGCCAAGGGCGAAATCTACGGCGCTGCGGGGATGAGCGCGGCGCAGTCCACCCTCAGCCTCGAAGACGAGATCAACGAGGACAGCGACACCCGTCTCAGCCGTACCCGCCGCGTGCCTGTGGGCGTGGTCGGCGGCATCGTGCCGTGGAACTTCCCGGTGATGATGGCGATCCAGAAGATCGT
The DNA here is from genome assembly GCF_034653295.1 of Erythrobacter epiphyticus. Taxonomy (NCBI): domain Bacteria; kingdom Pseudomonadati; phylum Pseudomonadota; class Alphaproteobacteria; order Sphingomonadales; family Erythrobacteraceae; genus Erythrobacter; species Erythrobacter epiphyticus. The sequence goes on along the minus strand of NZ_JAYEEU010000007.1, from coordinate 825,161 downwards.
GCCCGCGATGCTTTCGGGCTGCACCATCGTGCTCAAGCCCTCGCCCTTCACCCCGCTCACCACGCTGCGCATCGCCGAGCTGATCGCCGACAAGGTGCCCGCGGGCGTCGTCAACATCATCACGGGTGAGGACGACCTCGGCCCGATGATCACCAGCCACCCCGATATCGACAAGATCACCTTCACCGGCTCGACCGCGACGGGGAAGAAGATCATGGAAGGCGCGAGCGCCGACTTGAAGCGCATCACGCTGGAGCTCGGCGGCAATGACGCCTCGATCGTGCTGCCCGATGCCGATCCCAAGAAGGTTGCCGAACAGCTGTTCTGGTCAAGCTTCTCCAACGCGGGGCAAATCTGCGTCGCTGCCAAGCGCGTCTATATCCACGAGGATATCTATGACGAGCTGTCGGCGGCGATCGTCGAATATGCCAAGACCGTGAAGGTCGGCGACGGCAGCCAGCAGGGCACCGGCGTCGGCCCGATCCAGAACAAGAAGCAGTACGAGCGCGTTCTGGAGCTGATCGAGGATGCCAAGGCGAACGGCTACAAGTTCCTGCTCGGCGGCAACGCCGATCCGAGCGGCACGGGTTACTTCGTGCCGCTGACCATCCTCGACAACCCGCCCGAAGACGCGCGCATCGTCGCCGAGGAACAGTTCGGCCCGGTGATGCCGCTGATGAAGTTCTCGAGCGAGGAAGAGGTCATCCAGCGCGCCAACAACTCGGAATACGGGCTTGCGGGCGCGGTGTGGACCGGCAACCCCGAGAAGGGCGTCGAGATCGCGGAACAGCTCGAAACCGGCACGGTGTGGGTCAACGAATACCTCCACCTCTCGCCCTTCGCGCCGTTTGGCGGGCACAAGCAGTCGGGCTTCGGCGCCGAATACGGCAAGGAAGGCCTCAAGGAGTTCACCTACGCGCAGGTGATCACCGTCAAGAAGGACGCCGTCACCGCGTGATCCGTGGCGGTATCGGCTGAAGAACTGAGCGCCGGGCTGGCGCGGGTGTGTGCCCGCGCCGGTCTCGGCGCTTTATCGTATGCGCCGCAGCGCCTCACAGGCGGGGCGGTGATGGAGAGCTGGCGGTTTTCCGCGGGCGGCTCCGACTACGTGTTGCGCCGCGCCCCGAGCCTCGCCTTCATGGAGGGGCGGCCTTACGGGCACGCAACCGAGGCTGCGCTGATCGAGGCCGCGCGCGCCAAGGGCGTGACCGCGCCGGAAGTGGTGGCTGTGCTGGAGGAGGCGGATGGCCTCGGGAGCGGCTTTGTGATGCGCGCGCTGCCGGGGACGGCTGACCCCAAGGTCATTCTCGGCTGCGATGATCCTGAGGGGTTGTTGCGCGGCATCGCCCGCGATCTCGCCCGCATCCACTCCTTGCGGCAAGGCGATGTGCCCGCAGGTGTGCCGGTGATGGATTATCGCACCGCGATTGCCGACCTCAAGGCGCAGTTCATGGAGGCGGGCGGGGGTCGCCCGATCATCGCGCTGGGGCTGAAGTGGCTGGAGGACAATTGTCCTGAGCAAGTCGAGCCCGTCCTCAACCACGGCGATTACCGCATGGGCAATCTGCTGGTCGAGGGTTCGGCCCTGACGGGGGTGCTCGACTGGGAACTCGCGCATTTCGGCGACCGCCACGAGGACTTGGCCTTCGGCTGCATGGCGGTGTGGCGCTTCGCCCGGTATGACCGGCCCGCTCTGGGGCTTGGTCGGATTTACGATTATTTCGATGCCTACGAGGCGGAGAGCGGCACGAAGGTCGATATCGACCGCTTCCACTTTTGGACTGTCTACCGCACAGTCTGGTGGGCGCTCGGCTGCCTCAAGATGGCCGCGCAATGGCGCTCGGGCGCGGACCGGATGCTGGAGCGCGTCGTCATCTCGCGCCGGACGAGCGAGCAGGAGCTCGATCTGCTGCTGCTGCTCGAGGAGGATGCGCCGGAGGAAGAACGGGACAAGAAGGTTTACTTGAGCACGGGCAAGCGGTCACGCTTAGGTGAAGCGGACAGCGCAGAACTGGCAGAAGCAATTTCCGAATGGCTTGAATCGATCAAGGACAAGCTGGAAGGGCATGATCGCTTTCAGAATGCCGTCGCCCGCAACGCCCTCGGCATCCTTGCGCGCGACTGGCGACTCTATCCCTACCCCTACACCGCCACGTCGCTGGCGCAGGACGTCCTGACGGGTATCGCGAACTTGCGAAGGCCTGATCTGCTGCAACAGCTCAAGAGCCGCGTTCTGGAAAAGGTTCAGGCGGATTCCCCCAAATACCCGAGCTTGGCTACCGCAATCAAAAGATGGACCTGAGAGGAACACCATGGACTTCGCGCTTCCCGCCGACCTTCAGGCCTATCTCGACGAACTCGACGCCTTCATCGTCGCCGAGATCAAGCCGCTCGAAGCGCAGGACGACAATATCCGCTTCTTCGACCACCGCCGCGAATATGCGCGCACGGATTTCGAGGCGGGCGGGCTGCCCCGGCACGAGTGGGAGGAGCTGCTGAAAGAGGCCACCCGCCGCGCCGACAAGGCGGGCCATTGGCGCTTCTCCGCCCCCAAGCGCTATGGCGGGAAGGACGGCAGCAACCTCTGGATGGCGGTGATCCGCGAGCATTTCGCGCGCCAAGGCCTTGGCCTGCACAACGACTTGCAGAACGAGCACAGCATCGTCGGCAACTTCCCCTTCGTCGCCATGTTCGACCAGTGGGGGACCGAAGAGCAGAAACAGGAATTCATCGTCGGCGGGTTCGAGCGCACGCGGCGCGTCGCCTTCGGCCTCACCGAACCGCACCACGGATCGGACGCCACCCACATGGAGACCCACGCAGTGCGCGAGACCCGCGACGGGGTCGACGGCTGGCTGATCAACGGCGCAAAGATGTGGATCACCGGGATGCACGTCGCCACCCACTGCGCGATGTTCGCGCGCACTTCGGGCAAGGCGGGGGATGCGAGCGGGATCACCTGTTTCCTCGTCCCCAATCCCACCCCCGGCCTCGAAATCGAGGAGTGGATGTGGACCTTCAACATGCCCACCGACCACCCGCGCCTCAGCGTGACCAATGTCTGGGTGCCCGATAGCGCGATCCTTGGTGTGGAAGGCCGCGGCCTCGCGCTGGCGCAGAGCTTCGTCCACCAGAACCGCATCCGTCAGGCGGCGAGCAGCTGTGGCGCGGCGCTCTATTGCATCGACGAGAGCGTGAAATATGCGCGCGAGCGCAAGCCCTTCGGCGAGGAGCTGGCGCGCAATCAGGCGATCCAGTTCCCCTTGGTGGAACTGGCGACGCAGGCCGAGATGCTGCGGCTGCTGATCTTCAAGACCGCGTGGGAGATGGACAATATGCCCCATGAGCAGATCGAGAAGTCCATCTCGGACAAGGTCTCGATGTGCAATTACTGGGCGAACCGGCTGGTGTGCGAGGCGGCGGACCGGGCGATGCAGGTCCACGGCGGCATCGGCTATTCGCGGCACAAGCCGTTCGAGCATATCTATCGGCACCACCGCCGCTATCGGATCACCGAAGGCAGCGAGGAAATCCAGATGCGCAAGGTGGGCGCTTACCTCTTCGGCTATCTCGGGCCGAAGCGGGGGATGTACGAGTGAGCTAACCCCGCCGCTGCCACCACCCCGCGAGCATACTCCCGATCACCACGTGCCACACGGCCGAAATCGCCGCCGGAACCGGGGCGAGCGCGGCTTGCTGGATGCTGGCGAACTGCGCGGCAAAGGCGGGGGTTTTCGCCAACCCCGAACCAAGCCCGGAATTCTGCATCCCGACCTCGATGCTGATCGTCCGCGCCTCGATTCCGCCCAGCCCCAGCATCCGCGCCAGCCCATATCCAAGCGCAAAGCCCACCGCGTGGAGCAGGAAGGTCGCCAGCAACAGCAGACCGGCGTGCTCGGCGATCTGCGCCTTCGCCCCGCCGACGATCCCGCCCACGATCAGGATGACGAGCACGATCGCCACCAGGGGTAGCACCGCGCTGACCCGTTCTGCGGCGCGCGGGAACAGGCGGTTGAGCAGCGTGCCCAGCACCACCGGCACCAGCACGATGCTGACCATGTTGGCGAGGAGATTCCAGCGGTCAATCTCGACATAGGCTCCCGCCAGCCAGCCGGTCAGCAGCGGGGTCAGCACGACGGCCGCCAAAGTCGAGGCCATTGTCATCGCCACCGACAGCGCGACATGGCCGCGGGCAATATAGGTGACCACGTTCGACGCCGTGCCGCCCGGACAGCAGGCGACGAGGATCAGGCCGACGGCCAGCCCCGGCTCCAGCGAAAGCGCGCGGGCAACCGCGAAGCCCATCAGCGGCATCACCGCAAATTGCAGCACCACGCCTGCAACCAGCGCGCGCGGGGCCGAGGCGAGCTTGCGGTAATCATCGAAGGTCAGGGTCAGCCCCATCGCGAGCATGATCACCCCGAGCGCCAGGCTGAGCAGCGGTTGCCCGGCGATGGTGATCCGACCGTCGGTCATCCAGGTGAAGCCCGCGGGGAAGAACCACGCGAGCGCCACGCCCAGCACGGTCAGCGCCGCGAAATTGTTGGTGATGGTGCGCAGCATGGCTCGCTTCATTCTCCCCCATCAGACGTCGCCGCCAATCGACCAGCGACATGCGCGCCTCTAGCAATATCCTTGTGCCTCGCTAGTGTCCCGCCGCAAACAGGGAGATACATTCATGCGTCATATCGCCGCCACTTTGCTGGCCACTGCCGCCGTGATCGCCACGCCGCTCGCCGCGCAGGACAGCGAGACCAAGCCCGAAAAATGGAACATCGAAGCCCCCAAGGGCGCGACCATCAAGCAGGTGCCGATCCAGACCGATGAAGGCACCTGGATGGATGTCGATGTGTCGCCCGATGGCAAGACGCTCGCCTTCACACTGCTGGGCGATATCTACACGATGCCGATCACCGGCGGCACGCCGACCCGCATTGCCGAGGGCATGGCATGGGAAGTGCACCCGCGGTTTTCGCCCGATGGCAAGCGCATCGCCTTCACTTCGGATCGCGGTGGCGGCGAGAATATCTGGGTGATGAACGCCGACGGCAGTGACAAGCGGCAGGTGACCAAGGAAGATTTCCGCCTCCTCAACCAGCCGAGCTGGTCGCCCGACGGGCAGTATATTGCGGCGAAGAAGCACTTCACCACGCAGCGCTCGCTCGGCACGGGGGAAATCTGGCTCTACCACGTTTCGGGCGGCGGCGGTGTGCAGGTGGTCGAACGCGCCAATGACCAGCTCCAGAAGGAATTGGGCGAGCCGATCTTCGCCCCTGATGGCAAGGCGATCTACTTCACCCGCAACACCACGCCGGGGAACATCTTTGAATACGCGCAGGATTCCAACGCCGGGATCTTCGCGATCGAGCGGCATGATCTGACGACCGGCGAAACCCGCACCGCTGTCGGCGGGTATGGCGGCGCGGTGCGTCCGGCACCTTCGCCTGATGGCACGACTCTCGCCTTTGTCCGCCGCGACAAGGACCAGTCGCAGCTGTGGATCAAGGACCTTGCCAGCGGGCGCGAGCGGATGATCTTCGGCAAGCTCGATCTCGATGTGCAGGAAACCTGGGCGGTCACCGGGGTCTATCCCAACATCGCGTGGACGCCTGACAGCGCCAGCATCATCTTCTGGGCGGGCGGCAAACTCAACCGCGTGAACCGTGACGGCAGCGGTCATGCGGTGATCCCCTTCACCATCAACGACACGCGCGGGATTGCCGATGCGCCGCATCCGGTGATCCCGGTCGCGCCCGACAGCTTCACCACGTCGATGCCGCGCTTTGCCACGCTGTCGCCCGATGGCAGCCGCGTGGTGTTCGAAAGCCTCGGGCGGCTTTACACCAAAACAGCAGGCTCCAACGCTGCCCCCGTGCCGCTGACCGGCGACAAGGCCGATGCGCTCGAAGCCTTCCCTGCCTTCAGCCGCGATGGCCGCCAGATGGCCTATGTCCGCTGGAACGACGAGAAGCTCGGCGAGATCGTGCTCGCCGATGCCCGCGGGCAGGCGCGGCGCGTGATCAGCGCGCAGCCCGGCCACTATGCCAATCTCGCCTTCTCGCCCGATGGCAAGATGATCGCCTTTGAAAGCCGCACCGGCGGATATCTGACCGCGCCCGAATATTCGGAAAATCCCGGCGTCTATGTGATGCCGGCGGGCGGCGGGGCGGCGCGCCTCGTCAGCCGGGATGCGGGCACGCCGCAATGGGGCGCTGGCTCGGATCGCCTGTTCATGCTGGCGCGCGATGGCGGCAAGGCCGCGCTGATCTCGACCGACCTCAATGGCGAGGCCAAGCGCGTCCATGTGCGCGGCGAACTGGCCAATGATTTCCGGGTTGCGCCCGATGGCCGCACGATTGCCTTCCGCCAGAATTACGAAGTCTTCGCCATGCCGCTGCTGCCGGGTGGCAAGCCGGTGGATGTGAGCGAGACCGGCGGGGCACTGCCTGTCACCCGGGTCAGCACCGGCGGGGCGGATTTCATCGGCTGGGCCAAGGGCGGCGAAACACTGTTCTGGTCGATCGGGCCGGAATTGCAGAGCGCGAGCGTCGCCGAATTCTTCGCCAATGCGCCCAAAGCTGCGGACGACAAGACCGCCAAGGCCAAGCCTGCCGTTGCTCGCACAGCGCTGGCGATGACCGTGCCAGCGGCCAAGCCTTCGGGCACGATCGTGCTGTCGGGCGCGCGCATCCTGACGATGAAGGCCGGGCTTGCCGACAACGATGCCGGCGTGATCGAAAATGGCGTGATCGTGATCAAGGGTGATCGGATCGCCGCGATTGGCCCGGCCAGCACCATCACTGTCCCGGCTGGTTCCAAGGTGATCGACGCGACCGGCAAGACCATCATGCCCGGCCTTGTCGATGCCCACGCCCACGGGCCGCAGGGGGTGGGCGATCTCATCCCGCAGCAGAACTGGTCGCTGGTGCAGAACCTCGCCATGGGGGTGACGACGCTGCACGATCCCTCGAACCGGGCGAGCCAGATCTTCGCGGCGGCTGAACGGCAACGCGCCGGGATGCTGCTGGCCCCGCGCATCTTCTCGACCGGCGAGATCATCTACGGGGCGCGCGCCCCGGGGGTCTATGCCCGGATCGACACCTATGATGATGCGCTGGCGCATGTCCGCCGGATCAAGGCGCAGGGCGGTATCTCGGTGAAGAACTACAACCAGCCGCGGCGCGAACAGCGCCAGATGGTCGCCCGCGCGGCCGCCGAGGAAGGCATGCTGGTGGTGGCCGAGGGCGGCTCGCTCTACGGGTTGGACATGAACATCGTTGCCGATGGCAATTCGACGCTCGAACACAATGTGCCGATCGATGTGTTCTACGATGATGTGCTGCAATTCTTCGGGCAGTCCAACACCAATTACACACCGACGCTGGTCGTCACCTATGGCGGCCTTGCCGGCGATCCCTATTGGCGCCAGGCGACCGATGTGTTCGACAATCCGCTGATGGTGCACACCCCGCCCCGGTCCTTGCTGGCCGAGACAGCGCGCCGGGTGAAAGCGCCGGAATGGGCCTTCATGGACGACAATTCGGCACGCGAGGCCCGCAAGCTCGCCCAGCGCGGAATCAAGGTCAGCATCGGCGCGCATGGCCAGCAAGCCGGTGTCGGCGCGCATTGGGAGCTGTGGAGCTTTGTGCGCGGCGGCATGAGCCCGATCGAAGCGCTCAAGGCCGGCACTATCGCTCCGGCCCAATCACTCGGTATGGACAAGGATATCGGCAGCCTCGAAGCGGGCAAGCTCGCCGACCTGCTGATCCTGTCGGATGATCCCAGTCAGGACATTCGCAAGTCCGATGCCATCGAACAAGTCATGATCGGCGGGCGGCTCTATGATGCCAAGACCATGAACGAGGTCGCCACCGGCACGGCCAAGCGCCGCGCCTATTGGTGGGAAGGCGGCACCGCCACCGCGACCGGCTCTGCCGAAGCGCGCGCGGCGGTTGATACCCACGGGCACGGCGATGGTGATGGCCACGGTCACGGGCCGAGCTATTGAACACGGCTGGCGGGGGCTTCAGGCCTCCGCCATGTCCGCTTGAAGCAACGCCTTGAGATCCTGCAAGGCCTTGGCCCGCAGCTGATGAACCCGCGGGACACTGACATCAAACACCGCAGCGATTTCCGTCAGGTTCAACTCCTCGACGAAGAACAATTGCAGCACCAGTTGCAGCCGTTCGGGCAAGGCTGTCATGGCGCGGACAAGGCGATCACGATCATCCGCCGCGCATAGCGCTTCAAACGGATCGGGATCATCGCTGGCAAAGGCCATGCTGGTCTCGTCATATTCTTCCGTAATCGGCGTCAGCGTAACCGATGATGCCTCGATCTCGCGCAGGGCTCCTTCATCAAGGCCGAGGTGCGCCGCCAGCTCGGCGCGGCTGGGCTCGCGTCCGAGCACGGATCGCAAGCTGCGCAAGCCATCTTCATAATGCGCCAATCTGCGGCGCGCGCCTCTGCTGGTGTGGGCCGCGCGGCGCAGGCAATCGACCATCGCGCCGCGTACCCTGATCTTGGCATAGGCGGCAAAGCCGTCCTCGGTCGGGCCATTATGCCGCGCCGCGCATTCCGTCAGCGCAAGCAGGCCCGCCTGCACCAGATCATCAAGCTCAAGGCCATCCCGGCCAGCACCATAAACGTGCCACGCTGTGCGCCGCACCAGCGGAAGGAAGCGCCTTACCCGGTCCTCGATCTCGCTGCGCGGCGGCGCCGCTGCGGCTCCATAGGCGCGCATTGTAACCGGATCGTGTTTCATACACTCAGCTCCTCTGGCGCGGGCAGAGCACCCTGGACGGGCGGTTCTGCCCCGATCACGCCCACCACTTCGACGGGGCGGTTCGAAGGTAACTCATTGATCGAAAGCACAAGGCAGGCCCGCACCCGTTGCTTGACCAGCGCTGCCAAGGCTCGCCGTGCTGGCGGCTGGACGATGAGGGCTACAGGGCCTCCCTCAGCGGCGATGATCTCGCCGAGCGTGCGCACAATCATGGCTCCGCAATCTGGATCGATCAGCGGCTGGCCCGTAGCCGGATCAATCATCCCGCCGAGGATCGCGCCCTCAAGCCCGGCATCCAGCGTGACGACTTTCAGGGCTTCACCCGGCTGGGCAATCCGCGCAACCAGACGGGCGCCCATCTCGGCCCGGACATGATCGATCAGCCCATCGAAATCATGCGTGCGTTGCAGGCCAAGCGCGAGCGCTGTGAACAAGGGCTGCGGATGCGCCAGACCGATCCCGTCAGCGATCAAGGCGCGCAGGATGCGTGTCAAGGCGGCGAGCGAAAGCGGATCGGGATGGACTGCCTCAACCAAGGCAGGAGCGCGGGCCCGCAGCGCGTCGAGCCATTCGCGCACTTCCTCGGGGCCAAGCAGGGCATGGGCTTCGGCCAGCAAGGCCTGCTGGGTGTGCGTGGCGATAACCGTCGCCGGATCGACAACCAAAAACCCTTCGGCCACCGCATGATCGCGCAGCGCCGGATCAATCCACAAGGCCGGGCAATCAAAGCTCGGATCATGGGTAGCCTCACCCGCGAGACCATGACCGGGGCGCACCTCGCCAGCATCAATAGCCAGCAGCCGTGCGGGCCGCACCGCACCATTGGCAACCACCACCCCTCCCAGCAGAACCACGTAATCCTGTGCCCCGAGATCAAGCGAATCCCGGATGCGAAACTGCGGCAGCACAAAGCCCAGATCGCGGGACAATTGCTTGCGAATGCCCGTGATCCGCGAGATGAGCGGCGCGCCGGCATTATTGTCCACCAGCCCGACAAGTCCGAAGCCCAGTTCGATCGTGACCAGCGTCGCATCGCTGACATCGTTGAGACTGATGTGATCAGGCGGGGTCTCAGGGGAAGCCACCAGAGGCGTGGCAGGTTCGGCCGCCCGGCGCGTAAGCTGCCACCAGATCGCACCTGCAATTGCTGCGCCCGGCAGAAAAACCAACTGCGGCATTGCCGGCATCAGCCCGATCCCGCCAAGGATCAGCGCCACGGGCAGCCAACCCCGAGGGTCAGAAAACTGTCCGGCTATTTGCCCCGTCAGATCGCGCTTGTCGGCAACACGCGTGACAATTGCGGCCGCAGCGATGGATAGCAGCAGCGCGGGAACCTGCGCCACCAGGGCATCGCCAACCGCCAGCGTGATGTAAAGCGACCCGGCTTCCTCGGCCGACAGGCCGTGGCTCAACATGCCGAGGGCAAATCCGGCAATAACGTTGACCCCAAGGATCAGCAGCGCGGCGACCGCATCGCCCTTCACAAACTTGGAGGCACCATCCATCGAGCCGTAGAATTCCGCCTCGACAGCAACCTTGGCCCGGCGCTCGCGTGCTTCTTCGGCTGTGACCAATCCCGCAGCAATATCCGCATCAATCGCCATCTGTTTGCCCGGCAAGGCATCCAGCACGAAACGCGCCGATACTTCGGAGACGCGCCCGGCACCCTTGGTGATCACGATCATGTTGATGATCAGCAGGATGCAGAACACGAACAAGCCGACGGCAAAGTTCCCCCCGACAAGAAATTGCCCGAAGCTTTCGATCACCTCGCCAGCCGCAGCACCGCCCTGGTGGCCAGCAACCAGCACCACGCGGGTCGAGGCGACATTGAGAGCAAGCCTCAGCAACGTCGCAAACAGCAGCACCGTGGGGAACGATGAAAAATCCAGCGGGCTGCGCGCATTCAGGGCAACCATCAACACGGCCACAGAAATGGCGATGTTGAGCACGAAAAATATATCGAGCAGCAAGGGCGGGATCGGCAGGACCATCAGCGCGAACAGCGCAAAAATGCCAACCGGCAGTGCCATAGCAGCGGGCGCGCGCCGGAGATGCCCCATCAGCGCGGGAGAGGAGAGATCAAACGTGGTCACAGCCGGAACGCCCGCAACTGGCTGTAAGCGCGTTGGACATGCGCCTGCGCTCGTCCCGAAGCTTCGCCCGCAGCGCCCCGCACACCGAAGGTCGCGTTGAGCACATCAGACAATGGCACCGAGACGGCACGCTCTGCCGGCAGGCCAGATGAAGGCGCGCTGGCGACGAAGGACGGTTGGGCCGATGCAGGCAACTGCGCGGCGACAGGTCGGCTTCCCCCGCGGGTCGCGAGCCCTGTCGCCTGCCCCATCTTCGCAGTGAGGTGGCTCATCACCCCGGCAAGACTGCGCGGACTGCCATCGGCTTCGTAGAATATCGGGGTATTGGCGGCTGCGGCCTTCCCGAACAAAGCGGCCGCGCTTTGGTGGGGATCCTCCTGCATCGCCGAAAGGAACCGTCCGGCGCCGCCTGCCCCGAGGAAATGTGCGAGATAGAGCTCGGTGTGATCGGGCTGGCGACCGAGGATCGGCATCAGATGTGCGGCATTATCCTCGGCAAGGCCGGCAGCCATCCATGCTGCAACCTGCGGATCGTTACGCATCGCGAGGATTTGCGAGCGTAACGCGGGATCAGCGACATATGCTCCGCCGTCGCGGCCGACTGCGATGGCACCGGCCACCGTGCCCAGCCCGAAGCGCGCGCCGTGCCGCTTCATGGTATCAAGCCAAGTGCTCTCGATGAACTGGTAAAGCCCGGTCGCGCTTGATGTGCGCGCCTTCGCTGCCGGATCAAGCGCGGATTCGACCCGCGCCTGAGCCAGCAGGAACGAAAAATCGACGCCGGTTTGGCGGGCGGCATTGGCGATCGCTCCTTCGACCGAAGGCGCCTCGCTTGTTACCGCTGGAATGCTGCCTTTCTCACGGCTTGCTTCAAAGCCACGTGCCGCCGCATCGAAGGCACTGCGACCTGCGCCTTGCGGAAGACTGAAAGTTGGCACCGAATAACCCAATGCTTGCTCCGATTGACTGGGGCGGTACCGCAGGGGCGCGATACCCGTCCCGATCTATCAGCAAGCAGCGTGCCAAATGGCGTAGGAGCGTCAGACGTGACCGGTGTGGCCCAATCCGCTGCGGCGCGCCTCGCCACCCAGTGCGGCAATCCGGGCCGCAACGTTGGCTGCGAGCAGGTTCCGCACCCGACGATTGACTTCGTTGAGCTGGCGCGCCGTCTCGGCCAGCGCAAGCGTGGGGCCATCAAGCGCCTTGCTCTCAAACGCGCCGAGGGCCTCGCACAATTCTTCCTTCTCGCGAGCGATCAGGAAGAGATCATCGGCATCAAGCGCGGCAAGCGCTTGCCGCTCCCGTTCGGTCACGGCAATCAATTGCCGCAGGCATTCCTTCAGGTTGGAATACTCTGCCGGGGCGGCTGCTTCGGGGGATACAGAGTTCATTTCCCGTCCTTCGGCAGCACTGAAAAGCTCACTTGCGCTGCAATCATGGCATCAACAATTTTCGTGGGCACAAGGGGATAGCTGCCGTCACGCAAGGCGGCACGGATCTGTTCCACGCGATCCGTATCCACAGGCGGCGTTGCACTTCCGATTGCCGATACCGAGCCGACTTCCACCGCCAGCCCTAGCTTCGCGGAGGATCCTGCAGCGGGGCTGGCGGATTGCGGCGCGGCTTGCGAACGGTCGCTTTCCGACAGCGCGCGGGCGGGGCCAATCCCATGCAGTTTGCTTATTTCAACCGAGGGCATCATGCGTCTCCGGGGTGGTTTCCAATTGCCAGAACGGCCGGGTGTCTGGAGGTTTAAGAACGAAATCTTCGAAATTTGCTCCGCAGGACTACTTATCGCACAGGGATCACCACCAGACCGGGATGTTCGATCCGGGCGCGAAGCGCTTCGGCCTTGCGAGCGGTGCGAACGAAGATCCAGTCGCCAATTTGTCCGCCCTCGACGGCCTCGCCCGGTTGCTGCACAGCAAAGCCCTGACCACGCACAGCAATCATGACGGAATCACCGCGTTTGACAGCCTGCGTGCCGTTGCTCGCTGCCGCCACGGGGGCAACGGCGACAAAGATCCGCCATGCGGACGGGCCCGGACATGCCACGCTTACGCTGGTGCGCGACGGGGTATGCCAATCAAGCACTAGGGGACTGGCGCAGGCCGCAAGCCGAAGCCGGGCATCAGTTGGCAAACGCGCGCCACCGGGACTGCCGATGGGCGCCCCGGTGAAGCCGACAAGCGCCCGATCGATTTCGGCCGGGCTGATGTACCCCGAGGCGCCAACAGGATTCGCGACTGCGGCAAGCGCAAGCGCCATGGCCAGACGAGTGGGAGCATAAGGCATGATAATCAGTTCCAGAACAAAGGTTGCCCACCCAAGAAAGCAATGATCATGCCAAGGCCCGATTACGGCCGATCTGCCGCCACACTGTCATAGGCCAGACTGGCATAGAGATCGGCGTCACTTCCTTGTGATAGGATCATGCGGGTAGACACCTTGCGCTGTTCGGCCTCCTGCGCGAGCCTGCTGGCCTGCTGCCACGCCTCGGTTTCACCCCCGGGCACGTAGCGTGCAAAGATTGTCAGGGTCGCACGGTCATCTTGGGACTGGCTGGCAAGCCACTCTGCGATGTTGGGACCGCCGGGGACCGGCCGGAAAATCGCCTGCGAAGGGGCAATCGTAACCTCCGGGACAGCCTCGCTCGGCCGTTCAGTGCCTGGCGACTGATCCGCTACGCTGGCAAACCCTCGCAGGGTAAGCAGAAACAGGATCAGCGACAGATCCGCAAGGATGAAGTGCCAACCGTATCCAGACCACAGGGAACGCTGACTAGTCATGCTGCGTGCACGAGCCGGGTTGGTGATTGGCGCGGATCTTTCGGGCAAGCGGGCGGCAATTGGTTCTGGAACCAGCGCATGAGCTTGGTGCGCACAGCCTGATCAGCCTGCCCCTTGCGCTCGATTGCACCGGCCAGCGGCAAGCAAATCAGGTGGGCAAGCAGCAACCCGTAAAGCGTCGAGACCACCGCGGTTGCCACTGCTGTGGCAGTCGTAGCGACCAGCGTTTCGTCGCCTTTCGGCGCAAGACCGGCGATCGCATAAAGCGTGGTGGCCAACCCGGCCACGGGCGCAAGCTCGCCCGCCCGCCGCCATGTCGCGGCCGCAGCGCGGTGCGCCGCACCGGAAGCTATACGCTGCGTTCGCCACTGCTTTTTCATCGCAGTAACATCGCCAAGGCGAAGATACGCTGCAATCACGTCGGCGAGCGCAGGGTCGGGCGGAAGCGGCGCCTGCGCTGCAAACCGCCCCTGCCGGTTGATCGCATAGACAAGCCGGGCCAAGGCGGCACGGTTGGTCGCTTCATCCAGTGGCGCCCGCGCAAGGCCGCGCAACTCTCTGAATGCCGTCCAGAGATTGCCCCAGCCATGCGCCAGCCCGCTGGCAATGATCGTGCCACCCAGCACAAGCACTGCCGCTTCTGGGTTGATCAGGCTGAAGCCCACAGTGCCCATCATCCAATCCTTATGTCCGCCCGCGCCACCTCCCACAGAACGGACATCATGCCGGGACGATTAAGCGCCCGACCGCGATTTGAGGGAAAGAATCGTCAGTACAGGAGCCCGCCCCTGATGTGGCGGCAGAACCTTGCCCTGCCCTGCAACCCGATCCGGCAAAACCCTGCCGCCCCGCCTTAGTCGCTGAGGCGCATCACGCAGGGCTCGGAGAGATTGGCACGTTTCCTGCTGGAAGGGGATCGCAGAAGCTGGCGCTGCCGGTTTCACCGCTGATCACTGTCCGCAAGGGAGCTTATCTGCCGTGAACGCAAAGATATTTGGCATCCATGGCGCCGCGCTTGAGGTGCGCTCGCAGCGCATGGGCGTGCTGGCCTCCAACATCGCCAATGCCGCCACGCCCGGATACAAAGCGCGCGACATCGATTTCGGTGCGGCCCTTGCCGCGCGCCTCGAAGGCAACAGGATGGGGATCGCCGGCAGCGAAAGCGCGGGCCTCGTTTATCGCAAACCGACCATGCAATCGCTCGACGGGAACACCGTTGAGCTGTCTCGCGAACAGATCGCCTTTGCCGAAAACGCCGTAGCCTACAGCGCCACGCTGTCCTTCGTGCAGGGCAAGGTCAACACCATCACCCGCGCGATCAAGGGAGAATAGGCCGATGCCGGACAGCCCCCGCATGAACCTGTTCAGCCTCACCGAACGTGCCATGTCGGCGCAGATGGTGCGGATGAATGCGGCCACCAGCAATCTTGCCAACGCCGGATCAGTCGCTCGCAGTGAAGGCGAAGCCTATCGCCCGATCCGCGCCGTTTTCGCCACCGAACTTGACCGCGCCAGCGGGATGGCAAGCGTGAGCGCGAACGGATTGGTCCGTGCCGAGGATGCCCCGACCAAGCGGTATGACCCCGGCCACCCGCTCGCCGATGCCGACGGCAATGTGTGGGAAGCGGCCGTCGATGAAACCGGTGAGATGGTCGAGATCATGGAAAGCGCCCGCCAGTATCAGAACCTGGTGCAAGCGCTGCAAACTGCCAAGCAACTGATGCTCGAAACCCTGAGGAGCAATTGATCATGCAAGTCACACCCAACCCTGTCCAACCGGTGCTTGACCGGCTCAATACGCCTTCGCAGCCAAGCGGCAAAGGCGGTCTGGGCGGCCTCGGTCAGGCTGATTTTCTCCGGCTGCTGACAACCCAGCTACAGTTTCAGGATCCGTCGTCGCCGATGAACAACGAAGCGATGCTGGCGCAGATGGCGCAGTTTTCCGCGCTTGCGGCCAGCACCGAGACGGCTTCGACCCTGTCGCAGATTTCGCGTCAGCTCGACCGGCTGATCGCCGCGCAGGAAGCGGCGGTGCCGCCGTCCGGAGCGCCCACCACCTGATCCCAACATCTTTCAACCGAGGATACCCGCCATGTCATTCTTCACGTCTCTCAGCGGCATGCGCAATGCCGAAACCAGCCTGCGCGTGATCGCTCACAACATTGCCAATGCCGAAACCACGGGGTTCAAGCGTTCAGGCGCGCAGTTCGCTGATCTTGTTGCCACCGGCAACAACACCGATCCGCGCCTCACACCGGGCATTGGCGCCACGCTGGCCGGTATCACGCAGGACTTTGCGCTTGGTCCGATCGAACAGACCGGGCGCAGCCTTGACCTTTCGATCAATGGCAGCGGCTTTTTCATGGTGACCGACCCCGTATCGGGCGAAACCAGCTTTACCCGCAACGGCCGCATGGAAGTCTCGGTGACCGGTGCTTTGCAGGATTCCTTCGGCGGAGCCCTGCAGGCATTTCCGGTTGACGCCACAGGGGCACCCACATCGGCTGTGCCCGCAAATGTCATCATTCCGATGTCCAATGCCGCGGGTGCCGAACTGGCGAACATTTCGATCAACCCGCGCGGACTTGTTACCGCGGCTTTCAACGACGGAACCACGACCCCCATCGGCATCGTTGCCCTTGCCAATTTCGCAGCGCCCAATGGTCTGCGCCCGGTCGGAGAGACCCGCTGGCAGGCTTCCGGGGATTCGGGCGCGCCCGCTTTCGGCAATCCGGGCAGCGGCAGCTTCGGTCAGTTGCGATCGGGCACGCTGGAACGCTCGAATGTTGATCTGGCGGGGGAAATGGTCTCGCTGCTGGCCGCCCAGCGCAATTTCCAGGCCAATGCCCGTGCCATCGATACGGCGACGCAGATCACCCAAACCGTGCTGAATCTGCGCCAGTAAGGCCTGAACGATGGACCGGCTGATCTACACCGCCCTCACCGCCATGAACGCGGCGCTGGATCGTCAGCGGGCAACCGCGAACAACCTCGCCAACGCGACGACACCCGGCTTCCGGCAAGAAGTCTTCGCCGTCCTTCCTGCCAGTCTGCGCGGGGAAGCCGACGGAAGCTGGGTCGAAGCGCGGGCGATGGCGCGCGGCAATGTGCGCGGCGCAGATATGGCCAGCGGGACAGTCAGTGCCACTGGTCAGCCGCTTGATATCGCGGTCGAAGGCAAGGCATTGATCGCCTTTCAGGCGCCCAATGGCGGCGAGGTGTATTCACGGCGCGGCGATCTCAGGGTCAGCGCGGCGGGACTGCTGGAAAATGGCGAAGGACTGCCTGTCCTGGGTGAAGGTGGCACGCCGATCAGTGTGCCGCCCGGCTTTGTCCTGAGCATTGCAGGCGATGGTGCAGTGCTTGCCCGCGATCCGGCCGCACCCGGCAACCAGCCGGCCGACACGGTTGACCGAATCAAGCTCGTCTCTGCCGAAGGCAGCCGTCTGGTCAAAGGCATCGACAGCTTCCTCAAGGTGCCTGACGGCGAGGGCGGAACCGGTGTGCTGCCGCCCGATCCCACTGCCAGGGTCACACCCGGCTCGCTCGAAGCCTCGAACGTGCAAACCGCCGAGGTTCTGGTCGGGATGATCGATGCCCAGCGTGCTTTCGAACAACGGGCCAAGATCATCCGCACCGCAGGCGAACTCGATGAGGCGGGCAGCCGCCTGATGGCGCTGCGCTGATCCAAGCTCATTTTTTCAGGGAGTCCTCATAATGCCCAATTCCGCTCTCAACGTCGCGCGCACCGGACTCGAAGCGCAGGATGCGCGCATCCGCGTGATTGCCAACAACCTTGCCAATATCGGCACGACCGGCTTCAAGCGTGACCGGGTCGATTTCGCGACGCTCACCTACCAGGAAAAACGTGTCGCGGGCCAGCAGTCGTCGGCGCAAAGCGCCTATGCGGTGGGCCTGAACCTCGGCACCGGCGTGCAGGTGCAAGGCACCAGCCGCATCGAAACACAAGGCAATCTTGATTCTACCGGCAAGCCGTTCGACCTCGCGCTGGATGGCCCGGGCTATTTCCAAGTCGAACTGCCACCCAATGGCGAGATCGGCTTTACCCGCGCGGGCAATCTGACGCTTTCACCTGAAGGCCAATTGATCACGGCGCAGGGCTTTGCGCTTACCCCGCCGGTGCAGATTCCGCTCGATGCCACCACCGTGACCATTGGACAGGACGGGATCATCACAGCGGTGACCGCGGCCTCACCTGAGCCAGTTCAGCTGGGCGAACTGGTGGTGGCAAGCTTCGTCAATCCGGCAGGGCTGCGCGCAATTGGCGACAACTTTCTGGTCGAAACGGCCGCCAGCGGCCCGGCGCAGGTTGGCCCGGCCGGTCAGGACGGGCGCGGCCGCATCCGGCAAGGCATGCTGGAGGCTTCCAATGTCAACGTCGTCGAGGAACTCGTCGGGATGATCGAGGCCCAACGCGCCTATGAAATCAACTCCAAGATGGTGAGCGCGGTCGACGAAATGCTTCGCAACGCCAACCAGACGCTGTGAGCAGGGAGCGCAGGATGAAGCGGGCTTGTGCAATCGTCATGCTCGGCGTGCTTGCTGGCATGCTCGGGGGCTGCATGGACGGGCTCGGCGCCGCGCCGCGCCCGGGCTTTACTTCGCCCCCACCGCCGCTGCCGGCGGCCGATGATCCAGCACAATCGGCAGCCAATGCGGGGGCAATCTTTCAGGCCAGCCGCGGGTATTCGGCCCTGCATGTCGGCGCACGTGCGCGGGCGGTAGGCGATATGCTCACCATTGTGCTGGTCGAGGCCACCACCACGCAAAAGAGCACAACCGGGCAAACGCGACGGGACGGGAGCTTTTCCATCACGCCGCCCGCGTCCGGTCCGCTCAGCTTTTTGAACCCCGAAGCCCTTAAAGCTGCCAGCGAAGGGACGTTCAGAGGTCAGGGCAATGCTGCGCAGCAAAGCCGTCTGAATGGTGCGATCGCTGTCACTATCGCCGCCGTCTACCCCAACGGGACAGCCGATGTTGTCGGGGAAAAGCAGCTGGCGCTCAGTCAGGGGGAAGAATGGGTGCAGTTCGCCGGACGAGTCCGGCTGATTGATGTGGATGCAAGCAACCGCCTGTTTTCCAATCAGGTGGCCAATGCGCGGATGATCTATTCGGGCAGCGGTGCGATCCAGGAGGCAAGCCGTCCTGGTTGGCTGTCACGGTTTTTCGGCATGATTTCGCCATTTTGATGAAGGGAGCACATGGCATGAAATTCCTTACCTGGCTGCTCGCCCTTGTCGTGGCGCTTGCCCCCGTCCCGGCAGCCGCCGAACGCATCCGCGACCTTGGCCAGTTCGAAGGCCTGCGCGCCAACCAGCTGACCGGCTATGGCGTGGTTGTCGGGCTGCAGGGCACGGGTGATGACAATCTGCAATATGTCACCGAAGCCATGCGGGGCGTGTCCGAACGGCTTGGCCTGCAATTGCCGCCCGGCGTCAGCCCCAACCTGCGCAATGCCGCTGCGGTCGTCATCACGGCCGAATTGCCCGCCTTTGCCAAGCCGGGGCAACGCCTTGACGTGACAGTCTCTGCGATCGGACAGGCCCGCAGTCTGCGGGGCGGTTCGCTCATCATGACCCCGTTGATCGGTGCCGACGGACAGATCTACGCCATCGCGCAGGGCAACGTTGCGGTCGGCGGTCTCGGCGCAAGCGCGCGCGATGGTTCGCAAGTCGCCATCAACGTGCCCACGGTCGGGCGCATCGCCGATGGGGGCACGGTGGAGCGGGCAGTCGCCACAGGATTCGACAGCGCAGGCAGCCTGAGGTTCAACCTCCATCAAGCCGATTTCCTGACCGCGAGCCGGGTCCGCGATGCGATCAACACCCGCTTTCCCGGCACAGCGCGGATCGGCGACGGGGTCAGCATCGAGCTGACTTTGCCAATGGGCAATGATGTGCGCTCGGGCATGCTGGCCGAGATCGAGATGCTCGCCGTCACCCCTGCGCCCAAAGCGGCCCGGGTGATTGTCAATAGTCGCACCGGAACCGTCGTGATCAATCAAGCGGTGCGGCTTGCGCCGGCCGCGATCAGCCACGGCAAGCTGGTGCTGCGGATCGAAGAGGCACCGATGGTCGTCCAGCCCGCGCCCTTCTCGCGCGGCGAAACCGCGGTAGAGGAATCCAGCACGATCAGTGTCGAACAGGAAGCCAGCCGGATTGCCTTGATGCCGGGCGCAGCCAACCTTGCGGAAATAGTCGACGCGCTGAATCTGTTGGGCGTCGGGGCGACGGATCTGATCGTGATCCTCGAAAGCCTCAAGCAGGCAGGTTCGTTGCAGGCTGAGATGGTGGTGCTGTGATGACTCCGCTCGATCCGCCTGCAGCCCCGATTCCGCTGGCGCGCCGCACGGCAAAGCCGCAGCCCGCAGCCGAACTTTCGGCCGAACAGGCGCAGCTTCGCAAGGCAGCGCAAGGGTTCGAGGCGATCATGGTGCGCCGCATGCTGGAAAGCGCGCGCGCGGCCTTCGCGGCGGACGAAACCCCGCTGACCGGCGGGGGTATGCAGCAGTTCACCGCGATGCGCGACGAACGCCTCGCTGACATCGCAGCGGAGACCGGAGCCTTCGGCTTTGCCCGCACGATCGAGGCGCAGCTTGCACAGCACATCCGCACGCCAGGAGCGAAGTGATGCCCATCGCCATGTTCTCGATCGGCCGCAGTGGCCTGCTTGCCTCCCGCACGGGTCTTGAACTGACCTCGCAGAACATTGCCAACGCGACGAACGGCGATTTTTCGCGCCGTAGCCTCACGCAGAGCGAGGTCGTCGGGACCGGAAACATCGGGTTCAATTCCTCGGATGCATTTGGTGGTGTGCGACTGAGCGGAATCGAGCGGGTTCAGAGCGCGTTGGTGCAGCGCCAGGCCCGCGACAGTGCTTCGGCGCTGGCGAGCACATCCGCGCAACTGCGGGGTCTTGCTGCCGCGGAAACTGCGCTTGAGCGCACCCAATTGTTCGATGCCATGGTTGCGTTTGAAGCGGCGCTTACCCGCCTCGAAAGCGATCCCACCAACATCCCCTTGCGCACGAGCGTGGTAGAAAGCGCGCGGCGTCTGGCAGGCACCTTCAACACGGCCAACGAAACACTGGCCAATGCCCGCGGCCTCACCGTCGGTGAAGCCGAAGCCGATGTCATGACCGTCAATACGCTTACCGAAGATCTCGCGCGCATAAACCGCGAACTGGTCGCCGCGCGTGATGGCTCGGCAAGCAAAGCTGCCTTGCTGGACAGCCGCGATGCAGCGCTCCGCAAGCTTGCCGATCAGCTTGGCATTACCGCAAGCTTCAACGAGAACGGTACCGTGCTGGTGACAGCCAATGGCACCCCGGAAGTGCCGCTGGTGGATGGCGGAACGAGCGCGCCGCTTTCGCTTGATGTGGCTGCGAACGGAACCATCGGCTTCACCATCGGCGGGACAGGCTTCGTCCCCGCCAGCGGTGCCATGGCCGGACGCGCGGCTGCGCTGCAAGGCAAAGCCGAAGTGCAAGATCAGCTTGATGCGCTGGCGAACAACCTGATCACACTGGTCAACACAGCGCAGGCAGCCGGTAGCGATCTTGCGGGCAGCCCCGGCCAGCCGATGTTCGCAGGAACCGGCGCGGGCAACATCGCTGTTGTCATGGTCTCGGGCGCAGGACTGGCAACCGCGCCTGGCGGGGCGAGCCCCGGCAGCCGGGACACCGCCAATCTGACCGCTCTCCTCAGCGGGATCGCGGCAGAAACGGGCCCGGTGGCGGGAGCCAATGGAATGCTGCTGCAATTGTCCAGCCGGGTCGCCGGACTTGAACTGCGCCGCGAAGGTTTAAGCATTGTTGCCGCCACCGCCGAAGGAGAGCTGCGGCGCGAGATTGGTGTCGATCTCGACACCGAAGCCGCCAATCTCGTTCGCTTGCAGCAGGCCTTCGAAGCGAACAGCCGGGTGATCCAGGTTGCGGCCAATCTGTTCGATACAATTCTGGCACTGCGCTGAGGGAGATGACGATATGGGCAGCTTGAGCACATCTTTCGGCAGCTTTTTCGAGCGTTCGATCAGTCAAATGAACGGCCTGCGCAGCCAGATCGACCGCGCACAGACCCAGATTGCAACGGGTTCACGCATCGAGCGCGGATCACAGGACCCGGCAGCCGCTGCGGCGCTGAGGGTGCTTGATCGGCGTGCGCGGCTGACGGAAGCCGCAAGTGCCAATGCCGCCCAGCTCGGGCAGGAACTCGGGCTGGCCGACCGCGAATTGCAAGGGGTCAGTGCCTTGCTGCAACGTGCTCGTGAACTGGCCGTAGCGGCGGGCAACAGCCCGCTCGGACCGACCGGGCGCGCCGCGATCGCCGCTGAGCTGGCACAGCTCGAACAGGAACTCTTCGCTCGCGCCAACGCGACGACCCCCGACGGCGAACCGCTGTTTGCGGGCGATGTGGCAGGCCCGGCCTTTACCCGCGATGCCAGTGGTGCTGTGATCTATGCGGGCAGCGCCACCGTGCCAGCCATTCCGCTTGCGCCGGGCACCGTGATTGAACGTGGTCTGCCGGGTTCGCGGGTCTTTGAATTCGAGCAAGGCGGCGTGCCCAGCAGTGCCTTTGCGGTGCTGGGAACGCTGGCCTCAGCGCTCGCCAGCGGAACCGGGGATCCGGCCGCCGCGGCGCGCGATGCCATTGCAGGGCTCGACAGCGCGCTCGACACCGTCGGCCGAGCGCAGACCATCTTGGGCACCCGCGCGGTATGGGTCGACATGATCCAAGCCGAGCAGCAGGGTCGTGCGGTTGATCTGGCCGAGCGCCGGTCGGAGATCGGTGACACGCAGATCAGTGAAGCAATCATCCGCTTGCAGCAGGCGATGACAGCGCTTGAAGCCAGCCAGTCGGCCTTCGCGCGGATCAGCAGCCTCAGCCTGTTTCGCGCCCTCTCCTGATCCTCTGCTGAGCTGCAAGGAACCTTCCGACCGTGTTTGCTGCTATCGGTATAATCGTCCTGCTGGTGATGGTGTTTGGCGGCTTCGTGCTGGCCGGAGGGTCGCTGGGACCGGTGCTGGCCGCCATGCCGCTCGAACTCATGATGATCGGCGGCGCCGCCGCTGGCGGCGTGCTGATCGGCAACACCATGCACGAGATCAAGCTGCTGGGCGGCGGTCTGCGCAAGGTATTCAAGGGCCCTTCCTACACCGAGGAAGATCATATTGATGCGATCGCGCTGACCAGCAAGCTGATGAAGCTGCTGCGGTCCGAAGGGCCGGTTGCCCTCGAAAGCCATGTCACCGACCCGGCCAATTCGGCGCTCTTCAGCGAATATCCCCGCCTCCAGTCCAACAAGGCGGTATGCGATCTGATCTGTGATCCCCTGACCTTGCTGGTGGTGTCGTCGGGCACGCTTGATACCCACGCGGTCGAGGATGTCATCGACAACGCGATCAAGACGCAGATGCACGAAATGGACGAGCCTGCTCACGCCATCCAGACGCTGGCGGATTCGTTCCCGGCTCTGGGGATCGTGGCAGCGGTGCTCGGCATCATCAAGACCATGGGTGCGATCGATCAGCCCCCAGCCGTGCTGGGCAAGATGATCGGCGGCGCGCTGGTCGGCACGTTTCTCGGCGTGCTGCTGGCTTATGGCTTCGCCGCGCCGATGGCGGGCCGCCTGAAGCAGATCAATGCCCATGACCAGAAGATCTTCCACGCGATCAAGCAGGTGATCGTGGCGAGCCTGCATGGCTACCCGCAGCCGCTGGTGCTCGAAGCCGCGCGCTCGGGGCTGCCGCCTGCCTATCGCCCGAAGCTGACCGAACTTCTCGACATGATGCGGGGTCGGTAAGATGGCCGATGCCGAGCCTGTTGCGGCAAACCGCATGGCTGCCACTGGCAAGCCGGTGGCACCGATCATCGTCAAGAAGGTCACCATCGTCGAAGGCGGGCATCACGGCGGGGCGTGGAAAGTCGCCTATGCCGATTTCGTGACCGCGATGATGGCGTTCTTCCTGCTGTTGTGGTTGCTCGGCGCGACCGAGGAAAAGCAGCGCAAGGGGATCGCTGATTACTTTTCGCCCACGCTGGTAAAGCTGCGCCAGGAAACCGCCGGTTCGGATGGGCTGCTCAAAGGTTCATCCATCACAGATTCGGACACCTTTCCCAATACCCGTAACCTCTCCGGGATGCGCACGATTTCCACCAGCGGTCTCAAGGAAAAAGGCACAAGCAGCAAGCAGGAGCGCGAGAAGATCGCCGCCTTGCGCGAGAAGATCGATGAAAAGCTCGCGGCCAAGCGTGAGGTGCGCCATCTCGCGCGACAGGTGCGGGTGATGCGTGCCCCCGAAGGGATCCGGATCGATCTGATGGATGATGCCGATTTCTCGATGTTTGAACTGGGCACGACCATCCTCACCCGGGATGCCCGCGGGCTGATCGGGGTCATCGGCGAAGTCCTGCGCAATGAACCGGCACCGCTGATCCTGCGCGGCCACACCGATTCACTGCCGTGGCGCAAGGGCGTGGTGGCGAATAACTGGTCGCTTTCGGCGGGCCGCGCCGAAGCCATGCGACAAGCCTTGCTGCTTTCCGGGATTGCACAGGGCCGGATGGCCCGGATCGAGGGCGTCGCTGACACCGAGCCTTTGATCGCTGACAATCCGGCTGATCCGCGCAACCGGCGGATTTCGCTGCTGCTGCTGGATCGCCCCGCGCCGATGGTTGCCGAGCCCAGCAGCGGACAAGCCCGATAAGCGCTGGTTCAGGAAAGGACGCGCATCTTGCGCTCACCCGAGCCTCGCGAAGGGTGTTGTGAAGGAGCCCGATCATGCGCAAAGCGTCTGTTGTCGTCGCCGGGGCCGCTGGCCTCATGTTTGCCGCTGCTGCCATGGCAGCGCCGCAGGGTAAGCCTGCCCGGCTTGATCCCAATGCGTCAGTCTCGCGTTCCGACACGCTGGCGATGATGAACCAGCGGTTTGATCGGATCGACACCAACGCGGACGGGATGATCGATCCTGCCGAGATGGCCGCTCACCGCGAAACGGTGAAAACATGGCGCGCCAAGCGCCAAGCCGCGCGGGCCGCGACCCGCGCGGAAGGGGCTGCGGCCGAAGCCAATGAAGCCGCCACCGCCGCCCGCCGCGAGGCTTGGACCAAGTTTGCCAAGGCCCGCGAAGAAGCCCGCAGCGCCCGGGGCGAGTTGGGCTTCGCGATGCGCGATGCCGATGGCGATGGGCTGATCAGCCGCGATGAATTCACCGCGCCCGCCTTGCGACGATTCGATCGCGCCGATGCCGATGGCGATGGTGTTGTCACGCCGGCCGAACGCGCCGCCATCCGCGAAGCCCGCCGCAGCCGACGCGGCTAGGCCTGATGGATGGCCTTGGTGACGAGATAGCTTTCGAGGCCTTCGGGGCCACCCTCGCTGCCAAAGCCTGACTCCTTGATGCCGCCAAACGGCGCATCGGCAAAAGAGATCGCAAAGCTGTTGATGCCCACCATCCCGGCTTCCAGCGCATCGCCCACCAGATTGGCAGTGCGCAGCGAATCCGTGAAGGCAAAGGCAGCCAGTCCGAACGGCACGCGGTTCGCGTTGGCGATGGCTTCATCAAGGGTCGCGAAGGGCCGCGTCACCGCAACCGGGCCAAAAGGTTCGGTGTTCATGATCGCAGCCGTATCGGGCACATCGGCCAGCAGCGTGGGCTGGAAGAAGAACCCTTCGCCATAGGCTTCCCCGCCCGCGAGCACACGCCCGCCCTGCGCGGTCGCATCGGTGATGAGGCCCGTCAGCGCCTCCGGGCGACGCGGATTGGCGAGCGGTCCCATCTGCACGCCGGGCTCGAGCCCATTGCCCACCTTGAGCCGCGCCGTGCGCGCGGCAAAGCCTTCGAGAAAGGCGTCATAGATGCGTTCATGCACGTAGAACCGCGTCGGCGAGACGCAGACCTGCCCGGCATTGCGGAACTTCTGCGGCACCAGCATGTCGAGCGTCTTGTCCAGATCGACATCATCGAACACCAGCACCGGCGCGTGGCCACCGAGCTCCATCGTGATGCGCTTCACCCCATCCGCGGCGAGCCGCATCAGATGCTTGCCCACCGCAGTTGATCCGGTGAAGCTGACCTTGCGGATCACGGGCGAGCCAATCAGCGTGCGGCTGATCATGTCGGGCACCCCGTAAACCAGCTGCGCGACATTGGCGGGGACGCCTGCATCGGCAAGGCAGCGCATCAGCGCCGCAGTCGAGGCCGGGCATTCCTCGGCGGGCTTGGCAATCACCGAGCATCCCGCCGCCAAGGCAGGGGCGAGTTTCTTGGCGAGCAGATAGACCGGGAAGTTCCACGGGGTGAACACCGCCACCGGGCCCACCGGCTGCTTGATCACCATCGCGCGCTGGCCTGTCGGGCGCACCAGCACCCGGCCATAGGCGCGCTTGGCTTCCTCGGCGTAGAAATCGAACATCGCAGCCGCGCCGACCACTTCGCCGCGCGCTTCGCCGACGGGCTTGCCCTGTTCGGTGGTGAGCAAGGTCGCGATGCGATCGGCGCGGTCGCGGATCAGCTCTGCCGCCTTGCGCAGGATCGCGCCGCGGGTGTCGACATCGACCATGCGCCACTCGGCAAAACCCGCCTGCGCGGCGGCGAGGGCTTCTTCGAGATCGGCTGCGCTCGCCACCGGCAATTCGGCGATCGCTGCGCCCGTCGCGGGGTTGAGCACCGCCAGCGCATCGCGTCCTTCGCCCATGCGCCAGCTGCCATTGATGAACAGCGCGAGATCGGATGCGTAAGCCTGCGTCATGAAAAATCCTGTTGGTTGCGAAGAGCCAAGTCGGCCCGGCTGCCCAGTCAACCTTGCCCAGCCAGCCGGGGCTGGCAAGCGCTGTGTGCATTGCCGCCCGCGCGCTTCCGGGCTTGCGTGCCTGCGCTTTACGCGCCTAGCCTTGCCACACCAGCAGGCCAAGGGGAGAGCCGATGGAGAACACCGCAGCAGCCGCGCCATTCGGCGATCCGCATATCAGCTCGGCCCGGCCAAGCCCTGTCGCGCCCGAGCTTGCCGCAATGCATGCGAAGCTGGGCAAGTTGGTGATCAACCGCTTCACCTACCGCCTGATGCGCTGGTTCGGCGGCTTGTTGCGTCCGCGCTTCGATCCGTCAGGTGTGACGCTTGCAGAGGTGCATGATGGGCGCGCGCGCATGACCATCATCACCCCGGCTGAACAGCGCGGCGCGGGCGCGGTGATGCTGTTTCACGGCGGCGGCTTCGTGTTCGGTCAGCCGCAGGACATTTTCCCCAAGGCCGCGCATTTCGCCAAGGCGCTGGGCGTACCGGTGATCTGCCCGGCCTATGGCCTTGCGCCGCAAGCGCCCTTTCCTGCCGCCTTGGATGATGCCCATGCGGCGTGGCATGCCGTGCTGGCCCGCGCCGACAAGCTCGGGATTGACCGGGGCAAGATCATGGTCGGCGGATATAGTGCGGGCGGCGGATTGGCCGCCAGTCTTGTCCAGCGCCTCCACGATGAAGGCGGCATCCAGCCGGTGGCGCAACTGCTCGTCTATCCGATGCTTGATGCCAGCACCGCCACCCGCGGAGAACTTGATGCAGCGCGCCACAGCGTGTGGAGCAATCGCAACAACCGCTTTGCCTGGGGCGCCTATCTGCGCGGGCTCGCCGATTCCGATGCCGCGCCCTATGCAATCCCGGCGCGCCGCGCGGATCTGTCAAGCCTGCCGCCCGCGTGGATCGGTGTCGGCACCTGCGATCTCTTCCTCGATGAAGACCGCGCCTATGCGCAGCGCCTTGCGGCGGCGGGCGTGCCGGTCACTTACGAGGAAGTGACCGGCGGCATCCACGCTTTCGACATGGATAGAGGCCCGCTCGCCAAGGCGTTCACCGCCGCGCAGATCGCCTTTATCGCCAAGATGCTTGTTTAGGCGGTCAGTAACCGCTCGCCTGACCATCTTTGCGCATTTCGGTCGCGCCGGTGTAAACCCCGCTGACCGGATCGCGCGCGATCGCCTGATAGCCGCCGAACATGATCCCGTCGCTCACCACCTCGACCTTGTGGCCCATCGCGCGCAGCTTCGCGACTGTCGCTGCCGGAATGCCGGGTTCGAGATAGAGCGTGCCGAGCGGATCGATGGCCGGGCCGGTGAGGTCTTCGGTCGGCTCGCGCCCGCCTTCGTGGTTGAGCCGCGCGGCATCACCCGCTTCCTGCAGGTTCATGCCATAATCGACGAGGTTGATCAGCACCTGCACATGGCCCTGCGGCTGCATTCCGCCGCCCATCAGGCCAAGCGTCATGTAGGGCTTGCCGTCCTTGTTCACAAAAGCCGGTATGATCGTGTGGAACGGGCGCTTTCCGGGCGCATAGGCATTGGGATGCGCGGGATCGAGGCTGAACAGTTCACCGCGATCCTGAAACATGAAGCCCAGCCCGTCGGGCACCAGCCCGCTGCCCATCCCGCGATAATTCGACTGGATGAGGCTGACCATCATCCCGTCCTTGTCGGCAACGGTCAGATAGGTGGTGTCGCCCGGCCCTTCGAGCTTGCCCGCACCGGGGCCGAATTCCGGGGCGGCGCGCGCGGGATCGATCAGGGCGAAGCGCTGGCGCCCGTATGCCTCGCTCAGCAAATCCTGCGGCAGGCTGGCAAAGGCCGGATCAGCATAAAACCGCGCCAGATCGGCAAAGGCGAGCCGCTTGGCTTCGGTGATGTAGTGGATCACCTCGGGGCTGCCGCGCTCCCACTGCGCGAGATCGACATTCTTGAGGATGTTGACCATTTGCAGCGCGGCAAAGCCTTGGCTGTTGGGCGGGAGTTCGCACAGTTCATAGCCCTTGCGATAGGCCACACAGGCGGGCTCCACCCATTCGGACGTATGAGCGGCGAAATCGGCCAGCGTGAAGGCCGAACCGTGCCGCTGGAGATAGCCGACCATGACCTGCGCCAGCGGCCCCTTGTAGAAGGCATCGCGTCCGTCCCTGGCGATGACCTCCAGCGTGCGGGCCAGATCGGGGTTGCGGAAGATTTCGCCTGCCGCGGGGGCCTTGCCGCTGGCAAACCAGGTCGCCCGGGCGTTGGCGAAATCGAACGGCGTTTGCTTGGCGCGCGCTTCGAAGGAACGCAGGCCGCGATCGAGATACATCGCCACCACCGGAGCAACCGGGTGCCCTTCGCGGGCATAGCGGATGGTCGGTGCGAGAATGTCACCCATCGCCAGCTTGCCAAAGCGCTGGTGCATCGCGAACCACGCATCGACTGTGCCGGGGATGGTGACCGGGAGATGGCCGACTTGCGTAAGCACCTTGGCGCCGCCGAGCTTGGCCTTGAGCTGTTCGAGCGTTTGCCCCGATGGCGAACGGCCCGATCCGTTGAGGCCATAGAGCTTGCCTGTCTTGGGATCATGGATGATCGCAAACAGATCGCCGCCGATGCCATTGCCGGTCGGCTCCATCAGGCCGAGCGCAGCATTGGCGGCAATCGCCGCGTCAACGGCCGAGCCGCCGGCCTTGAGGATATCGAGCGCGATCTGTGTCGCCAGCGGGTGCGCGGTCGCTGCCATGCCATGCGGGGCATGGACGGGACTGCGCGACCAGCTCGCCCCGACCGGCCTGCCGCCTGCACCGATCTGCTGTTCAACCGGGCGCATCTCCTGCGCGGTGGCGGGGGCAAGGCCGGACAGAGCCAGAGCGGCGGCTCCGGCAGCAGCAATCACACGGCGCATGACGATCTCCTCTCGCAAGGCGCGCCTTGTGCAGGCTGGTGCAGACTCGCGCAACCATGATGTGCGCGGGGCATCGCTGTGCCAGCGGGCTTGGCATCGGGAGGCGGCACGGCTAGCCCACATCTCCCCGGCACCCGCCCGCTGACAAGGAACTCCGCCGCAATGCTGTTGCGCCATTCTGCCTGCGCCCCTGTCCTGCTTTTGTGCGCGCCGCTGGCAGCGCAAGAGGCGCAGGAAACCCCTGACACCGCCACACCACAGCCCGCCAAGGAGATTATCGTCACCGGGCGCGGGCTCGCGCAGACGCCATCGGCCGCGATCTATGCGGTGACAACGCTCGAGCGCGGCAGGATTGTCGCCAGCGCTTCGGGCCGGATCGAGGATGTGCTGCTCAATGTCGCCGGGTTCCAGCAATTCCGCCGGTCGGACAGCCGCTCGTCCAATCCGAGCGCACAAGGGGTCACGCTGCGGGCGCTCGGCGGCAATGCCACCAGCCGTGCGCTGGTGCTGCTCGACGGAGTACCAGTGGCCGATCCGTTCTTCGGCTATATCCCCTTGAGCGCGATTGCGCCCGAAAGCCTCGGCCAGATCCGGGTGACGCACGGGGGCGGCTCCGGCCCGTTCGGGGCAGGCGCGCTGGCGGGCACCATCGAGCTGGAGAGCGCGGCTCCGGCCAGCTTGCGCCCGCTGCTGGCGAGCGCTGCGATCAATGATCGCGCCGAGACCGAGGCAAGCCTGCTCGCGACCGCGCAGATCGGGCGCGGCTTTGTCACCGCCAGCGGGCGCTGGGATCGCGGCGCGGGATTCAACACCACGCCTGCCAGCCAATTAACCCCGGCGAGCGTCGATGCCGCCTTCGACACTTGGCAGACCGGCCTGCGCGCGGTTGCCCCGCTGGGGCGGGATCTTGAAGTGCAGGCCCGCGTGAACCTGTTCCGTGACGCGCGCACGCTGCGGTTCCGCGGGGCAGATTCCACCAGCGAAGGGCAGGATGCCAGCCTCCGCATCATCGGGCGCGGGGCTTGGGCTTTCGATGCGCTGGCCTATGTGCAGGCGCGCGATTTTTCGAACATCGTGATCAACGCCACCCGCTTTACCCGCGCGCTCGATCAGCGCCGCACCCCATCGACCGGGCTTGGCGGCAAGATCGAATTGCGCCCGCCGGTGGGCGAGGCTCACACCTTGCGCATCGGCGCCGATTATCGCCGCGCCTCGGGCGAATTGCAGGAAGAGGCCTATAATGCCGTCACCGGCGCCCTGACCGAGCGCCGCCGCGCAGGCGGGGCGACGGCCAATCTCGGCCTGTTCATCGAGGATGACTGGCGCCTCGGTGCACTGACGCTGACAGGCGGCCTGCGCGCCGATCACATCGTCATCAGTGATACCTTCTACCGCGCGGTCAACCCGGCAGGCACGACAGTCAGCAATGTGGTCGGGGCAGACCGCTCCGACTGGGTTGCCACATGGCGCGCCGGCGCGGCCTATCAGGCGAGCGAGCACCTCCGCCTGCGCGGGGCCGCCTATACCGGCATCCGCCTGCCGACCTTGAACGAGTTGACCCGCCCCTTCGTGGTCTTCCCGGTAGTGACCGAGGCCAATGCCGCGCTTGCAAGCGAACGGCTCGAAGGGTTTGAAGCCGGGCTCGACTGGCAGACTGACGCGGGGCTACAGATTTCGCTCACGGCCTTTGACAACCGCGTCAAGGACGCGATTGCCAATGTCACGCAGCGCCCCAATCTGCGCCGCCGGGAGAACTTGCCCGCGATTGCCGCGCGCGGGATCGAGGCGGGGCTGGGAGCGCAAGTGGGCAGGCTCAGCCTCAATGCCTCGCTCGCCTATAGCGATGCCGAGATCGAGGGGTCGGGCGCATCGCTCGAACTGGATGGCAACCGCCCGCCGCACGTGCCGCGCTGGTCGGGTTCGGCCACGCTCGCATGGCAACCCGCCGCGGGGTGGCAGATCGCAGCGACTCTGCGCCATGTCGCTGCGCAGTTCGAAGATGATCTCGAAACCGATGTGCTTGCACCCGCAACGACACTCGATGCCTTTGTCGCGGTTCCGCTGGGGCGTAGCGGATTTGCGCTGGTACTGCGCGGGGAGAACCTCACCGACACCGCGATCATCACCCGCAACGCGGGTGGATCGATCGATCTCGGTATTCCGCGAACGGGCTGGATTGGGCTGCGTTACGGCTTCTGAGCGGCGTGCTGCGCGCGAGCGATCTCGTGCAGCCAGTCGGCGTGGCGCGGGGCTTTCTTGGTCTGCGACCATTCCTCCAGCATCACCGGGGCGACGCGGGCGAGCTCGGCATATTGCTCCGCCGTGCCGATATCGGCGGCGAGTTCCACGCGGTGGCCGTTGGGATCGAAGAAGTAGATCGACTTGAAGATGCCGTGATGCGTCGGCCCGAGCACATCGATGCCTTGCGCCTCGATATGTGCCTTCGCCGCCAGCAGCGCCTCTTCCGAAGGCACCTTCAGCGCAAGGTGCTGCACCCAAGCGGGGGTGTTCGGGTCCTTGCCCATCTCGGGCTGGTTCGGCAGCTCGAAGAAGGCGAGGATGTTGCCGTTCCCTGCATCGAGGAAGATGTGCATGTAGGGATCATATTCGCCGGTCGAAGGCACATGATCCTCGGCAAAGGCGGTGGTGTAGGTCATGCCGAGAACGCGGGCGTACCATTCCACCGTCTCTTTCGCGTCCTTGCAGCGGTACGCGGCGTGGTGGATGCCGGCGAGGGATACGGGGTGGGTAGTCATGCTCTCATTCCTCTCCAATATCATTGCGAGGAGCTGAAGGCGACGCGGCAATCCAGCGTTTGCGCAGAGCCTCTCTGGATTGCTTCGCTACGCTCGCAATGACGAAGCAAGTTACTCCGCCGGTTCCTCGACATTCAGCACGCCGCGGATGATCTGGTCGCGCTCCATGCTTTCGAACAGGGCCTTGAAGTTGCCCTCGCCGAAGCCTTCGTCGCCCTTGCGCTGGATGAATTCGAAGAACACAGGCCCGACCTGCGCCTGGGCGAAGATTTGCAGCAGCAGGCGGGGGCGGCCGCCTTCCGTGGTGCCGTCGAGCAGGATGCCGCGCATCTTCAATGCGCCGACATCCTCGCCGTGGCCGGGGAGGCGTTCGGCCAGCATGTCGTAATAGGTCGCAGGCGGCGCGGTCATGAAGGGGACGCCAAGCTTTTGCAGGCGGTCCCAGCAGGCGATGAGATCGTCACAGATGAGCGCGATGTGCTGGATGCCCTCACCATTGAAGGCGCGCAGGAATTCCTCGATCTGGCCCTTGCCGCCCTCGCCCTCTTCGTTGAGCGGGATGCGGATCTTGCCGTCGGGCGCAGTCAGCGCCTTGGAGGTGAGGCCGGTATATTCACCCTTGATGTCGAAGAAGCGGATCTCGCGGAAGTTGAACAGGGTCTCGTAGTAGTCCGCCCAATACTTCATCCGCCCGCCATAGACGTTGTGGGTGAGGTGATCGATCGTGTGGAAACCCGCGCCAACCGGGTGCTTGTCGACGCCCGGCAGATATTCGAAATCGATGTCGTAGATGGTAAGCCCGTTTCCGCCCTGAGCACCCTCGTAACGGTCGACCAGATAGAGGATGGCCCCGCCGATGCCGCGGATCGCGGGAATGCGCAGTTCCATCACGCCGGTCTGCACCGCGACCGGCTCTGCGCCCTTGGCGATCAGGTAATCATAGGCCTTGGCCGCATCACGCACCCGGAACGCCATGCCGCAGGCCGAAGGGCCATGCTCGCGCGCGAAGTACCACGCCGCCGAGCGCGGCTCGTAATTGGCAATCAGATTGATGCCCCCCTGCCGCCACAGGTGCACATCCTTCGAACGGTGCTGCGCCACGCGGGTGAAGCCCATCGCTGCGAACACCGGTTCGAGCATGCCCTTTTCGGGCGCGCAGAACTCGACGAATTCAAACCCGTCGAGGCCCACCGGGTTTTCGAAGAGGTCTGTGGCCCCTTGGGTCATGGTTGGCGCATTCATCGGTGATCCCCAGCAGCAAGATATTAGTTTCAATTGAAACCAACTACCGCAAAGCGCCGATTCGCGCAAGGCAGAGGCAATCGAGGCTGTTCCCCAATCCCGTTCGGGCTGAGCTTGTCGAAGCCCAGCACTTTTCCCGGCCGCGGCAATCGAAGG
This sequence comes from Erythrobacter epiphyticus, assembly GCF_034653295.1. Classification (NCBI taxonomy): domain Bacteria; kingdom Pseudomonadati; phylum Pseudomonadota; class Alphaproteobacteria; order Sphingomonadales; family Erythrobacteraceae; genus Erythrobacter; species Erythrobacter epiphyticus. The sequence goes on along the minus strand of NZ_JAYEEU010000007.1, from coordinate 791,640 downwards.
CAGAACAGCCCTTCGACAAGCTCAGGGCGAACGGAGGCTAAGTGGCGAGGCGCCCCAAAGTCCGCCCGCGCTCATCCTGCGTGAGCGACAGCCGCTTGCCGAACGGCTCTCCGCTTTCGAAGGCCTCAGCGGTTGCCGCGTCCGAGAGGTCGGCATTGCCCACCACCCGTTCGCCCGCGTCGGAGCGGCCGATGAAGATCGCCTCGGCGCCCTTGGGACCGCGGTTGATGGTATAGGTCTCGACCGTCGCGGCATCGACCGGGCCCTTCGCCAAGGGCACCTTGTCGCTCGCCTTGGGGAGCACGGCGAAGCGGTCATTGCCTGACCAGTCGGCGGGCTCGGTCGAATAGATACCGGTGGCATATTTGCTCATCCAGCCGCCATTCGCGCCGACCAAGGCAAACGAGCCCCGGTCGCCCCGCACGCGCTGCACCGCTTCGGCGATGGCGTGGGCCGAGTAGTTGTTCCCCGCCCCGCCGAAGAAGGGCAGGCCCCCGGTCAGCGTCAATCCGCGCGGGTCATCCTCCGCGCTCAGCCCGAAGTGGTCGCACTGGTTGAAAACCGGGATCGCGAAGCACGAGTAGAAGTCGAGATAGCGCATATCGGCCATGCCCTTCCCCGCCCGCGCCAGCGCCGCGTCGACACTGGCGAGCGAGGCGGGATTGCCCGCCAGATCAGGCCGCTGCGAGAGCTTCAACTCGGTCGCGGCGGTGACCGCGTGGATGTGCACCCACTTGTCCTCGGGAACGCCAAGCGCACGCGCGAGGCCCGCCGAGGCGACAATGATGGCAGCGGCCTGGTTCACCTGGTCGCGGGCGACGGTCATGCGCGGATAGGGTTCCGCCACGATGCGGTTGCGGTCGGTGACAGTCGCCAACTCTTCGGCGCTGCGCTCGATGGGCGCCGCGGAATGCGGGTTGGCCGCCGCGACCCGCGTGAAGGGCGCGAACAGCTTGCCGATTTCCATCCGGTATGCGTCCAGCCCCATCCCCAGTCGATGCCGCCGCGCGTTCTCGGCAAGGGCATAGAGCGGGATCGCCCCGCTCGCGCCGTGGAGGAACAGCGCGGGCTCCAGCAGTTCCTCGACCCCGAAGCCCTGATCCTCGAAGTCGCCCTCGATCTCTTCCGACCAGTCGGGAATTTCGCCCTTGGCCGTCAAGGCCAGCACGGTCGAGATCGCCTCGGAGCCGACGATCACCGCGCATTGGCTGTCGCCTGCCGCAATCGCGCTGGCGAACTCGCCCACCAATTGCTGGTTGGTCTGCCCGCCCGTGGTGGTCAGGATCGCCCGCTTCGGGTCTGCCCCGACCCGCTTTGCAATCGCGCGCGGCACGTTGTTCGCCGCGCCGAAAGGCGGCTTGCGATCTGGGCGCGACATTTCGAAGGCGCGGATCGCGGCGAGGGTGTCGATGGCGCCTGCCACGTCACCGCTCGCCCCGCTATCGGCAATCGCTGCTCCTAGCGCGCGGCCTGCAAGATCCATGTAAGAGAGGGCGGTATAGCCGGGCTCGCCCACCCTCTCCGAATATTGGCCCACCCCGATGATGACGGGGGTGTTGTCAGCGACCTCAGTCAACGAAATCGTCCACCCGCTCGACGATGATCGCCGGGGCCATGCCGCCCGCGGCGCACATGGTGACGAGGCCATAGCGCCCGCCGCGCCGCTCCAGCTCGTCAACCACGGTGCCGATCAGGATCGACCCCGTGGCGCCGATCGGATGGCCGAGCGCAATCGAACCGCCGTTGACGTTGACCTTGTCCCAATCAAGCTCGAGATCGCGCACGAACTTGGCAGCGACGACTGCGAAAGCCTCGTTGATCTCGTAGAGGTCGATATCGTCCTTCGAGAGGCCCGCCTTGGCCAGCACCTTTTTAGCCGCCGGCACCGGCGCGTTGAGCATCAGCGTCGGATCATCGCCCATGTTGGCGGTGGCGACGATGCGGGCGCGGGGCTTGAGGCCGTGCTTCTGCGCATAGTCCTTCGAGGCGATCAGCACCGCCGCTGCGCCATCGACCACGCCCGAGGAATTGCCCGCATGGTGGAAATGCTTGATCTCCAGATCGGGATACTTCTGGTTGATCAGCTTGCGAAAGGTCGTGCCCGCCGCGTCGAGCGGCACGTCAGCGATCTTGGGGAAGGCCGGTTCGAGCTTGGCCAAATCCTCGCGGGTGGTCTGCGGGCGAGGATACTCCTCGCGGTCGAGCAGCACGGTGCCGTCATCGGCCACCACCGGCACCACCGACTTGGCGAAGCGGCCTTCGGCAATCGCTTCGGCGGCGCGCTGCTGCGAGCGGTAGCCGACCTCGTCCAGCTCCTCGCGGGTGAAGCCCTCCATGCTGGCAATCGCATCGCCGCAAATGCCCTGGTGCGACTGCGGGTGCACCTTCTGGAGCCGTTCGTTATAGCTGCCCATCATCGGCGGCTTGATCCCGGCGCGCATCTTTTCCTGGCTCATCGCGGCAGTCAGGCTCATCATCTCTGTGCCCCCGGCGATGACGCAGTCTTCCATCCCGCTCATTACCTGCGCGGAAGCCAGCGCGACGCTGGTGATGCCGCCGCCGCAAAAGCGATCGAGCGTGGTGCCGGACGAGGTGATGTCATAGCCCGCATCGAGCGCCGCCATGCGGCCCATGTCGCCCGCCTGCATCCCGTCCTGCGTCGAGACCGACCAGATGACATCATCGACCGTGCTGGTATCAAGCTTGTTGCGCTCGGCAATCGCCTTCAGCACCGTGGCGGCCAGGTGCTGCGGGTGGCACGCGGCCAGCGCGCCCTTGCCCTGCTTGCCGATCCCGCGCGGCGTGCGCACGGCGTCGATGATGTAAGCCTCTGCCATGATAATCCCTCTCTCAGCTTGTGATTTAGCGAAATTGCAGTTGACGCGTCCGTAAACCGCCTGCACCACTCGCACAAGAATTGAGTTTCAATTCGCAATGTCATTTTTGTCAGGACACAGAAGAGAGAGGATGTCCCCCGTGAGCGACGCTGCAAACGAAGTGTTGACCGAAGTGCGCGATGGCGTGCTGATCGTCACCATCAACCGGCCCGAGGCCAAGAATGCGATGACCAAGGCGGCTGCCGAAGGGATCGCGGCCGCGATGGACCGGCTGGATGCCGAGGATGATCTGCGCGTCGGCGTGCTGACGGGTGCGGGTGGCACCTTCTGCTCTGGCATGGACCTCAAAGGCTTCCTGCGCGGCGAACGCCCCAGCGTCGAAGGGCGCGGATTTGGCGGCGTCGTCGAAGCGCCGCCGCAGAAGCCGCTGATCGCGGCGGTCGAAGGCTATGCGCTGGCAGGCGGGCTTGAGCTGATGATCGCCTGCGATCTCGTGGTCGCGCACAAAGATGCGAAGTTCGGCATTCCCGAAGTGAAGCGCGGCCTTGTCGCGGCTGCGGGCGGCGTGATGATGCTGCCCGATCAGATCCCCGAGCGGATCGCGCTCGAACTCGCGCTGACGGGTGATTTCATCGGGGCAGAGCGCGCCTATCAGCTCGGTCTCATCAACGACGTGACCGAAGGCCCTGCGCTTGATGCGGCGCTGGCGCTGGCAGCGAGGATCGCGGCCAATGGCCCGCTGGCGGTCAAGGTCTCCAAGCAGGTGATGAAGCAATCGCGCGGCTGGTCGATCGAAGAGCGCTACGCCAAGCAGGGCCAGCTGATCGCGCCGGTGTTCATGTCGCATGACGCGCGTGAAGGCGCGGCGGCCTTTGCCGAGAAGCGCAAGCCCAACTGGACGGGCAAGTAACAACGACGCGCCGTTCGTGCTGAGCTTGTCGAAGCACCGTTCTGTTCTTCTGAAGAGAAGTGCAGCCCTTCGACAGGCTCAGGGCGAACGGACTTTTGATGTGAGAGAGAGGACCTAAAAATGCCCGTCATCGACGTGCCCCAGCCCGCCTTCATGGAAGACGAGGAAATCGCCATCTTTGCCGATGCCGTCGGCAAGTTCTACCAGCAGCATGCCCCGCAAAAGCGCATCGAGAAATGGCGCGAGGATGGCATGGTCGAGCGTGAATTCTGGCGCGAGGCGGGCGCAGCGGGCCTGCTCGGCGTCTCGGTGCCGACCGAATATGGCGGCCACGGCGGCGATTTCCGCCATGACATGGTGGTGATCGATCAACAGGCCAAGCACGGGGTCGAAGGCTTTGGCGCCTCGCTCCACAACACCATCATCCTGCCCTATCTCGTGCGCCACGGCACCGAAGAGCAGAAGCAGAGATATCTGCCCCGCCTCGTCACCGGCGATCTCGTCAGCGCGATTGCGATGAGCGAACCCGATGCCGGGTCCGACCTGCAATCGATCAAAACCACCGCCTTGAAAGACGGCAATGGCTACCGGCTCAACGGCTCCAAGACCTGGATCTCGAACGGGCAGCTTGCCGATTTCATCATCGTCGTCGCCAAGACCGATCCGGCGGAAGGTGCCAAGGGGATCTCGCTGCTGCTGCTCGAAACCGAAGGCGCCGAAGGCTTCCAGCGCGGCAAGAAGCTCGACAAGATCGGGCTCGACGCGCAGGACACCTCCGAGCTGTTCTTCGACAACGTGTTCATCCCGGCCGACAATCTGCTTGGCGGCGTGGAAGGGCGCGGGTTCTACCAGCTGATGGGAGAACTGCCGCAGGAACGCCTAGTCATCGCGATGAACGCCATCACCGGGATCGAAAAGGCGCTCGATGTGACCGTCGAATACGTCAAGAACCGCAAGGCGTTTGGCAAGACGATCTGGGATTTCCAGAACACCCAGTTCACGCTGGCTGACCTGAAGGCACGCGGCACGGCGGCGCGGGTCTTCGTCAATGACTGCATCGCCAAGCTGCTCGAAGGCAAGCTTGATGTCGCAACCGCCAGCATGGCGAAATACTGGGTGACCGAGCTCCAGAGCGAAGTCGTCGACAAGTGCCTCCAGTTCCACGGCGGCGCGGGCTATATCAATGATTACGCCATCGCCCGGATGTATCGCGATACCCGCATCGCGCGGATTTATGGCGGCTCGAACGAGATCATGAAGATGCTGATCGCGAGAAGCATGTGAACGCAGCTGCTGCCGGTGGCCCTTGCGGTCGCTGCGCCGTTGCTTTGAAACGATGACCAACAAAAAACCGGCCCGGATCGCTCCGGGCCGGTTTGTTTATGCCTGATCCTTGCAATCAGAACTGGGCGCGCAGTGTCACCCCGTATTGGCGCGGCGGCAGCGAGAAGGCCGAACGCGAGTTGGCCGCACCCGAGCCACGCAGCGTGGTGTTGAAGGTCACCCCGCGCACGACTTCGTCAGTCAGGTTGGTCACCCAGCCTTCAATCGCATACTTGCCGCCGGCAAAGCGCAGGCCCGCGCGCAGGTTGATGAAGGCCTTGCCATCCTGAATGTCGGCGATGATCGGCGGTGCGGCATCAATGGCCTGCTGGAGCCCACCGGCAGCCGCAATCTGCGCGGCATCCGGGAGAATGATCGCCTGGGTGGACGTGCGCTGATCGCCTTCAAGCCGGATCTGGCCCGCCAGGAAGAACTCGGTCGAGTCGTTCAGCGGCTTTTCCCACATCCCGCCAAGCAGTGCGACGACTTGCGGCGCGTTGGTCAGGGTATTGCCGCACAGCGCAACCACCTGCACCGAGGTTTGCGTCCCGGCGCAATCGTCGGGATAGCTCGCCTCAAGGAAGGTCGCCCCGAGGTTGAAGGTCAGCTCATCATTGGGCCGGAACAGGCTTTCGATTTCGACCCCGCGGGTCTCGGCAATCGGCACGTTGAACGTGGCGAAGGCCGTGCCGGTGAATTCGAGCACCTGGAAGTTGGTGAACTTCTCATAGAAGGCCGCGACGTTGACGGTCAGATTGCGGTTCGGGGTCTGCGCCTTGATGCCGAGTTCATAGGCATCAACCTCTTCCGACAGGAAGGTCGGATCAGCCCCGGCAACGGCAGCCGTGGTATCGAGGTTGATCCCGCCTGCCTTGTAGCCGTGGGTGAAGCTGGCATAGCTGCTCACAAACGGGCTGATTTCATAGCCGAGCTTGACGGTGTAAATCAGCTCTTCGTCCTTGAATTCCGACTGGAAGGTGCGGACGAGTGGCAGGGCGGCCGCTTGCGGCAGATCAGCCGGCGCGGTGAAGCCGAAGCAGCCCAGACCGATGAACGAAGGCCGCAGCGCTGCCGGGATCGCCCCGAGCGCGCCGAGCGTCGCCGGGCAGATCCGGTTGTTGATCGCCGTCTGGTCAAACCCGCCCGACTTTTCTTCCCACGAATATCGGGCGCCCAGCGTCAGTTCGAGCCCATCGGTAAGCTCCAGCGAATTGTGCGTGAAGATCGCGTAGCTCTTGGCATCCTGCTGGAAGCGGTTGGTGTTGCTGGTGCCCGCCGGATCAATCCCGGTGAACAATGTCAGCGGATTGGGGCCGAGCGCCCCGCCGGTGGGCACGAACAGGAGGGCACCGACATTCTCGCCGAAATCCTGTCCCAGCGAGAAGCTGACCGACTGGTCGATCTTTTCGTCCGAATAGAACCCGCCGAACATGTAGTTGAGCTTGCCGCCCATGGCTTCGCCCTGAAACCGCAGTTCCGCCGTCCAGGTATCGATATCAAGGTTCAGCGCAGGCACGTTGAAGATATCGAGCGCGGTGAAGTCCGAATCGTAATTCTCGAAGCTCTGATACTTGCGGTACGAACCGATGAAGATCAGATCGGCATTGTCAGAGACGGGGAATTCGAGTTCGCCGGTCACGCCGTAGTTGTCGATATCGGCAACCGGAGCGAAGTTGGCCGAGACAGTCCGGTTCTGCAGCGCGCGCTCGAAGGTGCCCTGATCATCGCGGGTGGTCGCCACCACCGGCTGTCCGTTGCCGCCATTGAGACCCAGACCGACCGCAGCATAAGCACCGCCCGTCACGAGCGGCGATTGGTACAGTTCGATCGCGCCGCAGCAGCTCGACTTGCTCTTGGAATAATCGGCGATGATCCGGCCGCGCATCCCGCTGTCGGTATCCCAGCCGATCTGGCCACGCACCAGCCATTGATCGACACTGTTGGTCTCGCCAATCTTGGCACCGGTGCGATCAACCACATCGAGGAAGCCGTCACGCTGGCGGAAAGCGCCGGTCAGGCGCAACGCGACCGTATCCTGCACGATCGGCACGTTGATCGCGCCTTGCAGGCTGATTTCGTCGAAATTGCCGTATTCGGCATTCACGAAGCCGCCAAATTCGGTGACATCGGGGCGCACATTGGTGATGTTGAGCGCACCAGCCGAAGTGTTGCGACCGAACAGCGTGCCTTGCGGGCCGCGCAGCACTTCAACCCGTTCCACGTCGACAAATTCGCTGAGCGCGACGCCGGGGCGCGACTGATAGGCGCCATCGATGAAGATGCCGACCGCGCTTTCGAAGCCGATATTGTTCGAGGTGGTCCCGATGCCGCGGACGCGCAGCACGACCGAGCCCGAGGCCAGCTGTGCCTGGCTCGCGGTAAAGCTGGGGGCCAGAGCAGCGATCTGCTGGATGTTGACGACGCGCTGCGCCTCAAGCTGCTGCGGCGAGATCGCGGTCACAGCCAGCGGAATATCCTGCACGTCCTGCGCGCGGCGGGTCGCCGTCACGATGATGGTGGTGTCGTTGACTGCGGACTGGGCTTCCGCCTCGTCCTGATCCTGCGCGAATGCCGGGGTGGTAAGCGCGCTGCAAGCCATCAGGCCCGCAGCATAGACTGCGAATTTCCGTGACATCTCTCTCTCCCCTCAACCCGGGCCGATTAGGTTCCGTGCCGGTGTTGCGGGGAGGAGAGTATCAGTGCGCGACTCGCTAACAAGAGTGCTGGCAAACTTCTTTTGCGTCGTAGCAAAAATGCAACAACACCCCACGCGAGGCAGGATGAATTCATAAAGACCGCCGGGCACGTAATAATCTTACCCCTCGCAAACCTTCATACCCCCGCGGCCAAGGCGCCTGCCTGCAAGTCAGTTGCAAATTGCATATCGGACTCGCTTTTGCTCCGCCCATGTGGTTACATCGCTGTCAATAAGGGAGAGAGGCCCGATCATGCTTGCAACCCCCCCCCATTTCGATGTGCTGATTGTCGGCGCCGGCATTTCCGGGATCGGGATGGCCGCGCATATGGGCATGAAGGCCCCGCACCATAGCTATTGCATCGTCGAACGGCGCGACAATCTCGGCGGCACGTGGGATCTGTTCCGCTATCCCGGCATCCGCTCGGACAGCGACATGCACACGCTCGGCTTCGATTTCGAGCCCTGGCGGCACGAGAAGTCGATCGCCGATGCCCCCGCGATCCTCGAATATCTCGACCGGATCGTCGACGAGCGCGGCATCCGCCAGCACATCCGCCTCGGCCACAAGGTGATCAGCGCCGATTTCCGCCACGACGAAGCGCGCTGGCATGTCGAGATGGAAAAGGCCGACGGTTCGCGCACCCGCATGACCGCGAACTTCCTCTACCTCGGCGCGGGCTATTACGACTACGACGAGCCCTATGATCCGGGCTTCGATTTCGGCGAGTTCGAGGGACAGGTGCTGCACCCGCAGTTCTGGCCCGACGATCTCGACTATGCAGACAAGCGCGTGGTGGTGATCGGCTCGGGCGCGACGGCGGTGACGATCGTGCCGGCGATGGCGCGCAAGGCGGCGCATGTCACCATGCTCCAGCGCACCCCAACATGGATGTTCACGCGCCCGGCCAAGGACGCGGTTGCCAATTTCCTGCGCAAGATCCTGCCGGAAAAGCTCGCCTACCGGCTCACCCGGTTCAAGAACATCAAAATGCAGGATTTCAGCTTCAAGCTGGCGCGCGACAATCCGCAGAAGGTGAAGGACGCGCTCTACAAGAAGATCGAGAAAGCCCTCGGCCCGGATTACAACAAGGACGCCTTCACCCCGCCCTATAATCCGTGGGAGCAACGGCTGTGCCTCGTGCCCGACGAAGATCTGTTCCGCGCGATGAAGGCAGGCAAGGCCGATGTTGTCACCGGGCACATCGCCAAGTTTGAAAAGGGCGGTGTAAGGCTCACCGATGGGCAATTCTTGCCTGCTGATATTGTCGTCACCGCCACGGGGCTCAAGCTGGCAGTGGCCGGCAAGATCGATGTGCGGGTCGATGGCGTGCCGGTCGCGTTCAACGAGCGGTTCTACTACAAGGGCTGCATGTTCTCGAACCTGCCGAACTTGGCAGTGGTATTCGGCTACCTCAATGCCAGCTGGACGCTGCGGGCCGACATCAATTCCGATTACGTGTGCCGCGTGCTCGAACATATGCGCAGCACCGGAACCAGCATCGCCACCCCAGTGCTGACCGCGGCTGATGAGGCGAAGATCATCCAGGATGACGTGTTCGATTTCTCGTCGGGCTATATCCAGCGCGGGAAGCACATCATGCCGCGCAATTCGGTCAGCTATCCGTGGCGGCTCAATCAGGAATATGTCGTCGATCGCAAGCGGATGAAGGATGATCCGCTGACCGACGGCATCCTGACCTTCACCAAGCCGGGCGCCAATGCGCGCACGGGCGAGGAGCAGCTGGAAGCGGCGGAATAGCTGCATTCCTCGTCATTGCGAGCCGCGAAGCGGCGCGCAATGACGAAGCTCTTCCCGTTAACGCCATTCTCACCTAATCCTTATCGTATGACCTCTCCCGACAAGATCTGGACCGCTGGCCTTGTGGTCATCGGCGACGAAATCCTTTCCGGCCGCACCCACGACAAGAACATCGCGCAGGTCGCCAGCTGGCTTCAGGTGCAGGGCATCCGCCTCGCCGAAGTGCGCGTGGTGCCCGATGTGGAAAGTCGCATCGTCGCGGCCGTGAATGATCTGCGCAGCGCTTATGATTACCTCTTCACCACCGGGGGCATCGGGCCGACGCATGACGATATCACTGTCGATGCGGTGGCCGCTGCGCTGGGGGTGCCGGTGGTGATCCACCCGGATGCCCGCGCTTTGCTGGAACGCTATTACGCCACGCGCGGCGGTCTCAACGAAGGGCGGCTGCGCATGGCACGGGTGCCCGAGGGTTCAGACCTCATCCCCAACCGCATGTCGGGCGCGCCCGGCATCCGGCGCGGCAACATCTTCCTGATGGCGGGCGTACCGCATATCACCGCAGGGATGCTCGACGCGCTGACGGGCCAGCTCGAAGGCGGCGCTCCGCTCCTGTCGGAGACCATCGGCTGCTGGGTTGCCGAAAGCGAAGTCGCCGATCTGCTCCGCCAGACCGAAGCCGCCTTTGCCAATTGCCAGATCGGCTCCTACCCGTTCTTCCGCGAAGGACGCGTGGGCGCGAATTTCGTGGTGCGATCAACCTGCGCGGATGATCTCGCAGGCTGCACCGCAAGGCTGGTCGAAGGGCTGGAAGGGCTTGGCTACCCGGCGACACCGGGCGGCATCTGATCCGGCCAAAGCCACGACCAGCGATCAGGGCTGCTTGGCGGCCCGTCCGGGCTTGACGAGAGCCTTGGCCTTGCTCTCCCGCGCGCGCTGTTCAGCCAGCAAGCGCTGGCGCAGCTGTTGCTGATAACGCTCCGTCAGGCTCCGCACGGGTGACGCCTGCGCACGCGCGCCAGCCGCAAACCAGAGCGCCACCAATAGCCAGGCAAAGCCGGTGGCCATCAGCAAGACACCCGTGGCAATGCCGAGCCGCACATCATAGCCCAGAACAACCGCGAAGGCGGCAATGGCGCTGGCCATCACCAGCCATTTGGCATCAAGCCACCATGTGTTCCGAGAGGGTGAGGGCATCGCGATTCCTTATCGTTATGGCAGGCCATGATAAAAAAGAGAGCATGAACACAGCCTTACACGCAAGATGGTGATCGCCTCACCGGATTACAATACGTCAAACGGGCACGCCGGCCTGAACCGGAGCGCCCGTCTGAACGTGTTATCGGTCAGCCGCCAGCCCTACGCAGACCCGCAGCGCACCATAGATGTTACGCGCCTTCGACTTCCGACAGGTCGACCTTGAGGCCCGGACCCATCGACGACGTCAGCGAGACCTTGCGGACATACTTGCCCTTGGCACCCGACGGCTTCGACTTCACCACGGCTTCGGTCAGCGCCTTGAAGTTGGCCTTGAGCGCATCGTCCGAGAACGACAGCTTGCCGATGCCCGAGTGGATGATGCCCTGCTTTTCAACGCGGAATTCCACCTGGCCAGCCTTGGCATCGGCCACGGCCTGCGCCACGTTCGGGGTCACGGTGCCGAGCTTGGGGTTCGGCATCAGACCCTTGGGGCCCAGCACCTTACCGAGGCGGCCGACAATGCCCATCATGTCGGGCGAGGCGATCACGCGGTCGTAATCGAGATTGCCGTTCTGCATGTCTTCGAGCAGATCTTCCGCGCCGACCTTGTCGGCACCGGCGGCGAGCGCCTTTTCGGCATTGTCGCCGCGCGCGAACACGGCCACGCGGACATCTTTGCCCGTGCCCGAGGGCAGCGACACCATGCCGCGCACCATCTGATCGGCATGACGCGGATCGACGCCGAGGTTCATGGCGACTTCGACGGTTTCGTCGAACTTGCCCTTGAACTGGCGCAGCACGCTGAGCGCTTCGTCGATGGTGTAGAGCTTCTCGCGATCGAGTTCGGCGAGCGCCTTGCGCTTCTTGGTCAGGTTAGCCATCGGTTCAGCCCTCCACCACTTCGAGGCCCATCGAACGGGCGGAACCCGCGATGATCTTCATGGCCTGGTCAATGTCATTCGCGTTGAGATCCACCATCTTGGCCTCGGCGATTTCCTTGATCTGCGCCTGGGTGATGGTGCCGGCCGAAACCTTGCCCGGCTCCTTCGAGCCCGACTTCAGCTTGGCTGCCTTCTTGAGCAGGAAGCTTGCCGGCGGGGTCTTGGTGATGAAGGTGAACGAGCGATCCGCATAGACCGTGATCACGGTCGGGATCGGCATGCCCTTTTCCATTTCCTGCGTCGCGGCGTTGAACGCCTTGCAGAATTCCATGATGTTCACGCCGCGCTGACCCAGAGCCGGGCCGATCGGCGGTGAGGGGGTGGCAGAGCCCGCAGGCACCTGCAGCTTGATATAGCCTTCAATCTTCTTGGCCATCGGGCCAACTCCTTGTTCGCACTGTTCCTGCGCGCCGGTGAAGAGGCGCAGGTCATGTTAAGCGGTCAAACGCCCCGGCCTGTGCATTGCCGCGAGCTCCCGCACGGAATCACCCGACAAGCGCCGGGACAAGGCCGCGCGGATAGAGGCTCTTGGTCGGAAAGGCAACCCGCAGCGCGCGGCGAGCTGGCATGCGCGGCTGTTGGAGACACATGAGACACTGTCCAGGAAAGGAAAACCGACCCCTGATCGCACCGTCCTCTGATCGTGATGCCCCATCGGCAAGGATGATGCGCGGCGAAGGGGATGGTCGTGGCAGGCCATGCCCCGCACCTTGCGCGCTGCGCAGCGTGTAGGAAAGCCCGCGCGCAATCCCGCGCTGAGCGGGTAGGACGCGCCGAGACAGCGGCGCTTTGCGCACCAGCGCGCATCAGAAACGGCCCCGTTACGGGCGTCGCGCGGGCCCACCCCCAGCCCCTCCCGCAAGCGGGAAGGGAGCGAGACTTGGCGGCTTTGCCGCCTGGTCGCAGCGGGGTGGGCAGTGGGCCGGGCGACAACAAACCACCCACTTCCAACCACGCGCGGAGCGGCCGGGCGATCCCGAAAGCGGCATGGCGGCTTTGCCCCGCTTTCGGAAAATTGCTGCCGTTCAGTAAGCGACCCAGTTGGGGACACTGGGTCACAATCTGCCACTCCCTGAATGCGGTCACCTATTCATGATGTACGGAGTGGCAAGGCCAATCACCGCAGCCAAGCGGTAGAACTGGCCTCCAATGCGCCAGCAAGCCTCAGTGGAGAGGCATTCGCCAAATAGATATGTTATAGCGTGACATGGCTCCCTTGGTGAATTAGCCTGCTTCAGGGCGATCTCCGATTCTCGTTGCGACCTTCGCTGCGAAAGCCTGATTATCGGATCATAAAGCTGACTTGGCTCGATGAACGAATCTTCGGTTCCTCGCGGAGGGCATGAAAACACGGACGAACCGTGGCAGCAGCAGCGGGCGCGAGCGGCGGCGCAGTTTGCCGCCCACGGCGCCTGCCTCACGCCGTTCCGTGAAGCCGTGCTACGCGAGATTGCCTGCTCGGCCCAGCCGCTCGGCGCTTACGAGATCGCGGCAAGGCTTGGCAGCGCGCTCGGCAAGAAGGTTGCGCCGAACAGTGTCTACCGCGTGCTCGAAGTGCTGATGGCATGCGCCGTGGTGCGCCGGGTGGAAAGCCGGCAGGCCTATTGCCTCGCCGACCCCGGGGCGGGCGCGGGCAGTGTCCTGCTGATGTGCGAAGGCTGCGGCGCGGTTGAGGCGGTGGAGGCCAGCGCGATCGCGGAGGCGGTCGATCTTCAGACCAGAGCGGCACACTTCCGGACGCTTCGCAAGGTCATGGAAGTGACCGGGCTTTGCCAGTCCTGCGACGAGGCCGGTAAGGGCCCGGCCTGAGGCCCGCTACATCGTGGCGGCCACCATCGCCGCATAATCATCGGCCCCGGCGCGCACCGGGTTGGACAGCGCCGCCAGATCCTTCTGAGCATATTCGACAATGCCCGGCACATGGTTATTGGTAACGCCGAGCGCCGCAAGGCCCGAAGGCATCCCGATCCGCTGGTTCATCGCCGCCACGGCATCGGCCAGATCCGCGCCGGGGCGAGGCCCATCGCTTCGCGCAGGCGGGCATATTTCTCGCCGCAGGCATCCGCGTTGAAGCGCAGCACGGCGGGCAGGAACAGCGCATTGAGCGTGCCGTGATGGAGCCGCAGCGCCTCGATCCGCCCGGCCGCGTGGCTCATCGCATGGACCGCGCCCAGCCCCTTGACGAAGGCATAGGCGCCCTCGGTTGACGCCATCATCATCTCCCAGCGCGCCTCCCGGTCAGCGCCGTCGGCCACCGCCCGCTCGATATGGCGCCAGCCCCGCCGCAGCCCATCGAGCGCCACGCCTTCGGCCGGCGGGTTGACGTTGGGGGTGAGGAAAGCCTCGATGCAGTGGGTGATCGCGTCCATCCCGGTCGCCGCGGTCAGCGTCGCAGGCAGGCCGAGCGTCAGGTCAGGATCGCAGATCGCCACCTTGGGGATGAACAGCGGGCTGGCGAAGGTCAGCTTGCGGCCATCCTCCATGATGATCACAAACCCGAGCGAGACCTCGCTGCCCGTGCCCGAGGTGGTGGGAATGGCGATCAGCGGGGCGATGTCGGTGGCCTTGCCGCGCCCGCCGCCAAGCGGATCATATTGCGCCAGCGGCCCGCCGCAGCGCGCCAGCAGCGCGACGGCCTTGCCGAGATCCATCGGCGATCCGCCGCCGAGGCAGATCACGCCGTTGCACCCCTCGCTCTCATAGAGCGCCAGCGCTGCCAGCACTGCCCGCTCGGTCGGGTTGCCCGGGGTCTCGTCATAGATTGTCACCGCCTCCACCGGGCCCAGCGCGTCGAGCACCTTGCCCAGCAGCCCCGCCGCGCGCACGCCTGCGTCGGTGGCGATCAGCGGGCGCGTAATGCCGAGCCGTGCCGCCTCGGGGGCAAGCTTGGCAATCGCGCCGAAATCGAAATGATTGGTGGTCAGGTAAGTCAGCAGCGCCACGGCCTTGGGTTCCCGGTGTCAGATGAGAGTCGGATTGGGCATGCCCGCATAGACCGTTTCGGCATCGAAGGCAGCCTCGTCTTCGATCCGGCGCAGCGGCACGATGGCATCGGCGGCGAGCGCATCGCGGTCAACCGCGCGGTAGAAGCACGAATAGAAGCCGACATGGCACGATCCCGGCCCCTCCAGCGCGACGCGGGCGAGCAGGCAGTCCTGATCGTCATCGACCCTGAGTTCGACCAGCCGATGCACAAAGCCGCTATGTTCGCCCTTGCGCCACAGCGCCCGCCGGGTGCGCGAGAAATAATGCACCTCGCCCGTCGTCAGCGTGAGGCGCAGCGCCTCGGGGCTCATGTGGCCGAGCATCAGCACCGCGCCCGTCTCCGCCTCGCAGGTGATCACCGGGATCAGTCCGGCCGCATCGAAGCGCGGGGCGAGCTGATCACCCAGCTCGATCATCTCGACGCTCTCACGCGCGGCGAAATGCAGGGTCTCAGGGGTCATTGGCGGGTCCATGTGGTGGTGTGAGACTGATCGGTGAGGGTCACGCCAAGCGCAGCGAGCTCGGCGCGGATCGCATCGGCGGCCGCCCAGTCGCGGCGCGCGCGGGCAGCGTTGCGCGCGGCGATCGCGGCCTCGATCCGGGCGTGGTCGGCGGGATCGCGCGGCGCGGCTGCGGCCATGCGGGCGCGTTGCTCGCGCCATTCTTCGGGCTTGTTGAGCAGCCCGAGCATGCTGCCGGCGGCCCGCAGGGCCGCCTGCAATTGCCGCTGCCGGAGCGGATCGGGCGCTTGCCGGATGCCCGTCGCCAGCTGCGCCAGCGCGGCCAGCGCGCGGGGGAAGGCGAGATCATCCGCCAGCGCCGCTTCGATTGCGGCAAGATCGGCGGGATCGGCTTCGATCGCGCCATCCCCGGCATCGCCTAGCAGGCCGTAGAGCCGGTCGAGCGTCGCCACCGCGCGTTCGGCCGCGCTCTGCGACCAGTCGACCGGCTGGCGGTAGTGGGCCGACAACAGTACCAGCCGCAAGGCCTCGGCCGGGTAGCGTTCCAATGCGGCGCGAACGGTCAGCATATTGCCCGCCGACTTGGCCATCTTCTGGCCCTCGACCGTCACCATCCCGTTGTGCATCCACAGCCCGGCATAGCATGCCCCGTCATGCGCGGCGGTGCCTTGCGCGATCTCGTTTTCGTGGTGCGGGAAGATGAGGTCCGCGCCGCCGCCATGGATATCGATGGTCTGGCCAAGATGCGCCTCGATCATCGCCGAACACTCAATATGCCAGCCGGGCCGTCCGTGCCCCCAGGGGCTGTCCCATCCGGGTAGGTCCGGGGTGGAGGGCTTCCACAGCACGAAATCGGCCGGATGGCGCTTGAACGGGGCAACTTCGACCCGCGCGCCCGCGATCATGTCCTCCAGCGAGCGGCCCGACAGTCGGCCATAATCGGCAAATGAGGGCACATGGAACAGCACATGGCCCTCCGCCGCATAGGCGTGCCCACGCGCGATCAGGCGGGTGACGAGGTCGATGATTGCGGGCACGTGATCGGTGACACGCGGGGTGAGATCGGGCGCAGCGCAGCCGATCGCAGCCATGTCCTCGACATAAGCATCGGCAAAGCGAGAGGTGATCGCGGCGATCGGCACCCCGCTCTGGGCAGCGCGCGCGTTGATCTTGTCGTCGATGTCGGTGATGTTGCGGGCATAGGTGACGCGGCCGAACCGCCGCCGCAGCAGCCGCACCAGCACGTCGAACACCACCGCGGGCCGGGCGTTGCCGAGGTGGGCATAATCATAGACCGTCGGCCCGCAGACATAGATCGTCACGTGCCCCGGATCGGCGGGAACGAAGCTCTGGCGCTGACCGCCGAGCGTGTTGTGAAACACCAGATCTTGCATGGTTGGTCGAACATCCCGGTCGGCTGTCCGGGCGCCTCCATCGACCGATGGCGGGAACAAACCGACGAACAGCGCTTTTCTTCTATGTTATTTTATAACATCACGTCTAGCCGATTTGTATCAACTTCTCCTGAAGGCCACCCTCGCATGAACGCTCCCGAAACTCTTTCCCGCGCCCGTCGGCGCACCCGTGCCGAGGCCGAAGCGGCGGTGCGCTGCCTGATCGAATGGGCAGGCGATGATCCGGACCGCGAAGGCCTGATCGGTACGCCTGACCGGGTGGTGCGCTCCTACGAGGAATTCTTCGGCGGCTATGACGAAGATCCCCGGCTGATGCTGGAGACCACCTTCGAGGAAACCAACGACTACGACGAAATCGTCATGCTGCGCGACATCCGGCTCGAATCGCATTGCGAACATCACATGGTGCCGATCATCGGCAAGGTGCATGTCGCCTATTTGCCCGCCGGGCGGGTGGTCGGTATTTCCAAACTGGCCCGCGTGGTGGAGGCCTATGCCAAGCGGCTCCAGATCCAGGAGACGCTGACCGGTCAGATTGCCGACGCGATCAACGACGCGCTCCAGCCGCGCGGGGTCGCGGTGGTGATCCAGGCCGCGCATCAGTGCATGACAACGCGCGGGATCAAGAAGCCGGGGGTGCAGATGACGACCAGCCGGATGCTGGGCGAATTCCGCGACAATCCGGTGACGCGCGCCGAATTCCTGCAACTGCTTGCCATGCCGGCCTGATCCGATGGCGTCGCGCAGGATGACGAGGCTGGGTGCTCTGTGGCTCGCCGGGACAGTGCTGGGCGGCGTGCCTGCGCTGGCAGGGACCGCGCCTGAGGCTGAGGCCGGAGCTGAGGCTGAAGTCGAACAACCGCGGCCGGGTAGCGACGAGGGTGTGAGCGAGATTGTCGTTTCCTCCACCATCGCGCGCGAGCGGATCGACGTCGCATCGCCGGTGACGATTCTTCAGGGTGCCGATCTGCTGCGCAGCGCCCGCCCGCAGATCGGCGATACCATTACCCGCGTCCCCGGCGTCTCGGCCGCGACCTTCGGCCCCAATGCCTCGCGCCCGGTGCTGCGCGGGTTGACGGGGGAACGGGTGCGGGTGCTGACCGACGGGATCGGGGCGTTCGATGTCTCCAACACCTCGGCCGATCATGCCGTGGCGATCGACCCGCTGAACGCCGAGCGGATCGAGGTGGTGCGCGGGCCTGCCGCACTGCGCTTCGGCCCTTCGGCAATCGGGGGCGTGGTCAACGTGCTTGATGGCCGGGTGCCGACCAGCGTTCCGAATGCGCCGGTTGCGGCAGACATTGTCGCGGGGGCCGCGACAGCAGCCAAAGAGCGCAACCTTGCCGCCGGGATCACCGCGCGCCTTACGCCAGAAATCGCGCTGAGGGTGGGCGGCAACTGGCTCGACACCGGCGACCTCAGAACCGGCGGCTTCATCCTCTCGCCCACTCTGCGCACCCGCGCGGCGGCCAGCCCCGATCCGGCGGTGCGCGCACTGGCGCAGCGGCGCGGGCGCATCCCCAACGGTGATGCCAGCCAGCAGATCGCCACGGCCGGGATCGCGTGGATTTCGGGCGAAGACACGCTCGGCGCGGCGATCAGCCATCTCGAAACCGAATATGCCGTGCCCCCGCGCTTTGATCTCACGGGCGGCGGGCCGCCCGAGGAGGTATTCCTCGATGCGCGCCAGACGCGGTTCGATCTGCGCGGCAGCATCGGATTGGGCGGCGGCTTCTTCGAGCGGCTCAACCTGCGCGGTGGCTATGCCGATTATTCCCATGTCGAAGGCGGCGCGGACCCCGGCGATGTCGGCACCCGCTTTGCCAACAAGGGCCTCGAGGTGCGGCTGGAGGCGGTGCAGGCACGGCAGGGCAATTGGAGCGGCGCAATCGGCGGGCAATTCGTGCGCCGCGATTTCTCGGCAATCGGCGAGGAGGCCTTCGTGCCGCCCAACCTCACCGAGGAATTCGGCCTGTTTGCGGTGCAGGAGCTCGAAGCCGGGCCGCTGCGGATCGAGGCCGGGCTGCGCTACGATCATCGCCGGATCACCTCGCCCACCCGCGATTTCGACCGCAGTTTCGGCAAGATCTCCGGCTCGCTCGGCGCGGTGTGGCGGGTGGCCGAGGATTGGCGGCTGGTCGGCACACTCTCGACCACCGCGCGCCCTCCCGCGGCGGAAGAACTGCTCGCCAATGGCCCCCATGTCGGCACCCAGGCCTTCGAAATCGGTGACCCGACGCTGGCGATCGAACGCGGCACCGGGGGCGAGATCGGGCTGCGCGGCAAGGGCGATGGCTGGCGGCTGGAGTTGAGCGCCTATGCCACGCGCTTTTCCAACTTCATCTACCAAATCGAAACCGGCAACCTCAACGAAGGCCTGCCCGAATTCCGCTTCGTCAGCGATCAGGCGCGGCTGTGGGGGCTGGAACTGGACGCTGGCGCGGAGCTTGGCACTGCCGGGCCGTTCGACATCAGCACCTCGCTGGTCGCCGATCTGGTGCGCGTCAATATCACCGGCGAGGGCCCCGCGCCGCGCATCCCGCCTGCGCGCATCCTTGCCGATATCGCCGCCGCCACCAGCACTCTCACCGCACGGGCCGAGGTCGAGCATGTCTTCGCCCAGCGCCGCATCGCCGCGCTGGAGACCCCGACCGATGCCTTCACGCTGGTCAATCTCAGCCTCGACTGGCAGCCTCTGGCCGAGCGCTTCCCCGGTCTCAACCTGTCGCTTCAGGCGACCAACCTGTTCGACGTCGAAGCCCGCCGCCATGCCAGCCTACTCAAGGATTTCGCCCCGATGGCGGGCCGCGACCTGCGACTTTCGCTGCGCTGGCGGCTATAGGGCCCTGCGAGCTCACCCACTTCCACTCACGCATCCATCCAAGGAAATGTCCTCATGCGCCACCTGATCCTTGCCGCGGCCAGCACCCTCGCGCTAGCTGTGCCCACTATGACCGCGCTTGCCCAGACCACCGCCAGCGTCCCTGTGCGTGCCAACCCCCTATTGGGCAACTGGATCACCGATCCGCAAGGGGTTCCGCCCTATGGCACAATCCAGCCGGCCGATTACGAGCCCGCCCTGACCGAGGCGCTGGCTGAGGCGCGCACCGAGATCGCGGCGATCACCCGCGTACGCAGCGCCCCGACCTTTGCCAACACGATCGAGGCGCTGGAGCGGGCAGGCCTGCGCTATCAGGCGATTGCGGCGGCCTTCTTCAATGTCGCCAGCGCCGATGCCAGCCCGGCAATTCAGGCCGCCGAGGAACCGATCTCGGCGATGCTGACCGATTTCAGCAACGCCATGATGCTCGATCCGGCGCTGTTTGCGCGGGTCGATGCGGTCTATCGCCAGCGCGCCAGCCTCGGCCTTACACCTGAACAGACCCGCCTGCTCGAAGAAACCCACCGCCGCTTTGTGCGCGCGGGCGCGGCGCTCGGGCCGGAGCAGCGCGCGCGGGTGGCGGAGATCAATGCCGAGCTGTCGAAGCTGGGCGTCGCCTTCGGGCAGAAGCTGCTGGCCGACCAGAAGGCGAGCAGCGTGATCCTGACCGAAGCCGAAATGGTCGGCATCCCCGCCAGCGCCAAGGGCGCCGCCGCCAAGGCCGCCGAGGCCGAGGGCCAGCAGGGCTATCTCATCACCGCCACCCGCTCGGCGGTCGAGCCCTTCCTCACCACCGCCACCAACCGCGCCGCGCGCGAGAAGGTGTTCAAGGCCTTCGACAATCGCGGCGCCAATGCCAATGACAACAACACCGCTGCGATTATCCGCCGGATGCTGGAACTCAGGATCGAGCGTGCCGGGCTGATGGGCGCCAGGACCCATGCCGATTTCGTGCTCGAAGACAGCATGGCCAAGACCCCGGATGCAGCGATGGACTTGCTGATGCAGATCTACCGCCCCGCGCTCGAACGCGCGAGGGAAGAGCAGGCCGCGCTCGAAAAGCTGGCAGCGGCCGACGGCGTTACCACGCTCGAAGCGTGGGATTGGCGCTACTATGCCGAGAAGGAACGCGCCCGGCGCTACAATCTCGATGAGGCCGAGCTGAAGCAATATTTCCCGCTCGACGGAATGGTGGCCGCGCTGATGGAGACCACCGGGCGGCTCTATGGCATCCAGTTCGTACCCCGCCCCGATCTTCCCGCCTATGCCGAAGGGGTGAAGGCGTGGGAGATCCGCGAGGCCGATGGCACCGTGGTCGGCCTGTTCTTTGCCGACTGGTTCGCGCGCCCCACCAAGCGACCCGGCGCGTGGATGAACTCCTTGCGCGAACAGAGCGAACTCCTGGGCTACAAGGCGGTTGTGGTGAACAATTGCAACTTCACTCCGCCAGCGCCCGGCGAGCGGGCCGAGATCAGCCTTGATGATGCCACCACGCTGTTCCACGAATTCGGCCATGCGCTCCACGGGCTGTTCAGCCAGGTGCGCTACCCCAGCCTGTCGGGCACCTCCGTCACGCGCGACTTTGTCGAACTGCCCTCGCAGATCCACGAGCATTGGATCAACGAGCCTGCAATCCTGCGTGCCCACGCGAAGAATGCCGCGGGCGAGCCGATCCCCGAACCGATGCTGGCCGCCCTGCTCGAATCGCGCACCTTCAATCAGGGCTTCCTCACGGTGCAGCAGATTTCCTCGGCGATCCTCGACATGGAACTGCACCGGATGACGGCGGTGCCCGAAGGCTTCGATGCGATCGCGTGGGAGAAGCAGCGCCTTGCCGCGATTGGTGTGCCGGCGGCGGTGGGGATGCGTCACCGCCTCGCTCATTTCAGCCATATCTTCGATGGCGGCTATTCGGCGGGATACTATGCCTATAGCTGGGCCGAGGCGATGGACGCAGACGGGTTCGAGGCCTTCAAGGAGAGCGGGAACCTGTTCGATCCGGCACTGGCGGCAAAGCTGCGGCAAGAAGTGTTGGCGCGCGGGAACACCCGTGATCCGGCCGAAAGCTATGTCGCCTTCCGGGGCCGCCTGCCCAATGCCGATGCGTTGCTCAAGAACCGCGGGCTGAAGTGATGTGCCAAAGGAAGGAACGAACCGATGACCCACTTCCGATCCGTACTACTGACCTGTGCAGCGCTTGCAGCGGCGATGGCTCCACTGTCTGAGGTGCCTGCCGTGCAGGCGCAGACCGCTGCCCCGGCCTTAGCCGCCTTCACGCTCGCCCCGCTGCCCTATGCGCCCGAAGCGCTCGAACCGGTGGTCGATGCCGAGACGATGCGCATCCACTATGGCAAGCATCATCAGGCCTATGTCGACAACCTGAACAAGGCGGTAGCAGCCGATCCGTCGCTGGCAGGAGTGCCGCTCGAACAGCTGGTCGCGCGCGCGGGCACGCTGTCGGCTGCGATCCGCAACAATGCCGGCGGGCACTGGAACCACACCTTCTTCTGGCAAACCATGGCGCCGGTCGGGCAGACGCGCGCGATCTCGCCCCATCTCGCTGCTGCGATCGACGCGCAGTTCGGGGGGATGGACAAGTTCAAGACGGCCTTCAAAGCGGCAGGCACGGCGCGGTTCGGATCGGGCTGGGTATGGCTGATCGTCGGCAAGGACGGGAAGCTCGCGATCACCTCGACCCCCAATCAGGACAATCCGCTGATGGATGTGGCCGAGCTCAAGGGTGTACCGATTTTGGGCAATGACGTGTGGGAACACGCCTATTATCTCAAGTGGCAGAATCGCCGGGCTGACTATCTCGATGGCTGGTGGCAGGCGGTCGATTGGGGCAAGGTCTCGGCGCGTTATGCGGCGGCGACGCAAACCGGCTGAGCCGCCGCTGCTTGTGTTGGCCATCGGTTGATGGCAGGGCGATGCTGTCGCCAGACCCCGGAAGCGCGCCCGTTTGAGAGACGCTCTGCCGGGGTTGCTGTAACCCTCCCGCTCAATCAAAGCGCTGCGGGCGGATCACTTCCACATTGCTGACCAGAAGGATCAGATGATGCGTGGCCAGCAACGGGCTGAGCAGATCGGTCAGCTTGTCGGCGCCCTCTTCCGAGGTGACCGCCATGAACATCACCTTGGCTGTCGCCCCGGAGATCTGGTCGTCGCGCCAGCGGCCCGAATGGCCCATGCCGCCCAGCGTCGGCAGCAAGGTGTAGTGCTCGATCCCCGCGCTCGCCGCGATGCGTTCGATCGCGGGGATCAGCGGCTCGTCCGCCAGCACTTCGATGCGGCGGCGGATGATGGTCTCGGTCATCTCAGATCATCCCGTGCAAGTGGCTGGCAACCCATGCGTAGTAGGGGATGCCAAGGGTCAGGTTGAAGGGGAAGGTGACGGCCAGGCTCATGCCCAGATAAAGCCCCGGATTGGCCTCTGGCAAGGCGAGGCGCATCACCGCCGGCACCGCGATATAGCTCGCGCTGCCCGCCAGAATGGCGAGCGCCGCCGCCGATCCCGCATCAAGGCCTGCAAACACCCCCAGCGCCGCGCCAAGCGTGCCGTTGGTGACCGGCAGCGCGATGCCGAGCGCCGCGGTGCGCAAGGTCAGCGCGCGCCGGTCCATCAGCCGCCGCGCCGCGACCAGCCCCATGTCGAGCAGGAACAGGCACAGCATCCCCTTGAACAGCGTGTCGAACACCGGGGCGATGGGGGCAAAGCCCTTCTCGCCCGCGATCACGCCGATGATGAAGCTGCCGACCAGCAGCACCACCGACCCGTTGAAGAAGGTCTCGTGCCACAGCCCCCCGCGCGCGGCGAGGGCATCGCCCTCAGCCTGTCCGCGCTTGGCGAGCAGCAGCCCGGTCAGCACCGCCGGGGTCTCCATCAGGGCCAGCACTGCGACCATGAAACCGGCCGGGGCCATGCCGACCGCACGCAGCACTTCGGAACCGGCGGCAAAGGTGACGACGCTGACCGATCCGTAATGCGCGGCGACCGCGGCGGCATTGGTGCGGTCGAGCCGGCCCAGCTTCTGCAAGGCCCAGAAGGCCGGCAGCGGCAGCAGGAAGGACAGGGCCAGCCCACAGCCGCCGGCGATCAGCATGGCGCTGGTGAGGCCGCTATGCGCCACCTCACCCCCGCCCCGCAGGCCGATCGACATCATCAGATAGAGCGCGATAGTCTTGGCCACCGCCTCGGGCACGGCAAGGTCGGACCGGGCAAAGGCCGCCAGCGCGCCGAGCAGGAAGAACAGCACGACCGGCTGGAACAGGGCGTCAATGGCCATGGCGCCGCCCCCCGACAGAGGAAGATAAGATCATGGACTTGCCCCCATGGTTGATTGGCCGCGCGGCTCAGTTCGGGTTGAACGGCACCGACGAATGGTGAACGACGATCTTGAGGTCACCCTGTTCCCCGCGCACATAGGCGAAGCTGTATTCGACCTTCGTATCCGCGCCGCCATCGGCCGGGGTGAACCAGTAGTTGCCCATGGCGACGGCCATGTTGCAGCTGTTGTTGACGATCCCGTAGTTCTTCCATCGCACCTTGGTCCATGGCTTGATCGCGAAGCCTTTGTCCTCGGGGAAGGAGGGGTTGCCGCCGACGAAATATGACAGGGCCGAATCGAACGAGGTGCGGAACTGGTCCACTGAGGCGAGCGTCGGCTTGAACAGCACCAGACTGAGGTCATAGCCGTAGAAGCGGTTGATGTGCGCGGCCGCCGCGGCGGTGTAGTCTCCGCCTTCGCGATAGACCTTGCCGATGGCGATGATGCCTTCGCCCCAGGCCTTCTGCGCCTCGACCACTTCGCGTTCGGTGATGCAGGGCTGCGCGGGCGCGGCGGTGACAGGCGGGGCTGACTTGGCGGGCTTGGCCACCGAGGGGCTCGCCAAGGCGATCATTGGCAGAGCCAGCGCGGCGACCAGCGGGCGGGTGCGGGCAAGAGAGGTCATCATGCTCATCCTTTGTATCAGGGTGCCAGGACATGCCCCGGCGCGCAGGCGTGCATGCTGACGGGCGAGGGCCCGTCAGGCGGCGCGGTGTGCGGTAACCGGGGGTAGGCGAACAGGCTGGGTTGAAACGATGCCCGGATGCGACCCCGAGCGGCTTTGCCTATAGACGCGGGTGATTTCGTTGGAGAAACGCAAAAAACTGCAGCGATTAATCAATGAAGTTGCTTAATTGCCTTGACCTGCGCGGCTCTCCGCACCACCTTGCCGACCATGCTCCCGCTTGATGTGCCGCTACTTGAGACCTTTCTCGATCTGGTTGAAACCGGCAGCTTCACCCGCACTGCCGCCCGCGTCCATCGCAGCCAGTCGGCGATCTCGGCGCAGGTGCGGCGGCTTGAGACGATGCTCGGCGCGACCCTGTTCGAGCGCACCACGCGGCAGGTGATGCTGACCCCTGCGGGCGAGCGACTGGTTCCCCATGCACAGGCGGTGGTCGATGCCGCCGCGGCGCTCGCGGCGCGCTTTCGGGAGGAGGAGGATGTCGCAGGCGACGTCCGCCTCGGCTGCCCGGAGGACATCGCCAGTGCCGACTTGCCCGCGATCCTCGCCGATTTCGCCGCCGCGCACCCCCGCGTGCGGCTGCATGTGCGCTGCGACCTGACGTTGCATCTGACCCAGCAGTTCGAGGAAGGGGCCTTCGATCTCATTCTGATCAAGCAGGACCCCGCACGGATCATGGCAGGCGCGCGGATGCTGCGGCACGAGGCGCTGTGCTGGGCCGGCCCGCCCCGGTCGCGGGGCTTCCCGCAAGGCCAGACCGTGCCGCTGGTGCTGGCGCCTGCTCCTTGCGTCTATCGTGCAAGGGCGCTCGAGGCGCTGGCGCAGGCGGGACATCTGCCCGATGTCGTCTATGCCTCGCCCAGCGAGACCGGACAGATTGCGGCGGTGCGCGCAGGGCTGGGGTGGAGCGTCTTGCCGGAGCGCCGTCTGCCGCCCGATCTGGCGGTGGCGGACGCGGGTTGGCCGGCCGTGCCCGAGGCCGCGATATGCCTGCTCACGGCGGCTCGGATGACCGGCGCGGTCGAGGCCTTTGCTCGCCATGTCGAGGCCCGTCTGTCGATCATGCCCGACGAACGCGGAACGGCCTGAAATTCCGGCTGATCAGGGCTTGGTTCGTCGCGCAAGAATGTTATGGTATAACATCATTTCCGCAAGATTGTCTCAGCCCCGATCATCCCCGCTTCCCGCCCTGGCCAGCCGCGCCGGTCATCGCCCGAAAGGCTCCCGCATGAGCGCTCTGTTCGCAAACCAGTCACAAATTCCCGTCACTTTGCTCACCGGCTTTCTCGGCGCGGGCAAGACCACGATCCTCAACCACCTCGTGCGCGATCCGGCGCTGGCAAAGACGCTGGTGATCATCAACGAATTCGGCGCGGTCGGGATCGATCATGATCTCATGAGCGTGAGCCAAGAGGATGTGGTCGTCGAAATGTCGAGCGGGTGCCTGTGCTGCACGATCAGGGGCGATCTGGTGCGCACGTTGCGCGATGCGCCTTGGCGCTTTGCCCGGGGCGGGGTGTGCTGGTTTGACCGGGTGGTGATCGAGACCACGGGCCTCGCTGATCCCGCGCCGATCCTCCACACGCTTATGACTGACGAGCGGCTGGTGACGCTCTATCGCATCGATGGGGTGGTGACAGCGGTCGATGCCGTCAACGGAATGGCGACGCTCGATGCCCAGGAGGAATCGCGCAAACAGGCAGCCGTGGCCGACCGGCTGCTGCTGACCAAGACCGATCTCGCCAGCGCCGAGGAGATCGCGGCGATTGAGGCCCGGCTGCACGCGCTCAATCCCGCCGCGCCGATCATCTGCACGCTGGGCGGCGTGGTGGAGCCTGCGCAGCTGCTGGATGTCGGGCTGTGGAACCCAGAGACCAAGTCTCACGATGTGCAGCGCTGGCTCAACGCCGAGGCCTATGCGCAAGGGCACGATCACCATGATCACCATGATCACCATGATCACCATGATCACCATGATCACCAGGATCACGGGCATCACCACGACATCAACCGCCATGATGAGCGGATCCATGCCATGTGCCTCACCTTCGACGAACCGCTCGACGCCGAGGCGTTCGATTTCTGGCTTCATACCCTGATGATGCTCAAGGGGCCGAACGTGCTGCGGATCAAGGGGATCGTCAACATCGCCGATCTCGACAAGCCGATGGTGCTGCACGGCGTCCAGCAGATCTTCCACCCCCCGGTGATGCTCGATGCCTGGCCGTCCGAGGATCGCCGCACCCGTATGGTGTTCATCACCCGCGGGGTGGACGAGGCGATGCTGCGCGACACGCTGGCGATGATGACGCAATCGGTGAAGGACTATCGGCTATCGGGGCCCAAGGGTGCCATGCCCAGGTCCGAAACTTCGCTGTTGCTGCCCGGCGATCCGGGGTTTGATCTGGCAGCGCAGTTCCTGTGACCAAGCCGCAATCGACCCTGCCGATGCTCGACCTGCCGCAATTGACCGTGCGCGGCACGCCGGAGGCGATGGGCCGCCATTATGGCCGGCATTTCCGCGTCCTCATCGGCGCCTTCGTGGCTGACCGGATCGCTGCGGTGGAAACCTACCTGCATGAGCGCGGGCACACTGGCACTGACCCCCTGTTTGCAGCGGGCGCAGCCTGTCTCGAAGCAGCGCGCGCCTTCGATCCGGCGGGCCATGCCGAGCATTGCGGCATCGCCGAGGGAGCCGGGATCGATCCCGTGGTGCTCTTCACCGCAGCCAACATGACTGACGTGCGCGATGTCATCATCTTGCCCGGCGATCCGCTGGTAGTGTAAGATGAAGGCTGCACCGCTACGCTGCTGCCACCTGCCATCACGGCGTCGGGCACAGCCTTGCAGGGCCAGACCTGGGACCTCAACGGGCCGGACGTCGACTATGTGATCGCGCTCCATCGCCTGCCCGATGATGGCCCGGAAACGTGGACCGTGACCTGCGCCGGGTGTCAGACCCTGATGGGCATGAACGCCCATGGGCTCGCGGTCGGCACGACCAATCTCAAGACCCGCGGCGCGCGGCGAGCTGGCATGCGGACAAAGCAGACACCCTGTCCGTTTGAATTGCCATCATTTTCATCACTATTTTCAATAGTCTGTCGCTGCATTTCGCAAGCGGACGGTCAGGGAAGCAGGGCAAAAGGGGTCTTTTGACTGCAATCCCGGGATGCCTATGCCACGAAGCCCGCCAGTAGGAAATTTCGTGCTCGCCCGTGGGAACGAATGGCAGCTTTGAAATTATTGCAGGAGAAAGCTGCAATTCGCCGAGGACCCCCGAAGCGGGCCTACGCCGGCTCATATGACATCGCATCCTGTTCCCATGGTCGCGGTTCAGATTTCCGCGAAGCCGCCGTCGACCACGAGCTCCGCTCCCACGACATAGCTCGCCAGATCGCTTGCGAGGAACAGCGCCGCATTGGCGATCTCCTCGGGTCGCCCCATTCGCCGGATGGGGATGTGCTGCGCCAGTTGCGCATTCGTTTCACGAAGCTCGTCGGCAGAAGCACCGCCACGGGAGCGTATCGGTGTGTCGATGGCGCCAGGCGAGACCGCGTTGACGCGAATGCCGCGTGGCAAAAGCTCGGCCGAAAGAGTGCGCGCGAAGGAGCGAACCGCTGCTTTGGACGCCGACAATGCCGCAGTCCCCGGGGTTCCGACCTGGTTGAGCCAGGAGGTGTTGAGGATAATGACCGAGCCTTCGCTCATGAGCGGCAACATCGTCTGGATCGTGAAGAACACGCCCTTCACGTTGATGTCCATCAGCTCGTCAAACCGCTCTTGGCCGGTGTCGGCGATCGGAGTTCCGAAGGCCACGCCCGCATTGGCAAACAGAATGTCGAGGCCGCCAAATGCGTCTTCGACTGCTCCTCGCACCGTGCCGAGGTCTGGAAGCGAGCGAACATCGGCCGCCAACGCGAGGTGTTCGCCTCCCAGCTTCCGGCCTTCCCGCTCGACCTTTTCGCGGTCACGGCCTGTGATAGCCACCCGCGCGCCGTGGGCGGCGAAAAGCTCTGCCGTCGCCAGGCCGATGCCGCTCGATCCGCCGGTGATCAGCGCAGTCTTGTTCATCAGAAGCATCGTTCATCCTCCCTGTTGAGCGCAGTGCTGACGCAATCCTTGCAGTTTCGCGAGATCGAACTAAGCTATTGTCGGCGAAGAAAAACTTCGTTGTGACGCGAGGGAAGTGCTTGAGATCCTTGTCCCGACTAAGGTCGCTTCAGGCTTTTGAGGCAGCCGCGCGGCATCGCAGCTTCATCCGGGCAGCGGAAGAACTCGGAATTACCCCCACGGCTGTCGGACAACTCGTTCGTTCGCTTGAGGACTGGAGCGGCCGACCGCTGTTTCGGCGCTCGCGCTCGGGGAAGGAGCGCCTCAGCCTTACAGAGGAGGCAACTGCAGCGCTGGAGGATATCTCCGCAGGACTGGACGCTCTCGAGAACGGCATGGCGCGGCTCAAAAGCCCCGGGACGCGTTCAACCGTTCTGGTGACGACCTCGCATGCTCTGGCAGCGAATTGGCTGATTTATCGCCTGCAGCGCTTTTCCGACCTTCATCCCGACATCGACATCCGCTTGGACGTATCGGATCGCACGCTGGATATTGCGCGCGGCGAGGCAGATATCGGGGTCCGGTGCGGACCAGGCGGCTGGCGTGGCCTCAAGGCGACAAAGCTTATGGACGAGGTGATTGTCGCTGTGACAAGTCCGAACCTGCTGACCGACGGTGATCCGGATGCCGGCTGGTTCGCCCGGCAACAGCTTATCGACGATGCCTCGCCTCATCCGGGCGGCGACTTTCCTTCTTGGCGCGATTGGTGCGGCCGGTTCGGCATGAAGCAGCAGAGCCCGGCGTCAATTATGAAGATCAACTCGGCTTCCGCAGCAATTCAGGCTGCCGTTACGGGCCATGGCATCGCGCTGGTTCGCAGGGCGCTCGTGGCGAACCTCCTTGCTACGCGGCAACTGCAGCAGGTTTGGCCCGGTCAAGAATGGCCCATCAACTGGTCCTACTATGTCGTCACTGCGGCTGGAGCTGATCGGCGGCGCGAGGTGAGAGCCTTTTATGACTGGCTCGTTGACGATACCCTCACGGGCCTTGCTGCGCCGTGATTCCACCCACCTGCGGTCATTCCCGCCAAGCGCTCGCAACCCGGAAAGCGGACGCAGCGCTGTTACGCCGCGCAGCGCATGCCTATTCCGCAGGCCGTGGGCGGCGCAGGCCTTTGGTGCGGCTGGTGAGGTGGAAGTGGTGGCACAGAGCGCACTTGTAGGTGCGCAGCGACAGCGGGGAGAGCAAGGCGGCCGCATCCGCCGCCTCACGGCTGGCAAAGCGGCGCTTGCGCCGACAGATGCCGAGGCGGGTTTTCACCGGCCCAAAGCAAAGGATGGCGTTTGGCGGTGCACCGGCCCCGCAGGGGCCGCAAGGGCGACCGCCCGCCCGCAGGCGCCCGGAGCGAAGCGAAGGAACAGCGCCGGGGACGCGCCCGCGGAGGCGGGCCCGCGCTCCAGCCCCCTCACTTGACCAGTTCGACCTCGTCGAAGCCCAGTTCCACCGGCGTGGCGCGCCCGAAGATCGAGACCGACACCTTGACCTTCGACTTGTCGAAATCGAGCTCTTCGACGACCCCGGTGAAGCTCGCGAACGGGCCGGCATTGACCTTGACCGAATCGCCGATCTCGTAATCGATGTGGACTTCGCGCTTGGGCGCCGCCTTGGCCTGCTCGACCCCGCCGAAATAGCGCGCGGCTTCCTTTTCGGAGATCGGTTGCGGCTTGTTGCCCGAACCGAGGAAGCCTGTCACCTTCGGGGTGTTCTTGACGAGGTGGTAGATATCATCCGTCATGTTGAGCTTGGCGAGCACATAGCCGGGCATGAACTTGCGTTCGACCTGCACCTTCTTGCCGCGCTTCACTTCGATCACGGTTTCGGTCGGCACCTGCACTTCCTCGACCCCGTCGGACAGGCCCAGCCGTTCGGCTTCGGCGACGATCGCGTCGCGCACCTTGTTCTCGAAACCCGAATAGGCGTGAATGATATACCAGCGAGCCATGAGGCGTGATCCTTGCGAAATGATGGTCGTGCAAATGCGTGAAAGAAGAAGGCCTTACTGCAGCAGGCCGATCGCGGCGCGCACCACCGCGCCAAAGGCACTGTCGACGCCGAGGAAGAACAGCGACAGGATCACCATGAAGATGAACACGAAAATCGCCGTGCGCACGGTTTCCTCACGGGTCGGCCACACCACCTTGGCGGTTTCGGCGCGCACCTGATTGACGAATTCCGCAACGCTCGTTTTGCGCTTTTTCTCTTCGGTCATGGGACCTTCAGTTCCTTTATCAAACCTGCCTGCGCGTTCCGCATCGCTCGAAGGTAAGAGGCCGCGCCGCCCGGCACAAGCTTGCCGGAGGGGCTCTTCAGTTCAGCGATGTCGGAAAAGACGATTGCGCTCTTACGCCGCGACCGCCGCAAAAGCAAGAGAGCCGCGCAAAACGCGCGGGCGCAGGCTAGGCAAGGGGCCGGGGGCGCACTAGGCCAAGGGTCTGACGCGCGCGACGCAGCAAAACGGGGATCACGGCACATGGCAGCAAACGGCGGCGCAAGCCTTGGGGAAAGGCTGGTTGCTCCGGTCAGCAATGTTTCGGACTTCATCTGGGCGGGCACCTGGGATGGCGTCGAGGTGCTTGCCTTCCCACCGATGACTCTGACCCTGCTGGGCATGGGCCTGTGGATCATGGTGGGCCTGAAATTCTATCCCATCGTCAAGCTGGGCAGCGCATTCAAGGGGCTGTTTGCCGGCCGCAAGGGGCAAGGCGAAGGCGAGATTTCGCCCTTTGCCGCCCTCTCGACCGCGCTTTCCGGGCAAGTCGGCACCGGCAATCTGGCGGGTGTCGCCACCGCGATAGCGCTGGGCGGGCCGGGCGCCGTGTTCTGGATGTGGATCACCGCGCTGTTCGGCATGGCGCTGGCCTTTGCCGAAGGGGCCCTGTCGATCCGCTATCGCGAACGCACCCCGGACGGGGCCTATCGCGGCGGTCCGATGACTTACATCAGGCTTGGCCTCGGGCCGAAATGGACCTGGCTTGCAGTGGTGTTCTGCGTCGGCACGCTGTTTTCCGCGCTGGTTACCGGCAATTCGATCCAGGCCAATGAAGTGGCAAGCGGGCTCAAGGAATTGTTCGGCTGGGAACGCTGGGTTGGCGGACTGGTGGTCGCCGTCGCGGTGTTTGTGGTGATCATCGGCGGGATCAAGTCGATCGGCAATATCGCGGAGAAGGTCGTGCCGTTCATGGCCTTTGCCTATGTCGCGATGGCGCTGACAGCGCTGGTGCTCAATGCCAGCGAATTGCCCGAAACCTTCGGCCGGATCTTCGCCGGAGCCTTCAACTATCAAAGCGCGAGCGGCGGGTTCCTTGGCGCGGCGCTGATCCTTGCGATCCGCGCCGGCGTCGCGCGCGGGCTGTTCTCGAACGAGGCCGGCCAGGGCTCAACCGCGATGGCGCACGCCGTCGCGCAGACTGACGACCCGGAAATGCAGGGCCGCATGGCGATGATGGGCACCTTCATCGATACCATCGTGATCTGCACCATGACGGCGCTGGTGCTGCTGACGGTGAAGGGCGACTTCACCTATCAGGGCATGCCGGTCGAGCATGTCTGGCAATCCGATCTCGGCACCACGGGCGCGGCCGGCTTCGTGACCACGTCAGGGGCCTTTGCCGCGGCTTTCCCGACGCTGATCGCCGGCATTCCGCTTGGCACGCTGGTTGCCTCGATCGCGCTGATCCTGTTTGTCTTCACCACGCTGCTGACGTGGAGCTATTACGGGGAACGGGCGATCACCTTCATCTATGATCGTATCCCCGGCGCGACCGCACGCGGCGAAAAGGTCTTGCATGTGGCTTGGCGCGTGGTGTGGTGCGTGGCGATCTACGTGGGCGCGACCCAGCCTTCGGAACTGGTGTGGCGGCTTGGCGATATCTCCAATGCGGCCATGGCTTTGCCCAACCTGCTCGCGCTCGCGGTGCTATCGGGCGTGGTCTTTGCGCTGGCGCGGGGCGACCGCAAGGCCGGGCCCGATCACGCCGCCGATACGCGCGACGAACCCGGAGACTTGTGATCGGCGCCGATCAGCGCCCGGTGAGGCAGGCCAGCAGCCTTTCGGCAAGGCCGGGGGCTTCCATCGGCTGCACCCGGCCATAGGTCTGCGCGCGCAGCGAGGCATCGCTATAGGGACGCGGGCTGACCCAGCGATCGGGGCGCGAGGATCGGAAGGTGTAAGCGCTCATGCGGGGCTCCTTGATTGCGTGCAAATTCGGTTCGTCGATGAATTTGCACGCTTCACCTTACCGGAATATGAGCGCAGCGTTTAGGCGCGGTTCAGGCAAGCGCGCGCGACGACAAGGCGGAGGCAAAACAAGGTGATCCCGGTGACCGAAGATAATGCCCAGCGATCAGCCGTCACCGCAGCCTGCAAGGATGGGCTGAAGGCCGAGCCTGCGGGCCCGTCGCTTGGGGCCGACAAGCGGCCCAGCATGTTGCGAAGCTTCAGCGCTTGCTGCCGACCCTGATGAGGTGATTCACAGCCGTGCCGCCAAACGTCAGATTTGCCCAAAGCCACCATGCGGATTTCGGGATTGTGCATGAGCCTCGCCACCAAAGATTGGGGGGGGGGGGCTGCCGATCTATGCGCCCGAGGTGCAACAATTACGGCAGCGTGCATAATCAAATCCTTGCGCAACCCCGCAAAGTGCTTCGTAGCGTGGCAGCAGAATTATCGAGTGACGCTTCGCCTTCCAAACGGCCGTTGATGCGCAGCATCACGGTCCCACGTTGTTGCATCAGGAGTGGAACGAGCTCGGAGCCCGACACGCTGCCGATCCATTGCGTGCCGTCTGCATTGGCGCGCTGGACGGGAATATTGACGAGGCGCCCGGAGAAATTCCAGGTCATGGTCATCGTATTTACCGAAGCAGGCTTGTTGAGGAGCATCACCATGAATGGCTTGCCACCTTCGCAATAAAGGCTGAGTGCCTCGATGTTCGGCGACGCGGCAGCGCTGACATAAGCAATGGGAGCGCGGCCTTGCACGGGCACGACTTCCCACGGGGTTCCAGGCAAGGGAACCGCCGTTTCCGGCGGGCTATTGTCCAACATCTTCTTGATATCCGGGGACACGGGCAGTCGAGCCCCGCTAGCTGGAGAGTAGACTGTCAGCTTGCCTCGCTCCCAAAGGCCGACCTGCACGTCTCGGCGGGTTGGGTCAATCATGAGATAGGCTTGCTCGACGCCTCCCTGATGCGGTGCGTTGCCGGAAAGATAGTAATAGCGTCCTGCGCGCTGGAGGGGCGAGACAGCTGAGAGATTTCTCTGCAATACAGCCATTTTCGGCCCAAGCAGCGTCTTCAGAGCGGCCGCAACTGCGCCCTTGTCGAAGATGTCTATGTTATCCTTCGAATATTCTCCCGGGTATTTCCCGACGAGACCGGCGAGATTGTTCCATTCTGCCGGAATGCCTTCAACCGCGACTGCCGCCTCTGGCCGCGGAGGTGGCGGGGGCGTGCCGGCAGGGGCGGTGCCCTTGCAAAGAGTGAAAAGGCCACCGTTGGTGAAAGCGGCATGGAACGGATCGGGGCGTCCGCCCGGCGGAAGATCGGCATCAAAGCGGATGACGCCGGGCTTCTCGTCATCGTTCACAAACATGATCACCCGCCCAAAGTCATTGTTGCTGACCGGGAAGGGGAAAAAGACCGCTGTGATGCCTTCGTAGCTCGGGCCCATATAGGTGAGCGCATACTCCACCCTTTGCGGTTTCACCGCGCGACCCTTGGCGTGAAACTGCATGCCATTCTGGTCAATCACGACGCGCGGCTCCTCCGAGCAGTCTCCGCCCGGCGCATAGCTGCCGAAGATGTGATCGACGCCCTGACCCTCTAGATTCGACAAAGGGAGCGCTTGTGCGATGGCCGCACAGAGCGCAGAAAGGCTGGCGCCTGCCAATACCAGTCGAAATCGGCGAACTTGTGTCGCGTTCAGGTGTAGCGTTCGCATATCCACTCCCCCCAGAGCCGGTAGATCGGCGTCCAATCGCTGGTCGACCTTGAAGCAAATCGATCTGCCGCAACGCAGGTTAAACCGCATCTCCCTTATCCGTCAAAGCACCAAGATTGGCTGTGACAAACGTGCGCGGCCCGCTCCAGCCATGAGCAGAAGGCAAGGAACGGCAAAGAGAAGAGGGAGCGCTTAGGCTTTTGGCAAAGCCAGACAGACGGCGTGCCGTTCGTGATCGGTCCGGCTCGGGAAGACATAATCTTCCACCGTGCCATCCGGACGTTAGAGCCCTACCAACAAACCGGCGCGCGTGTCGCGCAGCAGTTCGAATTGGATGGGTCGGCCTGTCTTCTGCTGGATGACAAAGGCGCGTGTTCGGAGCCGACCGCCGGTAGCGATGTAACCGATCTTCATCCGGACAAGGTCTCTTTGGCCTATTGCGCGGCTACGGGCCGTTTGAAGTAATGGAATGGTGGCCAACTCGACACATAGGTCCACCCGGCTTTCCGCATTTCTGCGCGTAACTCGTCGACCATCCAAACGCCTCCGATCCGCCGCTTGTATTCCCACTGCTGGTCGGTTTTGCGAAAGATGAGTTTGAGCAAGCCCGCATCAATCAGCTCATGGCCGTTATCGCCTTCTTCCCGGAGAATGCGCATCTCGTTGAAAGCGTGCGCTCCGAGCCTGACAACCTTTTCGCCCTCAAATTGGGTGGGGTCATTGTCGTCAATATTGAGCTTGAAACGCTGCTGCGCTGCCTGTTTCGATATGCCAAGCGCGTCTCCGATGTCTGTCCAGCTCAGCCCTGATCGCCGCGCGGCATCGACCCAGCGCTGAAGATCAAGCCGCCCTTCATCGGCTACCAGATACGCTGCCGTGATCGCGTCCCTGAATTCGTCGGCGCTCTCGCCTGTGAAGGGCGGTTGGCGGTTGTTTGCCCACTCAACCATTACTGCTGCCGTACTTTTTCTGATGGCTTGTTGCTCTGCGAGATTCACTGTCGGCCTCCGTCAATAATTCCCTGACGATTCGTCAATATTCCATTGACGACCTTCCGTCAATGGATTGTTGACATGGCACCTGGAACAGTCGCCTGAGCAACGAAGCCCTGTAAGGAGGGGTTACTGCCAGCTGAAGCGCGGGGATAGCTCGCCTGCCCGGATGCGGTATCAACCCAAATCCGCCCCTCACAAGCCGTCAGACCGTCCGTTAACGGTCTGCCAAGCCCCGAGTATGCGCCACGAGCGCGAGCAGCACCGCAGGATGGCTGCTGTGAACCTGCGCATCCCAGCTTGCCTCGGTGGCAAGGCGATCAAGCTCCGCCTCCGCCTCGGGCAGCGCTGCCTTCATGGCGTCAGAAATGGTGGCCAGCTCATCAGGCGAAGGCGAGGGCTTGCAGAAGCTTTCCCTGATGTGGGGGTCGCGGATCGCAATCGCGGCTGGCAAGGTCAGAATACCGTCACGCAGATCCTCTTCACCACCGCCGCCAAGCGAGGCCAGACCCCGGACATCTCCCACATCGTCACAGCCATGATAGAGCGTGCCAAGCAGCCCGCCAAAGCGGCGAAGGCT
Source organism: Erythrobacter epiphyticus (assembly GCF_034653295.1). Classification (NCBI taxonomy): domain Bacteria; kingdom Pseudomonadati; phylum Pseudomonadota; class Alphaproteobacteria; order Sphingomonadales; family Erythrobacteraceae; genus Erythrobacter; species Erythrobacter epiphyticus. The sequence goes on along the minus strand of NZ_JAYEEU010000007.1, from coordinate 755,592 downwards.
GTCGTCACGCGTCGCCAGACAGGCACAGGTTTCAAACATCGACCCCGTGTCCTCCCCGGCAATGTCGCGCCAATCTTCAATGCCGAGTGGCTGCCGTCGCAGCCGCCATTGCATGCATTCCGCAATGCCAAGACGCGTCAGCAAGGCTGAACACAATGTGATGTCGTGTGGATCGTCCGCGACCATGCGATAGGCCTCGGCCACGATATGCCCGGATGCCATCAGCGCAGGCAATTGTCCGAAACGGGCGTGCAATGTCGCCTTGCCCCGCCGTGTGGGCGAGGCGTCGAGAATGTCATCGATAATCAGCGACACATTGTGGAGCATTTCCAGCACAACGGCGGATCGCACCAATTGGGGTGTTGCCGGTTCACCGGTAACAGCATGGTGACAGGCAAAGATCGTGAGCGGCCTGAAATATTTGGACGGTGCGAGAAACTGCCACTCGAGCATCGGCCGCATATCGGTGCCCTGCCCCATCACCCAGGTCTCGATCGTGGATCTGAGCTGGCCGATGGCATCGGCAAAGCCGAGATCGGCGATGATGTCAGCAGTGATATCGGTCATACGGGGCTTTCACTTGGGGCGTTAAACAGGGCGATCACGGCTTCACGCGCCAGCGGCGGTAGGAAGTATCAGACGGATCAGATGGGCCGGAAAGGCGCGATGCTACAGCGTCGAGAAGCTCAGCCAGCGCCCCGGCCATGCCTTGCTCCGATGCGCCGGTTTTGGCGAGGAGTGCTGCTGCGTAGCTTGCAAGCTCAGCCCCGGCAGCCTCCCACGCGCCATCCTCGCTGTTGAGCCGCCTTGCGAGCGCATAGGTTCCCGTAAGCAAGTCCTGCGCCATGGCCAGCGGCAATTCGGCAAGGCTCTGCGCAGGCCGTTCGGCCATGCCGCCCCCCATTGGCGCGAGCGGCGGTGAGGCACCTTGGAGTAGCGCCCAGGCGGTGGCCGCATAGGCTGCGGGCACCAGCGCCACGCGTGCCGCAAGCAGCAAAGTCTCGGAATAGCGATGCGGCGCGATCAATTCGATCGGCGCGCCCCGCATATGGCCACGGCGCTGGGTGTCGGCGGCCTGCACCGCTGCGGCGGCCAATATGCCGCTTTCCACGGCGCTTTCCACTGTCGCCATCCCCACTGCGCCCGACACATAGTCGCCCGCCAGCGCCAGCCACGGCAAGCGCGGTTGGCGTGCTGACGGCCGGTAAGCCAGACTGCCAACATCGTTGACGAACAATTGGTGATCCTGATTGGTGCGCATAGCGGTGCGCTCCCAGTCCACGTCGCTCTCCGGATCGCCCCATCGGGCGCCCGGCCGGAAACCGGGCAGATACGGCGCAGCCTCCTGAAGCATGGCAAATGCCATCGTTTCGGGATTGCGAGAGGGGATAAAGTCCCCGCGCGATGCGGCCAAGGCCAGCACGGTAATGCCGGCCATGCGGCGATCGGTGTCCCACAATTGGGACAGGTCGCAGAAACTGAGCCCATATTTGGAATCATGAAGGCCGACCTGCCCGGCAGGCAGACCGGGAAGCTTACGCTTCAGCCAGAGGTCCACGACAGGAATGGCCGCGGATCGTGCGGTTTGCATCCGCGCGAGGTCCGGCACATGATCGATGAGTGCCTGCGTGCCGGAAGGCGGCGCCGGGTCCATGATCAGATCCAGCATGCGCGGAGCGGGCACCGCCAGCACGACATTAGCAAAGCTCCGCTCTTCGCCCCCGGCGGTCAGCAGCGGCTTGTTGTCAGCGAGGACAAGCCTTTCCACTTTGGTGCTCACATGAATGGTCACGCCCAGTTCGCGCAGGCGCTGTTCCCACGGATCGATAATGCAATCGGCACAGCTGGCCTTTGCGAGCCAGGCGAAGGGGGCCCCAGTGGGGAAACTCGAGAAGCGCCGGAGGAAACGCTGGTAGGATTTGGCTGAGACCATATCGCTATCGAGCGACCATACGGTTGAGAGGATATAGTTGTTCAGCCGGGCAACATCGTTGGTGGCATAGGGCCTGCCATAGATGAAGCCGTTCACATCAAGCCGCGCCAAGGACGTGAGTTCAGCATTTCCGAGCGGTTCTGCGGCAAGATCAAGCAGCGCAAACATTGACAGGAACATCTCTGCCGGGGGCAGCACCCCGCTGAACAGATTGGCGATCAGGGATTCCACCGTGCTGGGATTGGTCATGGCCAGACTGCGACCGTCGCGCATGAGCAGGCTGACACCGTCGAAGGACCGGAACTGGCTGGCGCGAGGCCGTCCCAGATCCCGTTCAACAATGTCCCAGAAGTTCACATACCAGTCGCAAAACATATGCGGGTAAACATCGCGGGGCATGCCGCCAACCGGGACCGAGGCGAGATTCCCCCCCAGCACCGACGAGGCTTCGTAGAGCGTGACGGCAAACCCCCGCTGCGCAAGACGAAGCGCCGCCGTCATGCCGGCAATACCGCCACCGATCACCGCGACTTGCGCCGGGTCGGCGGTTTGTTGCTGTTTGCTGCTGACCATGTCCGTTCCTGCTGCTTAGAGTTCAAGGCCAACGCGGCGCGGGTTCATGCCGCCATGACGCAGCGCCGGGATCAGCGCGAACAGCGCCTGACCCAGATCGGCCAACCAGCGGGCATGGAAGGCCGGGTCATCGGCGAGGGACTCACGCCAGGCCCGCTGCCAGGCCTCGACATCCCCTGCCAGACCACCACCGCGCGGTGGCCTGCCAGCGATCAGCGCGGCAAGCAGCCGGATGCCATCTTCGAGGCCGGCTGAAAACACGCGGCTCCATAGCTGCACGATGATGTCGCGCGGCCGAATGTCCAGTCCGCCAAAGCCCGAACCAGCGACGCGGGCGACATCAGGATTGCGCGCCGCTTCCTCGAAGCCGCGGCGCGTGATGCGCCACAGCCAGTGGCGGAAATGCCAATTTCGCATCAAGGCCGCGCAGAAACCGAGCCAGCGCATCCCGGGATCGAAATGCGCACGAAATTCGCGATCAAAGCGCGCCAGATCAGCCGCTTCAAATCGGCCCGCTGCCAGCGCTGCCATGAGGGTGCGCGTCGCGATGACGGCTGACTCCATACCTTGCGAAATGCCCTCGCCGGTGATGGGATCAGCAAAGCAACCCGCATCACCCACCAGCAAGCCTCCGGCAAAATGGTTGGTGGTGATCGCGCCATAGGCCTTGACGATACCGCCCACTGGCGGACCGACCGGCCGTGCCTTTCCGCATCCCGGATGCCGGATGGCCAGCCGTTTCAGCGTGTCCTCAAGCGTCGCGGGCACCAGCAGATCCTGTCTCGATGCCGCTTCCGAAAGCAAGCCAACGCCAACATTGCCCCCGCCGCACCCGGTTGGAAACAGCCAGCCGTAACCAGGGATCTGATCGTCGTCGAACCAGACAACGGCTTCATCCTCGGCAATGTCCAGCCCCTCCAGATAAAGGCGGCGCGCGATACCGATGTGTCTTCGGTCGCGGCGGACAATCCCCATCGATCGGGCGACCACTGATTCCACGCCGTCTGCGCCCACGACGAGAGGGGCTGTCAGCAGCTCCCCATTGGCCAGCGCAACCTGCATCAGGCCAGCATCGCGTGTCACGCTGGCAACGGCGCAATCCTCACGAACGACAGCACCCGCTGCTGCGGCGGCGGCAAGCAATTCTGCATCAAGGCGGGTGCGCGGGACGATCATCCCATGATCGGGTAGCCCATCGGCGCTGTCATAATAGGGGATGCTGCCAGACCAGGCACGGTGAGGGCCGAAATAGACACTGTTTCGCCTGATGACCGGCTGGCCAGAACCCGGCAGCACGGACGACGCACCCATCGCGCGGGCAATCCGCAGAGCGGCAGGCTCGAGATAATCGCCGCACACCTTCTCGCGGGGAAACCGGGCGCGATCGACCAGCCTGACGTTCACGCCGCGGCGGGCCAAAGCCCATGCGGCGGTGGCACCAGCGGGGCCTCCGCCTACAACAATCACATCGACCCGGCGTTGCGTCATCTTATCCACCCGATAGTGCCATGAGGGCATCAAACTGGCGGATCACGATACGACGCCCCTCCTTGACCAGAACGCCCGCGTCCGCAAGCTGGCTCAGCGAGCGGGTCACGGTCTCGCGTGTGCCCCCCACCATCGCCGCCAGTTCGGCGTGTGTAGGGGCCGGGAACAAGGCGACACCATCCTCCGTCGCACCTGCTGCCACGGCGATCCGCACGATCTGCGCTGCAACGCGGCCACGCGTGTCAACCGTGCCGGCTTCGAACAGCCTGTCGCTCAATTCACGCACCCTTCCCGCCAATTCGATGAGCAGTTGCCGTGCCAAGCGGGGCTCAGCTTCAAGAAGTGCGCCGAAGTCGGCGTGCGACATGGTAGCCACGCGGGCATCGGTGGCGGCCGTGACATTGATGGACCGCGGCGCGCCGTCCAGCGCCGAGAGTTCTCCGAAATGGGTTGGAGCCACCAGCCGGCGGTACCCCACTTCCTGGCCGTCTATACTGTAGCGGTTCGCCAGCAATTGGCCGGACAACAGGAAATAGAGATCCTGCCCGGCCTCCCCTTGCGCCAGCACGGTCTCGCCTTTGGCAAAGAAGCGCAAACGAAGGCTTTGAGCCAATTGGGCCAGTCGGCGCGGATCGCATCCCGACAGCAGCGGAACGCCCCCCAGTTCGGCAACAGTCGGCAGCGCGGCATTGGTTGGCATTGCGGTCCCTCAGGCCGCAAAGGTGGCGGGCATGGTGGCAAGAAGCGCCTCGGCACACCGCATATCGGCCAAGGCACCCATGGCGACAGCCTCAGCATGGGCCTGACCGAGTTCGGCGACAGCCGTGTCGATATCATTGGTAGCCATCGCAACGCGGGCCGCGATGATCCGGTTGCCCGGTGCAAAAAGCCGCTCCTGAGGATTGAAGGTCAGAGCCCTCTGGGTCGTGGCCGCCGCTTCGGGCAGCATACCGGCAATAAGGTGAAGTTCCGCGAGCATATGCAATTGCCTGCACACGGCAATGCGTGCGCCCGCAGCGATCTGGGCTTCAATGATGCTGGCGAGCACACCGGCTTGTTCCGCTTCGCCGGCGATGCCTCGTGCCCAAGCCACGGCAGCCTGCGCCAAAAGTCCGAGATAGGCGAACCCATGCTCGGCAGCCCATTCGATCTGGTGCGCGGCTAGCGGAATGATGGCCTCGCGATCATGCTGCGCGACCAGCATGTAGATATGATAATGGGTCGCCATGGCTCGATCATAAGGATGGCCGCTCTGATCAGCGAAGCGGCTGGCATGAGCGATGCGGGCGCGTGCCAGATCATCATTACCGGCCGCCGCTGCGACCAGCGCGGCCACCCCGATGCCACTGACGACATTGCCAGGCGGTTGACGACGCCCGATGTCCGCGACGAGAGGGTGAAACTGGGTGAAATGCTCTTCGGCAGCCGCGAGATTGCCGGTAAAATAACTCACCTGTAGCTGGGCATTATTGGCGATCATGAGCATGTCGGCATCACGCCCGGCGGCCTGGGCAAGCGATGCCAGCTCGTTGGCATGGGCGGTTACGGCAAGGTAGTCACCCTGCGTGAGCACGGTCTGAAGCAGCCGTTCCTCCTCACGGAAGAGTTCTGAAAGGCTGCCACTGCGCCGGGCCAATTCGCGCGCGGAGGCCGCTGTGCCGACAGTCAGCGGATCGGCATAGCCCCGCGTCAACTGGCGCACACGGTTAAGCCTGCTGTAGTGCGGCAGCATGGTAACGTCGCTGACCGCATCAGGCTCAGCCTCGAACAATGCGACGGCTTTCGCGAGAGCGGCCTCGGCTTCCATATACGCGGCCTTCGCGAGCGCTTGCTCACCGGCTCGGCCATACCACGCGATGGCTTCTCCGGTTGCCCCGGCCGCAGCAAAATGACTCGCAACGATACCCGCCGGCACGTTTTCGCTGTTGACCATGACGTCGGCAATGCGGCGATGCGCGGCGCTGCGCTCGCGTCGCAGCATGGCCGACGCGGCCGCCTCCTGGAGAAGCGCGTGATAAAATTGATATTGCCCGTTGGGGCGCTTGTGCAGAATTTGCCGGGCAATCGCCAAACCCAGCACCGCGTCCACATCGCCCGTTGCCTGCCCAACCACCCGTGCGAGCATGCCCGCGTCGAAAGCGCGGCCAAGCAGCGCCGCTGTTTGCACCACCCCCTTGAGCGGGCCAAGCCGATCGAGGCGGGCGGCGAACAAGTCCTGTAATGAGCCCGGAATTTCGGGCGGCGCATCAGACTCCCCGGTCTGTTCAAGCAGCGATCGTGCGAGTTCTTCAGCGAACAAGGGGATGCCTTCAGCCCGGCGGGCAAGGTCTGCCACAGCCGGGGCATCGGTTGGCAAATTGCCCAGCAATTCGGCGATCAACCGCTGCAATTCGTCGGTCGCCAAGGGCGGCAGATGCAGCACACGCGCGTTGATCAGCCCGTGCGATGGGCCGTCTGGCCGGGATGCTGCCAGCAAGAGAATGGGCTGATCCTCCAGCTTCCCGGCCAGCGCGCCCAGCGCTTCCTGGCTGGAGGGATCGAACCAGTGGAGATCCTCGCAATGCAGTACCACCGGACGACCCCGCGATTTGCCGATCAACCAATCTGCCAGGGCATTCTGATCGGCTTCGCGCTGGGCTGTCGTGCGGGTTTCAGCGGCGATCATCGCCTGAAGGGTCGGCGGAAGTTCAGCAGCGTGCTCGCGCATGGCCTCCCGCAGAGGGTGGAAGGGCGTGTCCTGATGAAGGCTGACCCCGCGGCATGTGATCCAGAAATGATCCTGACTGGCGAGTGTTTTGCGAAACGCCGCAATCAGACGGGATTTGCCGATTCCGGCATCGCCGAGCACCAAAACCGGCTGCGGGCGCCCCTGCTGCGCAGTCGCGAATGCATCGGCAAGTTCTGCAAGCTGGGCCTCGCGACCAACCAGCGGCGTGCGCCAGGCATTGACCGGCACGTTCTGCCGCGCAGGCCGGACAGCCCGCCATAAATGCATCGGCGATTCCAATCCCTTCAGAAATTGGCTGCCGATGGATTCCAGTTCAAAAGTGCTGCTCAGCCGACCGGCAAGTTCCTGACTGATCACCACGTCGCCTGGCTGCGCAAATCCTGCGAGGCGCGACGCGATATTGACCGTGTTCCCCATTGCCAGAGTGGCGGCGCCGGCGCCTTCACCGACCGGCCCCAGTGCCACCTGCCCGCTGTGGATGCCCACCCGTACGGCCAGAGGTTCATCAAGGGCAGGAAGCTGTATCTCCTCGGAAAGTTCGGCGATGCGCTCCGCAAGCCTTAGCCCGGCAGCCGTGGCCTGTACCGGGGCGTCCTCTTGCGCTTGGGGGTAGCCGAAATAAACCAGCAGGCCATCACCAAGATATTGCGCGATGTGCCCTCCGTGCCCGGCAATAATGCGCCCGGCCTCGCGTCGGTACAGCTCAAGCAGTTGCAGGACATCCTCGGGATCCATCCGGCTGGCCAGGGATGTTGAGCCGACGAGGTCGCAGAACATCACGGACAAATGCCGCCGCTCACCCACTTGCTCGGCAAGCCGGGCACCGCAGGCGCGACAAAACGCATCGCGCGGATCAACCGCGGTTTGGCATGCCTGACAAATACAGGAATTCACATGCGCCCCCTGCATGTCTTCTCCACAACCGGGGTTATCCTCATTCGATGATGTGTAGCCCGCTGACAGAAAAAGAAAAGCTACAGTCCGGCAACATGATGTGACGCACATCACATTCTGCTGCGATGCGCCTGCAATAGAGACCGCTCCTGCCCGGGATTGCCTGTCCCGGCTCAGGTGGGAGCAGGATGATGTTGGAGCGTTATGGCGAGTGGGTGGTGCGTAATCGGCTGGTGATGCTTGCCATCACTCTGGCGATTACGGTGGTGATGGGTTTGCAACTGCGCAACCTGTCCGTGATCGTCGATGCTGACGAATTGCTGCCCCGTGATCACCCCTTCGTGGTGGTGACCGAACGGGTGCAGGAGATTTTCGGAAACCGCTTCACTGTGGTGATCGGCGTGACACCCGAGTCCGGTGACGTCTTTACCCCGGCAACGCTGGAAAAGGTGCTCGATATCACGCAGCGCCTGAGTGTCACCGAAGGCGTTGCGCCTGGCAACATCCAGAGCTTGGCCGCACCGCGCGCCAAGGACATCAGCGGCAATGCAGACGGACTGGTTGTCACCCGCCTGCTTGACCATGTGCCGGCCACTCTCGCGGAGGCGCAGGCCATCAAGGCGCGGCTTGCGGCCAACCCGGCGTACAAGGATGTGCTGGTAAGCAGCGATGGCCGGACTGCGGCCATCTATGTCGAGTTCCTCAAGGATCCCAAGGGGTTCGGCCATGTCATGGATAAGGTCGAAGCCGCGGTTGCCCCGGCGCGCGATGGCAGCGTGACTATCGCCGTATCGGGCCAACCCGCTTTCCTCGCAGCGCTCGAGACGTTTTCCAAGCGGATGGCCTGGCTGCTGCCGATTGCCGTCGTGCTGATCGGTCTTATTCATCTGGAGGCATTCCGGACGGTGCAGGGTCTGATCCTGCCTTTGGTCACCGCTATTCTGGCGCTGATCTGGTCATTGGGGATCATGACGATGGCCGGTGTGCATCTTGATCCCTTCAACAATCTGACCCCGATCCTCATTCTGGCAGTGGCTGCGGGTCATGCCGTGCAGATGTTGAAGCGCTATTATGAGGAGTTCGACACCCGTTCCGACATGGCGCCGCGTGCCGCCAGTCGGGCGGCTGTGGTAGCCACGGTTGCAGCAGTCGGGCCAGTTATGGTCGCAGCCTGTCTGATTGCAGCTCTCAGCTTCCTGTCCCTGATCGTGTTCGACATCCAGGCGATCCGCACTTTCGGTATCTTCTGTGGTCTCGGCATCCTCAGCATCGCGGTGGTCGAACTCAGCTTCACACCCGCGCTGCGGGCCATCCTGGCCCCGCCGCGCCGGCGCGAGATGGCTGCTGAAAAGGCGGTGACCAACTGGGATCGCCTCGCCGGACGGCTTGCTGCGATGGTCGGCACGCCCAGGGCGCGTAGCCGGGTCTTTGCCGCGTCGCTGGTCACCTTCGGTGTGCTGGCTCTGCTCGGCTCACAGGTCCACATCGACAATTCGGTGCGAAGCTTCTTCACCAGCGACCTGCCCCAGCGCCAAGATGACGCCAAGCTCAACCAGGCGATGGCCGGCACCAACACCTTCTATGTGCTGATTGAAGGCAAGACCGACGATGCCATCAAGGATCCGAAGGTGCTGGCCGCCATGGAGCGCACGCAGGCGTTTCTGGCCGCTCAACCCGGGGTGGGGCATACCCTGTCGATCGTCGATCTGCTCAAGCAGATGGGCCGAGGCATGAACGGGGGCGCGGAAGAAGCGGCCACCCTTCCGGCGAGCGCTGATCTGATTTCGCAGTATCTGCTGCTCTATTCGATGTCGGGTGAACCGGGCGATTTCGACGGTCTCGTCGATTATCCCTATCGCAACGCAATCATCCAGGCTTTCGTCAAGACCGACAGCTCTGCCTGGCTGGCTGATCTCAACACGCGGCTCCTGCCGGTGATCGAGGCCAATTTCCCGGCTGATGTGACCGTGCGTCTCGGGGGCTCGGTCACAACGCCCACCGCCATGAACGAAGTGATGGTGAGTGGCAAAATGCAGAACATCGCCCAGATTTTCCTGGCCGTGTTCCTGGTGTCTGCGGTGATGTTCCGGTCGCTGAAGCTCGGCCTGCTGATCCTCGTGCCACTGACGGCCACCTTGGCCGCGGTGTTCGGGATCATGGGAGCGCTCAATATCCCGTTGCAGATCGCTACGGCGACCCTCGCGGCGCTCGCCCTGGGCATCGGTGCGGATTATGCCATCTATCTCACCTGGCGCCTGCGCGAAGAGCTGCGCCGCACAGGCGATGAGGCGGTGGCATTGCGCAACACCTTCGCCTCAGCCGGCAAGGCGGTGCTGTTCGTCGCGAGTGCGGTGGCGGGTGGCTATGCGGTGCTGATGGCATCGCCGGGCTTCAACATCCACATCTGGTTGGGCCTTCTCACGACAGTGGCCATGCTGGCCGGTGCCGTATCGACCCTGACCCTCTATGCCGCGCTATTGCTGACTTTGCGCCCGGCGGTGGTCTTCGGAAAGCCGGATCATGAAGCAGAATTGGCGCCGCTGCCGCGCCGCGAAGCGATGACGACTGGCGCAGCCATGCTGCTGGTGCTCACCGCAGCTGCCGCCGTCGTGGTCCCGGCCACGCCCTTAAAGGCAGCCGCTGCCGAGACCGTTGATGCCAAGGCCTTGATGGCGCAGAGCCTGAAGGCCACGCGACCAGCCCAATCGCTTGCCAATGGCCGCTTTGTGCTTACCAACGCGGCAGGTCAGAGCCGGGTGCGCCAAACCAGCAGCCTGTCACAGTTGCTGGCCGATGGTGTTCGCAATCGCCGCGTGACCCGCTTCAGCGCGCCGGCGGATATCGCTGGCACAGCGGTCCTCACGGTTGAGAACAACGGTGGAAACGATGACATCTGGGTTTACCTGCCTGCCCTGAAGAAGGTGCGCCGCCTGACGGCGTCTGCCCGGCGCGAAAGCTTTGTCGGCACCGACTTTTCCTATGGCGATGTGCTGGGGCATCCCGTGGCTGAATGGAACCATCGCTGGCTGCGACGCGAAACGGTGGCAGGGGCTGATTGCGATGTCGTCGAATCGCGCCCGCGCGACCCCGGTGTGACGGCGGCTACCGGATATGGTCGGCGCGTATCGTGGCTGCGCAAGGGCGATCAAGTGCCGGTCAAGACTGAATATTATGACGCCGCCGGAGCCTTGATGAAGATCTACGAGGCCAGCGATATCAAGCTGGTCGATCCGGCCCGCCGCTCGTTCCAGCCGATGCGGCAGGTAATGCGGAACATGGTCACCGGCCACCGTACGGTCATCGAATACAGCAGCTTCCGCACCAGTGTGAAGGTGAGCGATGCCGACTTCCAGCCGCGTGCGCTTGAGACGGCGCGCTGATCCTGTGCGCGCGGTAATCGCCTTGCTGGTGGCAGCAGCAGCCCCTGCTGCGCCCTTGGCCGCACAGACGATAGAAGAGGAGGCGGATCAGCAGGAATATGAAGAGCCTGCTGAACTGTCGGAGCCGCTGGACCGCCGCCTCGGGCTCGCCATTTCGGAGCGGGTGGGCACATGGAGCCACGACCGCGACCTCAACGATCAAACGATTGTCCCGGTCGCGGGGGTGCGCGCCAAGCTCGCCCCGCGCATGGGCAATCTCGATATTGGTGTCGAAGGCTTCGTACAGGTTGACCGCGTCGGCGGTGTGGAGTCCGATCTCGTTGAAGGCTGGGCCAGATTGCGACTGGGGGCGCTCGATCTGGTCGCCGGCCGACGCATCATCGTATGGGGTCGCGCCGATCGGCTGAACCCCACCGACATTATCTCTTCGCGGGATTACACGCTGCTGGTCGCAAGCGATGATGAGCAAAGGCGCGGTAGTGTGGTGGCGCAGGCCCGGCTTGGCCTTGGCAATTTTACTCTTGATGCACTGTGGCTGCCGGAGTTTCGCGGCATCCGCTTCCCGCTCCGGCAAGACCGTCCGGGGCTGGTCATATTGCCCGATGAAGAGGTGCGGGATCGGGGCCAGTTCGGGCTACGTCTTGATCGCTCAGGCGGCACTGTGGACTGGTCCGTGTCATGGTTCCACGGCGTTGACCGAACACGCGACTTCGCCCTGGAAGCCGCTCCGGCAGGCAGCCCGCCCGGCACGGTGGCAGGCTTGCGCCAAGTCTTTCCGCGCCTCGATCTGTTTGGCGCCGACGCGGCGGGCACCATCGGCAAGATCGGGTGGCGCGTTGAAGCGGCGTGGAGCCGATATCGCGGCGAAGACACACCGCTGCGGCGGCGTGACAATCTGTGGGTGGTGGCAGGCGCGGACCGCGATTTCGGCCCGTGGAACCTCAACCTGCAATATAGCTGGCGGCGGCAGTTTGACTGGCAGGACCCTGCCACAGTCGGCGGCTCTCCTGCTTTCGTGGCGATCGCGCAGCTTGGAGCGGCGGTCAACAATCAGCTGAACCGCGTCCAGCATGGCCTGACCGCGCGCGTCGCCCGTCAATGGCGCAACGACACCATCGACACTGAATTGGCCACGATTGTGTTCTTTCCCACCGGTGATGCCGCAATCCGTCCGCGGGCAAGCATCGCCATCAACGACAGCGTGCGCCTGTCGGTGGGGGCCGACGTGTTCGTTGGCCCGAGACTGAGTTTCTTCGGTCAGGTTCGCAGCCTCTCTGCGGCCTTCGTTCAACTCAACCATGGCTTCTGAGCTAAAGTCGAAGGGAGAATGCAATGTTCAAGCTTTATGGACGAATGCTGCCAGCGCTGGCCCGCGCCTTGACCCGGCCGAGGGTGCATCCGGATGCGCCCATGTCCGCGCGAATGCGCGTCATGCCCCATGATCTCGACGCCAATCTTCACCTTAACAATGGCCGTTACCTGCAATGGGCCGATGTGAACCGCATGGAATGGGTGGTGCGCACCGGCATCTTGCGGGCGGTACTCAAGCAGGGCTGGAAGCCGGTGCTTGGTGCGGCAACCGTGCAGTTCCGCCGCGAGTTGAAACTCTGGGATGAGGCCAAAGTGTCCACCAGGCTTGTGGGTTGGGATGATCGCTGGATATTTCTCGAACACCGGATCGACAATGCCGAAGGGCGGCCGGCAGCCTTGGTGCTCGCCCGCGCCGGGTTTCGTTATGGCAATGGGTGGGTCAAAACGCCGGATGTCTTTGCCGTCCTTCCGCATGAGCTGCCGCCACGGCAATTGCCGGTGCATGTCGCAACCTGGTGTCAGATGGGCGATGAGATGGCGCGGGCAATGGGACGCCGCCAATTGTCCCAGGCTGTGAGCTGGGTCAATGCCGCGTCGCAGCTCCAGATCGGCGTCGATGGTTGAACGCTTGTTGGCGATGCAGGCGGCAGCACCGTCCTTCGACAGCAATGATGGTCTCGAAGCGGCAGAACGGAGCGTGATTTGGCAAAATCACCTGACGAGGGTTCTGCCCAGTTTATCCCTGTTCTGACATCAGCGAGGCCCGATGTCGGTAAATCGGAAAGTTACGCGAAGACGCCTGCGCTCACAGAACTGGCAGCTTGTGCCCCCACCATCGCCGTGTGGAACGTCCGCTTTATCGGTAAGCCGCACACTTCTTTTGGGATCGCGCATCGGCCCCGCTCAGTGCGGGATATGGGTGGCAAGGCGATTGGTTGATCCTCGGGACTTTTCCGAACGCACGCAGATGCCGATCGAGTTCGGCGATAATTATACACGGATTGGCCCGAGGCACTTTTACTCATCGTTTAAATTGGCAGATTAACTCAATTCTTTGATGGTCAACAAAGGGCATCTGTCATGCGTCAACTTTCACGAACAGCTGCCACGGTGCTCGCGTTTGTCCTGTGCAGTTGCGGCGGAGATGAGCCGGGTGTTCCTCCGCCGATCAGTGGGCCTTCTCCCACGCCGACCCCGGCACCAACGCCTGCACCGACGCCGACGCCGGCACCGCCGACCACGGCAATAACCCAGCGAATCGTCGCCTCATTCAACGCGCCCTGGGCAATGACCTTTCTTCCTGACGGGCGTCTGCTGGTCACCGAGCGAGGCGGCAATCTTTTCTTGGTCTCCACCGCCGGGTCCCGCGCGCAGGTAACGGGCGTGCCTGCGGTTGTGGCTTCGGGCCAGTTAGGGCTCCACGACATTGCGCTCGACCCGGGCTTTGCCACCAACAATCTGGTCTGGATCAGCTATGCCGAGGCGGCCCCCGGGGGACAGCGGCTTGCCGTGGCACGGGCGACGTTGAACGCCGGTAGCGCGCCGCAACTCCAGGGCCTGACGGTCATTTGGCGCTCTGCTCCGGCAACCACAGGCGGACATTTGTCTGCACGTCTTGCCTTTGCACCGAACGGGCAGTTCCTGTTCGTCAGTGCGGGTGATCGGCAGCAGGGCAGCCCGGCACAGGACCTGTCCAACACGATAGGGAAGATCATCCGTATCAACCTTGATGGCAGGCCCGCAGCCGGCAATCCCTTCTTCTCCACTCCGGGAGCAAGCGCGGAGATTTGGTCGCTGGGGCATCGCAATCCGCTCAGCCTTGCCTTCGCGGCTGATGGGCGCCTGTTTTCCGGCGAGCATGGGCCAAGCGGCGGGGACGAGTTCAATGTCATAACCTCTGGCGCGAATTACGGCTGGCCGCTCGTGTCGGAGGGCAATAACGCCGATGGTTCGGCAATCCCCCGTCACAGCACCAATACGTCTTTCGCCGCCCCGCTTGTGGCTTGGACACCCGCTATCGCGCCGAGCGACTTAATCCAGTATCGCGGCACGCGGTTCGTTGGGTGGAACGGTGACTTTGTACTGTCGGGCCTCGTTCAGCAGGGTCTGGTGCGGGTGCGGGTCTCGGGAAATAGTGCCGCAGAGGTCGGACGGATCAGCCTCGGTGCCCGCATTCGCGCATTGGAGGAAGCACCAGATGGCCGGATCTGGGTGTTACAGGATGGCAATCCGGGCAACCTGATCGAGCTTTCCCCGAGCTGAATACCAATCGCCGCTTCGAGCCAACTGCCGAATGATTCGATTTCCGAGATACGCGAACGGGACAATCGAGGCGCACGCCGGGCAAGCGCCGTTGTTCTGAATGAACCATGTCCGGTAGGCTCTGGTATATGGGCACAAGGCTGCCCAGCCTTCCGGTCGCGACCTTGAAAACGGACAGGCGCCGATTTCCTCACTCGCGCCAGAAAGCAGACCTTATGCAAACGACCCCATGGTTGCCATCAGGGTCTCTTGCGCGGTCGCGCGCGGACTTCAGCGCTCGGCTTGCTGCGCGGCGCGAGAAACGCGGGTTGGGCACCTGACGCGCCAGCTTCAAGCCAGCGCAGCTTGGCCTCAAGATATCGCCGCATCTCGCGCAGATCACGCTCGCGCGCGGTGATCTGCGCCAGCTGGGCACGGAGCACACCGGCCTTGTCTTCCACCGAGAACGCGTCTTGTTCGTAGTCCTTTGCCAGCTCGGCAATCTGGCGAAGCGTGAACCCGAGGCTCTGCGCAGACCGGATCAACATGGCGCGCTCGACCTGAGCGGCATCGAAATGCTGATAGCGATTGCCGCTGGCCGAGCCGATGGTCGGCTTCAGCAGGCCGCGCTTGACGTAGAAGCGGACAGTGTCGCGCGGTAGCCCCGTCGCCTCGCAAAATTGCTTGATCAGCATGGGATGAAAGGCCTTGACTGTGGACTATAGTCCATAGCTTATCGGCGAAGCTCCACAAGACAAGGAGCTTGGCATGAACAAGGTTGCACTCGTCACCGGCGCATCGTCAGGGATCGGCGAGGCTATCGCCATCCGACTGATCGCACAGGGCTGGACGGTGTTTGCGGCAGCGCGGCGGATTGAGCGGATGAGTGCCCTCGGCCAAAGCGGCGCGCGACTGGTTTCGCTCGATCTCGAAGATGATGCCAGCATCAAGGCCGCCATGGCGATGTTGTGCGATCAGTCGGGACGGGTCGACGCGCTCATCAACAATGCCGGATACGGCGCTTATGGTGCCTTGGAGGATATGCCGCTGACCGAGGCCCGGCGGCAGGTCGAGGTCAATCTGTTCGGCCTTGCGCGGCTGATCCAGCTGGCCCTGCCCATCATGCGGCAGCAAGGCAGAGGCCGGATCGTCAACATCAGTTCGATTGGCGGAAAAATCCACGAGCCGATGGGTGCCTGGTATCACGCGACCAAGTTCGCTGTGGAAGGGCTGTCAGATTGTCTGCGGATGGAATTGGCACCCTTCGGAATCGACGTCGTCGTGGTTCAGCCGGGCGCGATCAAGACCGAGTGGAGCGGCATCGCTCGGGATAGCCTGCTTTCGATCTCTGGCACCGGCGCATATGCTCGTTTAGCCCACCAGACCGCGAGCTTGCTGGCCGCCGCCGACAAGAACAATAGCTCGCCTCCCGAGTTGGTCGCAGAGGCGGTCATCAGGGCGCTGGCCGCCCGCAAGCCCAGGACCCGGTATGTCGTGGGTGCGGGAGCAAGGCCGTTGATCGCCTTGCGCTGGCTTGCGACTGACCGCGGATTTGATCGGATAATGAACGTCACTGCCAAGGTGATGGCCCGACGCGCAGGTTGAATGATGGTTGCATGTGCGTAACCCGGTTTGCCTTTTGCCGGCTTGGATGAATTGTGAAGCCGCCCTTTAGCTCCCCACCCATGTGCGATCATTTGCCGCGCACCAGGGGGGTCCTGAAAGCGGCCAATCGATCTGACACGCGTTCGATTCCCGCTGATCAAGTCAAAGCCGCAATTTGGTCGAGGCAATTTGGCCAACAGAATTCGAACACAGCTGTGGACGGGGAAAATTACCGCTTGAACAACCACATTTTTGGTCGCTTGGCAGGGGTGACAGGATTCGAACCCGTGGCCCTCGGTTTTGGAGACCGATGCTCTACCAGCTGAGCTACACCCCTGCAGCGCGGCAGGCGGCTCCTCTATCGAAGCCCACCCGCTTAGGCAACATCCGAATTTGCCGGCATCCCCCTCACAATCCTTTCGCTGGTGCAGCACGCAGGCTCGCGGTATTCTGCCTTCCAGCCATGCATGCGCCCCATACCCCGCCGCCTATCCCGATCGAAACCCTGCTGCTCGCCTATCGCAGCGGGATCTTCCCGATGGCCGACAAGCGCGAGGATAACGACATTTTCTGGGTCGAGCCGCGTGAGCGCGCGATCCTGCCACTCGATGGCCTTCACCTGTCCAAAAGCCTGCGCAAGGTGATCCGCGCCGATCGCTTTGCTATCACGGTCAATCAGGCGTTCGAGCCGGTGATCCGCGCCTGTGCCGAGCCGCGCCCGGATCATCCCGAAACCTGGATCTCGGAACGCATCGTGCAAAGCTATATCGGGCTGCACCGCGTGGGCCATGCCCATTCGCTTGAGTGCTGGCTGGCGGACGAGACCGGGGAGAGGCAACTCGTCGGTGGGCTTTACGGCGTGTCATTCGACCGCGTGTTCTGCGGCGAGAGCATGTTCAGCCGCACCGACAATGCCAGCAAGGTCTCGCTCGCCTGGCTGGTCGCGATCCTGCGGCAAGCGGGCTACGCCTTGCTCGATTGTCAGTTCATGACCGATCATCTGCGCAGCATGGGCGCGGTCGAAATTCCGCAGGCCGCATACCAGCAGCGGGTGCATGCCGCGCGCGGCGCGCCGCGCACCAGCCTCGGCACGGCATGGCGCTGCTTCATGCAAGCCGGAACGGCCGATCAGGCAGGGTCGGCAGCAGGCTCGGGTGCGGGGGCAGCCGCAGGCGCGGGTTCCGGTGCAGCGGTGGGCGCAGCCGCCGGAGAAGGGCTCGCCGCAGGTCGCGGGGCCGCTTTGGTGTTGTCACCCGGGAAGGCCATTTTGCAGTCCTTGACCCAGACGTCATAGACGGGGTGCTCAACCACATTGAGGCTCGGCGATTCGCGGAACAGCCAGCCTGAGAACACCCGCGCAGGCGGCGCATTGTCGCGCTCGCGGATGTCGACCTGCACGAATGCGCCGACTTCCTGGGGCATTTCCCACGGCGCGGTGCGCTCACATGCGGAAAGCCGGATGGTGACCGGGCCAAGCGTGCGGGCCTCGCCCGGTTTCAGTTCGATCTCTTCTGAGACATTGTTGCGCTTGTTAAGCAGGCCAAGCCGCGCGACGCGCTCTTCCATCGGGGTTGCGCCGCTATCCTGCGCAGGCGTGCCGCTGGCATCGCTGACAGGCCGTTTGATCGGCACTTCGACGGTTTCGGGTGTCTCGGCGGCCTGCTCGCACGCAGCGAGCAGCGCAAGCGGCGCGAGCAGCGCGGCACGGCTCACCCCAAAGACAAGGCCGCGCATCGCGCTGCCTCAGCCCTCAGCGCCGGGCGACCACGCCTCGTAATCGCCGACAGCGCGTGCGCGCTGGCCGCCGCGCTCGAGCGCGCCTTGCGGGCGATAGGCGGCAGGCGTGCCGGTGGCGTTGGGCGTGTAATCGACTTCCCACACCTTGGGCGGGGGCAGATGGCTTTCGGGCACATCATCATAGGTGCCATGGAGCCAGCCGTGCCATTCCGAGGGCACCCGGCTTGCATCATTGCTGCCGGCATAGATCACCCAGCGCTTTTCGCGGCTAGTGTAAGAGCCATTGGGCAGCGCGCCGCTGCCCGCCGGATGCCGTTCGCGGAAATAGCGGTTCCCGGCACTATCCGTGCCGACATGCTCGCCCTTGCGGCGCGAAAACAGCAGGGTGCCGATGGTGGCACCATCCCACCAGGTGAAGATCTTTGCGAGGATACCCATGGCCGCGCGGGTTAGAGGGATTCGCGGCTGGCTTCAAGCGCCCATCACGGCTGGGTGTAGACGACCCGGTCGCCCGGCTTGATGCCAAGCGCCGCCGCGCGCCCGGCGCGCAGTTCGAGCACTGCCGAGGCCAGCCCGCGCGATGGCACCGGATCGAGCGAATAGGGCACGGTGTTGGCCGCGATATTGGTGATGCGGCCATCCGGGCCGATGAAGATGATGTCGAGCGAGAGCGGTGTGTTCTTCATCCAGAAACTGCGCGGTTCGGGCGCAGCCGAGGGGAAGATCATGCCTTCGAAGTCGCCGAGCTCGGTGCGATACATCAACCCGCGCGCCTGGGCTGCGACGGTGTCCGCCAGTTCGACCCGGAAGCGGTGCTCGGCGGTGCCGCGCACCACCAGATCGATCACCTTGAGGCCCGAGACCGGATGACGCGCCGCCGCCTCGGCGGTGCTGCCTGCGGCAGCCGGTGCGCGGGCCCCGACGCTTTCGCCTTGCGAACAGGCGGCCAGCACCAATGCGGCGCCTGCGAGGATCATCCTTACCATGGCGTGTTTATTCCTTCGTCCTTGCCATCAGCGCTTTCAGCCTCGGCCAGCCAATCCGCGATGTCGTCTTGGGTGGCAGCTTCGAGGATGAAGCGGGCATGCGCCAACTCGTGGCCTGCCCGAAGCATTGCTGCAATGGCTTTTTCGCGGATGCGGGGATCGTGGGGCGTATCGTCCCGGCTGAACGGGCCAAGCCGCCGCTTTTCGGCGAGACGCACCGCAGCGCGGCGTCGCACCGCTTCGCCCGGGACGTGATCGGCGCGGGTCGGCTCATCAACCCCGGCCGCCCACAAGACCTGTTCGATCCGCCGCGCGCCGAACCCGCGCGCCGCCAGATCACGGCTGCGCATCCGGGCATAGGCATCATCATCGATATAGCCCAGTTCGATCATCCGGCGCACCAGCGCCGGGATATCGATCGCAGCATCCCGCCCATCCTCGCCTTCCGCCGCCCCCCGCTCGCGCAGCTTGCGCGCAAGAAACGCCTCGAGCCTTGCGCCCGTGGTCGCAAAGCGCGCGACATAGGCCAGCGCGAGATCGTGCAAGGCCGTCTGATCGAGCGGACGCGGGGGCCGTTTCGCCTTGCGCGGGCGCGGCGCGGCGCGCGGATCATCGGCGCCTTCAGCCGCGTTGTCGGGACGGCTGCGGCGGCGGCCATGGCTACCGCTTGATGACGAATTCGCTTTACCTGAAACCATTTCGCCTTATTCGTGCCACACTCCTTGGGAAATGCAAAAAACGGGAAGGACGTGGGGCTCGCCTCACTGTAACGGGGTTACTCTGGACAGGCATCACACTGCGGTGATCCTCTCCACAAGTTACGGGTTTCGCTGAGATTATGACCGACGCCGCCTTGATGCCGACGCCGAATGATTGCGACTTGCCACGCATCCGCGCGCAGTTCGCAACCTTCAACGAGGCGATCGATTATGCTGCCCGCAGCAAGAAGGGCCTCAATTTTCACGACATGCGTGGAGAACTGGCGCGCGTCTATCCCTATGCCGAAATGCGCGACGATGCGCTGGCGATGGCGCGCCGTCTGGTCGCCTTCGGGATCAAGCGCGAGGATCGCGTCGCCCTGATCGCGGAAACCGGGGCGGATTTCGCCGCGCTGTTCTGCGCCTGTGTCTATGTCGGCGCGTGGCCGGTGCCGCTGCCCCTGCCTACCAGCTTCGGCGGCAAGGAAAGCTTCATCGATCAGCTCGCGGTGCAATTGCAAAGCTCGGACCCGGCGATCCTGCTCTATCCGGCCGAAATCGCCGAAATGGCTGCGACCGCCGCCGCGCGGCAGGGCTGCCATGCCGAAAGCTGGGAAGATTTTGGCACCCGCGCCGATCCGCCCTGCGATCTGCCACAGGCCAGCCCCGATGATATCTGCTATCTGCAATATTCCTCGGGCTCGACCCGTTTCCCGACGGGGGTCGCCGTCACCCACCGCGCGCTGCTGCATAACCTCTATGGCCATGCCGCAACGATGCATCTGGGCGAGAATGATCGCTGCGTCAGCTGGCTGCCGTGGTATCATGACATGGGTCTGGTCGGCTGCTTCCTGTCGCTGATCGCCAATCAGGTGTCGGCGGATTATCTCAAGCCCGATGCCTTTGCCCGCCGCCCGCTGGCATGGCTCGACATGATCACCCGCAACAAGGGCAACTCGCTCTCCTATTCGCCTACCTTCGGCTACGATATCTGCGCGCGCCGCATCTCCAGCCAATCCAATGTCGCGGAACGCTTTGATCTGTCGCGCTGGCGGATTGCGGGCAATGGCGCGGATATGATCCGCCCGGACGTGATGCAGAACTTTGTCAACGCCTTTGCCCCGGCGGGTTTCAAGGCAGCGGCCTTCACCCCGTCCTATGGCCTTGCCGAAGCAGTGCTGGCGGTGACAGTGATGCCGCCGGGCGAAGGAATCCGGGTCGAACTGGTCGAGGAAGAACGCCTGTCGGGCGCGCCGCGCGATCTTTCGCGCCCTGCCCGCTACCGCGCGATTGTCAATTGTGGCAAACCGCTGCCCGACATGGAAGTCGCGATCCGGGGCGAGGATGGCGCCGCCAAGGGCGATCACCAGATCGGCAAGGTGTGGTGCCGCGGCCCCAGCGTGATGCATTCTTATTTCCGCAATGTCGAAGCCACCGAGGATTGCCTGGTTGATGGCTGGCTGGACACTGGCGACATGGGCTACACCGCCAAGGGCTATCTGTTCATCGTCGGCCGGGCGAAGGACATGATCATCATCAACGGCAAGAACCACTGGCCGCAAGATATCGAATGGGCGGTGGAACAGCTCCCCGGCTTCAACCACGGCGATATCGCGGCGTTCTCGATCGAGACCGAGAGCGGCGAGGAAGCCCCCGCCGTGCTGGTGCATTGCCGCGTTTCCGACCCGGATGAGCGCATCAAGCTGCGCGACCAGATCGCCGACAAGGTGCGTTCGGTCACGGGGATGAGCTGCGTGGTCGAACTGGTGCCGCCGCGCACCCTGCCGCGCACCTCATCGGGCAAGCTCTCGCGCGCCAAGGCGAAGAAGCTCTATCTGGCGGGCGAAATCGTCCCGATTGATCTCGCCGCCTGATCTTTGCGCTATTCCGCCGCCGCCGGATCGCTCCATTCGGCTGCCAGCGCACCTGACGTCGGATCCAGCACCACCTCGACGCGCTCTTCGCGCAGCAAGTCGGCGACGGTGGTTGCCTGCTCGGCATTTCCCGTAAGCGCCACCGGCTGGCCAAGGCGTTTGGCCGCCCAGCCGATCAGCGCCACGGTTTCCTGCCCCTGCGCAGTCAGGCCCTCGGCATCGGTTGCTATGGTGCGCGGCAAGGGCAGCGGCGGCGGCACCACCTCAATCGTCCAGTCCGGCTCGGTCGCGGCGATCCGGGCTTCCAGCGCGCGATAGGTGGCAAGCCCGGCGCCCGGCAAACGAGCGGCGCGCACCAATGCGTGCCGGCGTGCCCGATCAATCAGCACCTCGTTCTGCGACACCCCGGCGACCAGACCAAGGCGAACCGCCAGCGCATCGGCGCGGGCCAGCGCGTCGGCTTCGTCGCGCGCCCGCGAGGCGGAAAGCTGCGCCTGCTGGGCGGCGCTCGCGCTGGTGCCAACCTGATATTGGTTCAGCGTCAGATCGACCTTACGACCGAGCCGCTCTTCCAGCGCGCGGGCGATTTCGGCCTCGGCTGCGGGCTTCAACTGGGGGGTGAGCATGGTGGCATTGATCGCCAGAGGCTGGGTGGTGAAATCAATCTCGAAGGTATCGATCAGCGAGCGGTTGTCGAAGGTCTGCCTAAGCTCGCTGCGCACGATGCGCTGGGCATTGGCTTCCCACGCGATCTGCTGGAGCGAAAAGCCAAGCGGAATGGCGAGCGCGATGAACACCGCCGCCACCGCAAGGTTCTGCGCCCGCGTCTGTTCCTTTCCAAGATCCTGACTGAATCCGTAAAGCCGCGCCATGCCCCACGCGGTCAGCGCGATGGTCAGAAAGTTGGTGGCGAACAGCAACAGCGCGCCCGAGAACACGGTCCAGTTGAGCGTGGCAAGGCCAAACCCGACCGTGGCGAGCGGCGGCATCAACGCGGTGGCGATCGCGACACCCACGATGGTGCCCTCGCGTCCGCGGATCATCGCATAGGCACCGGCGAGCGCCGAAAACAGCGCGACGAACAGATCAAACAGATTGGGCCGGGTGCGCGCGGCAATCTCGCTCGTCACGGTCTGGATCGGCGAGATGAACACCAGGACGGCGCACAGCCCCACCGCCAACACCGCGCCCCACGCAAGGGTGCGCGCCGCCTGCTTGAGCCAGCGATAATCGCCAATCGCCAAGGCAAAGCCGAGCCCGATGATCGGGTCCATCAGCGGCGACAGCAGCATGGCCCCGATCACCACCGCGGGCGACGACAGCAGCAGGCCGAGAATGGCGATCCCCGCGCTCATCGCGATCATGAAGAGGTAGCGATGCGACAGCGCGCTGTCCTCGCGCCGCTTGTCGATCACATCGCCATGTTCGACCTCGGAAATGACATCGCGCAGCCACCAGCGCCGGATGCCGAACAGGATAGCCCCCAGGGTGCTGCGCAGCCCGCCCGACGCCGAGACGGAGTCACGCTGCGTGTCAGCACCTTCGGCAGATGCGGCTATGTCGTTCATGGATCATCCTCTGGTGATGCACTTTTTCGGTGTGAGAAGCGCATGCAATGCCGTATTGTTCCATATCTATAGGGCCAAGCATTGCCGGAAAGCCAGATTGCCCCAAGCGGCGCTGACCTTGAAAGCTGTGTTTTAGGTTACTAATACAGTTGCACAGGCAGGTGCGGACCAGCGCGGAGACGGGCTGTAACCCACCGGCAAGAGGAGGCAAGGATAGCGGATGAGCACGGATAACCAGACTGCGGCCTCGATCGCCACAGCGACCAAGACGGCGACGGACTTCTCGCTCACCCCGCCCGATCCGGTGCCGCAGGTTGCGCCCGAACAGGCGATCGGGCTGGTGCCGGTTTCGACCGAGCAGAAATCCAAGCTCGACAGCAAGGTCGATGCTTTCGTGAATGATCTGGTGTCCTCCGATGCCAATTCGCCCGAATTCGGCGAGAAGGTCGATCAGATCACCCGCATGGGGCAGGAGCAGATCCGCGCCGCCGCCGCGATGTCGAACCGCTTCCTCGATCGCCCGGTGCGCGCGATGGATGGCGATGGCAGCGTGGGCACGGATCTTGCCGAATTGCGCCGCACGGTCGAGGATCTCGATCCCGGCCGCAAGGGCAAGATGACGGGGCGCAAGCTGCTCGGCATCATTCCCTTCGGCAACAAGCTGAAGAACTATTTCGACAGCTATACCTCGGCGCAGGGCCACATCCAGTCGATCCTCGCCCGGCTTGAAGGTGGCAAGAAGGAATTGCACCTCGATAACGCCGCGATCGATACCGAACGCCAGAAGCTGTGGGCGGCGATGGGCGAATTGGAGCAGATGATCCACATCGCCAAAACGCTCGATGCGCGGCTGGAGGCCAAGGCCTACGAACTCGATTCCTCCGATCCCGCCAAGGCCAAGGCGCTGCGCGAATCCGCGCTCTTCTATGTCCGCCAGCGCACGCAGGACTTGCTCACGCAAATGGCGGTGAGCGTGCAGGGCTATCTCGCGCTGGATCTCGTGAAGAAGAACAATGTCGAACTGATCAAAGGTGTCGACCGGGCGAGCACCACCACGGTGGGCGCGCTGCGCACGGCTGTTACGGTCGCCCAGGCAATGACCAACCAGAAGCTGGTGCTGGGCCAGATCACGGCGCTCAACCAGACCACCAGCGACATCATTGATTCGACCAGCCAATTGCTGCGCGAGCAGACCGGACAGATCCACGAACAAGCTGCCTCGAGCACCATCCCGCTCGAAACGCTGCAACGCGCCTTCCAGAACATCTATGACACCATGGATGAGGTCGACAACTTCAAGGTGCGCGCGCTCGATTCGATGAAGAAGACAGTCGAAACCCTGTCTTCCGAGGTCGAAAAGTCGAAGGGCTATATTGCGCGCGCTGAAGGTCAGGCGCAGGCCCAGGCCAAGGTTGCCGCGTCGGAGCCGTCCTTGCTCACGCTGGATCGCTGATGCCCGATACCACCCGCCATTCCGATCAGATCCTGCGCGAGGCGCGCACCAGCCTTGCGGTGCAGCGCGAAGGCGGCACGCATCGTCCGGCCAAGAGCATCGGCAAGGGCTCGGCGGCGGCCAAGCGCAAGCTGTGGCTCACCCGGCTGCGCAACCTCGCCCTGGCGATTGCCGCGATCTGGATCGGGGCTGGCGTTGCCGGTGCGTTCATCGGCGGAATCGGGTTCTGGGGCGTGATGATGGTGGTGATCGCGACGGCGGTTGCGGTCGGCCTGTTTTCAAGCTTCCCCAAAGCAATGGTGCCCAAGCGCGCCGAATTGGCGCAGGGCAATCCGCAGCAGATGGTGGCGCGCACCGAACTCTGGCTCGAAGCACAGCGCGCGGCGCTCCCGCCGCCGGCGGTGCGGATTGTCGATCAGATGGGGGTGCAATTGGATGCGCTCGGGCTCCAGCTCCAGCATATCGATCCGGCCCATCCGGCGGCGGCCGAAGTGCGCGAGCTGGTGGGGGAATATATCCCCGAGACCATCGAGAATTACCGCCGCATCCCCGCGCACCTGCGCAAGGAAGCGCATATCGGCAAAAGCGCAGATGATCGCCTGACCGAAAGCCTCGGCAAGCTTTCGGGCGAGCTGGATCGTGTCACCCGCAAGCTGGCCGAAGGCGCGCTGGATGATCTGGCGATCAAGTCCCGCTATCTCGAATATCGCTACGGCGGGGCCGAAGCGCTGGAAGATCTGCGCACCCCGGACACCGGCGTGCCGCTGCCCGATTTCTCCGCCACGCCCGCCAAGCAGGAGCGTTAAGGCCATGCGCGTGACCTTGCCCCATGATCTCCCGCGCGAGGAAGTGCGCCGCCGGATGCACGCCCATGCCGACGAAATCGCCAGCTTCTTTCCCCCGGGCCTTGCCGATGTTTCCACCAGCTGGCCGAACGAGGACCGTATGGAGATCACCGCCACCGTGGTCGGCTACACCATCCCCGGCGGGGTGGATGTGCGCGAGAAGGAAGTGGTCATCGAAATGCAATTGCCGGCGATTCTCGGCCTGATGCGCGGCGCGCTGGAAAAGGCCGTGCGCAAGGAAGGCGGCCGCCTGTTGCGGCCCTAGGCACACGCCGGGCGGACGCGATGGCCCGCCTGAGTATCGTTGCATCTGATGCAAGAATCTGTCATTTCTGCTGGACAGCCCGCGCGCATCGCCGGGTTGACACGTCTGGTCACCGACCGCCGCTTTCCGGCGACCGGCACAAGGCCGGACAGGAAGGCAGCGAAGTGCCCAGCACGGCTCACCAAGGCCCAGCAGAGGATCTGAGGCTGCACCTGCGCGCCGCAACCATGGCGGCGCATGATCTGCTCGATCACAGTATGCAAGCCGCCAGCGGCTGGCAGAACCGTGCTGATTATGCGCGCTTTCTCACGCTCCAGCACGCCGCGCGCGCACCGATCGAAGCGTGGCTGGCAGAGCATGCCCCCGTCGCCCTGCAACCGCCGGTCCAGACCCCACTGATCGCGCAGGATCTGGCCGCGCTGGGGCTTGGCTTGCCTTCTGCCGCCGCGCCCTTCCGCATGGCAGACGAAGGCGCGGGCGAAGCTCTTGGCGCGGCATGGGTGCTGGCCGGATCAGCGCTCGGCAACAAGGCGATCCTGAAACAGATGCGCCGGGCCAGTGCCGCTGACGGCGACGATTGGCCCGCCGCCTTCCTCGGCGATGAAACCATGCTGGCGTTCTGGCAGGCGTTGCGCGCGCGGCTCGAACAGCCTGCCAGCGCGGCGCAATCTGCCGCAGCCGCCGAGACGGCGCGCGCGGTCTTTGCGCATTTCATCGCCCACGCGCAGGATGCAGGAGGCGTGGCCGCATGAACCTTCAGCAGCAGGTGCAAGGCGCGCTGACCGAATGTGATCGCGAGCCGATCCACCAGATTGCCGCGGTCCAGCCCTTTGGTGCGCTGTTTGCGGTGGATGATGCAGGCGCGATCACGCAGGCTTCGCTCAATGCGGCCGAGATCCTCGATCTGGCCGCTGCCCCCACGATCGCGGCGGGCACGATGCTGCGCGAATGGTTCACCGCCGAAGCATGCGATGCGCTGCATGAAGCCTTCGCCCGCGCGCCCGCCGATGAAGGGGTCGAGCGGCTGTTCGGGCTCGATCTCACCGGCGATGGGCGGCTGTTCGATTGCGCGGTCCACCCGAGCGGCGATCAGATGGTGATCGAGTTCGAACCCCATGCCCTGCGCGATTTCGCAGATCACCTCGGCCTGATCGGTCCGGTGATTTCCCAGCTTGAACGCCTGCGAGAGCCCCAGGAATTGTGCGACGCGGCGGCGCGACTGGTGCGCCAGATGCTCGGTTATGATCGGGTGATGGTCTATCGCTTCCAGCCCGATGAAAGCGGCGAGGTGATTGCCGAAGACAAGCGCACCGATCTCGCGGCCTTTCTCGGCTTGCGCTATCCGGCGGCGGATATCCCGCAGCAGGCGCGCGAGCTGTTCCGCCGCAATCGCTTCCGGGTCATCGCCGATATGGCCGCCGAAGCGGTGGCCATCGAACCGGCGGTGCGGCCCGGCGGTGCGCCGCTTGATCTGTCGATGAGCGTGCTGCGCGCCCATTCGCAGATGCACCTCGCCTATATGCGCAACATGGGCGTGGGCGCCTCGCTGACGATTGCGATCGTGCGGCATGAACGGCTGTGGGGGATGATTTCCTGCCATCACGAAACGCCCCGCCTGCCGCCCTTTTCGCTGCGAACAGTGGCCGAATTGTTCAGCCAGACTTTCTCGCTGATGCTTGATCGCATGCTGGTGCGCCGCGCCGAAAAGCTGCGCGAACGCGCCCGCAATCTCAATGATCAGCTGATGATCGAACTGGCAGGCGGCACATCGCTGGTTGCCAATCTGCCCTTGCTGGAACAGTCGATCGGCGATCTCATCGTGCATGACGGGATTTCGCTGCTCGTCGGCGGGGAATATCGCGCGCTCGGCGCAGCGCCCACTCACGAGGAATTCATGGCTCTGGCCCCTGCGCTTGGCGAAGGGCAGAGCAGCGCGATCCTTGCATCCACCGTGCTTGCCGAACAGCTTCCCGCCGCCAGCGCCTTTGCGGACCGCGCGACCGGGGCGATGATCCTGCCGCTTTCGCGAACTCCGCGCGATTACCTGATCCTGTGGCGGCGCCCGGCCGAACAGGTTGTGATCTGGGCGGGAGATCCGGACAAGGCCAAGGCCGCGCCCGGCGCGACGCTCACCCCGCGCACCAGCTTTGCTGCCTGGCGCGAAATCGTGAAGGGGCGCAGCATCGACTGGAGCGAGGAAGAATATGATTTCGCCGAAAGGCTGCGCCGCACGCTGATCGAAGTGATCCTGCGCATGAGCGAGGAAGTGATGCGCGAGCGCCAGCGCGCCGCCGAGCAGCAGGATTTGCTGATTGCCGAGCTCAATCACCGGGTGCGTAACATTCTCGGCCTGATCCGCGGGCTGGTCGCCCAATCGCAGCAGGACGCGATGAGCGTGGCGGGCTTTGCCGCGATCATCGGCGGGCGGATCTCCGCGCTTGCTTCGGCGCATGACAATATCACCCGCGACAATTGGTCACCGGCACCGCTCTCGGTGCTGATCGAGAGCGAATTTGCCGCCTATCTCGGGGCCGGACAGGCGCGGCTCAACATCACCGGCGAGGATGTCCTGATCCGCCCCGAAGCCTTCACGGTGATGGCACTGGTGGTGCATGAACTCGTCACCAATTCGGCCAAGTATGGCAGCCTCAGCGCGCGTTCGGGCATGGTGACAATTGATCTCTCTCGCAGTGCGTTCGGCGACCTCAAAATTGCGTGGCGCGAAGCGGGTGGGCCGCCGGTTTCCCCGCCGGGACGACAGGGCTTTGGCTCAACCATCATCCAGCGTTCGATCCCGCATGAATTGCAGGGCGAGGCCGAGATGCGCTTCCGGCTGGGCGGTCTGGAAGCCGATTTCTTGATCCCGCGCCGCTTCCTTGCCGAAGCAAGCGACCACGGCGTAGGCACGCAAAGCACGGCGCGCACGCGCAGCGCACCGCCTCCGCCGCCGGCTGCGCCTGCGGCAGGGCGCAAACCGTTGCGCCATGTCCTCGTGGTCGAAGACAGCATGATCATCGCGCTTGATACCGAGGAAAATCTCAAGCGGCTTGGCGTGCCCTCGGTGCGGGTGGAAAGCAGCGTCGCCGGTGCCTTGCAGGCGATCCACGAGGCTGCGCCCGACTTCGCCATCATCGACTTCAATCTCGGCCATGAATCAAGCGCGCCTGTGGCGGCGGCGCTACGCGAACGCGGCGTGCATTTCCTGCTTGCCACCGGCTATGCCGAAAGCGCCAGCGACATGGACACGCTGGGGGCGACCGGCGTGCTGCGTAAACCCTATGGCCAAAGCGAACTGGAGCGCGCGCTCGGCTTGCAGGGCTGAACCGGGGTCAGCCCTTTCAGAACCAGCGCTGCCGCCAGTAGAACGGCGCCGCCACCGGATTGCCTGCCTTGTCGCGCGCCGGGCGGAAGCCGAGCCGCTGCGCGACGAGTTCACAGGTCAGGCGATCGGCCTCGGGATCGGGGCTGGCGCGATAGATGCTGCAATCGCGCGCGCGGCCATCCACCCCGACGATCACCCGCACGATCACTTCGGTGCCGCGCCGCGCGGCGCGCCCGCCTTCGGGCACGGGATAATCGCGCGCATTGTTGATCTCGCCGGCAATATGGACAGGCTTGGAGGCAAGCCCACTGCCTCGCCCGCTGCCCGCATTGCCGCTGCCGGTGCCATCCCCGCTGCCCGCAGCGCCCGTGCCCTCATCCGCATCGGCGGCGCCGGAACGATTGGCCGTCCCCGTCGAAGCGACACGCGGCAGCGGCGTCTCTTCACGCAGCACACGCTCGGGTGGCGGTGCGGCGACAGGCTTGGCCGTCGCTTCGCGGCCCGGATCACCCGCCGCGCCTTCCTCGGCGGCATCAGGTTCGGGCGGCGGCGGTGGAGGGGGCGGTGCTTCGAGCGTGAAGGCCGACACCACAGTCTGCTCGACCGCCGCCGTCAGATCGGGCGCCAGCGCCCGCGCCAGACCATAGAACACGGCAAGGTGCAGCACGGCAATGGCGAGCAGCAGCGGCAGGCTGAGTGGCTTGCGAACCGCGTCAAAGCGGGCTGGCGGTGGCGGCGGGTTCATCCCCGGACCTCTCCCATCTGGATGCCTTCACCACCAGTATTCTCTGCCCGGCCCCGCCGCACAAGCCCAAGCAAAAAGGGGCGACCCTTACGGGCCGCCCCTCTTGATGTCTTGTCAGACGTGCAACGATCAGAAGGTCACGCGGACCCCGAAGCGCACACCCCAGAGCGAGGCTTCCGGCACAACGTTGAACACCGGCTGACGGATCGTGTTACCGGCAGCGTTTGCATACTGATACTGCGAGCAGGCCGCGTTGGCGCAGGTCACGTTGACCAGCGGCGCATAGAACGGGAAGCCAACCTGACGGAAGGTTCCCAGCTCGCTGTCGATCAGGTTGAGCACGTTCTCGACGTCGGCGAACAGCTGGATCTTGCCGCCGAAGACAAACGGCACATCCTGACGGACCGAGAGGTCGACACGATGCCACCACGGCGCTTCACCCACGTTCTTCGGTGCAATCTGGCCCTGGAACCCGTTGAGCTCCGAACCTTGGATGAACCGCTGAAACGCCGCAAAGTCGAAGCCCGGCGCATAGGTGACGCGCGGGTCAGCCGTCGGGCTGCTCACGTTCGGCACGTAGAGCAGGTTGCGGTCGTTACGACCGGTCACACCGAACACCGCCGAACGGTTGCTGCCCGATGCCTGATCAGCAAAGGTGTAGCTGAACCGCTGGCCCGAACGGGCAAGGTAGAACAGCTGGATGCTGGTGTTGTTGTCACCGAAGATTTCGGCGTCATAGCCCAGCGTCAGGCGGAACTGGTGATCGGTCTGGTAATTCGACGTGCCAAAGGCCGCGAAGTTCGGATCAAGCGCAGCAGCATTGGTGTAGTTCGAGAACGCCACCGACGACGTCCCCGAGTTGCCATCATTCGCCGTCTGATAGGTGTAGGCACCGTTCAGGTAGAAGCCCGAGCTCCAACGCTTTTCGACGCGCGCCACCAGGTTCAAGCTGTCACCTTCGTCGATGTTGGTGAGCAGCAGGTCGGTGTTCACCCCGGTTTGGCCCGGCAGGATCGAATAGCGCGGACGGCCATCGGGCAGCGTGCCCGTGACGACCGAGCGCAGGTCAGTCCACTCCAGTGCATTGCGCACCTTCGAGTAGATCACATCAACGCCGAGTTTCCAGTCATCGCCAAGCGGGCCGAGCTTAGCGACATAGTCAGCCGACCCCGAGAAACGCCACTGCGACTGCGGCTCGAAGTTGGGATCAAGCGCGTTGGTCGGCGAACCAGCGGTGCCCGCGGTGCGGATCGCCGCCACGAGCTCGGCCGGAATGCCGGTGCCGCCGGTCACGTTGTTGAGCGTGGCAGCGCCGATCGCCTGCACCTGCGCCGGGGTCAGGCCGGAGATGCCCGAAACGGTGAAGGTGCCGTTGTCAGCGCGGCGCACCTGGGCGCGGCCGAGCGTCGGGCCAGGGTTCGAATAGTTGTTCGAAATCCACACCAGCGGGTTGCCGCCACCGAAGATACCGGCCGAACCGCGCAGGGTCAGACGATCGGTGGGACGCCAGTTGATCGCGAAACGCGGCTGGAACAGGTCACGACCGTTGAGGTTCGCGGTGTTCGGGAAGCCGAAGCGATCGAAGAACGCCTGGTTGTTGAACGGACGATCCGGCGTGTCGAACAGGTCGTAACGGAAGCCAGCCACGACAGTGAGATCGTCGGTCACGTCGATCGTGTCCATGATCCCGAAGGTCCACTGGTTGTTCGCGAATTCGGCGGTGACGGTGTCAATGCCGCCGCGCAGCGGGACAGCGATGTCGACTTCGTTGGCACGCTGGGCCTGAAGGTCGGCAATCGAGTCGAACAGCCATGCACCCGAAACGCGCTGGGCGAACAGGTTGCGGACATCCTGCAAGCGGCGCTCGGCGATGAACTTCACCGTGTGGCTGTTCATCTTGAGCGTGGCCGCGAACTCAATCGCGAGACGCTGGCTTTCCAACTCGTTGGCCTGACGGCTGATGTCCGGGCCGAAGGTCAGGCCGCGAACGCCGGTCGGGCAAGTCAGAGCCGGAGCCGTCGAAACGGCATCAAGACAGACGTTGAACTGGCCAAGAGTGGTGTTGCCGCCAATCGGAACCTGCAGACGCGTGTAATCCGCATAGGACACGCGCAGCATGGTCGAGAAGGTGTCGCTCCACTGGTTGTTGGACTGGACAATACCGAAGTGGTTGATCGCACCCTGGGTGTAATTGTTCGACAGCAGGCTGAAGTTCGGGTTGTTCGAGTTGATCGCACCCACACCGGTCTGACCGGCAAGCACCGAACCTTCGTTCCAGATATAGGTTGCCGACAGGCGGTGACCCGGCGCGACGTTCCAGTCGAGCTTGGTGATCAGCTTGTCGTCCTTTTCAGGAATGCTGTCGGCCACGCCGAGGGTGTCAAAGCGGTAAACGGTGTTGGCAATGTCGCTGATCTGGTTGATCTGCGCATCGGTGATGCCAAGCTGGGCCGGGCTGACAGCAGCCGGAACGGTGTCGCGGGTGCGCTCGTAAGTCACCGCGAAGAACAGCTTGTCCTTGATGATCGGGCCAGTGACCTGCGCCGTGTAAATCTGCGATTCGAAGGCGCCGGTGCGGGTGAAGTTGCGCGCACGGGTGCCGCGCAGGCTGTCGTCCTGATAGAAGGCCGCGCCGAGGAAGGTGAAATCATTGCCGCCCGACTTGAGCTGCGCGTTGATCGCACCGCCCAGGAAGTTGCCCTGCTGGATGTCGACCGGAGCCACTTCGACCGAGAATTCGCCGATCGCATCAAGCGGCACCGGGCCGCGGGTCGACACGAGGCCGCCTGCTTCCAGACCGAAAGGATCGCCAAAGTCGACACCATCAATGGTGAAGCGGTTGAAACGGTTGTTCTGGCCTGCAATCTGGATGCCCTGGCCGCCCGGCTGGATGGTCACGAGCGGATCGCGCTGGGCAAGGTTCTGCAGGCTGCGGTTGACGTTGGCCACGCCAAACACGTCGCGGGCCGAAAGCACGGTGGCAGCGCCGGTCGAAAGGCTGATCGCCGAACGCTGGCGAGCACCCGAAACCACGATCGTCTGACCGGCGGGAGCAAGCGCGATACCAACGCGCTGGGCCTGACCGGCAGAGAGGAAACCGATTTCTTCTTCGACGCCTTCATAGCCATCTGCCGCAACCGCGACGATGAACGGGCCGCCAAGACGCAGACCAACCGCGTTGAAGTTACCGCCGGCGTCGGTGGTGACATCAGAACGCGTGCCCGAAGGCTGGTGCGTGATGGTCACGCTGGCACCGGGGATCGGGTTACCGTCCGCATCGGTGACAGTGCCGCGGACGGCCGAGGTGGTTTCCTGCGCAGCGACCGGCGCAGCAACCATGGTGGTGGCGGCGAGGCTGACAACGCTCGCGGCGAGAAGATATCTGAGTTTCATAAGAAAGCCCCTGATGACGAAAAAAGGATGGGCCTGACCGGCTGCATCCGCCCCTAGTTTTATTGCACTGCGGCAAAGCGACAGATTTGTGACGTTTTGATGAAACTGACAACGGGCGCAAGCGATCCCGGCACGCCCGCCACCAAACGGACGGGAGAAAACGGCCAATTTCAACACCCTCTTGCGCGCAGTGTTGCATGCGCGCAACGGAACGGGATTATTTCACGCAGGCATCCGAAAGGCTTCCGGCGGGCCATCAGGCACCGCCGGGCCCTGCGAATCTGCGGTCAGGCGAGGTTGATCTCGCGCAGACGCTGCATCAGAAAATCATGCGCGCTGATCGGCGCAGGCGCCGACGCCGCATCCTCAGCCGAGACACATTCGGGCAGCGGCGTGATCAGGAAATCCGGGCGGAAATGCAGGAAGAAGGGCATGGAATAACGCGCGCGCTTGGCTGCCTCGCCGCGCGGGTTCACCACCCGGTGCGTGGTCGAACGCAGGCGGCCATTGGTCTGCCGTTCGAGCATGTCGCCGACATTGATGACCAACGCCCCCGGGGGCACATCAATCGCGCGCCATTCCCCGGCCTTGGTCAGCAGTTCGAGCCCGGCTTCCTCGGCACCCAGCAGCAGCGTGATGGTGTTGATATCGCCATGCGCCGCCGCGCGGATCGCACCTTCGGGCGCGCCTTCACCCAGCGGCGGATAATGCAGCAGGCGCATCACCGAATTGCCGTCCTCGACGCTGGCGGCAAAGAAATCACGCGGCTTGCCGAGGTGCAGGGCAATGGCTTCGAGCACGGTGCGGCCACTGGCTTCGAATGCGGCGTAAAGCGCGCTCATCACCTCGCGGAAACCGGCGACTTCGGCGGGCCAGACATTGGGCGCCATGAATTCGGCCAGCGGATGGCCTTCGGGCAGATCGCGCCCTACGTGCCAGAATTCCTTGAGATCGAAGACATCGGCGTCCTTGGCCTTCTCGGTGCCGAAGGGCGTGTAGCCGCGCGCGCCGCCCGAACCGGCGATCTTGTAGGCGCGTTTTACCTCATCGGGCAGCGCGAAAAACGCCTTGGCGGCGGCTTCGGCGCGGTCGATCAGGTCTTGTGGGATGCCGTGATCGCGCACCACGGCAAAGCCGTATTCGGCAAAGCTGCGGCCCAGCTCATCGGCAATATCCTCGAGCGGCTGTGCCAGCGAAACGCTGGCGATTTCGGTTTGGGTGTTGGTCATGGCCGCGGCCTTACACCCGGCAGGGCATGCCTGCCAAGCGCCCCCGCGCAGGGGGCTAGATCGGCAGGAACAGGCTGGCGAGCGCGGCGCTCATGAGATTGGCGAGGCTGCCCGCTGCGAGCGCCTTCAGACCGAGCCGCGCAATCACCGGACGCTGGTTGGGCGCGAGCCCGCCCGTCACCGCCATCTGGATCGCGATCGAGGAGAAATTGGCAAAGCCGCACAGCGCAAAGGTGATGATCGCCTGGCTGCGCGCGGTGAGCTCGCCAGCCTGCATCGCGCCGAGATCGATAAAGGCAACAAATTCGTTGAGCACGATCTTGGTGCCGAATAGCCCGCCTGCAATCTGCGCCTGCTGCCAATCGGAAATGCCGATCAGGAACATTACCGGGGCAAACAGGTAGCCAAGCAACTTCTGGAAGCTGAGGTCGGCCAGCCATTGGGCCGTGGCGGGATCAAGAGGAGCGCCCACCTGCGCGGCAAGGTTCACGATCCCTCCGCCGACGCCGGCCAGCATGCCATTGGCAAGCGCCACCAGCGCGACGAACACCATCACCATCGCGCCGACTGCCACCGCCAGCTTCACCCCGGTCTGCGTGCCTTGGGCGGCGGCTTCGATGATATTGGCAGGGCGCTGGCCTTCCTCGAAGGTTTCCGCGGCGCTGACTTCATCCGATTTGAGCCCGCCTTCAGTGATCGCTGCCGGGCCAACCGCGCTGATGCGGACTTGCGGCAGGGCAAGCGCATCGCTGGCGCCATCGCTCGCGACGCCACCTGTGCCCGCTTGCGCCAACGGGGATGCCTCTGCCAGCGGCCCGTCATCAGGCATGATGATTTTGGCCATCAGGATGCCGCCCGGGGCCGACATGAAGGCCGCTGCGAGCAGGAACGGCACGGCTTCTTCGCCGATGAAACTTGCATAGGCGGCAAGGATCGTGCCGGCGACGCCCGCCATGCCGACGCTCATCAGGGTAAACAGCCGCGCGGGCGGCAGCGCCGCCAGATAGGGGCGCACCACCAGCGGGCTTTCCGACTGCCCGACGAAGATATTGGCCGCCGCGCCCAGCGCTTCGACCTTGCTGATGCCGGTGATCCAGCCGATCGCGCCGCCCACCCAGCGCACCAGTCGCTGCATCACGCCGAGATGATAGAGGATCGAGACAATCGCGGCGAAGAACACGATCACCGGCAAGGCGGCGATCACGAAGGTGTTGGCAAACGGATTGCTCTCCATCGGGCCAAACACCGCCGCGATCCCGATTTTCGAGAAATCAAGCAGCGCGATCACGCCTTGCGAAAGCCCGCCGATCACCGCCACCCCGGCATCGGTGCGCAGCACCAGCAGCGCGGTGACGGCTTGCAGCGCAAAGGCCGATCCGACAACCCGCAGATTGATCCGGCGCTTGCCCGAGGACAGCACGAAGGCAATCGCAAGAATGGCCAGAATGCCTGCAAGACTGGACAGGCTGGAAAAAACACTGGAATTCACGGTGCGGATGGCCCCTGCTGATACGACCCCATGGTGAAGGCAGGCAGCGCATCCCGCGCGCCGCGCGCGGGTCAGAGGGTTGGCAGTTTGTCGGACGCAACGCAACCGGCAAACTGGCCTTTCCCGATCCCGCGGGTGACAGCCGCATGGCAACGGCTTTTCTTTTGGGCAGGCTCTGACTAGGCCATGGACCATGGAACCCACGCAATCCACCGCCCTCGCCGCGCCGGCCCGCACCCCGGTGATCCCGCTTGGCCTGTTTGTGGCCGCCCTGCTCTATGGCGGCATGGCCGTGCTGGCAGGGTTTCTCGCCTTCAAGCAGGTTCAGTTATGGCCGACCACGCTGGCGGTCGAGGCCGGGATCTTCGCGTTTCTGCTGCTGGTGGTGATTTCCAGCACAATCGCCCAGCTTTACGGCAAGGAATTGGCCCAGAAGATCGTGTGGTGGGGCTTTTTGCCGCTCGCCTTCTCGATCGGCTTGATGACGCTGGTGCTGGCGCTGCCGGTCTCGCCCGACATGGTGGCAGGCCGTCCGGGGGCGATCGAAGCCTTCGAGCTGGTGCACGGGCAGTTCTGGCGCGTCGTGGCCTCGGGGCCGGTCGCCTATCTCGTCTCGCTCCTGCTCAATGTGTGGATCTTTGATCGCCTGCGCGGCAGCGGCGAGACCAGCACCATCGGACTGATGGTGCGCGGCGCGATTGCCTCGGCGCTCAGCCAGGCGATTGATTCGGTGATTTTCGTGACACTCGCATTCTACGGCGAATTTGACATCACCGGACTGCTGATCGGGCAGGTGATCGCCAAGGTCACGCTGTCGCTGGTGCTGGTGCCGGTGCTGATCACGCTGGCGGTGCGGCTGGTCGGAAGGCTCGACGCGCGCGGTTGACTTGCCCGGCCAGTGGCATAATCTTTCCCGCCGAAGGGGAGATTATCATGGCAAGATCAGCAATCTGGGTTCTCGGCGTGGCGGCTGCGGGCCTTTCGGGCTGCATGACCAATGAGGTCGGCGGGCCGGGCGTCAGCGCTTATTATGACTGCGACAATGGCACGCGGCTCAAGGTCGACAATCTGAGCGGTGATCGCATCCAGGTGCAGATGAATGATGCTGCCCCGGTGGTGCTTCCGGCGGTGAAGGCGGCTTCGGGCGCCAAATACATGACCCCGCGCCATGAATTCTGGGACAAGGGTGGACAGGCGACCTGGACTGTCGGCCGCATGGCGCCGATGACATGCCAAAGGGTGGCTGTGCCGCGGACGTGACCTGCGCGGAAGCAGCGCAGCGATAGCGGAAAAAATTGGTGAGCCCGACAGGATTCGAACCTGTGACCCGCTGATTAAAAGTCAGCTGCTCTACCTACTGAGCTACGGGCCCACATGCTGTCCGCGCGCACGCGGCTGCGGGGCGCTCACCTAGGGAGCGGGCGCGCGCGGGTCAAGCGCGCATTGCACTGCGCGAGGCTGAGGCCGCTCACCGGATCGCGCCATGCAGGCGCAATGGTGCTCGCCGGGCCAAGCACGAAATCGCGCGCGCGAAAGGCGCTGTGCGGGATGGTGAGAACCGCCGAACGCCAGCGCCCACCGCTCCACAGGATGATGTCGCAATCGAGCACGCGATCACCCCAGCGCTGCGCCCCGCGCCGGCCGAATTCGCGCTCCATCCGCTTGAGCGCTGCCAGCAGCGAGGGCGGGGCCAATTCGCTGTCGAGCACCAGCGCCGCATTGGCAAAGCGGCGCCGCGCCGGGCCGAGCGGCGCGGTCTGCACCACGTTGGAGCGCGCCGTCACCATGCCGAGCGCCGCGACTTCCTCCATCGCGGCGTACAGAACCCCCGCCGGTCGCCCATAAAGGACGTGCGGCCGGTTGCTCCCCAACGCGATCAGATAGGTGCTGCTCACCTCAGATGTCTTCGGCGATCCGGCCGTAAAGCTGCGGGCGACGATCGCGGAAAAAGCCCATGCCCGCGCGGTGCGTGGCCGCCCGCGCCAGATCAAGCGTGGCCACCAGCACGCCGGTCTCGCCATAGCCATATTCGGCAACCAGATCGCCCCATTCATCAGCGATGAAGGAATGGCCGTAGAAATTCTGCACCGCACCTTCCGGCCCTTCGGCCCCGATGCGGTTCGCGGCGATCACCGGCATGCAGTTCGACACGGCATGGCCGATCATCGCGCGCCGCCACATCCGCGAGGTATCAAGATCCGCATCATAGGGCTCCGATCCGATGGCGGTGGGATACATCAGCAGTTCGGCACCATGGAGCGCCATCACCCGCGCGCATTCGGGATACCACTGGTCCCAGCAGATGCCTATGCCGACGCGCACGGTCTGGCCGCGATCGCCCGGCACATCCCACACCTTGAAACCGCTGTTGCCGGGCCGGAAATAGTACTTTTCCTCATAGCCCGGCCCGTCAGGGATATGGCTCTTGCGATAGGTGCCCATGATCGTGCCATCCGGGCCGATCATCGCGAGCGTGTTGTAATAGTGATGCCCGTCGCGTTCGAAGAAGCTGGTCGGGATCGTCACCTTGAGCTTGGCCGCGAGCGTCTGCATCGCGATAACGCTCGGGTGTTCTGCCGTCGGGCGGGCGAGCGCGAACAGCGCTTCATCCTCTTCGCGGCAGAAATAGGGGCCGGAAAACAGCTCGGGCGGGAGGATCAGCCGCGCGCCTTGCGCGGCCGCCTGTTCGACCAGCGCGCTGACCGCAGCGATATTCTCCGCTTCACGCGAAGAACCAAGCGGCAATTGCAGGGCGGCGACAGTGATGGTGCTCATGCCGCCGCCCCATAGAGCGATTTCGGGCCGGGTGGAACACCCAGCGGCCCGGAAATCGCGGGCATCAAGAGTGCGATTACTTGGCCTTCCTGAACAGGAGCGTCATGCGGTCGCTTTCGCCCTTGTCCTTGAGGTCTTCGCGCTTGGTCGCCAGCGTTGGCGGCATTTCCCACACGCCTTCGGGGTGGTTGGCGGTGTCCATCGGGTTGGCGTTGACTTCGCTCTTGCCGACGAGTTCGAAGCCGTTGATCCGCATGAAATCGATCAGATCAGCCTCACGCAGGTAGCCGCGCGAACCATTAGCATAGCTCCACGGCGCATCGGGCTTGGCGCGGTGCTGGACGATGCCGATCATGCCATCATCCTTGAGCAATTCGCGCATCGCCCGGACTTCGGTATCGGCGGTGCCCATCCGCATCGGGCTGTGCAGCGCGCGGATCACCAGAATGCGATCAAAGGTACCCTTTTGATCGGCGGGAATGGCATCGAGCGTGAGGCCCGAGAACCGCTCCGCCGGAAGCCCGGTATAACCCGCCACTTCCTTGCCGAAACCGGCCGCCATATCGCGGATGCGCTGCTGGCGGGCGGGGTCGCTGGTGGCTGTCAGCGGGTTGGCATAGACGCCGACCAACTGGCCCTGACCGCCGAGATAGTGGCCAAGCAGGCGCGAATACCAGCCGCCGCCGGGCGAATACTCGCCCACCTTCATATCGGGCGCAACGCCGAAGAAGCTCAGGGTCTCGACCGGATGACGGTGCTGATCGCGGGCGCGATCATCCTTGCGGGTCGGGTGATTGATCGCGCCGGAAAAGGCTTCGGCATGGGTTTTGGCAAAGGCAGCCGCTGCGGCATCATCCTTCTTGCCGTGATGATCGGCGAGCGCAGGCGCACTCAGCGCGAGGATGCTTGCCGCGCCTGCGGCGGCAATCAGGAATTTCTTCATCAGGGTCTCTCCTTGGGATGCGACAAAACTGCACTGCGGGGCGTAGCAATTTTCGCGGTCTAGCCTATCTGGACGAGGCATAAAACAGCGGAGATTTCGATGAGCGGTTTACAGCAGGCGATCATTGCGGGCGGATGCTTCTGGTGCACCGAGGCAGTGTTCCGCGACGTGGTCGGCGTGAGCGCGGTGGAAAGCGGCTATATTGGCGGCACCAAGACCAATCCGACCTACAAGGAAGTGTGCACCGGCAACACCGGCCATGCCGAAGCGATCCGGGTGACCTTCGATCCCCATGCGATCAGCCTTGCCGAGATCTACGACGTGTTCCTCGGCACCCATGATCCGACGCAGCTGAACCGTCAGGGCAATGACATCGGCACGCAGTATCGCAGCGCAATCTTCCCGCTTTCGGGCGAGCAGGGCGCCGAAGCCGAAGCCGCGATCGCGCGCTGGAATGCCGAGCATGGCAAGGTGGCCGTGACCTCCATCGAAGGCCTTGCGGGCGATGTGCAGACGGCAGAGTGGTACCCGGCCGAGGATTACCATCAGGAATATTGGGACGGCGAAGGGCAGCGCAACCCCTATTGCCTCGCGGTCATCCCGCCCAAGCTGATGAAGCTCAGGAAGAGTTTCCAGAAGTATGTGAAATAGGGGGATTACCAACATCGTCTCCCCGGCCCCCGAGCCGGGGCCCCGCTGCCTTTGGCCTCGGCAAAAGAAAGCGGGATCCCGGGTCAAGCCCGGGAAGACGATAGGGTCAGACCCTCACCCACCGCGCCACAAAGAACCCGTCCAGCCCGCCCTGATCCGCCAGCATTCCGGGATGGGTGCGCAGCCAGCCTTCGGGCGTCGGAGCAAGGCCAGCGGGGAGTTCATCCGCCATGATCGGCTGCGGCGTCAGGCCGAGGCTCGCATCGATCCACGCGGCCTGTTCCTCGCCTTCCTCGGCTTCCAGCGAGCAGACGGCATAGACCAGCACCCCGCCGGGATTCAGCCATTCCGCCGCCCTGGCAACCAGAGCGCGCTGCAATTCGACCATCTCGGCAATCTGCCGCGGGCCGATGCGGTGGAGCACATCGGGGTGGCGGCGGCAGGTGCCGGTGGCGGTGCATGGCGCGTCGATCAGGATTGCGTCAAAGCGGTGCTTGGGCTCCCATTGCAGGGCATTGGCACGCACCGGTGAGGCCTTGAGGCCGGTGCGCTTGAGGTTGTCTTTCAGCAGATCAAGCCGCCGCTTGCTCATATCAAGCGCGGTC
Source organism: Erythrobacter epiphyticus (assembly GCF_034653295.1). Classification (NCBI taxonomy): domain Bacteria; kingdom Pseudomonadati; phylum Pseudomonadota; class Alphaproteobacteria; order Sphingomonadales; family Erythrobacteraceae; genus Erythrobacter; species Erythrobacter epiphyticus. The sequence goes on along the minus strand of NZ_JAYEEU010000007.1, from coordinate 714,861 downwards.
ACTTTCCACCCTGCGGCGGCCAGTTGCATCGTCTTGCCGCCGGGGGCGGCGCACAAGTCGAGCGCCGAGCGCCCTTCCCCTGCCCCGAGCAGGCGCGCGGGCAGCGAGGCGGCGAGATCCTGCACCCACCAATCGCCCGCCTTGAAATCGGCGAGGCTTTCCACCGCCGCGCCGCGCGGCAGGCGGATATGCCCGGGGGCGAGGGTAATGCCGCCCATCGCCACCGCGCGGGATTGGGTCTGGCTCGCATCCTTGAGCGCGAGATCGAGTTCGGGCGGAAAGGCGAGGCCGGGGGCAATCGCGGCGGCGCGCTCTTCGCCCCAGCGCGCCCGCACCGCTTCGGGCAAGGTCGGCACAGCGGACAAGCCCGCCGCTCCTTCCTTGACCAGCGCCGAGAAGACCCCGTGCGCCAACCGCCGCGGGCCGCCGGCGAGCAGCGGCAAGCCGGTTGCGATCACCGCGTGCGGCGGCGTGTCGAGCCGCCATGCCTGCGCCAGCATCAGCCGCAGCACCATCCGCGCCTTGGCATCATCGGGCAGGTTCTGCTTGGTCGCGCTGTCGATCAGAGCGTCGAGATCGGTGAGCCAGCGCAGCGTCTCGCCCGCAATCGCCTTGGCCAGCGCGCGATCAGGCGCCTTGCGCATCTCGCCCAGAGCGGCGCCTTCGGCCTGTTCGAGCGTCTCCCCGCGCCGGAATACGGCATCAAGCAGGCGGAGCGCAGCGCGGCGCACGGGAAGTCCGGGGGTCTGGGGCATCCCCGGCCCCCTATCCTCTATTGAAACAAACCGCCAGCACGCGCATTTGGCGTGTATGACCAAGCAAAAGTCCGAAGCCGCGAAAAACTTCAAGAAGCCTGCGCACTGGACGAATGATCCCGTGCCCGCGCCCAAGGCGGTCAAAAACGACGAAAAGCTCTCCCCCACCCGCTATGGTGACTGGGAGCGGGGCGACGGGATTGCCGTAGATTTCTAGAATGCCTCGTCCTTGCGAGCGGAGCGGAAGCGAAGCTGGCCAAGGTCCAACCAATCCAGAGGGGCACACAACACGCTCTGGATTGCGGCGTCGCCTTCGGCTCCTCGCAATGACGATTAGAGCTTGCGAAAGCTAACCTGCAACCCGTCCTTGGGCTTGGGGATCGGCCAGGCCTGCCAGGCGGGATTGTAACCGGGCGCGGCCTCGATCCGGTATTGCTGGAGAAGCTGGGCGAGCAGGATCTTCACCTGCATATAGGCAAAGTGCAGCCCCAAGCACATATGCGCGCCGCCGCCGAACGGCACCCAGGCATATTTGTGGCGCTCGCGCACCTTGTCGGCGGTGAAGCGGAGCGGATCGAAGGTGAAGGGGCTGTCCCAGTAGTCCTCGGAATGGTGGGTCCAGTAGATGTTGATCCCCACCATCGCGCCCGCGGGAATGCGATAGCCGCCAAATTCGAACTCGCGCAAAGCCCGGCGCGGCATCGAAGGCACCGGCGGGATCATGCGCAGCGATTCCTTGAACGCCATTTCGGTCAGATCAAGCTTGCCGAGATCATCATAATCGAGCGGGCGCGGATTGCCCTGCCCGTCGGGCCCGCCGGTGACAGCGAAAATCTCCTCGCGCAGCTTCTCCTGCCATTCCGGCTCGCGCGCGAGGTAGTAGATCAGCGAAGTTGCCGATGACGTGATCGTGTCATGCGCGGCCATCATCAGGAAGTTCATGTGATCGACCACTTCGTCGACCGGCAGCAGGCTGCCATCCTCACGCGTCGCGGTGGCGAACTGGCTGAACATGTCCTGCCCGCCGCCTTCTTCGCGCCGGCGCAGCGTTTCGCGGGTGAAATAGTCGACCAGATAGGCGCGCCCGTCGACACCCTTTTTCATCTGGGTGAAAGGCAGCGGCTTTCTGATCGGCGCGACCGAGGCCTGCACCATATCGACAAAGGCGACATTGATCCGGTCGGCTTCCGGCCCCCAAGGAATGCCGATGAAACTGTCAGCCGCAAGATCCAGCGTCAGCTTCTTGATGGCGGGATAGAAGGCAAGCAGCCCTTCCCACTTGGCCACTTCGGAGGCGATCCCGCGATTGAGCGCGCCTGCATAATGCCGCATCGGTTCGGGCTTGAACGCGATCGACAGCGCGCGGCGATCGATCCGGTGATGATCGAAATCCATCAGCATCAGCCCGCGCGGAAACAATTGATCGAGCACCGGCCCCCAGCCCTGTTCGCTGGAAAAGATCTTTTCCTTGTTGAACAGCAACAGCTCGTTCGCCTCGGCACCGATCAGCGCGATCTGCCAGCCGCCAAAGGCGCGGTTCTTGTAAACCCGGCCGTGGGTGTCGATCATCCGCTGGGCGAAGGCATGGGGATCGGCCAGCATGGTGAAGGTGTTGCCGACCAGCGGCCAGCCCGCATCGCCGGGGATATGCGCCAGATCGGACTCGGACAGGCGACCCTGCCCCCAGTGCGCGAGACTTTGCGGAAAGCCCTGCATGACGCGGGCTTCGCGCGGTGCGGGATCGGCAAGAGTAGCCATGAGGGCGTGGCTCCGTATCAGGTTCGTGTTTGCAACTGACCTTGGTGTAAATAGTCTCGCGCGCTAAATCCAGCCCGAAAGCTCGCGCGTGATCATCCGCTTGATCATGGCCACACCCGCCTCGGACACATTGAGGCAATCCATCACGGCATAATCCGTGCCGCCCGCTTCGATGAATTCATCACGCCCTTCGAGCGCGAGTTCTTCGAGCGTCTCGACACAATCGGCGGCAAAGCCGGGCGCGGCGACAACCAGCCGCTTGGTGCCCTTCTGACCTTCCTCGATCAGCGTCGTGTCGGTCGAAGGTTCAAGCCAGCGCGCCGGGCCAAAGCGCGACTGGAAAGTGGTTTCAAACCGCACGCCGGCAAATTCGGGGCGGCTCGCCAGCCGTTCGCGCAGCAGACGCGCGGTCTTCTGGCACTGGCAGTAATAGGGATCGCCCTTTTCGAGCGTGCGCAGCGGCATCCCGTGGAAACTGAGCAGCATCACTTCGGGCTGAAACGCGAGCGCGGCCACCTGCCGGGTCAGATCATCGGCCAGCGCATCGAGATAATTGCTATCATCGTGATAGGGCGGGACGAACCGCAAGGCGGGCTGCCAGCGCATGCTGCCGAGCACACGGGCCACTTCGTCAAACACGGTGGCGGTCGTCGCAGCGCAGTATTGCGGATACATCGGCGCGATCAGAATGCGATCACAGCCTTGCTCCATCAGCTTGGCGAGGCGCATTTCTATCGATGGCTTGCCGTAGCGCATCGCATAATCGACAATCACCTTGTCGCCAAAGGCGCCGGTGATCGCTTCGGCCTGCTGCGCGGTGATATCGGCCAGCGGCGAGCCGCGCTTGGTCCAGATCTTGGAATAGGCTTCCGAACTTTTCTTGGGCCGCGTGTTGAGGATGATGCCGCGCAGGATCGGCTGCCACGCAATCGGCGGAATCTCGATCACCCGGCGATCCGACAGGAACTGCTTGAGATAGCGCTTCACCGATTCGGGATCAGGCCCATCGGGCGTGCCGAGATTGATCAGCAACACGCCAATCGCGCTGCTGTTCACCGGGGGATGATCGGAAGGAAGGCTTTGAGGTTGCCAGGTCATTATCGGCCCAACGCGCGGCAGGGGTTTAACATCCGCAGCCGCCACGTGGCCCGGACCGGGAGGAACAAGGGTGTCCGGGTCATATCCCTTCGGAAAGTAGGGGCAGACGCCGCAGTCGCAAGGGCCTAGCAGAAAACAACGCATTGGCAATCGCAGGCGGAGCAACAATCGCACCAAGCTCGCCCGGATCGGCAGGCGGCGCCTCGCTTTCGATGAATTCCACCGTGATTTCGGGGCATTCGGGCAAGGCGGGGAAGCCGAAAGCGCCGTAATCGAGACGTTCGGGCATGCCGCCGCGCAGCCGAATCGTGTTGCCCAGCGCCACGCCCATGCCGAACAGCAACCCACCTTCAATCTGCTGGCGGGCAATATCGAGATTGACGATGCGCCCGATATCGACCGCTGCCGAAAGCCGCGTCACGCGCAGCCCGCCGCCTTCGCCGGGCCGCGCGGAAGCGACCAGCGCAATCCGCGCGCCATGGGCCGGATCGCCAAGCCGCATGCAGGCCAGCCCCTCGCCGCTCTGGTCGGCGCCGCCATCCCATCCCGCCAGCCGGGCCGCGCGCTGGAGGCAGGCCGCCAGCCGCACATCATTGCCCAACATCGCCATGCGGAACGACAGCGGCTCGCGCCCGAATTTGGCGGCGACCTCATCAATAAAGCTCTCGATGGCAAAGGTGGTGTAGCCATAGGCATTGCCGCGCACCCGGCCGACCGGAAGCCCGATTTCGACCGGGATATGCTCCACCGTCACGCCGGGAATGGCATAGGGCGGCACCGCGCCCTCGCAAGCCAGCGGATCCATCCGCCCCGTGCTTTCGCGGATCGCGGCAGCAGGAGTCAGATTGCCGAACAGGCGGTGCCCGAATTCGAGCGCGGCAGGCGGGCAGGCCAGCCGCAGGCGCATCGCCTCGATCCCGCCAAAGCCATCCTGCGTGAGCTGCGCCCCGATCATGATATGAGCCGGGGGACGCGGACGGGCGCGGATCATCTCGCTGCGGCGCGGCCAGGTAAGCTGCACCGCATTGATGCCGTCCTCGGCGAGCGCGGCGACGATCTGCGCGATCTCGATCGCATGATCATGTTCAAGCCGCGCATCGAAACTGCCGCCCGCCGCCATCGGATAGAGCACGACATTTTCGGGCGCGAGGCCAATCGCCCGCGCCGCTGCGATCCGCGCCTGCTCGGGCGCCTGGCTCGCGATCCATAACTCAAGCTTGCCATCGGCCAGCCGCGCAGTCGCCGTCGCGGTTTCGAGCGGGGCGGCATAGGCAGGATCAATCTCGTAGATGCGCGCCATGTCGACACGGCGCAGCGCATCGCCGCCCAGCCCGGTGTCCGCCAGCGTGAAGCCGGGGCCGCTGCGCACCATTTCGGCAAGCTGCGCGGTGATCGCATCGGTGTCGACCGGCGCGGTGACGGTAAAGCGCGGGCGCATCTCCTTGAGCGCCTGTTCGGCGGCCCACCATGTCGTGCCCGCTGCCGCCAGCCAGCGCTTGTGCGCGACGATCCCGGCCAGCCCGCGCACCCGGCCCGCGGCTTCGCGATCAAAGCTCTTGAGTTCGGATTCGAGCACCGGGCCATGGCGGATCGTGGCAAACACCATGCCCGGTAGGCGCACGTCCCCGGCAAAGCGCCAGGTCCCATCAACCTTGGACGGCAGATCAAGCCGGGGAAAGGCAATCGCCGCCTCGCTGCCGGTGGGCAGCGGCTCTTCCCGCGGGGCTTCGGGGCGCAGCGGCGGGGGATCGGGCACATCGCGCGCGGCCGCGGCGGCGACCAGCGTGCCGAACGCGGCCCGCTTGTCGCCGTGGCGGACAAAGCCCCCTGAAACCTCGCATTCTTCCCAGGCTACGTCCCAACGATCCGCCGCTTCCTGCGCCAGCATCGCGCGGGCGCAGGCCGCTGCCTCGCGGCACGGCGCTTCATAGGCTTCGAGCGCAGTGCCATCGGCGGTCGCCATGAAGCGCGCCGACCCGGCAAAGCGCGTGGCCAGCATCGCGTCGCTGCGATCAGACAGGCCCATGCCTGCCGGATCCCACAGCGCGATCCATTTGCGGGCCAGCGGAATATTGCCATAAGCACCGGAAATCGGCGCGGGCTCGACCGCGACCTGCCGCCAATCGGCCCCCAATTCCTGCGCAACAATCTGCGGCAAGAGCGTGGTGATCCCTTGCCCCATTTCGAGCTGCGGGACGGCCACCGTCACCACACCATCTTCGCCGATCCGCAGCCATGCGCCGAACACATGCTCGCCCTCGCCAGCCGCCAGGGGCACAGGATAGCGCCGCGGCATCAGCCACCACGCCACCAGCAGCCCGCCGCCCGCAGCAGCACCAGCCAGAATTCCGCGGCGCGTCAGCTGCATCGCGCTACACCGCCCCGGTATCGAGCCAGCGCGCGAGCTTTTCGGCAATCGCGATAAAGGGCGCCGCCCCCTCGCCCTCGCCGGCCGCAGGCGGGGTTCCGGCATCACCGCTGATGCGGGTTTCGAGCGTCAGCGGCACCCGGCCAAGGAAGGGAATTTCGAGCGTGGCGGCGAATTTCTCGACCCCGCCCGAACCGAACGGGTCGCTGATATGGCCGCATTCCGGGCAGCAAAAGCCCGCCATGTTCTCCACGAGGCCAATGATCGGGACATTGCCGGAATCAAACAACTGCCCGGCGCGCGCGGCATCGATCAGTGCGAGATCCTGCGGGGTGGAGACCAGCACCGCGCCGTCGGGGCGGTGGGCTGAGAGCATCGACAATTGCACATCGCCGGTGCCGGGCGGCAAGTCGATCAACAGGATGTCGGTATCGTCCCACGCCGCCTCGATCAGTTGCGAGAGCGCCTTGCCGGTCATCGGCCCGCGCCACGCCAGCGCCTTGCCGGGGGCGACAAGGTGGCCCATCGAAAGCACCTTCACCCCGAAGGCGCTTTGCAGCGGCACCAGCTTATCTGCTTCGACCTGCGGCTTTTGCCCTTCGGTGCCGAGCAGCTTGGGCTGCGACGGGCCGTAGATATCGCCATCGATCACGCCGACCTTGCGCCCCATTTTGGCGAGCGCGACCGCGAGGTTGGTCGTCAATGTGGATTTGCCCACGCCGCCCTTGCCCGAGCCCACGGCAATCAGCCGGGTGCGGCGGCGTTCGCCCGTCAGGGCGATGCGCACATCCGCAACCCCTTCAAGGCAGGTGAGGGCCTGCCTGATCTCGGTTTCGAGCGCGGTGCGGTCTTGCGCGGACAAATCGCCCGCCTCGGCAACAATCACCGCGCGGCCTGCAACAAGCCGTGCGGAACGCAGGCGCGCAGCGGTCGCCGGCGAAAGGGCGGCGCGCAGTCGGGCCTCGTCCGCAGCAGCTTGACCGGAGGGAATTTCAGGTGTCGTCATCTTGTTCCGCCTCTAGGACGTATTGATATGCAGGGCCAAGCCGCAAAATCACGCAGGGAACCCCTGTTTTTCGCGGTAAGGCAACCTATAAGGACAGAATGCGAGTGTTCGACGGTTTGAGAGAGCGACTTGGCTGGGCCACCAAAGGCCTTGCTATGGCTGGCAAGAATAACCCCTGGGGCGGCGGCAACGACGACCCGGGTGAGCCCAAGGGCGAAAGCGGCCCCGGGGGCGACAGTGGCCCGCGCAATCCGTGGCTGCCCGGCGGCGGCACGGGCGAGGGTGGCAAGCGGCGTTCGGCCAGCATCGAGGATATCTTCAAGAACCGCGGCCCCGAAGGTCCGCGCCGCGCCGGTGGCGGCGGCGGCGGGCCGACCTTCCGCATTCCCGAACGGCCCGGCGGCAAGAGCTGGCTGCCAATCGTGTTCGGTGCGCTTGGCCTGATCTGGCTGGCGGCTACCAGCGTGCATTTCGTCCAGCCGGGCGAACAGGCAGTGGTGACATGGCTGGGCGGCAAATATTCGCGCACCTTTGATTCGGGGACGAATTTTACCGCGCCCTATCCGATCCAGATGGTCGAAAAGGAAAACGTGACCCAGATCCGTTCCGAATCGATTCCCGCCAACGGGCAGGAAAAGCTGATTCTGACGCAGGATCAGAACCTTGTGGATCTGTCCTATGTGATCCGCTGGAACATTTCGGATCTCACCAACTATCAGTTCCAGCTCGCCAATCCGCGCAGCGCGCTGCTCGAAATCGGCGAAGCCGCGATGCGCGCCGCCGTGGCCAAGCAACCGCTCAATGTGGTGCTGACCGGTGCCGGACGCGCCGAGATCGAGCAGGAAGTGCGCGAAAAGATGCAGGACCGGCTCAACGCCTATCGTTCGGGGATCACCGTGCAAGGTATCGAAATCAACAAGACCGATCCGCCCGCACGGGTTGAGGAAGCCTTCAAGGATGTCTCCTCGGCGCAGCAGGATGCCGACGCCGCGACCAACCGTGCCCGCGCGATTGCGCAGCAGGTGCTGGCCCGCGCGCAAGGCGATGCGACCGAGTTCAACAACATCTACGCCGAATATCGCCTCGCTCCCGAAGTGACGCGGCGCCGGCTCTATTACGAAACCATGGAAGCGGTGCTGTCGAAGACCGACAAGACCATCGTCGAAGGCGGCGGCAATGTGATGCCGTTCCTGCCTCTTCCCGAAGTGCAACGCCGGGCCCGCGATAGCGTCGCCCAGCCTGCAACCCCCAAGCAGGGCCAGTGACATGGACATGACCTTCCAGAAATATCGCATGGCGTTGGTCGCCGCAGCGGTGGCGCTGGTGGCCCTTGCCAGCAGCGTGGTGATCATCCCCGAAACCCATCAGGGCGTGGTGATCCGCACCGGTCAACCGGATCGCATCTTCAACATGTTCAAGCCCGATGTGCCCTTCGGCCAGACCGGGGCGGGGATCAATTTCCGCATTCCTTTCGTCGAGGAAGTGCAGCTGGTTGATCGCCGCGTGCGCGATCTCGATATGGAACGCACCCAAGTGCTTTCCAGCGATCAGCAGCGTTTGCAGGTCGATGCCTATGCCCGCTACCGGATTATTGATCCCAAGCGCTTTGTCGAGCGCGCAGGCACGGAATCGCAGCTCGAAGCGCAGCTGGTGCCGATCCTCACCTCGGTGTTGCGGCAGGAATTGGGGCGTCGCCCCTTTGCTACGATGGTGAGCGCCGAGCGCGGCACCGCGATGACCAACATCACCAAGACGCTGGATGCCCAGGCCCGCCAATATGGCGCGCAGGTGCTCGATGTGCGGATCAAGGCGGCCGATCTTCCCGAAGGCCGCCCGCTTGATGCCGCCTTCACCCGGATGGAAACCGATCGTCAGGAAGAAGCGGCCACGATCCGTGCGGCCGGTCAGCGCGATGCGCAGATCATCCAGGCCGAAGCGCAAGCCGAAGCGGCGCGCATCTATGCCGAGGCCTATGGCAAGGACCCGGAATTCTACGACTTCTACCGTGCCATGCAGTCCTATCGCCAGACCTTCCTGAATGGCGAGGGCAGTTCGGCGATGGTGCTGTCGGAAGACAGCGAATATTTCCGCCAGTTCCGCGGCGGCAAGAAATGAAGAGGCGGGAGGTTTGCCCGCGGTAGGTGAACCTCCTGCCTTGCGCCCTTCGACCAACCGCCATGCGGCGCGGATGAGCGTCAGTGGCGTTCAATCGCGGTTAAGCGGGGCTCAGCGCATTTTGCGCGCACATTTTGGTCAGCCCGTGCGGGCCATGATGACCAATCAAACGCAGACAGGAACAGGGCGCAAACCCTGCGCGTTCCTGACACAGAATGAGGAAAAGAAGGACGTGAACACAGTGCGGTATGTCTACGGACTTTCAAGCGCCCTGCTGGTGGGCGGCGCAGCGATCTCGCTGATCACGGGCCAGCCGCTCGGCGCGCAGGTCGCACAGAATGATGGGGCGGTGATGAACCGGATCGTGCCCGCAGCGGGCGCCCCGGCGAGCTTTGCCGATCTGACCGAGCAATTGCAGCCAGCAGTCGTCAACATCGCCACGCGCCAGCGAATCGAGGTGGTGAACAATCCCTTTGCGGGCACGCCCTTTGCCGAGCTGTTCAGCCGGCGTGGTGGCGGGCAGCCGCAAACCCGCGAGGCGCAATCGCTGGGCTCGGGCTTTCTGATCTCGGCAGATGGCTACGTCGTGACCAACAATCACGTGGTCGCGCCCGATAACCGCGCAACACTGGAATCGATCACCGTCACCCTGTCGGATGGCACCGAATACGAGGCCGAGCTGGTGGGCGCGGATGCGACGTCTGACCTTGCCGTGCTCAAGATCAAGGCGAACCGCAATTTCCCGTTCGTGACCTTCGGGGATTCGAGCAAGGCCCGCCCCGGCGACTGGGTGGTGGCGATCGGCAACCCCTTCGGCCTGAACGGCACGGTGACCAGCGGGATCATCTCGGCAGTCTATCGCAACACCGGGCAAGGCGGCCCGAATGATCGCTACATCCAGACCGATGCCAGCATCAACCGCGGCAATTCGGGCGGGCCGCTGTTCGACATGAAGGGTCAGGTGATCGGCATCAACAACGCGATCTTCTCGCCCACCGGCGGCAGTGTCGGGATCGGCTTTGCGATCCCCTCTGAAATCGCCGCACCGATTGTCGAACAGCTCAAATCCGGTCGCGAGATCGAGCGTGGCTTCCTCGGCGTTGGGCTTGGCCCGGTCGATGATGACATGGCAACCGCGCTCGGCCTGCCCAAGAAGCGCGGTGAGATCGTGCAATCCATTCAGGACGGCAGTGCCGCGGCCAAGGCCGGGCTCAAGCCGGGCGACATCATCGTGCGGATCAACGGCAAGGATGTGACCCCGGAACAGGGCGTCTCCTATGTTGTCGGCAATCTTGAACCGGGTGCCCGCGTTCCGATCGAAGTGCTGCGCGAAGGCCAGCGCGTGTCGCTGACGGCGGTACTCGGCAAGCGTCCGAGCGAGGCCGAACTGCGCCAGCAGGCCCAGCCGTTCGATCCGGATTCGGAAGAGCCGGTCTCGCCGGGCCAGTCGAACGAAACCATCGAGAAGAGCCTTGGCCTTCAGGTGCTTGCCATGACCCCGCAGATCGCGGGCTCGATCGGTGTGGCGCCTGATACCAAGGGGGTGGTGGTTGCCGCAGTCGATCCCAATTCGGATGCGGCGCGTAAGGGACTGCGCCGCGCCGATGTGATCCTGTCGGCCAATTACAAGGATGTCGCGACGGTCGAGGCGCTGCTTGCCCAGATCTCTGCCGCCAAGGCGGAAAAGCGCGATGCCATCCTGCTGCGGGTGCAGCGGCGCGGCCAGCCCCCGGCCTTTGTGCCGGTGCGGCTGCGCTAAGTCTCACCGCACAGCGCGGAACAACGACAAGGCGCCGGGAGCAATCCCGGCGCCTTTTGTTTGGCAGCACGCCACCGGCACGCGTCAGATCAAGGGGGCGTGGGCCCGCCGGTCGCCTGCTGGAGGAATTCATCGCTTGCGGCGGGCGGCGCACGCGGCGGACGGCCTTCATTATAGGGCGGGATCGGCAGCGGGGTGCGCTCCCCATCAGGCAGGAGCGGGCCCTGACCGGGTTGGCGGCGGCCCGGCTCAACCAGATTGCCGTTCTCGTCGATATAGTAATATTCGTCCGGATCGCCGAACAGGGCTTCCTCGTCAGGCTCGGCCAGCCAATCCGGCAGATTGAGCGTGACATCAAATTCCTCGACCGGGCGATCCTTCACCGCATAGCGCATATAGGCAGCAAAGGCCTGCGCCGGTGCGCGCCCGCCTTGCAGGCCCGGAACCGCCTTGGCATCATCGCGGCCCATCCACACGCCGGTGGTAATCCCAGAAGAAAAGCCGACAAACCAGCCATCCTTGTTCGATGAGGTCGTGCCGGTCTTGCCGGCGACCGGCCGCCCGATTTGCGCCGCGCTGCCCGTGCCGGTCTGGACCGCGGCCTGCAACAGATCGGTGATCCCGGCGATCACATAGTCGGGCACCAACTGGCTCTGCGTCGGGGTGGCATGGCGATAGAGCAGCTCCCCGCTGGTGGTCGTCACCTTGCTGATCCCGTAGGGCTCGACGCTCCGGCCCTTTGCGGAGACTGCGGCAAAGGCGCGGGTCATGTCGATCAGGCGCACTTCGGAGGTTCCCAGCACCATCGAAGGCAGGGTGTTCACCTGCGAGGTAATGCCGAAACGACGCGCCATCGCCGCCACGGTGCCAAAGCCGACTTCGTTGCCGAGCTGGGCTGCCACGGTGTTGATCGAAAAGGCGAAGGCCGCGCGCAGGGTGGTCTCGCCAACGTTGCGCCCATTGGCGTTGCGCGGGCTCCACCCGTTGATGGTCACGGGTTCATCAACCACGGTGTCTTCGGGCACATAGCCCGCCTCAAGTGCGGCGAGGTAAACGAACAGCTTCCACGCCGAGCCCGGCTGGCGTTGGGCACTGGTGGCACGGTTGTAATTGCTGGCGACGTAATCACGTCCGCCGACCAGCGCGAGCACCGCCCCATCGCGATCCATGCTGACCAGCGCGCCTTGTGCCGCGCCCGGCGTGTTGGATTCAATCGCCGCCGTCGCTGCCCGCTGCATCCCGATATCAAGCGTGGTCCACACTTCGATCGGCTCCGCCGTCTCGGGCAGGAACAGATCAAGCTGCGGCAGCACCCAATCGGTGAAATAGCGCACCGAATTCTGCCCGCTTTGCTGTTTCAGCTGCACCGCGCTGATATCGACCTGCGCCTGATCGGCCGAGATATAGCCCTGTTCCTGCATCAGCCGCAGCACCACAGTGGCGCGGTCAACCGCGGCCTGGACATCGGCGGTCGGCGAATAGCGGCTGGGTGCCTTCACAAGGCCAGCGATGATCGCCGCCTCCCCGATGCTCAGCTCGGTCGCGGGGTGGCTGAAGAATTTGCGCGAGGCGGAATCAATGCCGTAGGCGCCGCCGCCGAAATAGACCTTATTGAGATAGAGCTCGAGGATCTGTTCCTTGGAAAACTTCCATTCAAGCGCCAGCGCCAGCAAGGCTTCGCGCGCCTTGCGATCGAGGTTCCGGTTGGAGTTGAGAAAGATGTTGCGCGCCAATTGCTGCGTGATCGAGGACGTCGCGCCAATCCGCTCACCTTTGGTGAAGCTCTGGATGACCGCCGCGGCCGTGCGGTAGAAGTCGATGCCGAAATGCGAATAGAAGCGCTTGTCCTCAACCGCGACCATCGCATTCTTCATGCTGTCGGGGATTTCCTCGAAGCGCAGCCATTCGCCGTAGCTTGGCCCGATCTCGACGATTTCCGTGCCGTCGCGCGCGCGCACCACAATCGTCTGCGCGGTCTGGATCGCCTGCAATTCCGAATAGCCGGGCAGCGAATTGGCGGCCAGCACAACGGCAATCAGCAGGCTGACGAGGCCGACACCGCCAATCCCTGCGCCCCACACCAGCGCGCGGCGCAACCATCCGCCGAAGCGTGACGGCGGCTTGCCCGGCCCGCGCGGGCCGTTGTGCACCCGCGCCTCGCGCTCGGCCGCCGCACGCCGCGCGCCGCGCTGGCCCTTGTTCTGCAATGAGGCACCCCGTTTCGACATGCGCTGGTTCAGTTCCGCGTACGGTTGAGCAAGGGCAGCGCGGTGCACTGGCGCATGCTAACCGCAGCTGAACCAGCAGCGGTGCGAAAGCCCTGTCGCGTCGTCATCCCTAGTCTTCTGCCGGGTGGAACAGCAGGGCAGCCGAATTGATGCAATAGCGCAGGCCGCCGCGATCCGGCGGACCATCGGGAAAGACATGGCCAAGGTGGCTATCGCACTTGCCGCAGCGCACTTCGGTGCGGATCATGCCATAGCTGACATCGCGGTGTTCATCGATGGTACCGTCGCTGGCCGGCGCGGTGAAAGCAGGCCAGCCGCAGCCCGAATTATACTTGGCGGTGCTGAAGAACAGCACCGTGCCGCAAGCCGCGCAGCTATATTCGCCTTCGTCGAAATGCTTGTCATATTCGCCAGTGAAGGCGCGTTCCGTGCCGGCTTCGCGCAGCACATGATATTGCATCGGGGTGAGCCGCTCGCGCCACTCGGCATCGCTGATGCTGCGGGGATCCTCGGTCATAATCTATCCTCTCTGGCGGCCACTATATCGGTTCATCGAAGATGAACTGCAAGGCCGACCGGCCGCCCGCAGCGACGCGCCCGAAGGGCGGGTGAGTGAGGATGTTAGCCATCAAGCAGCGCGTAATGCGGCGGCGGCTTGATCACGTCCATGCGTTCGGCCAGCAGCGGACGGAAGCTCGGGCGGCTCTTGAACACGGCATACCAGCCGCGCGATTGTTCATGCCCTGCCCAGTCGATCCCGCCGAGATAATCCGCCACCGAAATCTGCGCAGCCGCCGCCAGATCGGCCATGCTCATGGTGGAACCCGCCACCCACGGACGGTTGTCGATCAGCCAGTCGAGATAATCGAGATGCCCGTGGGCAAGCTTCATCGCTTCGCGCAGCACCCGGCTATCGGGCGGCTGCCGCAGCACGAGGCGCTTTTTCATCCGCTCCGACAACAGCGGCGCGGTGACATCGGCGTAGAAATTCTCATCAAACAGCGCGACCAGACGGCGGATCTCGGCACGCTGGGCCGCCGTGCCATTGATCATCGGTGCGTGATCGACGGTTTCCTCGAAATATTCGGCAATCGCGCGGCTATCGGCGAGCACGAGGCTTTTCTGCTCGTTCACCACCACCGGGGTGCGCCCCGCCGGATTGAGATTGAAGAACAGATCCGTGGCTGCCCACGGGTCTTCCCGGCGCAGTTCATAGGGAATGTTCTTCTCGCTCATCAGCAAACGGATCTTGCGCGAGAAGGGACATAGCGGGAATTGATAGAGCAGCCACATGACACCCGGTGCTCTGCCCTATTTCACGGGGCGAATCCAGCGGGTGGGCATAGCTTGGCGGTTTATAACCCGGCCGCCTGCTTGATGCTGAGGCAGGCGGGCATCATCGCCGCGATCCGGGCATCGCCTGCGGCCTGCAAACGCTCGCTTTCGCGGGCGACCATGCCCTGCACCGCCGGGCGATCAAGCCCGCGTGCATCCATCAACTGGGCGATGGCCTGCACGAAAAACTCGCGGGCGCCGCTGGTGGCCATATCGGGCCAGGCCTGTCCGCGCGCCTCACCCGCTTTCTGCCATTGGCCGACGAGCGCAAAAGCAATCGCGCAGCTCGGCGCGGTCGCCTCGGTGACGGGCAATTGCGCAAGGTCGGTGATCGGCGGCGCAGCGACAGAAGCCTGCGCCAGAAAGGCCGGGGCAAGCGCGGTGAGAAGAGCAGCGGGCATAGGCCCTTCTATGCCTTGAAAGCTGAACGCTTGCCTAGCGCAAAACGCCGCTCAAATCACGATTGCCGCGCACACCGATCCGTCCTAATCTGAAACCTGTCTGATGAGAGGAGACGCGATTTCATGTTCAGTCACATTATGGTCGGCACCAATGATTTCGACCGCGCCAAGGCGTTCTACGACAGCGTGCTGGCGACGCTCGGCGTGAAACCGGGGATGGTCAACGTGGCGGCTACGGGCCACAAGCGCGCGTTCTGGATGCACGCCGGCGGGATGTTCGGCATCAGCGAGCCGATCAACAATGAGCCGGCAACGGCCTCGAATGGTTCGACCATCGGCTTTGCCTGCGACAGCCTCGAACAGGTCAAGGCGTTCCATGATGCCGCGGTCGCTGCGGGTGGCACCTCGATCGAAGACGCGCCGGGGCCGCGCACGGGCGCGATGGGCACGCTCAACCTTGGCTATGTCCGCGATCTCGACGGGCACAAGCTGTGCATGCTGCACCGCGCGTGATTTGTCTTCGGGTTCACTGACGTGAACGGCAGACCTAACGGCTGAGTTCAAACACCGCAAACTCGGCGCGCCAGTTCGCCGCTGGCGCGCCGATCTGTTTCTCGTTCGAGAAAAACCATGCCCGTTCGATCCGCGCGCCCTTGGACCGCGCGAGATCGCGGAAATCCTCGACCGTGACATGGTGGATGTTCTGCGTTTCGTACCAGCTCACCGGCAAGGCGCGCGTCACCGGCATCCGCCCGCCGAACATCAGCGCCCCGCGCGTGCGCCAGTGGGCGAAATTGGGAAAGCTTACAAACGCCCGCCGCCCGACGCGCAGCAACTCATCAAGCATCAGATCGGGCCGGGTCGCGGTTTGCAGCGTCTGGCTGAGGATCGCGTAGTCGAACGCCTTGTCGGGATAATCGGCAAGATCGCTGTTGGCATCGCCCTGCACCACGCTGAGACCCCTTGCAACGCAGCGTTCGACCAGCGCGGCATCAAGTTCCATGCCGCGCGCATCGCAGCCGCTGGCGCTTTCCAGCTCGGCCATCAACGCCCCGTCCCCGCAGCCGATATCGAGCACGCGGCTACCCGGCGCGATATTGGCGGCAATCGCGGCAAGATCAGGCCGCAAGGTCATGCTAGGAACCCTTCCACCACGCGATCAAGCTGATCATGCTCAAGCAGGAAGCTGTCATGACCATTGGGCGCGGAAAGCTCGACAAAGCTGACCTTGGCCCCGGCCGCATTGAGCGCGTGGACGACATGGCGGCTTTCTGCGGTGGGATAGAGCCAATCGGTATCGAAGCTGACGATGCAGAAGCGCGCCTGCGTGCCCGCGAAGGCATCGGCCAGCTTGCCGCCATGCTCTTCGGCGATATCGAAATAATCCATCGCACGGGTGATATAGAGGTACGAGTTGGCATCGAACCGGCGGGTGAAGCCGCTGCCCTGATAGCGCAGATAGCTTTCCACTTGGAAATCGGCGTCGAAGCCGAAGCTTTTCGCCTCGCGGTCCTGCAAGCGCCGCCCGAATTTCTCGGTGAGGCCCGCTTCGGACAGATAGGTGATGTGCGCGGCCATGCGCGCCACGGCGAGGCCATTATCGGGCTTGGCCTCGCGCGTGTAGTAATCACCCTCGGCCCAGGCGGGATCGGCCATGATCGCCTGCCGCCCCACTTCGTGAAAGGCGATGTTCTGCGCCGAATGGCGCGCGGTCGAGGCGATCACGAGCACCCGCGCGGCACGCTCAGGCCAGTTGGCGGCAAGACTCAGCGCCTGCATCCCGCCCATCGATCCGCCAACCACGGCGTGAAGCTGGTCAATCCCCAACCCATCGAGCAGCGCGACCAATCCGCGCACCATGTCGCGGATGGTGATGACCGGAAAGCGCATCGCGTAAGGTGCACCGTCGCTCGCCAGCGATGCCGGGCCGCTCGATCCCATGCAGCTCCCGATGACATTGGCGCAGACCACGAAAAAGCGGTTGGTGTCGATCGGCTTGCCGGGGCCGACCATCCGTTCCCACCAGCCGGGCTTGCCAGTGATGGGATGCGCGCTCGCGAGATATTGGTCGCCGGTCAGTGCATGGCACACCAGCACCGCGTTGCCCTTGTCGGGCGCCAGCGTGCCATAGGTGCAATAGGCGATCTCCGCCGCCTCCAACATCTGCCCGCTATCCAGCGGCAGGGGTTGGGGAATGCGATAGACCGGAGAAGCGGGGGCGGCGTTCATGATCGAAATGCGAAAGCCGAAAAACAGCCCTTCGACAAGCTTGGGACGAGCCGCTAGGGGGATTTTTTGCATTCCCCTTCATGACGGACTTGCCCCAGCACTGTCTTTTCTTCAGGCCGCCCAACCATCATGACCGCGCTTACACCCCAGCCCAAGCCCTATATCCTCGGGATTCATGCCTATCAGCCGGGCAAATCCAAGTCGGCGACGGGCAAGCCGCTGATCAAGCTTTCGGCGAATGAAAACCCGCTGGGCACAAGCACGCAGGCGCTTGCCGCGCTGGCGGCCGTGCGCGCGGAAGCGGCAACCTATCCCGATCCCGATTCGCTGGCGCTGCGCGAAAAGATCGCTGCGGTGCACGAGCTCGATCCCGCGCTGGTGGTGTGCGGGACAGGATCGGACGAGCTGCTCAACCTTGCCGCGCAGGGCTTTGCAGGCGCAGGCGATGAGGTGCTGTTCTCGCGCCATTCCTTCGCAGTCTATGACATTGCGGCGCGGCGCTGCGGCGCCACCCCGGTGGAAGCGCCCGACACGGCCTTTACCGCCGATGTCGATGCGCTGCTCGCCGCTGTCACCCCGCGCACCCGCGTGGTGTTTCTCGCCAATCCGAACAATCCGACCGGCTCGTGGCTGCCCCCGGCCGAAGTGGCGCGGCTCCATGCCGGCCTGCCGCAGGATGTGCTGCTGGTGGTGGATGAAGCCTATGGCGAATATGTCGCGCCCGAATACCAGACCGCTGCGCTGGCACTCGCCGCGCGCCATGGCAACGTGCTGGTGACGCGCACGTTCTCGAAGATCTACGGCCTCGCCGCCGAACGCATTGGCTGGGCCACCGGCGCTGCGCCGCTGATCGATGTGCTTAACCGCATCCGCGGGCCGTTCAATGTGACGGCGAGCGGGCAAGCCGCTGCGCTGGCCGCGCTCGGCGATCAGGCTTTCGTCACCGCCAGCCGCGAACATAATGCCCGCGAAAGGGCGCGGCTTGCCGAAGCGGTGACGATGCTCGGCAATCATGGCCTGTCCTTCGTGCCGAGCGAGGCCAATTTCCTGCTGGTGCTGTTCGAGGGGCGTGTCACCGCCGCCGCTGCGCTCGAAGCGCTGGGCGAGGAAGGCTATGCCGTGCGCCATCTGCCCTCGCAGGGCCTGCCCCATGCGCTGCGCATCACCATCGGCAAGTCCGACGACATGAGCCGCGTGATCGCCTGCCTCAAGCGGCTGTGCGGGGAGGCGGCATGACGATCCGCCGCGTTGCGATTATCGGGCTCGGCCTGCTCGGCGGGTCGATCGGGCTGGCGGTGAAAGCCCGCAGCCCGCAGATCGTGACCACCGGCTATGATCGCTCCGCAGCCGTGCGGGCCGAAGCTGCCGCACGTGGGCTTGTCGGCACGGTACATGATACGCCCGAAGCCGCGGTCAAAGGGGCTGATCTTGTCATCCTGTGCGTGCCGGTGGGCGCGATGGAAGACGCCGCGCGCGCGATTGCGCCGGGCCTCAAAGCCGATGCCATCATCAGCGATGTCGGCTCGTCGAAGCAGGCGGTCGCCGAAGCGCTCGCCCGCGCGCTGCCCGGCCACACCATCATTCCCGCGCACCCCGTCGCCGGGACCGAGCAAAGCGGGCCGCAGGCGGGCTTTGCCACGCTGTTTGCCGGGCGCTGGTGCATCATCACGCCGCCCGAAGGGGCCGATGCCGCCGCGGTCGAGACGCTGGCTGACTTCTGGCGCGCGCTCGGATCGAAGATCGAGCTGATGGATGCAAGCCACCACGATCTCGTGCTTGCTGTCACCAGCCACATCCCGCACCTCATCGCCTACACCATCGTGGGCACGGCGAGCGATCTCGAGGATGTGACCGAGAGCGAAGTCATCAAATATTCGGCCGGGGGCTTCCGCGATTTCACCCGCATCGCGGCGTCCGATCCGGTGATGTGGCGCGATGTGTTCCTGACAAACAAGACCGCGGTGCTCGAAATGCTCGGGCGCTTCACCGAGGATCTCACTGCGCTGCAACGCGCGATCCGTTCGGGCGACGGGGATACCCTGTTCGATCTGTTCACCCGCACCCGCGCGATCCGGCGGCAGG
Source organism: Erythrobacter epiphyticus (assembly GCF_034653295.1). Lineage (NCBI taxonomy): Bacteria > Pseudomonadati > Pseudomonadota > Alphaproteobacteria > Sphingomonadales > Erythrobacteraceae > Erythrobacter > Erythrobacter epiphyticus. The sequence goes on along the minus strand of NZ_JAYEEU010000007.1, from coordinate 695,727 downwards.
TGATCGAGCAAGGGCAGGATGACGAGCGCCCCGATTTCGGGCGCGAGCACGGGACTTAGACTTGCGTTTATGGTTGATCCCGGCCGCGCAGCGGCCGCAAGCGCGACCGCGCACCGCGGCTTATGCCGCGAAAGCCAAGGCGGACGGACGTCCGCCGCCCGGCGCTTGAGGGCATAAGCAAAAAATCAATTCAACGCGTTGATCGCGGCGTGCACGCGCGCTTCGATCTCCTCGCGCGGGAGGCCCGCCGGGATCGTCTCCCCAACCTTATAAGTGATCTGGCCGCGCCGTTTGAGCACCCGCTGATAGGTCGGCCCGCTGTTCACCGCGATCGGCACCACCGGCAGGCCGAGCAGCTTGTACAGCCCGGCAAAGCCCGCTTGCAGCGGCGGGCGGGTGCCGTGGGCGACGCGGGTGCCTTCGGGAAAAATCACCAGCGGACGCCCAGCAGCCACGCGGTCTTTCGCGCTGGCAATCATCGCGCGCAGGGCCCGCGCGCCTTGGTCACGGGCAACCGGCACCAGCCCATAGACCCGCGCCGAATAGCCCCAGCCCGGAATCCGGAACAATTCCTGCTTCGCGAACACCGCTGGGAAGCCAAACAGGCGCGGGGTATCGATCGCCTCGAAAAAGCTCTCATGCTTGACCGCGATCAGCACCGGCTCGTCCGGGATGGTGCCTTCCTGCACCACGTCAATGCCAAGCAGCTTGCGCACGCACCACAAGTGCCAGCGGCCCCAGGTGCCGACAATCGGGCGCAGCCAGGCCCGCCGCGCCAGCACCGCCACGACCGAGGCGAGCACCAAACAGGCGCTCCCCCCGTAGAACAGGGGGTAAAAGGCAAGATTGCGCAGGAAGGTCACGACCTGCCTCAGTAGCCCGCAAGCCCGGCCGCCCGGCTGGCGAGCAACTTGTTATATTCGAGCAGCAGCACGGCGAAATTGCCTTCGGTGCGCACCGCATCGCGGATTACGGTGACATGCGGCGGCAAAGCGCGATCAAGCTCGCCCGCGGCGCGGCGCATGTGCCAGTCGCTGGTAACAAGCCGCAGTGAGGTGATCTCGTTCTGGGCCACCCACTTGGCGGTTTCCGAGGCATTCGAACGCGTATCGACCGCGCTGAAGCCAAGCGTGACGCAGCATTCCATCCGGGCCGGTGCGACATCGAATTCAGCCGCGAATTCCGCGGCGCGCACTTCGGGATCGACGCCGCTCACCAGCAAGCGTTCGGCGAGACCATCATCAAGCACTTCCAGCCCGCGCGCGATCCGCCCCGCCCCGCCGGTCGGCACGATCACCGCATCGCTGCGCTCGGCCCCGGCAGGCCCGGGCAGGGCGACAACGAACCACAGGAAGCCCGCGGCCCAGCCGAGAAACAGGAATGCCACAATGCGCCGGATCATATCCGGCCCTAGAGCATGGCTTTGAGGGCCAAGGCAATGGTTATCCGCGCCGTCACCAGCGCCAGCAGCACCCCGGCGAGCGGAACCGCCACCAGCACCAGCCAATCGACCGGCGCGAGCCCACCCCCTGCCACCAGCCCGCTGCCAAGCGCGGCGAAGGGTTGGCCGAGCAGCCACACCGCCGCGCCGCCGAGCGCCGTGCCCAGCACCGCCCCGAACACCGCCTCGCGCAGCACCGCCCGGGTGAAGATATCCGTGATCTGGCGATCAGTGCCGCCCAGCAGATGCACGATCTCGACCGTCTCGCGGTTGGTGGTGAAGGCATTGCGCGCCGCCAGCCACACCGCTGCCATGGTGGCAAGCGCCACCAGCACAATCAGCGCCAGCGCGAGATATTGCAGCGCAGCCAGCGCGTCATGCACCGGGCGCAGCCACTGGCTTTGCGCATCGACCCTGAGGCCCTTGCCGGCGTCCTCGAGCACGGCTTCGACCTGGGCGATCTCCGCCGGACTGGCTTGCCGGGTCAGCTCGACGTCGATCAAGGCCGGGATCGGCACATCCGCGCTCGCAACGCCGGCGCCCAGCCAAGGTTCGAGCAAGGCGGCGAGTTCGGCCTCCGGCACGATCCGCACCGATTGCACCAGCGGCGCATCCGCCAAGCGTGCGGCGACAGCGCGCGCGCGGGCCGCGCGCACCTCGGCATCGGGTTCGATGATCTGGACGCTCACCGCCGCCGCAAGATCGGCGCGCGCGGCGGTGGTAAGGTTGCGCAGTGCCAGCCCCCCCGCCGCCGCGATCAACACCAGTGCGATGAGGATCGCGATCACCCACGGCATCGCGCCCGCAAGGCGCGGCTGCGATAGCAGATTGGCGCGACGCGCCGGGCGCAGCAAGCGCGCGGGGGCGTCCTCCTCTTCCTCTTCCTCGTCCAACGCGGAAAAGCCGGGACTGATCATCCTTCCGCCTCATTCGCCACGCGCGGCGCTGCCGGGCGCGGCGGATAGCGCAAAACGCCGGTCGGATCGGACAATTGCCCCCTATGCAGCCGCAGGATCAGCGAATCCGGCACTTTCTTGAGCAAGTGCACATCATGGGTCGCTACCACCACGGTCGTGCCGACCCGGTGGTTGAGCGCTTCGAACAAGCGCAGCAGCTTGAGCGCCATCTCCGGATCGACATTCCCGGTCGGCTCATCAGCGATCAGCATCCGCGGGCGGGCAATCACCGCACGGGCAATCGCCACGCGCTGCTGTTCCCCGCCCGACATGGAGTCCGGAATGGCATGGGCGCGGTGCGCCAGCCCGACCCATTCGAGCAATTCGGACACGGCCTTCATCACCTTGCCCTCACCCGCCCCCGACAGGCGCAGCGGCAGCGCGACATTGTCGAAGGCCGAAAGGTGCGGCACCAGCCGGAAGTTCTGGAACACCACCCCCAATTGCCGCCGCACCAGCGGCAGGCGGTCGCGCGGCATGGTGATCAGGTCCTGCCCGAACATCCGGATACCCCCGCGGGTCGGACGCTGGGCGAGATAAAGCAGTTTGAGCAAGCTGGTCTTGCCAGCCCCGCTGGCGCCGGTGAGGAAGTAGAAACTGCCGGGATAGAGCGTGAAACTGATATTGCTCAAAACCTCGGGATCGCTGCCATAACGCAGGCCGACATTGTCCAGTTTAACGATTTCGCCCGGCCGCTCAATCATGCGCTTGCCCCACAACTGGACAGGGATTGGGCGAAGATGCCGCACTCTGCAAGCGCTGCCCATGCCGTTCAGCGTCTGCCAATGTGGAAAAAGGTGGCGAATTGGCAACGATCCGGCCCCGCGCTCTTGTTTCTGACGAATCGAAGCATCATGCATAAGGCGCAATGATCATCGCCTGCCCAGCTTGCGGAACACGCTATGCAGTGCCCGATACGGCCATCGGGTTGGAAGGCCGCACGGTGCGGTGTGCCAAATGCAAACATAGCTGGTTTCAGGAACCGGCTGAGAGCGCCATAGCCACCGCGCGGGACGAGCAGGTTGCCGCACCCGAACCGGCTCCGGTTGCTGTCCCGCCAGCGCCGCCGACACCGGCAGCAAACACTGCTCCGCAATCTGTGGAAGCGACGGTATCACCGGCAGAGGCACCCGAACCAGCCCCGGCGCCCGCGGCGGTCCCCGAACCTTCGATCAGCCACTGGCGCAGTGATGATGTCGAATTCGCATCCGAAAGCGATGCAGTCTCCTCTGCCGTACGTGCGCTCCGCCGCGGCCGCACAGAAGCTGTCACAAGCGATGATCCGCCCGTCGCCGCCGCCAGCGCAGCCGAGCAGATGGCGTCGCCCGTCGCCGAGGCGAGCGAAGACGAGCCCCCAGAAGAATACTCCCAGTTCGGATACAGCGCGCCCTTCAGCCGCCGCCGGGTCACCGGCAAGGTCTGGACGCTCGCCGCCGCGATCTTTGCCTTGCTCGCGACCGGCACGATCGTCGTCGCCAATTATTACGGCCTGCCTGATTGGGCGCCCTTTACCCGGCCGACCTTCGGCATGGGCAAGCCGGGGCTTGAGCTCAATTTCCCGCCTGAACAGAACCGCAGCGAAACCCTCGACAATGGCGAAACCATTTTCCGCGTGCGCGGCACCATCAACAACACGGCGCGCGAGACGCTTGCCGTGCCCAATCTGTTGATCGTTTTTCGCGACGAGCGTGATCGGCAGGTGGCCAATTGGGTGGTCAGCCCGGCCAAGGCAGAACTGGCCCCGGGCGAAAGCCTTAATGTCACCGAAGCGATCGCCGATATCCCGCCCGCAGCGGTCTTCGCCGAGATCGGCTGGTCCCCCAAGTAAGGCCTGTTCGCAAGAACGCTGCGCGCCGGGGCATTATCCTTCGTCAAACCGCTTGCGCATGGTTCGTGTGCTTGCTAGGGGCGCGCTCCTACCGCGGGGACTGGCCTTTGGCTGCCCCGGCAAACCCGAGTGCGGTCGTGGCGGAACTGGTAGACGCGCAACGTTGAGGTCGTTGTGGGCGAAAGCCCGTGGAAGTTCGAGTCTTCTCGACCGCACCAAACAGTCTCTCCCGAAATCGTGATTTTGCCTTCGGGCATGGACGGTGCCGGAAACGGCGCAGTTCTGCGGCATTCCGGCGTCGACTGAAGCCCAGCCTGTGCCAGAGCACGCAAAGAGAGCCGGTTCATCCGGCTTCTTTCTCTCCATATCTCTGTCCGGAAAAAACTGACCGCAAGTGCGGCCGGGCTGCATCAGCCAACGAACCCGAGCATCCGTTCCTGCGCATGCCAGCAGAAGGGAAGGTCGGCGTCGAGTAGCCGCTTGCGATCGAGCCGCACAGGCTGCCTTCCGTCGATGATCGCTTCGATGAGGCGCGGGCTGAGCCATGACAGCCGGAACAGCTTGCCAAGCCGGGTGCGGCAGCGGCCCTCGCGCTTGCCGAGCTGGTTGAGACTGAGCTCAGGCGAAGCCAGTACCAGCGCCCGAACCTCCATAGCCTCAGCGATCAGACTGACCAGCTTGCGATCAATCTGATCAGTGGCAGCGGCGGTGTCGATGCGCAGCTTTGCCTCGCGGAACGGCTTGCGCTCGGGAAGTGGCAGTTCGAGCGGCGCCTCGCCGATCAACCCGAGCGCTACCAGGTTGGTGCTGATGTGCAAGTTGCTCGTCCCAAACGCAACGCTGGCAATCAACGCCCGGACGGTCTCGTCGCGGGTCGCAGGATGCTGCAATTCCAATCTGCGCAGCCTTGCCGCCTCGAAGAGCGCGGTAAGCTGGCTCGCTTCCTCCAGATCGGTCAGTCGCCGCAGCACATGCTCATCGTCGAGAAGGGAGGTCAGATAGCTGACGAGGTGCCGCTCGATACTGGACTGCGCGATGCGGGTCGAAGCAGCGGCGCCCGGCTTCGCTGCAAAGTCCTTCCTGGTCTCGTAGTAGGCGTAGCGGCGCGTTCCCCTCTTGGTGTAGGTCGGGACCATCTGCCTGCCCTCGGAATCGATCAGCAGACCACGCAGCATCGCCTCCTGCGGATCGTTGGTCTTGCGCTTGCGTGGCGGTGCTTTCTCCTGCAGCCGCGCCTGCACCGCATCCCAGAGCGTCTCGTCAACGATGGGCTCATGCTCGCCATCGTAGACCTTGCCCTTGTGCACGATCTTGCCGCGATAGATCGGGTTGGCAAGCAGGTGGAACAGGCTGCCCCGCCGGAAGGGAATGCCACCTCTGTGCGGTCCGCTGGTGCGGTGCTGGACCTTGGTTCTGAGGCCTTCCGCCTCGAGGTGAGCAATCAGCTGGTTGGCCGAGTTTGATGCGATGTAGCGCCGCATGATCGCGCGCACCCGTTCGGCCTCCTCGGGGACCGGCACCAGCTTGCGCTCGATCACCTGATACCCAAGCGGGACCGGTCCGCCCATCCACAGCCCCTTCTTCTTCGAGGCAGCGATCTTGTCGCGGATGCGCTCGCCGGTGACCTCGCGCTCGAACTGGGCAAAGCTGAGCAGGACGTTGAGCGTGAGCCGCCCCATGCTGGTGGTGGTGTTGAATGCCTGCGTGACGCTGACGAAGCTGGCCTGCCTCGCATCGAGCCGCTCGACGATCTTCGCGAAGTCGGCAAGGCTGCGCGTCAGCCGGTCGACCTTGTAGACCACGATCACATCCAAGAGGCCGTCATCGATGTCAGCGAGCAGCGCCTTGAGACCGGGCCGCTCCATGTTGCCGCCCGAGAACCCGCCGTCATCATAATGGTTCGGAACCAGCGACCAGCCTTCGTGCCGCTGGCTCAGGATATATGCTTCGCAGGCCTCGCGCTGAGCATCGAGGCTGTTGAACTCCTGCTCAAGGCCATCCTCGGTCGACTTGCGGGTGTAGACCGCACAGCGCAGCGGCTTCATGCGCCGTCTCCGGTGAGGCCGAAGAACGCGGGGCCGTTACGATGGCTGCCTGTAATGGCTTTGGCGATGGCGGTGAGTGCCCTTCTGCTTCCGGGGCGGCGCTTTCTCTTGCAGCCGCGTTTGCACCGCGTTCCACAGCTGATCGTCGACGATGATCGCTCTGAGTTTGCTTTTTTGGGGGGGATGAAGCGACCGGCTTGGCCAAATTCGAGGCACTGCACGTGGACCGCAAGGGTCCCTCGTTCGCAGCTCTCTGCCATACCATCAATGACGCACAGATCGCCTCCTCAGAGCGACGCTCCAGCAAGGCTGGGTGATTTGCGCTAGATCAAACCCAAACAGACGCACCTTGGTGCCGGCTACGCTCCCTGAAGTGCTCGACCCTGCGCGCAAAAGTGTTTTCAAAACAGTGCTCTATGGAAAATGAGCGCCCGATCTGTGCGGCTTTGGCGAGGCGGTTGCGATCCTTGTGTAAATCCGCAATCACATGTGCCAGTGCTTTGGGATCTCCCATAGGGGCAAGGAAGCCGCTTCCCGAGAGTTCGGCGACACCCTTAAAAGCCTCATTATGGTAGCCAGCAATCGGTACTCCGCATGCCATGACCTCGGTGTAAGTGCTCGAAGGATCACCCTGCATGTGGCAGCATACGAATAAATCTGCTGCTTGCTTCAAAAATGGGACCCAGCCTTCTTCGAAGTCGATCGGCGGACAAATCGAAACCTGATCTTCGAGCGCATAGCGGGAGATCGCCGCGCGAAGTTTGCCCTCCTCTGGGCCAGCGCCGAAGATCGATAATTCAAACGGGACGCCAAATTGTCGAAGGTGGCGCGCAACTTCCGGGAGATGCAGGACACCCTTCATTGGGACAAACCTTCCGCCGAAGACTAGCCGTAGCGGCATTCCTGCCCTGATCTCATCGGCTTTTTGAGCAAGTCTTTCAGAAGCAATGACGTCAGATTTCTTCACCCGGTTGTCAAAAAAGAGAAGCGCGTCCGAACATAATTCGCGATAATTTCTATATGTAGGAACGCCATTGCATTGCAGACCCGCAGAGATGCCAATTAGGTACCGACGCAGGCGCTCTGCTTGCCAAGCCCAAAGCTTCCTGCGGAGTTTCAGAATGGAGTTCGCCCCGCTTGCGTCTATGATCTGCCACTCGGTTCGCAGAGTGTACTCGGAAACCTGGATCACAGGCACGCCAATGCGATTGCAGAGTTCCGTCGTTGCGACCTCGAATGGGGAAAGGAAGCTGACAACCACGGACGCTGATGCAAGACGCCGGGCAAGCGCTTCAGGATCGCGTGGTCGCAACTCAACGTTGTGTCCCCTTATGTCGCCAGTCACTTCTACCTGATCGAAATCAGTGGACGCCGAGGGGGAGACATCGAATAGACTGTTGACCGATCCAGGCCAAGACTTGGCGAACTCCGCGGCTCCGTTCAGGTATTTTTGGGTGACAATCAAACGCCCAGATATGGCCTGGTTCGCTTTCAGGACAGGCAACAAGATCAGCTCATTCGCCTTTGACCCTGTGAAAGACATGGAATGAAGCCAACCTCTCTAGCAAGCGGACCAAATCACTAAGATCAATTGCGAAACCGTTTTGCGCAGGCTCTTCGATCAGGACCGTTCATTGCAGTCCCAACCTAATCGGCAGATTTCTTGTATGGCGCAGTGGCACGGCCTGGCGGTTTGAAGTGGGGAAACGCTTAGTGATTACATGCTATGAATTACAGGCGAAAGATAGTTGCCTTCGATGCTGATCACCAATGGGTTGTCGAAGAGATGTCGGGCGACGACACGACCCTAGGCTCACGAGAAGCTTTATCGGCGTCCGTCGCTGCCCAACTCGATAATCAATGGCCTTTTTCCACGCACCTTACGCAGCCAATTGCTTAAGCCGCGCGATTGCGCAAAGTGACCGCATTTCGTTAACCCCAGCTTGGGTAAAATTGAGTGTCGAGTCTTAACTTACCCCTGGATCGGGCCGGAAGGAATGGGATGTCTTTCAGCGATTTAATCCATCTGGATCCGCCTCCAGTTGCCTCCGTTCCCGTGACTCGCCCGTCTTTGCCGCCATTGGAGGATCTGCTCCCTTATCTTCAAGACATATGGTCTTCCGGACAACTCACAAACGGGGGGTTTTATGTCAATCGACTGGAAGAGGAGCTTAAGGTTTATCTCGACGTGCCAAATGTCAGCCTTGTGACAAACTGCACGCTCGGGATACTCTTGGCTCTACGAGCCTTGGGCATAACGGGTGAGGTGATCACTTCACCCTACACATTCGTCGGATCGGCCAACGCGATTGTCTTAGCGGGTGCGACCCCCGTATTTGCCGACATCGACCCAATGACCTTGAACCTCTCTCCGAAGGCTGTCGCCGAGCAGATAACGGAACGAACGCAAGCGATCCTGGCGGTGCACTGCTACGGGATCCCGTGCGACGTCGAAGCACTGCAAGCGATCGCTGACCGCCACAGCATCCCACTGATTTATGATGCGGCGCACTGCTTTGGAGTTAAGGTCGGGGGCCGGTCTATTCTCGACTACGGAACTTGCTCAATCATCAGTTTCCACGCCACAAAGGTCTTCAACACGTTTGAGGGCGGAGCCGTTTTTTCATCGAACCCTCAACTCAATCAAGCCATTAGGCGTCTTGCCAATAATGGCATCATCGACGAAGAAAAAGTCAATGATGTAGGTCTGAATGCCAAAATGAGTGAGTTGCGTGCAGCAATTGGCTTGGCACAGTTGCCTTATGTGTCAGATGAGATTGCGAAACGTCTGACGTTGGTCGATGCGTATTTAGAGGGATTGTCAGGCGTTCGTGGATTGCGCTTTATCCAACCGCCGCCAAATGTTGCGCACAATGGATATATGTTCCCCATTATTGTCGAAGCGGAATATCCGATAACGCGCGACATGTTGTACGAAAACCTGAAGAAAAACGGGATTTCCGCCAGAAGATATTTTTATCCGATCGTTACTGACTTTCCTCCATTCGCGGACGCCCCTTCCGCAGGTCTTGAAGCATTAGCCGTGGCGCGTCGCGCCGCGAAAAGCGTCCTTTGCCTGCCTCTTTTCCCCAGCCTCGATTCCGCCGTCCAGAAGCACATCATTGAAATCGTGCGCAACCCTCTGCGCTAGCACTCATTTTGCCAGATTTCTTTGGATCATTTTCCACCATTGTCTATGGCAGTGGCCGAAGCAAATCAAAGCAAATCGGCACAACATCGGAATGCTGCAAAGGCAGAAGTAAAGCGAAAGACCGGTGCGCTTACTGGCACCGCGCTTCTGCCCCGCATCATCGCGCACCTTCCCTTCAACAGGCCGTCTATCTGCACCTCGTCTCGTTCAGGGGGTGAATAGCATTTTAAATATTATTTTCAATGGCTTGAGTGCCCATTCTTGCCCTCTTATGCGCACCAAATGGTCTCTCCCGAAAATCAGAAATCGCCTTCGGGTACAACAGCCCGTGAACAGGCCGACGCCCGCCTGCGTATGACGCGGGAAATCAGGCGACTTTTGCGGCGGCCGCGCGCCCCGGAACGCCCGGCACGGTGATGCGGCGTTCGCCGCCAAATTCCTCGCGCACCACAATCAGCCCGCTGCGTTCGAGATGATCGAGCATGCGGCGCACGCGGCTGGGCGAGGCACTGCCATAAATGCGTGCGAGCGCATCCTCATCGGGCATGGGCTCACCAAGCGAGGCAGCCACAAGCATCGCGAGATAGGGCGCGAGCACATCATCCGCGATGCCATCAATCATCTGTTCGACCGATGCCCGCGCAGGCGCATCCAGACGATCGAGCCCGCCCACGGCACAGGCGAACAGGCGGCGGAACCGGGCGATGTCGATATGCGCGCTGGCGATGCCGCGCTGGCGGCAGCGGATCGCGAAATCGCGGAACAGTTGGGCGGCGGGCGTGAAGGTCGCGCCATCCTCGGCGGCGAGCATCCGCACCACATCATCAACAGTCGCGTCGCCGTCAGAATCGGCGGATTGAGGCAGCACTTCAACCTTTGGTGCAGGCACGTCCACCCGCGTTTCGGAAGGCGCCACCAGCGGGGCCGCGGGCGCGGCGGAAAGCGCGCGCTCAATCTCGGCGGCGGGGCGCGGCGACGGGGCAGGACGAAGCGGCAGCGCGGGCTCGCTCGCCGCCTCGGCTAGCCGGTCGGTCAGGAGCGCTTCCATTGCCTCGCCTGCCGCATCGGGCAGCGGCACCAGCATTTGCGCCGCGCGGCGCGCCGCGGTGCGAACCGGGCCGACATGAACCGCCACGGGGCGGCGGCTGATCGCAGGGCCGAGCCCGAGGAACTGGCCGCGTTGCAGATCGCGGATACGTTCGGCCTGCCGCCGGTCCATGCCGAGCAGATCGGCGGCGCGCTGCATGTCGATATCGAGGAAGGTGCGCCCCATCAGGAAATTGGAGGCTTCCGCCGCGACATTCTTGGCCAGTTTGGCGAGGCGCTGGGTGGCGACGATCCCGGCAAGCCCACGCTTGCGCCCGCGGCACATCAGGTTGGTCATCGCCGAAAGGGTGAGCCGCCGGGTATCATCGCTGATCTCGCCCGCCACCGCCGGCGCGAACATCTGCGCTTCGTCCACCACCACCAGCGCGGGATACCAATGCTCACGCGGAGCATCGAACAGGGCGGTGAGGAACAGGGCGGCGCAGCGGATCTGCTGTTCAACCTCAAGCTCATCAAGCGCCAACACCACCGAGGCGCGGTGCTGGCGAACCCGCAGGGCCAAGGCCTCAATCTCGCGCGGCGCATAGGCCGCGCCATCAATCACCACATGGCCGAAATGATCGGCGAGGGTCACGAAGTCGCCCTCGGGATCGATCACCACCTGCTGGACGGTGCCGGCGCATTCCTCAAGCAGGCGGCGCAGCAGGTGCGATTTGCCCGATCCCGAATTGCCCTGCACCAGCAGACGCGTGGCAAGCAGCTCCTCGAGATCAATCGCGAGGCTCTGCCCGCTCGCGTCGCGGCCGATGTCGATGGGTGCACTCACCCGACCGGATTAGGCAGCCGCCGCGCTGGCGCAAAGCCAGCCCGCGAAGTTTTCCAGCGATTCGAACGCGCGCGCCTCAGGGCTGCTTGCGCTTGTGCGGCTTCTTGGCGTGAGGGCGGCCTGCGGGCTTGCCGCCCGCAGGCGCGGCCGAGGCCGGGCGCGGGTGCGGCTTCTTGCCGAACTTGCGCGCCACCGGCTTGGCTTTGACGAAGCCATTATCCGGGGTGCTGCGCGACGGGCGACGCTGGCGATTGTTGCGGGCCACTTCGCGCAGGCCTGCCTCGGAGCGTTCGATCACCAGCGCGGCTTCATCGCTTTCGGCCTCGCCGGTGCGCGCGGCAGCGGCAGCGAACTTGTCGGCAATGGCGCGCGGGATCTGGAACCAGGTCTCTTCCTGGGCAATGCGGATCGCGCCGATTTCGTTGCGGGTGATGTGACCACGGCGGCACAGCAGCGGCAGGATCCAGCGCGGATCGGCATTGTCGCTACGGCCAATATCCATGCGGAACCACACCGTGTCCTCGAACCCGGGACGGTGACGGTCCTTCTGCGCGTCAGCGCGGGCTTGCGGCGTGTTGGCAATGAGGTCTTCGGGCTCGGGCAGGCTGGCGCGGTGCGCATGCACCAGCATCGCCGCGATGTCTTCGGGCGAACGCTCGGCCAGCAGATGCAGTGCGAGCGCCCGGTCTGCTTCCTCAATCTCGACCGGAGCAAGCAGCCTTTCCAGCAGCCGCGCCCGATCGCGCGCACCGATAGCCTCGCGGTCGGGCACATCCTGCCATTCGGCGGCGATCCGCGCCCGGCCCAGCATCGCCTCAACCCGGCGGCGCGCCGAGAAGGGCACGATCAGCACGGCCACGCCCTTGCGCCCCGCGCGTCCGGTGCGCCCCGAACGGTGCTGCAGGGTTTCGGCATCGCGCGGAATTTCGACATGCACCACAAGGCTGAGCGTCGGCAGATCTATGCCGCGCGCGGCGACATCGGTCGCCACACACACCCGCGCCCGCCCGTCGCGCAAGGCCTGCAACGCCTGATTGCGCTCGGACTGCGAATGCTCGCCCGAAAGCGCGACCACGGCAAAGCCGCGCTCCTGCAAGGTGGCATGGAGATGCCGCACCTTTTCGCGCGTGGCGCAGAACAGGATGGCGGTTTCGGCCTCATGGAAACGCAGCAGATTGACCACCGCGTTCTCGATCTCGGTCGGAGACACGGTGACCGCCTGATAGGCAATATCGCCATGCCCGCGCCCTTCGCTGATCGTCGCGATGCGCAAGGCATCATGCTGATACCGCCGGGCAAGCGCTTCGATCGGGCGCGGCATGGTGGCCGAGAACAGCAGCGTGCGGCGCCCTTGCGGGGTGGCATCGAGGATCGCTTCGAGCTCTTCGCGGAAACCCATGTCGAGCATCTCGTCGGCTTCATCGAGCACAGCCACGGCCAGCGCCGAGAGATCGAGCGCGCCGCGTTCGAAATGATCGCGCAGGCGCCCCGGCGTGCCGACCACAATGGCCGGGCCGGAGGCAAGCACCTTGCGCTCCGCCGAAGGGTTCATCCCGCCGACGCAGGTCGCTACGCGCGCGCCGGTGCGGCCATAGAGCCAGGCGAGTTCGCGGCTCACCTGCAAGGCGAGTTCGCGCGTCGGGGTGATGACCAGCGCCAGCGGGGCCGGCGCAAAGCCGATGCGGCCATCGCCATCGAGCAGATCGCCCGCCATCGCGAGGCCGAAGGCGACGGTCTTGCCCGAACCGGTCTGCGCCGAGACGACAAGGTCGCGCCCCGCTGCTTCGGGGCGGAGCACTTCGGCCTGCACCGGGGTGGCGCTGCTATAGCCGCGTTCGGCAAGCGCCGCTTCGATGGCGGCGGGAAGGGTGGGAAAGGTCGTCATATCAGAAAGCTCGAATCATGGGGTTTGCGGCGCATGCCTGCGAAGGTCACGCAGCAATGTGCAGGGAAAGGCTGGAAGGGCGGTCAAAGGCGGAAGCGGAGACAATGTCAGCGCGCATCCCGCAGGGTTCGCGCGGCCCTTAGCGCAATTTGGCGCGCACGGCTTGCGAAAACTTTGCGAGGTTTACGGGATGACCGGAAAGGGCGCCGCGCGTGCCCCGATCGGGCGTTGCACTACGCCGCCTCGATCGCCTCCAGCAACGACCCGGCAGCAAGCCAGGCTTCTTCCGCTGCGGCGAGCGCAGAGGCGGTGGTTGCCCGCTTGCTCAGCAGGCTTTGGATGGCGGGGCCAGCCGCAGCGCTTTGCGCAAGGATGTGCGCATCAAGCTCTTCAAGCTCAGCCGTCAGCCGCGTCACGCAGGCTTCGGCGCGGCTCAGATCGGCCTGCGCCGCGCGCAGATCCGGGCCGGTACGGCGCTGCCCTTTCGCCTTGCCACCGTTACTTGTGCCCTTAGGCTGGTTCCTACCGAGGATGAAGTCGATGTAATCCTCCATGCTGCCGGCATATTCGCGCGCCGTCCCGCTATCGACGAGGATCAGGCGGTCCGCCGTCAATTCGACCATGTGGCGATCGTGGCTGATGAGGATGACCGCGCCCGAATAGGTGTTGAGCGCCTGAATCAGCGCCTCGCGCGCATCGACGTCGAGGTGGTTGGTCGGCTCGTCGAGGATCAGCAGATGCGGTGCGTCGCGGGTGATCAGCGCCAGCGCCAGCCGCGCGCGCTCCCCGCCCGAAAGCTTGTCGACCCGCTGGGTCGCGCGCGGGCCGGAAAAGCCGAAGCGCCCCAGCTGTGCGCGCACCGCGCTTTGCGACTGTGCTTCCATCGCGCGGTTCATCAGATCGAGCGGGGTATCCTCCCCCGCCAGCTCCTCGACCTGATATTGGGTGAAATATCCGACCTTGAGCTTGCCGGGCGCATTGACCGCGCCCTCCGCCGGGACAAGCTGCGAGGCGAGCAGCCGCGCCAGCGTGGTCTTGCCGTTGCCGTTGCGGCCCAAGAGCGCGATGCGATCATCGGCCTCGATGCGGAAATTGAGCCGCTTGAGGATCGGCGGCGCCTCCCCGTATCCGACCGCCGCCTGTTCCACCGTGATCATCGGCGATTTCATCTCGGCCGGATCGGGGAAATCAAAGCTCAGCGTCGGGTCTTCCATTAGCGCGGCGATGGGCTGCATCTTAGCCAGCATCTTGGCGCGCGATTGCGCCTGCTTGGCGGTCGAGGCGCGGGCGGAGTTGCGGGCGACGTAATCCCGCAGCCGCGCGGCCTGCGCCTCCTGCGAGGCCTTGGCCGCGGCAAGCTGCGCCGCGCGCTCGGCCCGCTGCTTTTCGAAGGCGTCGTAGCCGCCCGGATAGAGCGTCAGCTGCCCGCCTTGCAGGTGCAGGATGTGATCGACCACCTTGTTGAGGAGGTCGCGTTCGTGGCTGATCACCACCAGCGTGGCGGGATAGGACTTGAGGAAGTTCTCCAGCCACAGCGTCGCTTCGAGGTCGAGGTGGTTCGACGGTTCGTCGAGCAGCAGGATGTCGGGCTCGGAAAACAGCAGCGCGCCGAGCGCAATGCGCATCTTCCACCCGCCCGAGAAGCTGTCGACCGGGCGTTGCTGCATCTCTTCGTCAAAGCCCAACCCGTTGAGGATCTTGGCCGCGCGCGCCGGGGCGGAATAGGCGTCGATGGCCAGCAGGCGTTCGTGCACGTCGCCCATGCGGTCCATGTCGGTGCAGGTTTCCAGCTCGGCCAGCAATTCCGCGCGTTCGGTGGCGGAGGCGAGCACGACCTCTTCGGGCGTCATCGCACCGCTCGGGGCTTCCTGCGCGATATAGCCGATCCTGGCGCGGGCGGGCTTGGAAATTTCGCCATCGTCCGGCTCGATCTCGCCGATCAGCGCCTTCATCAGCGTGGACTTGCCCGCGCCATTGCGGCCGATCAACCCGACGCGCGCGCCCACCGGCACGGTTGCGCTGGCGCGTTCCAAAATGGCCCGGCCACCAAGCCGCACTGTGACACCGTCGATTGTAAGCATTGGGGCGCCCTTAACAGCCTATCGGGCGTACCCCAAAGGAAATCCCGCCTTGATCGGCGACGACCGGAAATGCGCACAGTGCCTCTATCATGGAATTTTAAAATTCACGGCGCATTCGGCAGGTCGGCATCGCGAGGCATCCAGCGATCAGGCCGCACAGGCGAATGACAGACCTTCCGTCAACCGAGCTCCACCCGGTTGCGCCCCTCATTCTTCGCGCGGTACAGCGCCGCGTCAGCGCGGGCCAAGGCGCTGCGTGTATCACTATACTCGGTTATCTCGGCAACCCCGGCAGAGAAAGTGATCTGGCCAAAGCCCTTCCCCGTGTCCCGGTTGACCAATCGCCGAGCCGCTTGCGCGCGGCGAATGCCATCAAGGCGGGATCGGGCCGCTTCCTTGTCCAGCCCGTAGAACAGAAACACGAACTCTTCGCCCCCATGCCGGGCGACAAAGCAGCTATCGCCGCCATATTCATTGAGTGTCGCCGCCAACGCACACAGCACGCGGTCGCCCGCGTCGTGGCCGTGGCGATCATTGATCATCTTGAAATGGTCAACGTCGCAGAATGCGAGGCTGAGAGGTTCGCCCTTGGCGCGCGCCTCCAGGGCGGCAGACACCAGCCTGCGCTCAAATGCACGGCGGTTGGGCAACCGCGTGAGATGATCGACGTCTGCCTCCATGCGCGCCTTGGCAAGGCTTTCCCGCAGTTGTTCGGTTTCGCGTTGGCTGCGGGACATGATGCTTTCAACCTGTTCGATCCGGGCCAGCATGGCGCGCGACAGATCGAGCACTGCTGCCAGATCACCCGCTTGATCCCCGGCTGAAGCAATTTCGGCCAGATCATCAATATGGACGCCGAGAGCGCCGCGGTGATCGCTGGTCTCCGATTGGGCCGAGCGCGTCGTCTGGGCAAACCGCATGAGCGCATACTCGAGTTTGTCCATCAGAGCCTCGATCTCGGCAATACGGCTGTGGCCGTCGGGGTCGAAACGCGCAAGCGTGTCGAGCCAGCGCTGATCGATCGGATCGCCGGAAATCTCGCGCGCTACAAATGCCTCGGAAAGCTGCGGATGCGAGCCTGAAAGTGCGCCGCATATGGTCGCCATGTTTTGTGCCGTTACCGCCAGGTCATGCTGAGTGACAAACGCACTGATGCGTTCCAACAAATCATCGCGGGCCTCTTTGACCCGACTTTCAGGGGATGGGGCAGGAGGCACCTCGTCACCTTCGAGCACCTCAACAGGAGACGCGGAGCGGGCCTTGAAAACGGAGGGAAGACGCATAACGGCCTCTTGTAAGCAATTGGTTTTCCTCCGCTGATAAACCCACTTGCTTAACAGGACACTGCCAGACAGCAGGAAAATCTCCTTAGTAGTACTGAGAACACGCCTTCCCGCGGAGCGGACAGAACATGCCCCCATCAGCGGCCAGAAAAGGCAACGCCGCCCCCACTGCGGATGGGGGCGGCGCTGGTGGTGGCGAAGGCGCTGCTTTCACCAACGGTTTCGCGTTGTGATCACAGCCGCCATCGCCAAAGCAGCAATCAGAACTTCCAGTTCAGGTTGAAGCGCGCCTGATTGTTGGTCAGGACCCCGCGGCCGAAGTCGGAGTGACCGGAGACCCCGACACCGAAGCGCTTGCCGAGGGAAAGGTCCGCCCCGAGCGTGGCGGACACCCAGTCCGGTTCGAGCGCACTGACAATGGTGAAGGGCACATCAGCAGCACCGGCGAAGAACGCCGTGACCGCATCGCTGGTGTCAGCCAGTTCGCGGGCATAGGCGACCGAACCGAAGGCGCTCAAGCGGCCGCGACGCCCGATCCCGGTGTTCAGCGATGCCATCACACCGGCCTTGCTGCCGACCGAGGTGAACGACCGCTCAAGCACGGTCAGGCTGAAATTGCCGGCTCCGAACTCTGAATAGCCGCCGAGGTCGTTGCGCACGTAGTCGATGCTGGCCACCGGGCCGGCTTCCAGCCCCGGCAAAATGCGGAACGCATAGCCCAGACGCAAGCCGGCAAAGCTCTGCATGCCATCCGCATCGCCCTGCACCATGTCGAAGGCCGAGCGAAAATCCCCCTGCGCGGCGCGCGACAGCGCAAAGTTCTGGCGCGAGAACCCGACATACATGTCGCTGAAGCCCCGGCCCATCCGCATCGCAGCATAGGCCGCGCCCGAGACGCTGGTATCGTCTGCCCGCGGCTGCGATCCGGCCATGGCCATGCCGTTGCGGATGCTGGTCATCGCGAACCCGACCGTGAGGTCTTGCGACAGGCGCATATCGGCACCCAGGGTCAGCTCCCCGGCCTGCGTGAAGGCCGCTTCTTCCAGCGCATTCATGCCGGAATTGCGCTCCTGCGCGCTGACAAGGAAGCTGCCGCTCACCGTCCCGAAGAAGCCCATCTTGCCCGGTTCGGTGGCGTTGGTCTGGGCAATGCCCGCAACCGCACCGCCCGCGGCCGAGAACCCGGCTGCCGCCTTGTTGCCGCCATGCAACGACAAGGTGCGCTGCGAAAGCTGGCCGGTGAAGCGCTGCGAGAAGTTGGTCGCGATCATCGTCTGATTGAACGCGCTCACCGGGGTAAGCGAGAACAGGGTCGGCACGAAGGATTCAAACCCGGCCGCGTCGATGATATTGAACAGGCCCGCAAACTGGGTGTAGCGCCCCCCGAACCGCAGCGCGTCAAGCGCCGCGCCGAGCGATTGCAGATTGCCGCTGCGCCCTGCAAACAAATCGGCCAAGCGGCGCGCGGTGATATCGACAATCACTTCGCCGCCCTCGGTCCGCGACTTGGCTAAGAGCAGCGGCGACAGGGTCAGCAGAACCGTGTTGTCAAAGGCCCCGGCTACCGAGTTCGCGTTCAGCACCGTAAAGGTATCGCCAAACCGGATATTGCCGGTTCCCGTAATCAGCAGGTTGCCCGCAAGGCTCGCGTCGCCGGTAATCGCCAGCAGATCGCTGGTGATGGTCTGGCGCCGCTTGCTGGCGTCAATCACCAGCGCGCCGTCGGCCAGCTGGATATAGTCGCCATCAATGGTGAGCGTGCCGACATTGAACAACCCGCCCGGGGCGATCCCCGCGCCGAAGTTGAACACCGCCTCGCTCGCAATCGTGCCTTCGCCTTCGGTGAGGCCGCCGAACAGCGCGACCAGCCCGGCATTGAACTGGCCATCAATCTGCGCCCGGCCACTGAACTGTTCATAGCCGATGATCGTTGTGAAGGTCTGCCCGCGAGGCAGCACGAATTTGGCGAGCCAGTTATCCAGCGCGAGCTTATCGATCTCGACATTGATATCGACCGTTGTGCGACCGGGCCGATTGAGCATCACGTCAAAATATTGCGCCGGTGCGGCAAAGGCTGTGCCCGGGGTGCCATCGGTGTTGTTGGGGACAAACCCGGTCGAACCCGGCCCGAGCAGCGCCGAGGATTTCGGCAGGCTGGTATCGAAATTCTCGAACCCCGGCGTTGGTGCGCCCGTATTCCCGGAAATGTCCGTGCCCAGCACCGTGCCGAGCTTGGGACCGCTTTCGAGGATGCCCGGTTCAGCCCCGGCGGGAATGCCGTTCACCAGATTGCCATTGCCATCATCGATGAAGAAGCCCGGATCGAGTTCCTGCGTCCAGTGATTGGGGTCAGACCAGTCGCCATTCCCCCGCTTGGCCGCAACATATTTGTAGGGCGTGTTTTCGGTAATGAACTGGAAGAAAGGATAAAGCGGGTTGTAGAAGCTTACATCACTATAGACTCCGCCGAGCCCGAAGAAATCGAAGCCGCCCGAAAGCACGCCAGCGATCACGGGGAACGCATACTTGTCTGCAATAATCAGCGGCGAGCCGGAATCGCCGGGCGCCGTGCCCGATTCGAGCGGCAGCGCATCATCATCGAAGAAATCAATCGCCAGCACGGCATCAATGCTGTTGCAGCTGATATTGCTGCCAGTGAAGTCGCAGCCCGCCTGTTGTTCTGGGGTTCGATCCGGGTTGTCGAAATCCGTCCAATAGAACGCTTGCGACTCAAACCCGAGAACCTGGGTCGAAGGGGCGAAATCGGGGAACACCCCGTCGATGAAATCGCCCAAGCTGCCAATCAGGCCGAGGCGGTTCTCGCCAACCCGGCGCAGGAAGCTCGAACCGGGCGCAGCCGTTCCGCTGCCCGTGCCATTGGTGCCATAGCCGACCTGAATGACGCGCGTGAGTTCGGTAAGCGGCGACAGCAGCAACGGCATCGCCCCGGCATCGGTGATCGGCTCATCGAGCGCCACGAAAGCCACATCCGCCCAGGGGAAGGGCAGGCCGCCATTGTCCAGATTCGCGGTCGGATGGATCACGACATCGGTGCTCGTCGCCACCCCGCCCTGACTGTAGCGTGCCCCTGTCCGGATATAATTGAACACGCTCGCCTGCGTGTTCGGCCCCGTCGCAACGAGCAACGAGAAGGGCGTCTGCCCGGGCAAGCCATAGGCTTCGGAGGAGCGGCTGTTGAAGCAATGCGCCGCGGAAAGCACCGTGCGCGGATTGATCAAGGTGCCGGTACAATTGAGAAAGACGCCGCCTGTCTGGTTGTCCTGGACAAAAAGCTGGACAACCGCGGGCTGCGAATTTGTCGGATCGCCGAAATTGACGCCGACATCATCGCGCATGAGCAGTTCGGGGGTTGGTCGAACCGGGACGGCATCCAGGGTGCGGCGCACCATGAAATCGGGCAGCACGGACACATCGGGCGCCGTAACAGCCATGATCTGCGAATTATCTGTAAATCCTTGGAAAGTTCCTTGTGCCTCAAGAGCAATATCTTCGCGCGAACCCTCTTCAACTTCGGCCGCTTGCAATGGAACAGCCCATGCCTGCGCCGCCAAACCGATCAGTCCGGCGCTAGTTAGATAACGCATTTTACTCATGAGTTTTCCCCTTTTTTGACTCAGCCCCCAAATCAAAAGTCTCATATTTTTTCGCTGGAGTCTCGCATCTACTTACGAATTTTCACCGGCGGTGCGAAAATAGGGTTTGCAAAATGCTTGTGGCGGGGCACGCGGGCTGCCTGTCCACAAGCCTTCGTATCGCCTTTCCGCGCGCGCAGGGCTTGCCTAATCCTGCGTCAGCCATGATGCAGCGACGCAGGGCAGGGGCAAGACGGATGAACTGGAATCTTCTTCGCAAGGCAGAATGGCTTGGGCCAGAACGGGCGCGCGCCTATCTGTTCATTCTCGCGCTGACGATCAGCGCGGGGCTGGCCTTTCTGCTGCTGACCTCGCGCGGCGGGATCGATCGCAACGGATTTCTCCTCGGCACGGATTTCATCAGCTTCTGGAGCGCGGGCCAGATGCTGCACGGCGGCGCGAACGTTTACGACATTCAGGCCCACATCGCCGCCCAGCGGGCATTGCATGCCGTACCCGGCGAATTCACCGCGTTTTTCTATCCGCCGAATTTCCTGCCGATGGTCTGGCCGCTCGGCCTCCTGCCCTATTTCCCGGCGCTGTTCGCATGGCTGGTGGTGACCGGCGCAAGCTGGATCGCCGCTGTCAGGGCGTGGTTTGGCACGCTCGGCCTGAAGGGGCCGGCACTGGTGCTGCTGATCGCGTTCCCGCCAGTCTTCGCCACCATGACCCACGGGCAGACGTCATTTCTGGTGGCAGCCCTGCTTGGCGGCGGGCTGCTGGTCGTGCGCGAACGCCCCTGGCTCGCGGGCCTGCTGATCGGGCTTGCCACGATCAAGCCGC
This sequence comes from Erythrobacter epiphyticus, assembly GCF_034653295.1. NCBI lineage: Bacteria > Pseudomonadati > Pseudomonadota > Alphaproteobacteria > Sphingomonadales > Erythrobacteraceae > Erythrobacter > Erythrobacter epiphyticus. Next base: position 674,748 of record NZ_JAYEEU010000007.1, on the reverse strand, counting down.
AGTTCGGCCTGCTGGTGCCAGTGGCTTTGCTGGCCACGGCAAGCTGGCGGACGATTATCGCCGCGGGCGGGGCGGCCATCGCGCTCGCGGGCCTTGCAGCGCTGGCGTTTGGCCCACAGGTGTGGAGCGATTGGCTGGCGGTGACGAGCGCCGCCGGCGAAGCCACAGACAATGGCACGATCGGATTTGCCAAGATGGTCAGCCTGTTTGCCGGGCTGCGCCTGCTGGGTGTAGCCAGCACGCCTGCCTTTGTCGCACAGGTGGCACTCGCCCTCGCCGTGGCCGGAGCAGTCGGAGCAGTCGCATGGCGCAAGCCGTTCTCGCCGGGACTCGCCGCACTGGTGCTCGCCGGTGCACCGCTCGCCACGCCGTTTGTGCTTGATTACGATCTGCTGCTGACTGCCTTCCCGCTTGCCTACCTGTTCTCACAGGCGCGCAGGCACGGTTTTCAGGATTGGGAGCGGATCACAATCGCGACGACCTTCGCCGCGGGCGTGTTCGCCCGCCCGCTTGCGATCAATGTCGGAATTCCGCTGATGCCGCTGGTGCTGATCGGGCTGTTTCTGCTGGTGCTGCGGCGCGTGCACGCCGAAGCAACCCACGGCCAGCCCGACGGGCCTGTTCCCGCCAGAGCTTAGACGTCAGCCGTCAATAGTTCCATTGTGCCTGCACCCGCAGCAATTGTCCTTCAGCCTGCCCCAAACGGCGCTCGTCGGCTTCCTTGCGCGAGGCCCAGCCATAGGTGACGGTGATCTCCAGCGGCGGGGTCGGCAGAAATTCAATGCCAAGCTCCAGCTCTTCGGTCTCAAGCCGCGGCGCATTGATCGCGGCCTTGAAGCCGCCGCGATAATATTGCCAACGGGCGAAGGGGAAGATCGGACCGATCGGCGTTTCGTCGATCTTGCCGAGCACCTGCACATAGCCGCCATTGAGCGGGCGTTCCTCGATCCGGCCGCTCGCGGGCACGAATTCGGGGCCGGTGCCCCAGTTCCATTCCGCCTGCACCCCGAAAGGCTGCGGGTAGAGCATGGCATGCACCAGAACGCGCTCGTCCTTGAAGCCGGTGGGGCTGAGCCCGCCCGTGCGGATTTCCGGGCGGATCTTGTTGCGCATCACCGATCCGCCGATCTCGAACACCTGCCCATCAAGGCCCAGCCCGTCGAGTTCGAAGGGCCACGTCGCGAGGCCCACCAGCATGACATTGTCGTCGGCTTCGGTGCGGTTCAGCCCCTGCCCGTTGAAGGCGCCGAAGCCGAAGGCCCCGTAATTGCCGAACAGCTTCTGCCCATCCTTTGCCAGCCGGTTCCAGATCGCCTGCACCTTGGGCGGGGTGTAGTAGGCAACGATCCCGAGATCGCGCTCGCCCGACGCGGCGCTGTTGATCGCATCGGTACGGTCAAGCGCCAGACGGTTGGACGAAGATTGCATGTTCTCCCAGCCATAGGGCACCTTTGACTGGCCAAGCCGGATGCGGAAGCTCTTGTCCCCGAACGGGAAGACGTCGGCATACATGTCGCGCAGTGAGACCGCACCCTCGCGCCGCTCGCCGACCGACTGGTTGGAAACGGCCGCCGCGAAATCGGGCTGGAAATAAAGCGACACGTGATCATTCAGGTCGCCTTGAAGCACCAAACGCAAACGGCGGAAGGTGAAATTGCTATCATCATTGATGCCGCTGTCGTGGATCGAGCGCAGGCGTGAAACACCGGCGGGTGCTGCCGCATCGCCCGAAACGATCTGGTTGAATCGCAATTGGGTGTAGCCGCGCAGGACTAGCTTTTCATACCACGGCTTGCCCGCGCGCGGAGGCACCAACACTTCGGGCGGTTCGCCCAACCGGGCGCGGCGGGCGATCACATCCTGACCGGCACTTGCCAGAGCGGGCGTCGCCGTGGTCGGCGGTGCGGCATCCGCCAAGCCCGGTTGCGTGGCTTGCGGGGTCGCAACAGTTGGCGCCTGCGCCATGGCATCAGGCGTCGGCGCGGTGACCGCTGCACCATCCGGCGCCCGGTTCGCCTGCAAGGCCGTGACCATGGCTTTCAGTTCATCGATCTGGCGCTGCAAATCGGCGATGGTGGCCGCCTGATCGGCCGGCGTGCCTGCCGGGGCTGCCTGCGCCAGCGCTGGTGCGCTCACCCCGGCCAGCAGCGCGGCGGCAACAAGTCTGGCAGTACGATGACCCAGCGGGGACGGCATAGCAAAGCGCCTTTAGCAGTGTGTCCGGACGGGAGCGCCCGGCGCGGTGGCGCCTATGGCAGTTTCATGTCATAAGCGTGACAATTCTGACAACAATCTTGGCCCGAGCCCGCACCACCCGCGACTCCCGCGCAGCCATGGCGTGACAGGGACGCTCTGCTTATAGTCGGCCAATGTGTAATCTTTATCGCCTGTCGGTTCCGCTAGCGGAGATCAGCGCGCTGTTTGATGCAGCCAGCGCGCCGACAGGTGTCAATCTCCCGGCAGAGACCTATCCAGGCTCTCCGGGGATCGTGATCGCCGCAGGGCAGGTGCGATCGATGGTCTGGGGCTTTCCGCTCGCGCTGACGGGCAAGCAAGGCCAGCCATTGAAGCCCAAGCCGGTCAACAATGCCCGTTCCGACAAGCTCGACAGCGCCTTCTGGCGCGCCAGCTTCGCAAGCCGCCGCTGCCTGATCCCGCTCACCGCATGGGCCGAAGCCGAAGGGCCGCAAGGCGCCAAGACCCGCACGTGGCTGAGCCTGCCCGATCAGCCGGTCTTTGCCTGTGCCGGGATCTGGCAGCCCACCGCGCCATGGGGCGATAGCTATGCGATGATCATGACCGACGCGGCGGGCGCGGCCGCGACCTGCCACACCCGCATGCCGGTGATCCTTGCACGACAAGACTGGCAGGCGTGGCTCGACACCAGCCCGGAACAGGCCAAAGCGCTCTGCGTGCCCTATCGCGGCGCGATCGCGATCGCACGCACCGCAACGCCGTGGGCCGCGCCCCGTTCACCGCGCCAAGCTTCCGCGCGGACCGGCACCCGCGCATGACCGCTCGCAACTGGCGGAGCATCCCCTTGCCGCCTATGCTATGGCTTCCTGTGCCAGCAGGATGAGGGGGCATCATGCTGACGATCTTGTTGCGAGCGGCGGCACCCTGATCGAAGCGGCGCGGGCCTTGCGCGCGGCGGGCGCTGTGCGGATTGATGCGCTCACCGTGCACTGCCTTGCCAGCCACGATGATCTTGCCGCGATGGAGGCCGCAGGGCTTGCGACCATCCGCGCGACGGATACGGTCGCGAGTGCCTGCGGCGATTTGCCAATAGCAGGACTGCTCGCCGATGCTCTGCGCGAGCATGACTGGGCGGATGAAACGGGCGGGTGAGGCGCGCGCCTAGCGCGCGGCAAACAACAGGCGCCCCGGCCCCAGCATCGCCAGCGCGGTGGTGATATCGGCATTGGCCACGGTGAAGCAGCCAAGGCTGCGACCGACCCGCCCCGACGTCTCGGCCATGCCGTGCGAGACATAATCCGCACGGTGGATCACGATCGCGCGGGCGAGCGCCCGATCATTATCCGGATCAAGCCCGATGAGCCGCCGCGAGCGGCCATATTTGCCCATATAGGTATCGCTCACCAGATAGCTGCCCGGCGAGGAGGCGTGCGATCCTGGATGGTTGGAGAAGCGCTGGAGAAACCCGGTATTGCCCGGATCGGACCCGCGCCCATGCGCCACCAGCAAGTTCGCTAGCGTCCGGCCGTTCTCGAGATCGACGATCTGGAAGCGCGGGGTGCCCGAAGGCGCGGCGAAATCAACCAGCCCCACCACATCGCGGTGGCGGATCATCGCGCCGTGGCGATCGAGCGCCGCTTGCGCGGCGGCCAGCAGGCGCGGCGGCGGGCTCGTGCGGACCGAGGCAAAGGCGGCGGGCGCAGTCAATCCGGCCAGACCCACGCCGAGCGCGCCGATAAAGCCGCGTCGGGACAAATTCATTTGTATGCGATCCTGAATTGGTGTTGGCTGGAACCTAGGAATGTCGCCAGTGGGAATCAAACGGCGAGGCACAAAAGCATGACCAAATGGGGCTGGTTTGCGACAGTTTCGGCGTTCTTGACTTCGATCAATTTTGCACCGGCACAGGCGTCTGGCTGGAAGATTGATCAAGCGCAAGAATTACGCCGCGCGGTTGTCGCCGCGCCGCAAGATGCCTTGCCATTGCTTGATCTGCGCACCTTCGACACGGCCTTGGCGGCGGGCCCCGGTGCAGCGCTCGATGAAGCCGCCACCGCGCTCGCTTTGCAGCTTGCGCGGCTGCATCTGCTGGGGACGACGCCCGCGGCGCGGAAGGCCGGCTGGCACATCCACGACAGTGATGCGGATCATGATCTTGGCGCATGGCTCGGTCAGGCGCTCGCCAGCGCCGACTTTGGCGCAGCCCTGCGCGCGCTGCGCCCGGCGCATCCCGATTATGCAGCGCTGCGCGCGGCCTATGCGACCGAGCCCGACGCCGAGCGCAAGGCGATCATCGCGCGCAACATGGAACGCTGGCGCTGGCTGCCGCGCACGCTCGGGCCGGATCATGTGCTCGTCAACATACCCTTCTTCGAAGCGCGGCTGTGGCGCGGCGGGAACACGGCGGGCACCTGGCCCGTGATCGTCGGCAAGACGGCCACGCCCACGCCCATCTTTACCGCGCGCATCACCGGGGTAACCTTCAACCCGTGGTGGCACATCCCTGCCAGCATCGTGCGCCGCCACAAAGGGCGGTTTCCCGCCAATCAGGGCTATGTCTTTGCCAATGGGCGCTGGAGCCAGCGTCCGGGGCCCTTCAACGTGCTGGGGCAAATGAAGCTGGAGATGGCCAATCCCTACAGCGTTCTGATGCACGACACCCCCAATCGTGCGCTGTTTGAGAAGGAACGGCGCGATTTCAGCAACGGCTGTGTGCGCACCGGCGATGCGATCGGCTTTGCTGCCAGCCTGCTCGCCCCGCGGATGACCCGCGCGCAAGTGGATCAGGCGGTCGCCACCGGGCAAACCGAAACCGTCGCGCTGCCGCAGCCCGTGCCGGTCTATGTCGCTTATTTCACCGCCCAGCCTGTCGCGGACGGCACCATTGCCGTGCGCCCCGATCTCTACCGCCACGATGCCCGTATGGCGGCCGGGCGCGCGGCCAAGCCCATTGTGGTCGCATCGGGCTGTGAAGCCCCGGCCGCGGGCTGATTGTCCCTGCTAGGCTTCGGTTAACCATTCCGCTGCTGGGGTTCCGACGCACAAAACGGCGCGATCTGCGGGAGCCAGTTCGCCGATGCCCGCGCGCTCCGCGGTCAGGCCGCGCGCAGCGTCGCGACCCGCCCCCATCTTGCCCAACCTGTGGCAGCGGCCGAAACAACAGGCAGGCAGCCATATCGGCAAAGACAGGCTTCATAAGCGTCCTGCCAGAAACCGCTGCAACCGCACCATCAGCTCTTCAGGGAGGAACGGCTTGACGATGTAATCCGATGCGCCCGCTTCCAGTGCGCGCAGGATATCTTCCTCGCCGCGCCGCGCCGAGAGCATGATCACCGGCACATCACCGTGTTGCTCGTCCATGCGAATCCGGCGCAGCACTTCCATGCCATCATGAACCGGCATCATGGCATCGAGCACCACAGCGCTCGGGCGCTCGGACGCGAATTTTTCAAGCGCCTCGCGCCCATCGCTGGCCACGGTGGTTCCGTAACCTTTGGCTCGCAGACGGAATTCAAGCATCTCTGTCAGGAGCGGCTCGTCATCGGCGATGAGTATGGTCTTGGGGGCGTTCATATACCTTCGTCTACCCGAAAATTGCCAAATTTAGATTTAACATTGAGGAATTGGGCTGCTTTGCAAAGACCCTTAAGCCGACCGCCCACGGCGAGCCCGCCATCATTCGCTCTTTCTCCCATAAGGGAAGCGTGTGAAGAAGATCGCACGCGCGTTCATAGCTATCATCGCTGCGCAACTTATGATAAGGGCCGCGCACAAAAATTTACCGGGCTATGGAGAGGCTCCCATGCGCGTTGGCGTTCCTACCGAAATCAAGAACAATGAATACCGGGTCGGTCTGACCCCGCCGCTGGTCGCCGAACTGACGGCTGCCGGGCATGATGTGCTGGTGCAAGCGGGCGCCGGGCTGGGCATCGATTTCACCGATAGCGATTATGTCGCAGCGGGTGCGCGGATCGTTGGCGATGCCGGTGCGGTCTTTGCCGAAGCCGAGATGATCGTGAAGGTCAAGGAGCCGCAGACCAGCGAAATCGCCATGCTGCGCCCGCACCACTTGCTGTTCACCTATCTTCACCTTGCCGCCGACAAGCCGCAGGCCGAAGGGTTGATGGCATCGGGCGCGACCTGCATTGCCTATGAAACCGTGACCGCATCCGATGGCACGCTGCCGCTGCTCAAGCCGATGTCGGAAGTCGCCGGGCGGATGTCGGTGCAATGCGGCGCGCATTATCTCGAAAAGCATCAGGGCGGACGCGGCGTGCTGCTCGGCGGGGTGCCGGGCGTGGCCCCGGCCAAGGTCGTGATCCTCGGCGGCGGGGTGGCCGGCGTCAATGCCGCGCAGATGGCGGTGGGCCTGCGCGCCGATGTGACGATCTTCGACATTTCGAACCGCCGCCTGGCCGAGCTCGATCTCGCCTTTGGCAGCCAGCTCAAGACGGCCTTTGCTTCGCGCAGCGCGATTGCCGCTGCCGTGCGCGAGGCGCATCTGGTGATCGGCGCGGTGCTGGTGCCGGGCGCAGCCGCGCCCAAGCTGGTGACGCGCGAGATGATCGCCAGCATGAAGCGCGGCGCGGTGGTGGTCGATATCGCGATCGATCAGGGTGGCTGCTTCGAGACCAGCCATGCCACCACGCATCAGGACCCGGTGTTCACGGTTGATGGCGTGATCCACTATTGCGTCGCCAATATGCCGGGCGCTGTGGCGCGCACCTCGACGCTCGCGCTCAACAATGCGACCGCGCCCTTCGTGCTCAAGCTCGCCAATCTCGGGGCCGAAGCGGCGATGGCAGCCGATGCGCATCTTGCCAATGGGCTCAATGTCGCGGGTGGCAAGATCCGCCATGCCGCCGTTGCCGAGGCGCTTGATCTGCCGCTGGGCTGATTGAGCCCTTGCCAATCTGCAAAGCTACAGGAATAGGCAGGGGGAACAGGAGACTTTCCCATGAAGACCCGCGCCGCCGTTGCGTTTGAAGCGAAGAAGCCGCTCGAGATCGTCGAACTCGACCTTGAGGGGCCGAAGGCGGGCGAAGTGCTGGTCGAGATCATGGCGACGGGCATCTGCCATACCGACGCCTACACCTTGGACGGGTTTGACAGCGAGGGTATCTTCCCGAGCGTGCTCGGCCATGAAGGCGCCGGGATCGTGCGCGAAGTCGGCGCAGGCGTCACCAGCGTGAAGCCGGGCGATCACGTGATCCCGCTCTACACCCCCGAATGCCGCCAGTGTAAGTCGTGCCTCAGCGGCAAGACCAACCTGTGCACCGCGATCCGCGCGACGCAGGGCAAGGGGCTGATGCCCGACGGCACCACGCGCTTCAGCTACAAGGGTCAGCCGATCTTCCACTACATGGGCTGCTCGACCTTCAGCAATTTCACGGTGCTGCCTGAAATCGCCGTGGCGAAGATCCGCGAGGACGCGCCCTTCCAATCGGCCTGCTATATCGGTTGCGGGGTCACCACCGGCGTCGGCGCGGTCACCAACACCGCCAAGGTGCAGGTGGGCGACAACGTGGTCATCTTCGGCCTCGGCGGGATCGGCCTCAACGTGATTCAGGGCGCGCGGCTGGCGGGGGCGAACCTGATCGTCGGGGTCGATATCAACCCCGCACGCGAGGAATGGGGCCGTCAGTTCGGCATGACGCACTTCCTCAACTCTTCAGGTATGAGCCGCGAGGAGGTGGTCGCGAAGATTGTCGCAATGACCGATGGCGGCGCGGACTACACCTTCGATGCCACCGGCAACACCGAAGTGATGCGCACCGCATTGGAAGCCTGCCACCGCGGCTGGGGCACCTCGATCATCATCGGGGTCGCCGAAGCGGGCAAGGAAATTGCCACCCGGCCCTTCCAGCTCGTCACCGGACGCAACTGGCGCGGCACAGCGTTCGGCGGGGCCAAGGGCCGCACCGATGTGCCCAAGATCGTCGACATGTACATGACCGGCAAGATCGCAATCGACCCGATGATCACCCACGTCATGGGCCTCGAAGAGATCAACACCGCCTTCGACCTGATGCACGAAGGCAAGTCGATCCGCAGCGTCGTGGTGTTCTAGGCCTCGCCTGCCAAGCGACCAAACCGCCCGCCGGATGCAGCATCGCGCGGTGGCATGCGACGAGCGTGAGGACGCCTGCGATAACCGCCATTCTGCTCCTTCAGCAACAGGGCTTGCCTTTCGCGCACGTGACAGCATGAAGCGTCGCTTATAGGAAACCACGCAACATGAACGCCCTGCGTCATCTGTTGGCTCAACAGCGCCATGCGCTTCTGGCGTTTGTCCTCGCTGCGCTGGGGATGAACGCACTTGTCCCGGCTGGCACCATGATCATGCAAACGGGCGGGTATGACGCGGAGATCATCCTGTGTCCCGAAACGCACCCTCTGGCACGTGCGCTGGGAACAGCGAAGGCGCCCGACAAGGCGGCCCTCCATGCCGCGATGGGCCATGGTGATCTGCACGAGCGTGATCCTGATGCGATGGATCACCATGGGATGGGTCACCATGGGATGGATCACGCGGCGATGGGCCACGCGGCTGAACCGCAGGATGATCCGGCTCAGTTGCCCGATCCCATGGGCCAGAGCGCGCCTGCGCAGAGCTGCGCCTTTGCCGGCCTTGGTCTGGCCGCGCTCCCGATAGCGGACAATGTTGTTATCCCGGAATTTTCAGCAACTCTGCCGGAGCCGCTGGCGCACTTCGCGCGCCTCCAGCTGGTCGCACCAGCATATCTGCGCCCGCCGTTGCGCGCGCCGCCGCATGGCGATCTGACCGCCTGACAATCCGGCACTGGCGAACCACTCGGCGCACCCGCGCGCCTACGGTTGCCTGTGCCGTTCATCAAATTTTCTGGAAAGATCCATCATGATATTCACCCGAACTTTCCGGGCAAGCCTGCTTGCCGGATGCACCTTTGCCGTTGCCCCGCCGGCGCTGGCAGAACACGGCGCCACGCCCCAAACCCGGGAAGATGCCTTAACCGACACCATTATTGTCACGGCCCGCAAGGCTTTGCGCGAAAACATCGCCAGCGATGCCATTGCCGCCCCGCGCCAGATTGCCCTGCCCGCCGATGCTGCGGCCATTGCCGCGCGGGTCGCGGGCGGTGACATCTTCGGCAATGGCGCACTCTCTGGCCAACTCAGCTATCGCGGGCTGGCGGGTGAGCGTGTGCTGGGCCGGGTCAATGGCCAGCGCTTTGCGACGGGCGGGCCGAATGCGATGGACCCGCCGCTGCATTATGCACCCGCGATCCTCGTTGAACGTATTGATGTCGCGCGCGGTGTGGCACCTGTTGCCGAAGGACCATCGCTGGGCGGTGCCATCAACGCGCAGCTTGCTGAAGCCCAGTTCACCACCGGCACCACCGCAACCCCGCAGCTGCGTGCCGCCAGCCAGTATCGCAGCGTGGATAACAGCTATGCCACTGGCGGCCTTGCGGCGCTTGCGACGGATCGCTGGCGCATCGGCCTGATCGCCAGCCGGGAGCAGGGGGAAGATTACCGCTTTCCAGCCGGCACGGCTGTCGGCACCTTGTTCGAACGTAATCTCTATGGCGTCCATGCCGGCTACCGCACCGGCACGGGCGAACTCTTCCTCGAATATCGCCGTAGCGAAACCGATCCTTCGGGCAACCCTCCCTTCGCGCTCGACATGGTCTACTTCGATACGGACTTCGTGCAGGGCGGCTTCCGTGGCGAGATTGCCGAGGATGTTTCGCTGAATCTGCGGCTCGGCCATGTCGCGGTGCGCCACCTCATGGACAACCAGACGCTGCGCCAGCCGCGCGCGACGCCCGCACAAGCCCGCGCCACCTTTGCCGATGCCGATACGGTGACGGTTGAAGCCGCGTTGCGTTTCGGCAAGCCAGCGCGCTATCTTGAGCTCGGTGCCGATGCCGAGCTTACCGATCGCTTTGTCACGATCACCAATCCAACCAACCCGGCCTTCTTCATCGACTCCCAACCCAATGTCACCGCCGAACGGGTCGGCACCTATCTGCAATGGCGTGGGCAAGCCGGCGGACTGCAATTCGAGGCTGGCGCCCGGCTTGATCGCACCCGGCAAACCGCAGGCATTCCGCAACTGGGGGCGGCCGTGCCCATGGGACCGCGCACGCTCGCAAGCCAGTTCATCGCATCCGGCCGGGAGGCGACTGACACCACCGTCGATGCCGTGATCCGCGCATGGTTGCCCGGCGAAAGCGTGACCCCGCGCGTCACACTGGCCCGCAAGACCCGTGTGCCGAGCGTGCTCGAACGCTTTGCCTGGCTCCCGACCGAAGCGAGCTTTGGGCTGGCCGATGGCAATATCTATGTCGGCAATCAGTCCCTGCGCCCTGAAGTTGCCTATATTGCTGAGGCTGGCCTTGATCTCGGTAATGACTGGCTGACGCTGCGCCCGACGCTGTTCTACCGCCGGGTTGAAGATTTCATCCAGGGCACCCCGTTCGATACCACACCGGGCGTGTTGAACACCCCTGTCGAAATGGTCGCCGCCGCCAATGGCGATGCGACACCACTGATGTTCCGCAACACGTCAGCGGAGCTTTACGGCGCGGATGTGGATTTCGTGATCCGACCTTCGGCACGTCTTGAACTTGCGGGCACGGCAAGCTTTGTGCGGGGGACGAGACGCGACATTGACGATGATCTCTACCGCATCCCGCCTGCCAATCTGCGTCTGTCGGCCACTTGGACAAGTGGCCGGCTTGCACTTGGCACCGAGCTCTTCGCCGCAGCCGATCAGCCCAAGGTCTCGCGTACCAATGACGAACAGCGCGGCGAAGGCTTTGCCATCGTCGGTCTGTTTGCGCGTTATGGCTTAAACGACAGTCTGGCGCTCGAGGCAGGCATCGAGAACCTGCTTGATGAACTCTATGCCCCGCACCTTGCCGGACGCAGCCGGGTCGGCGCTTCGGATGTTGCCTTGCTGGAACGTCTGCCTGGACCAGGCCGCGGGGTCTGGACCCGGCTGACCACACGGTTCTGAACGAGGTTGCTCCGGGAGGGGGCGCCAAGGGCTCCCCCTCCTTCATTAAGCGGCTTGACCTTGGCTTGTCCGCCGCGCAGGCGAGCCGACATGACCGATGCGCGCACGCCCACTTTCCACACCCTTCCCGTCAACGGGATTGATCTGGCTTTCTTCGATTGGCCCGCCGTGCCGGGCAGTGCCCCTGCCTCCACCCTGATCTTTGCCCATGCCACCGGCTTTCACGCACGGGTGTGGGACGCGGTGATCGCGCATTTCCCGCATCACCGGGTGCTGGCGATTGATCTGCGCGGCCATGGCCGATCAGGCGGCGGGCCGATTGCCGATTGGCGCGAGGTGGTGCGCGATGTCGCCGGGTTGCTCGCTGCGCTGGACATCACGGGCGCAATCGGGATCGGGCATTCGATGGGCGGCCATGTCCTGCTGCAATGCGCAGCCGACGCCCCGCAGGCCTTTGCCAGGCTGGTGCTGTTCGATCCGGTGATCCTCGCGCCCGAATTCTACGCGCCCGCAACGCAGCTCTTGCGCGACGACACCCCCCATCCCGCCAGCCGTCGCAAGCGCGATTTCGCCTCAGCCGAGGAAATGATCGCCCGTTTCGCGACGCGCGATCCCTATTGCCTGTTCGATCGCCGCGTCTTCGAGGATTACTGCCGTCACGGCCTGCGGCCCGACCCGGCGGGCACCGGCGGCATGGTGCTCGCCTGCGCTCCCGAGGTCGAAGCCAGCGTCTATGGTTCAAGCCGCAGCAATGCCGGCATCCACGATGCGGCGCGGCAAGTGGATATTCCGGTGCTGGTGGTGCGCGCGCTGCAAAGCGATCTCCATGACTTCAAGGGCTCGCCCACCTGGCCGCAGCTTGCCGCGATCCTGCCAAAGGGGACGGATATGCACCGCCCTGATCGCACTCATTTCCACCCCTTCGAAGACCCGGCGGATGCCGCGCGGATCATCGCGGCGTTCATCGGCTAGGCGGCCTCGAGCAGGTCGAGAAAGTCATCGCGCACCCGCGCGATCACGCTGGCATCGGGTGCCGTGACGCAGGCGCGGATTGCGCTTGCCTGACCGCCGTAGAATTGCACCAGACTGGCGCGCAGCGGATGCGCGGGATCGACCGAACCGGCAAGCCACACCGCAATGGCCTGTGCGCGGGCAAGCGGTTCGTGCGGCACGCGTGCCGGTTGCCGATCCAGCGCGGCCAACGCCTGCCCGAGCGCAGCGACGGCTTCTTCGAGACAGATCCGCGCGAGCGCTGCGCCTGCGGCCCCTTCGATCCGGGCATCCAACGCGACGCGGCGATAGGCCGCGGTGGGAGTTTGCGAAAGCATCTGCATCGTGAAATCCTGCCGCTAGCGCCGCTGCGCATTCCACATGTCAACCTGCTGGCGCAGGAAGGTCAGGGTTGATTGTGACGCGCCCACCCGCCGCTCGCTCGCGGCAAAACTGCGGCTGAGACGTTGGCGCAGGCTTTCCTGCTGTTCTGCAATCTTTTCGAGCCGCGCGCCGTTGGATTGCAACTGGCGCTGGAAGCGGGTGATCGAGCCGCCCAGCGTTCCGGGATCGCCAATCTGTGTGGCATTGCGGGCCAGCCGATCCAGGGTGCTGAAAACGCCAAAAGCGCCGGTGGTGAACATCGCGGCAACCGCGCGCGGCGCATCGGCCTGCGCACGCCCGAGCCGGGCCGCATCCAGCCGGAACGTGCCATCACGCTCGAGCACCAGCCCCAGATCAGCCAGTGTATTCGGCTCACCGGGCTGCGCGCCCGGCATGACCTCTTCACTGCTGAGCCGCACCAGCACACTGCGCAGCAAACGCAGGCCAGGATCATTGCCCAATTCACCGCCGATCGGATTGCCAAGCCTGTTGACCTCTCCCACCACATCATTGAGCGCTTCGACAAGGTCTTCCATCAAACGGGTGATCGCGCTGGCATCGTTGGCGAATGTCAGCGTTGTCGTCTGGCCCGGATTGGCGGCGTTCAGTTGGAGGCCCAAGCCTTCCGGCAGGCCGGTCACCGTATTGCTGGCGCTGCGCATGGCCACCGAATTGAAACTGAACAGCGCATCGCGGGCCATCGCAGGCACTTGCACGGCACCGGGCGATGCGGGCTCCCAGCCAAGCGATGCCAACGGGCCGGTTCCTGCGGCCTCGACTACAAAGGCATTGGCCGCGCCTTCGCGTCCGGTCAGCACCAGTTGCGCGCCGTCAGTGCCGGCCAAAACCTGCGCGGTGACCGCTCCACCACTGGCACTGGTGATGCGGGCCGCGACCGCTTCAAGAGTTTCGCCGGCAGCGACATTGATCGTAAGGGCAGGGCGATCTGCGCCTTCGGCAAAAGCGCTACCGGTGATAGTGCCGAAACGGATCGTCAGGCTGCCTTCGCCGACCGGATCACCTGGATTGCCAAGCGGCGGCATGACCAGCCGTTGCCCGGTTGCGAGCTGACTGACTTCGAGCGTGTAACTGCCGGTCGGGGTTAACCCGGGCGTGAAGGTCACATTGGCCAGCGCCGGATTGCCCAGCGTGGCGCGCGGCGACAAATCGCCCGCCCGCACGCGGTTGCCGACACTGCCTGCCAATGCGGTCACCATACCGCGCAGGCTGGCCGCGGCGGAAATGCGCGCTTCGAGGGCGGCGTTGCGGTCGGTGATGGCCTGGCGTTGGCCGGCAAAGGATGCCGCCGACAGGTCGTTGGCCAGCGTGGTGAAATTGATTCCGCTGCCGGCACCAAGCGCGGAAATGATTGAGGAGCCAGTGGTCGTCATAGTGGCAAGAACGGCTCCTTTGCCGGGTTGTTAAGCCGCGTTCAACGCGCGGCCATGGCTGTCGAATTGAAGGGCGGTTGGGACTGTAATTGTGGGACGCCGCGGGCGATCGCCACGCTTCAACGCCATCACGAAAGCCACCAGCGCGGCAATCGCGACGTAAAGCTCCTCGCGCACCATCTCGCCTTGCCGGGTCGTGAAATAGACTGCACGCGCGAGCGTTGGGTATTCGAGCACTGGCAAATTCTGTTCAGCGGCGATCTCGCGCATCGCCAGCGCCGTTTCGCCACGCCCCTTGGCGAGGACAAGGGGCGCCGGCGCGAGCAACGCATCATATGTCAGGGCCACCGCGAAATGCTGCGGGTTGACGATCACGAACTGCGCCTGCTGCATCGCCTTGGCGACACCGCCCCGCGCGAGGTCGCGCTGGCGCTGGCGGCGCGCGGATTTCATCTCTGGCGAGCCCTCGGCCTGCTTCTGTTCATCGCGCAGATCCTGCAGGCTCATCTTGAGACGCTTGTTGCGCTGGAACCGCTGCAAGGGATAATCGATGGCTGCAATGATCAGCAGACCGATCAAAAGGACGCCGATCAGCCCGGCAAAGGCATCAAGGCCGAAACCGATCTGGGCGTGCACGTCACTTGCACCCAGTCCCAGCAGAGGTGCCAGATTGGCCGCCGCCCAACCCCATGCGATAGCACCCAGCAGGATGACCTTGAGCAGGCCCTTGCCCAATTCGATCAGCGCATTGAGGCCGAACATCCGCTTAAGCCCCGCCAGCGGATTGATGCGCGATCCCTTGAACGCCAGATTACCCGGAACAAACCGCCCCTCGCCCAGCATCAGCTGCACCGCGAGCGTGATCCCGGCTGCGGCCAGACCCAGCACAGCAATCGGTGGCAGCAGCGCAACCGCGGCGCCGCTCAGCATCGCACCGGGCGTAAATGCATCCAGTTCCTGCCGATCGAACCGGAACGCGAGCCGCGCCACGCCGGCCACACTGTCTGCGAGCCACGGCCCGACCATCACCAGCACCAGCGCGCCGGTGGCCATCGTCGTTGCGGTCGCCACTTCGCGCGAACGCAGCACATCGCCTTTCTTTGCGGCATCGGATGCGCGCTTGGGGGTCGGATCAAAGACCTTTTCGCCGGGAGTCTGCTCGGCCATCAGCCCACGAGCCTTCCGATTTCAGCCAGCGCTGCCGTAATGATGCGGGAAAACTGATCGACAATCAGCGGCATGACGATGATCAGCGCTGCAATTCCCGCCAACACGCCCGCGGGAAGGCCAAGAGCAAACAGATTGAGCGCCGGGGCCGAGCGCGACAGCACGCCTGTGACCACCTGCACCAGCAGCAACACCAGCACCACGGGCAGAGCGATCGCCGCGGCAGCCGCCAACCCATAGCCCATGAACAGCACGATCCCTTGGGCGTTTTCGGGTGCGAACATGAAACTGCCGGGTGGCAGCAGGCGATGGCTTTCCACCAGCAGCTGGAACCATAGCAAATGTCCGCCGATCGCATAGAACAGCAGCGTCATCGTAATCGAGAAATAGCTTCCCAGCGCGCCGGATTGCGAACCGCTGGTGGGATCTATCGAGGTGGCGATCGCAAGCCCCATCGTGCCTGCAATCTGTTCGGCAGCGATCAGCGGAATGGCAAAGGCCAGTTGCAGGACAAAGCCCATGGCGGCCCCGATCAGCACTTCCTGAAGGATGGCCAGCAGCGCGGCGAAGCTCATCATGGCAGGCAGCGGAGCGGGTGGAAGCCAGCTCGCGATGAACATCCCGATCACCAAGGCCAGCAACACCCGCAACTGGACGGGCACCGCCATACCGCCCACCACTGGCGCTGCCATCAGGGCAGCGCCGCAACGGATCGAAAGGTACAGGATCTGCCAGAGCTGCGCCTCAAGTCCGGCCAGCCCGAAATCAAGGACATTCACCGTGTGCGCCTTCAGTCTGCAATGGTGGCGATCTGCGCCATGATCTCGCGCAGAAAGTCGCTGAGCAGCGCCATCATCGCCCCGCCCAGCACCACGAACACCAGTGCCGTTACCGCCAGCTTGGGGACGAAGGTAAGGGTCTGTTCGTTGACCGACGTCGCCGCCTGGATAATCCCCACCATCAGGCCAACCACCAGCGCGGCCAGCAGCACGGGCGCCGCAATCAGCGCCGTGACCCACAAGGTCTGATCGGCCAGTGCCAGCAGTTTGGTATCGAGCCCCATCACCCGAAACTCATCGCAAGGCTGCCCATCAGCAGAGCCCAGCCATCAACCAGCACAAACAGCAGCAGCTTGAAAGGCAGGGAGATTATCGTCGGCGACAGCATCATCATGCCCAGGCTCATCAAGACGCTCGTCACGACAAGATCGATCACCAGAAAGGGCAGGAACAGCATGAAGCCGATCTGAAACGCGGTTTCAAGCTCGCTGGTGACAAAGGCGGGCAGCAGGATCGAGAAGGGAACATCCGCGCCCTTGGCAAAGCCGTTGGTGCCAGCCAGATCGGCGAACATCAGCAGGTTCGCCTCGCGCGTCTGGGTCAGCATGAAGGCGTGGAAAGCCTCACCGCCCTTGGCAATCGCAGCATCGGCCTCCAGCGTGCCCGCAGCGTAAGGGGCAACCGCGGTGTCGTTGACCACTTCAAGCGTCGGGGCCATCACGAAGAGCGACAGGAACAGTGCCAGGCCCGCCAGCACTTGTCCGGGCGGGGACCCTTGCAAGCCGATAGCCTGCCGAAGGATTGCCAGCACCACCAGGATGCGCAGGAAGCTGGTCATCATCAGCACCAGCGACGGAAGGATGGTAAGCAGGCCCATCACCAGCAGGAGCTGGAGCGAGAAACTCAGCGGCGTGTCCTGACCCACACCTTCGCTACCGAGCGCGCGCTCGATCGCGGCACCGACACCCGGAACCGCCGGTGCGGCCTGCGCGACATCCGCGGCGAAGAAGGCGCAAAGGCACGCAAAAATCGCCAGAACAGCACGGAAAGAGGCAATACCGCGCATCACTGGGCACTTTCCGCTGCACGGGCCGGGGCTTCGCCAAGCCGCACCAGGCCCTGCCGGGAAGCGCCCAGCAGAATCTCGCGGTCATGAAATCGCACCACGGCCAATCGCATGCCAGGTGCGATCAGACTTGTTTCGACCAGCTCGAGATGCCGGCCCGCTGCGCCCATCTGACCCACCATCCGGGTTTGCAGATAGCGAGTGAGTTTCAGACTGCCCCAGATCAGCCCGCCAAGCAGCGGCAGCAACAGCGCCAACCGTGCAAAATACTCCAGCAACATCATGCCGGGATACCCTTATCGGAGATCCCCATCGGGAGATCGGAAACAGCTGCAACTGGTGCGCTTTCCGCACCGACAAGCTGGACGATCCGCAGCGCAAAGCGGCCGTTTTCCACGACCACTTCCCCGCGCGCGATCACCTTTCCATTCGCGGTGACATCGAGCAGTTCATCGGTCAGGCGATGCAGCGCAACCACGCTGCCTTCGCCGAGGGCCAGAACATCGCGCAGCGGCAGTTCGGTGCGCCCCAGCTCAACCGACAGGCTGACAGCAACATCACCAAAGCGGGCAAGGCCGGACGAAAAAGCAGTGATCGGGGCATTCATGAGGCAGATCCTTGATGGGGAACATGAGTGAGGCAAAGAGCAAGGCGATCATCCAGCGTGCCGATGGTGCCTTGTGCCACGACGGTTGTGCCGATCCGCAACGGCACGCTGCGCGGCATCGCCAGCGGAAAGGTATCGCCGGGCGCAAGCCCATCGAGCTGGGCAAGCGTGAGATCGAATTCAGTCAGCACCGCGCGCAGCGGCAGCGGGATGGCACCGAAGCTGCTGACTGCGTCTTGCTGCTGTGCAGACGCTCCGGCGCGATGCGGCAGCTGAGACGCGGGCAGCAAACTATCAAGCTGCGCCTTGGCCAGCGCAAGGTGCAGGTGCCATGCAAGGCCCTTGCTGTCCGCCAAACGCAGCGTGAAGAGAGCACAATCGGCAGCAGGGTCAAACGCGCGCAGCCGCGCTGCGTTTTCCGAACGGATGACGACATCACCGCCCGGCGTCGGTTGCACAGGCTCGCGGAAGGCATCAGCATCCTGCACACGGGCCACCGCGCCGGCGACCAACGCAGCAATTTCCTCGCACAGCAACTGCGCAGACCGCGGCAGCGGATCGACGCAAGGATCGCCCACCCGACCTTCGCCGCCAAAGGCGCGATCCGTCAGCGCCAGCGCCGTGGCATGATCAAGCGACAGCAACACCGCAGCCTCTGCGTCCGCTCCGCAGCGGAGCAGGCTATTGGCTGCAATCGGACCGATGCGGCTGAGCACTTCGCTGCCAGGCAGCCATTCCGGCGCCGTAATCTCGGCGGTCAGGCGGTCGCCCGCAAAAAGCCCGCCGAGCGCTTCATTCATGACCCGCGCAAGGTCGCGCCGCCAGGCCGCGATCATCGCATCGCGCTCTTCCGGACGCGGACCGCGTGCCACCAATTCCGGGCAATGCATGGCGACCGCGGCAACGCGGTCAAATTGATGCGACATCCTCATTGCACGAGAAATCCGCGGAAATGGACTGCCTCAATACCGCCAAAGCCCTCGTTCTCCTCGAGCACGGTGTTGATGGTCTGTGTCAGCCGCTTGGCAAGACGCTGCTTGCCCGCGACGTCGTAAACATCCGCTTCAGACGTGGCCGCCAGCTGGGCCAGAATGGCTGAACGGATCGCGATTTCGTGGGTCTTGACCCATTGCAGCACCCGCCCGTCACGACGGGTCGATACGGCAAGTTCCAGCTGAATCAGCGCTGGCGAGCCGGCAAGGTTCGAGGTGAAGCTTTCCTCGAAGGAATAATAGGCCGTGCGGTACTGGCTACCACCTTCGCCAAAGACCGTGGCAGGCGCGTCGCTGCCTTCGGCCTTGGCCGGGAAGGCATAGGGATCATCGGCGCCCTTGACGACAAGTTTGGGAATGTCGGGCTCCCCCGCCTTGCCAACCCCGATCAGTCCGGCGGCGAACGCCCCGTAAGCGCCGCCCGCGCCAAGCGCGAGCGTGGCCACCATACCGAGCGCGATCTTCAACGCCATGCCGGACGACTGCGTGCCTTCATCTGTGGACTTGTCCTTGCCCTTGGCCATGATGCTTTACCTGTTTCCCTTTGCCCTGATGAATGATCCGAAGCCTGGCCGCGATCAGGCGAACAGGCCGCCGGGCATCGCACCCGCCGGATCAGCCTTGTCAGCAGCCATCGCGTTGGCCGCCTCATCAACACGCCGACCGGTGGAAAGCGGTCCCGCATGGGATTGCGATGTGCCCTGTCCGGAACCCGGTGAAGATCCGAACGGCGATTGCCCGGCGCCTTGTCCAAAGGGCGCAGTGTCGCTGCCGCGTCCGCCTGAAAAAGCCCCCGGGTTCGAACTGCTTTCGCTGCTGGCTACCACCGCGCGCTCGGCCAGAGCGGCGTGCACCGCAGGCACAAACCCCGGATCGCGGCTGGTGAGCAAAGCGCGCCATTCGCCCGCGCTGCCCGCCGCTTCGACGCGCAGGTTGATCATGCCGAATTCGCTGTGCCTGAGCGTGAGCTCGGGCCGCGACGCGCGGGCCACGTCGCGCATCGCAGTCATCTGTTCCAGTGTCGCCTCGAGATCGGCAGCGGGCGCTGTCGCAGACAATCCGGGCGCTTCGGGCGCATGCGAAGACGAGGCAAGCGGCGCCGGCGTGATCGCAGCGGTGATCGGGGAAGCGGTCGGTGCAGCGGCGGAAGCCATGCTGGCGGCCGGCGGCTCGGTGGCCTGCGCCATGCGCGCCGTGGTGGCCGAAGCGGTGGCTGACAAGGCAGCGAGCAACGGCTCGGCCGAAGGTTCGGCCACGCTGGCCATGTCGGTCGGAGCAGCCGTGGTCGCAGGACGGGAGAACACCGCACGTCCGGACTGAAGCGGCGGCGGCATAACAGGCCGGGGCAGGTCGACAAGGCCTGGCTGCGGCTGGGACACAGCAGATCCGGCCGCCTCGGCATCAAGCGGTTCGCCAGCGACGCTTTCGGACCCCGGCGCACCAGACGCCATAAGGGTCACATGCGGTGCTGGATCGGACGGCATGATGGTGCCGGATGGCATATCAGGCGGCAAGATTTTGCCGTCCGGCAATGCCGGGCGAGGGGTGGCACGAACCGGTGCTGCGGGTACCGCAGCGTCGGGCAGCACACCCGCATTGGCAGGCTGCGTCGGGAGAGCAAGATCAGTCGGGACCCCAGGCATCACCGTGGCCGTCTGCGAGGCCTCGACCTGCAACAGCGATGCGCCAAGCACCCCGGCGAAATCAGTGCCAGGCTGGCCCGCAGCATCGGGCAGCACAATATCGCCCACCCCCAAGGGTTGGCGCAAGAAAGCAGCATCAATCGGCGCGCGGGGAAGCGTGGACGGCATGGGCAGCACGGGCGGATACTCCGAAAGGTCGTTTACTTATGCCTATGCAACTTGCGTGCCATCGACATAGCAAGCGGCGCCGTGCGGCGATCGCGGGCTTCGAAAAGCGCGGTTTCGGCTGCCGTTTCGATTTCGGCCAGCCGACGCGCGCGGGCTTCGGCAGAGGCGAGCTGGCTCGCCTGCCATTCGGTCTGGCGGCGCGCATCACCCCGGGCCACGGCAGCATCATCGGCGATCCGCGCAATCCCGGTGGCGAACCGGCTGGCGCGGGCGATGTCTTCGCCCAGGGCGGTGCCCGTGCGGGCACCCGAACTGGCAAGCAATTGTGCCGCGCGTTCCGCCAGCGCATGGCGGCGGCGTTCCTCGTCAAGCGCTTCGGCGAGGCCACGCATCGCCTCGCGGCGGGCAAGTCCGGCCACCATCGCCTGCATGCGGACCAGCGCAAGGCGCCGCTTTTCCTCAATCACGATCCGTGTCCCACAAACCGAGCAAGGCGGCCTGGCTCGCCGCAAGGCTTTCCGCAGAACCGCGCGGCTGGGTCAGGAAGGCATCAATCGCCGCGCTCTGGGCGAGCGCTTCGTCAAGCAGCCGATCGGACCCGGCGCGATAAGCGCCCATCATGACCAGATCACGGTTCTGTTCGCGCGCGGCGATCAGTGCACGCAGCCGCCGCGCTGCCTGGGCATGTTCAGGCGTGACAAGATCATCCATCACCCGGCTGAGCGATGCGGGCACATCAATCGCGGGATAGTGCCCCCGTTCAGCCAAGCCGCGCGACAACAGGATATGCCCGTCCATGATCGCGCGCGCGGTATCGACCACGGGATCACTGGCATCGTCACCGTCAGCCAGCACGGTGTAGATCCCGGTTACGGCACCACCAGTGCGTGCCGAATTGCCAGCGCGTTCAACCAGCCTCGTGATCGCGGCCAGCGCGGATGGCGGATAGCCCCGCGCCGCACCCGGCTCGCCCAGCACCAGCGCCAGTTCGCGCGCGGCATGGGCAACCCGCGTGAGACTGTCGAGAATCAGCAGGACACGCTTGCCCTGCTCGCGAAAATATTCGGCAATTGCGCTTGCATATTGCGCGGCGCGCAGCCGAAGATTGGGTGCATGGTCGGCCGGAACAGCCACCACCACGATCCCGCCGCTGCGTCGGCCCGCCATATGCCGGCTGACAAAATCGGACACTTCGCGGGCGCGCTCCCCGATAAGTGCGACCACGGTAACATCCGCGAGGGCATGGCCGGCAATCGTATCGATCAGCACGGATTTGCCGACACCCGAACCAGCCATGATGCCCAGCCGCTGCCCCACCCCCATGGTGGCAAGAGCGTTGATTGCACGAATGCCGCAATCAAACGGCGCCGCGACGCTGGCGCGTTCGAGCGCATGTTCTCGCTTGCCGGAAAGTGGCCACGACAGCGGCAGATCAAGGCGCGGGCCGCCGTCAATCGGTTCACCCAAGCCATCAACTGCCCGGCCCAGCAAGGCATCGCCGACGCGCACTTCACCCGGACGGCCAACCGCCCGCACCACCGCGCGCGGATGGAGCAACACCGTATCGCCCAGCAGCATCATCAGCGAATGGCCTGCACGAAACCCGATAACCTCGGCCAGGCACCCGGAACCGTCCATGGTTTCGACAGCGCCAAGCGAGCCGATCGGCAGTGGCAGGCCAGCCACCTCGACCAAGCCGCCATCGCAGGCCACCACCCGACCCGTCAGCACCGGCCCCGCATTCAACCGGGCGGAGCGCATGCGGGCGAGATCAAGCTGGAGTTCGGCAATCATGCCCGCAAGACTTCGGCAAGCGCGCGCTGCCAGTCCGCCGGGGTATCACGCACGGCACCATCCGGCCCCTCGATGACCAGCGCACCACGCGCCAGTGCGGGATCGGTGGCGATGTGCCACCCCGCGAGTGCCCCATCGGGCAAGCCGGCAGCATCATCGGGATGCAGCATCAAGACTGCGCCGGCCCAGCCGCCGCCAAGCCGTGCCGCCGCCGCTTCGCAACGGGCTACGAGAGCTGTGCCATCCAGCGCATAATCGCCGAGCACCTGCATGCAGAGCGTTTGCACCGTTGCGGCGAGTTCCTCCGCCAGCACTGCCCGCGCGGCTTCATCCAGCGCACGGAAATGGAGCTTCAGCGCGCGCGCATAGGCCAGTTCCTGCTCCGTCTCGGCACGGGCCGCCGCTTGTCCTGCGGCAAAGCCGCGGCCTTCCGCCTCGGCAAGCGCATCAGGCGTGGCCAGTTCGGGGACGGAGTTGGACGCCGACTCTGATACCGGCGCTGCGGACACGCTGCCCGCAAATGGTGTCTCGCTGCAAAAGCCCTTTGGCGTACCCAAGGCCTCAAACCAGCGGGGGGATTGCACCACTGGTGGCGTGGCGAGCGCAGCCAGCCACTCAGACGAAGTCGCCATCGCCGCTTCCCATGATGATCTCGCCGGCTGCGGCAAGGGCCTTGGCGACCTCCACAATAGCGCGCTGTGCCGCCACGACATCTTTCTTCGCGATCCGTCCGCGCAGTTCGATTTCGTCGCGGATGCCATCCGCCGCACGGCTCGACATCGCAGCCAGGAACGGCGTCCGCTCTTCCTCGGTCAGACCCTTCAGCGCATCGACCAACTGGGCGGAATCGACATCGCGCAGCAAGCGGCCCATCGCCATCGGATCGAGCGCCAACAGCATCTCGAACGTGAACAACTTGTCCTCGATGGCAGCAGCCAGCGGCGCATCGCGCTCGGCAATCGCCGGAAGGACAGTGCCACGCACCTCGCCCGCCGCGCGGTTGATAAGGTTGGCTGCTTCCTGCGGCCCGCCAAGCAGCAATGCCGATGGCCCGAAATTCGCACCGATGCGCTGCGACAGCAAGGCGTCGATGGTGCTGGCAGCCTGCCGCGAGATTGGCCCGGCCCGCGCAATCCGTTCGATAACCTCGGTTTGCACCGGAGCAGGCAGGGCCGAAAGCACCGCAGCCGCGGGTTCAGGGTCGATCAGCAGCAAAAGCGCTGCAATCATCTGGGGGTGTTCATCGCCGATCAGGCGCACCAGCACCGCCGGCGCAAGCCAGCGCGCCACTTCGACACAGAACGGCTGCACGTCAGGTGCGATGCGCTGCATCATGCTTTCGGCCTTGGCAAGGCCAAGCGTGCGCTCGAGCAGGACACGCACATCGCCTGCGCGATCGCGCGCGGGGATGACTTCACGCTGGGCTTCGCTGACGAAGTCGGCGAGCGCTTCGGTCATGCCAGTCTGATCTACCTCGCCCAGCGCGACCATCGCCGCACCAAGCCGTTCGAGCTCGTGGGGTTGCAGTCGGCTGATCAGCGTGCTCGCTTCGGTATCGTCGAGCAGCATCAGGAACACGGCCGCGCGATCAGGCCGGGAGAGCAGGCTTTCTGCAAACCCTTCCGACCCCGGTGCAGGGGTGAATCCGGCAAGAGGTTCAACCATGCCCATCAGCCTTGCGCTCCTGCAGCGGTGGTGAGCGGGGTGGCGGAAGGCTCAACCGGGGGCTCGGCAGGAGCCTGAAGCATCCGCTGCAACACAAGCGCCGCGCGATCCGGCTGCCGGGCGGCAAATTGCCGGGCCAGCGCGACCTGCTGTGTGAGATCTCCCTGTAACGCGGTCGCAAGGCTTGCGGTGCTGCCCGGCTCGGACGCAGCCGCAACACTATCACCCATTGTCAGCGCGGTGCGATCACCCAAGTCCGGCGCACCGGCTGCGGCAAGCTTGTCCTTTTCGCGCTGACGCGCCAGCCATGGACGCACCGCCAGCAACAGCACCAGCAAGACAGCGAGCAGCATTGCACCGTAACGCACCACGGTCATGAACCAGGGCTGTTCGTAGAACGCGGGCGCCTGCAAGTCATCGGGACCAAACTTGCTCGGCACGACTTCGACTTTGTCACCGCGCGTGACATTGGCACCCACCGCTGCGCTGACCAGGGTTTGCAGCCGGGCCGCCGTCAGCGGTGCTGCCGCCTTGAGAGCCTCATCGCTGACCGCCACAGCAACCGAAAGCCGCGTGACTCCGCCGGGGCGACGGTTGGTTACCGCAACCTCACGGCCAAGTTCATAGGCGCGCTCCACGGCGCTTTCGCTGTCGCTGGCGCTGGCTTGCGCCGGCGGGGCTGGTTGCGGCGCTGCGTCGACAAGCGTCGGATCGGGCGGCGGGGTGTTAGCAGCAACGCCCGGCACGCCACCGGGGGCATTCTGCCCGGTGCGGGTGGTGTTGCGTTCGGTTTCCCGCCTTACCACGCCGGGGGTGTCATAGGACTCGCGGGCACGGGTCACTTCATCAGGATCAAGTTCGGCCTGAACCTGCGCAGAGTAATTGCCCTCGCCCAAGAGCGGCAACAGCAGCGCGTCGATCTGGCTGGCGAGCTTGGCCTCGAATTCACGCTGGAGTGTCAGCGATTCCAGCCCATCTTCACGGGCAGAAGAAAGCAGCCGTCCATTCTGATCGACCACCCGCACATGATCGCTGGTCATGCCGGGGACCGCAGCGGCCACCAGATTGGTGATCGCCTCGACCTGACTTTGCGAAAGGCTGCGCCCGCTCGCAAGCCGCACCATCACCGAAGCACTGGGGGTGCTGGCATCGCGCACAAATACTGATCGTTCCGGCGTAGCGAGATGGACTCTGACAGCCTCGATCCCATCAATCTCGCGGATCGTAAGCACCAGTTCGCGCTCCCGCGCGAGCCGCAGCCGCTCGCCTTCCAGGGTACGCGAGGAGCCCAGCGGGATGGCATCTAGCATCTCGCTCGCCCCTTCCGGAGCGGCAATCCCGGCATTGCTGGCCACCAGCATGCGGGCACGGTAGATATCATCCTCGGCCACGGTGATCGCGCCGGTGCCGTTATCGATCGAGTACTTGATCCCGCTCGTGGCCAGGGTTTCTGTGACCTTGGCCCGTTCCGCATCGGTCAGACTGGCATAGAGCACGCGCTGGGGGCCCTGGGAGAGCGCAAGATAAAGCGCCCCCGTCAGGGCGAGCGCCCCCACCCCCGCAAGCGCGGGCAAGGCACGGCGCACCGCAGGCTGGCTTACGAAGTCAGCCACAGGGGACGGCAAGCGGCCGATCAGTCCGGTGCCCTGGCCTTTGGCGGGCAACAACACCCCGCTGTCAGCGGGGACAGGCAATGCGGTATCGGTCATTTATTCAGCCTCCCATCCGCATGATGTCTTGGTAGGCGGACAGCAGCTTGTTGCGGGTCTGGAGCGCTGCTTCGAAGGCAATGCCCGCTTCCTGACGGGCAATCATCACTTGCGCGATATCGGTCACCTCGCCGCGCTCGTAGGCGACCTGCAGCTCGCTCGAACGGTTTTGCACCGCGCTGACCTGCTGCATCGCGTTATCGAGCGTCGCGGCAAAACCGGCTGCGGGCGCAGCAGATGCGTCGCGGGGCTGCGCCACACTTGCCGAGCGCACCTCGCGCAGCGCCGTCTGCCGGGAAAGCGCCTCTGCGCGCAGCGCCATGATGTCGGGCACCCCGAAACCGGGACGAAGCGTGTTCATGCACGGCCTCCGGCGGCAGCCATCAGGCCGTTTTGCCGCATCGAAGCGAGGCGATAGCGCAAGGTACGCTCGGAAATGCCGAGGCTTTGCGCGGTGCGCGTGCGATTTCCGCCATGCCGGTCAAGCGCGGCGAGGATCGCCTCGGCTTGCGAGGCAAAAGCCACCGCAGAAAGCGACGCGCCGCTGGCTTGCGCGGGTGCGGGTGCGGGTGCGGGTGCTGCCGCACGCGGCAGTTCCATGGCACGCACCGGCTTGTCGAAGATAATGTGCTCGGCTGTGATAAGCTGTGCATTGCCTGCCAGCAGGATCGCACGGCGGATGACATTTTCGAGTTCGCGGATGTTGCCAGGCCAGGCGTGGGTCTCAAGCCGGGCGATGGCATCATCACTCAACCAGCCGGGCATGCCCGGACGGCAGCCATGACGCAGCAGCATCCCGAAGGCGAGCGGCGCAATATCATCAGAGCGTTCGCGCAATGCCGCCAGTTCGAGGGGGAATACATTGAGCCGGTACAACAGATCTTCCCGGAACCGCCCGGCCTCGACCTCGGCGGCTAGCGTCCGGTTGGTGCAGGCCACGATGCGAACATCGATCTTGGTCGGCATGGTGTCGCCAAGACAAAGGACCTCGCCTTCCTGAAGGGTGCGCAGCAGTTTGGCCTGCAAGGCCAGCGGCAGTTCACCGATTTCGTCGAGCAGCAGGGTGCCGCCATCGGCCGCCCGGAACAGGCCTTCGCGCGCCTCGGTGGCGCCGGTAAAGGCTCCCTTGCGGTGACCAAACAACAGACCTTCGAGCATGGCTTCGGGCATCGCTGCACAATTGACCGCGACAAACGGACCGGAAGCCCGGGGCGAACACCGATGGATGAAACGCGCCAGCACTTCTTTACCGGTCCCGGTCGGCCCTTCGAGCAGTACCGGAATTTCGCTCGCCGCCATCCGTTCAGCCAAGGTAAGGAGCGCGACGCTTTGGGGATCGCATGCGATCGGCCAGCCCCCTTGTGCGGCGCAAGCGAGAAAGGCGGCGCGAGCCTGCGACAGGCCATTGCTATCATAGGTCAGGGCAATACGGCCACGGGCCGATGTGGCCAGCGAGGGGCTCGAAGACTGTGCCAAGTCCAGTTCAACGGCACCTGCAGGCCGTCCACCAGCTGGCAGCACAAAACGCCCTTCGCTGCCCAACACCAGCCGATCACGCTGCCAAGTCTGTGCCAGCATCGGTACCGTGCATTCAAGCAAAGCTGCATGTTGCGCCAGATGGTGACCCGTCAGATGCGATGCAGAATTACTGACCGAGGCCTTAGACATCATCAAGTGTCCGGAGTCGGCATGCGCCCTGTTCATAATCGCCCCTGTGCAATTTCTTGACGATGCATGGGATGCATTATGTCTAGGAACCAGCAGCTTAACCAGAGCTCCGTAGGATTACCTAGAACGCGCAAAAGCAGGATTTGACTTACAAATTAGCTGAGGCGGGCCTTAAACATCATCGGGCATGGTCGGTCTTAGGGCCAGCAGCGGCGGGTGTGTTCGCGCTGCGTGACCACTCGGGAGTTTGAACCATGACCGTTATCAATACCAATTCCTCGGCCCTGCGCGCCCAGAACGCTAGTGTTTCTGCAGGACGTATGCTCAGCACCGCGATGGAACGGCTGTCGACCGGCCGTCGTATCAACAGCGCTTCGGACGATGCCGCTGGCCTTGCCATTGCCACGTCGATGACCTCGCAGATTCGCGGCATGGCGCAGGGTGTGCGCAACGCCAATGACGGCATCAGCCTTGTCCAGACCGCGGAAGGCGCGCTGAACGAAGTGACCAACATGCTCCAGCGCATCCGTGAGCTGAGCGTTCAGGCCGCCTCGGGAACCTTCGCAGCGGCCGACCGCACCAATATCGGCCGCGAAGTCACGGCGTTGACCGCGCAGATTTCGCAGGTCATCACGGGGACCGAGTTCAACGGTATTTCGCTGCTGAACTCGGCCGACGCGATCAATATTCAGGCCGGTTCGCGCAGCGTCGGTGACACGATCGCGATCACCCGGACCGACCTCACCCCCGTCACTGCGGCAACGTACAGCGTGACGGACGCGGCCGCTGCGACCACCACCATCGCGACCGTCGACACGCAGCTCGCCGCTGTTAACGGCGCACGTGCCTCGTTCGGTGCGAGCCAGAACCGCCTCGAGTCGGCGGTGAACAACCTCACCAATGTCTCGACCAACCTGACCGATGCGCGGTCGCGGATCATGGATACCGATTACTCGGCGGAAACCACCGCGCTCGCCAAGGCGCAGATCCTCAGCCAGGCATCGACCGCGATGCTGGCGCAGGCCAACCAGTCGCAGCAGAACGTGCTGTCGCTGCTGCGTTAAGCTGCATTCCCCGCGCCTGCGGGACAGCGAAGCCCGGAAAGGCCAGCGCGGCTTTTCCGGGCTTGTTGCGTGGGGGGCTGCTACCAGAAGTAGACGACGAGGAAGACCACCGCGCAAAACTGGAGGCCGGCGATCTGGTGGAGCTGCGAACTGAACGGCTCCTTGCGGGTCTTGTGGCGGAACAGTGCCCGCCCGGCATAGGTACCGCCGGTGCCGCCCAGCAGCGCGAGCAGGAGCAGCGTGGATTCGGAGATACGCCATGCCCTGCGCTCGGCCCGCGCCTTGTCGATGCCGAAGGCGGCAAACGCCGCGAAGTTCATCGCGATCAGCGCAGTGATGGTATTCGCCGGGGTCGCAAGCGCCGTGGCGAACGCCTTGGCCGCGGCGATGTTTTCGGGGGTCGCAAGCGCGGCGAGTTTCTCCATGCGCGGCGGCATAGTGCGCAAGGGATTGCAAAAGCGTTGATTTTTTGATGGCAGCCGCCCCTTCCGCCATCCCGGACGTGCCTGCCCCGGCGCAGGCCGGGGACCCGGGAAGGGTGTCCTAGAGCATCCCCCAGCTCGTCCCCATCATCCCAGCGAATGTTGGAACCTAGCGCGGCTGAGCGTGACCGTCAGCGAAAAAAGGCTGGGTCCCGGCCTACGCCGAGGTGACATGAGGTGTTACCGCTGTGACTCACTTCACTCCATTTTGGCAGCAGCTTGACCGAAAGAGCTTGATGTTGTGTCGCGCTGCAACGACTAAAGCCAAATGTTGTTCACCATAGGATACGAGCGATCTAACCTCGCAGACTTTGTTGCAACTTTGCAGTTGTCCGGCGTCGATGTGCTGGCCGATATTCGGGACCGAGCGCAATCTCGCCGGCCGGGTTTTTCGAAGTCAGCTTTGTCAGAAGCGCTTGGCAAGGCAGGCATCAAATACATTCATCTCAAGGAACTTGGCGACCCCAAGGAAGGCCGTGAGGCGGCACGGAGAGGTGATTTCGACGCATTCCGTCGCGTGTTTTCCGACGTTATGGCTTCATCGGAAGCCAACTCAGCTATTTTTCAGATCGCAGAATTGTTGAAAGAATTCAACGTTTGCTTGATGTGCTACGAGCGAGATGTGAAGACCTGCCATCGCAAGATTGTCTCCGATGATCTGAAAAAGCGAACGGGTACACCCGTGACGCATTTGGGGGTGGTGGATGGCGCAAGTATCAGGACCGGAGTCCGACGAGTGCATGATACTCATCAAGGCGCAACCGCACCGCTCTAGCAGATATTTCGAAACAGTTTGCTGCGCTGGTGTCGGCAGAGACCGCAGATGGCGCAGGCAGTATCCTGTCCCATATCGAATTCTGAAGGAAGACCAGAAGTTTGGCCGATGGCAATGGATCAGATACGACTACGTCAAGCCTGATAGTGATCCTAGGAAGGAGAGCCAGAGAGTTCTCCAGAACTCTTTGGTCCCAACAACAAAAATGAAGCCGGGAGAGCGAGCTAACTTCCTCGCACCATTGGTTTGCTCCTCTACAAAGGAAGCGGACGCTCGCGGCAACTCGCTAACGCTCATTCGTCCTTTGTCTATCCGTCTAGAGGCGTTTGACAAATCAGCTGAGGAACTTGCCCATGAAGCGAGGGAGCATCGAGCACTAGCAAGTCAACTTTCACTATTCGAGGAGGATGGGGAGGTCGAGCCACTAGCTCCGTGCCGCAAGCGCTTCGTTTTGAACTGGATTGATCAGGACCAAAAACCGCATCGCCACGAATGCGACGATTGGGAGACATCCACAGCGTTCAATCGCTTTTCTCAGCTGTATGGTGATACAGAGGCGGTGTCCGAGCTGCGAAAGAAATATGAAGAGCAATATTTCGAAGCCGGTCTAGTGTTGGGATTTAGCACCCATAGCAGACGCAACATCGAGCATGGCACCAGCAATCAGTGGCTGCTGGTGGGTCTCATTCGTCTAGATGAGACCCACCAAGGCGACTTGCTAGCCTAGTCCCCTACTCCGCCGCCTGCACCCCAAACAGCCCGGCTTCAGCGACCTCTTCGCCCGCTTCGTTCGCAGCCTTGGCCTTCTGGCGCTTGTCGAAGCTCGACCACACGTCGTTCCAGTTGCCGCGGGTTGCGCCCTTCGAATATTCGGTCGCGCGGGTTTCGAAGAAGTTGGCGTGCTCCACCCCGTTGAGCAGCGGCGCGAGCCACGGCAGCGGGTGTTCTTCAACCATGTAGATCGGCTGGAGGCCGAGCTGGCCGAGACGCCAGTCCGCGATGTAGCGGATGTAGCGCTTGATCTCCTTCGCGCTCATCCCGTCCACCGGGCCCATCTCGAAAGCGAGGTCAATGAAGTTGTCTTCCAGCCGCACGGTCTTCTGGCAGATGTCGATGAGATCTTCCTTCACCGCCTTGGTGAGGCACTGGCGTTCCTCGACAAAGGTGTGGAACAGCTTGATGATGCCTTCGCAGTGCAGGCTTTCATCGCGCACACTCCACGAGACGATCTGGCCCATGCCCTTCATCTTGTTGAAGCGCGGGAAGTTCATCAGCATCGCAAAGCTGGCGAAGAGCTGGAGCCCTTCGGTGAAGCCGCCGAAAGTCGCCAGGGTGCGCGCAATATCCTCGTCGGTGTCGACCCCGAACTGCTGCAGGAAATCGTGCTTGTCCTTCATTTCCTCATATTCGAGGAACGCGCTGTATTCCGCCTCGGGCATGCCAATGGTGTCGAGCAGGTGCGAATAGGCCGCGATGTGCACCGTTTCCATGTTGGAGAAGGCGGCGAGCATCATCTTGATCTCGGTCGGCTTGAAGACGCGGCCATATTGTTCGTGGTAGCAATTCTGCACCTCGACATCGGCCTGCGTAAAGAAGCGGAAGATCTGGGTGAGCAGGTTGCGCTCATGCTCGGAGATCTTCTGCGCCCAGTCGCGGCAATCCTCGCCCAGAGGCACTTCCTCGGGCATCCAGTGGATCTGCTGCTGGCGCTTCCAGAATTCATAGGCCCAAGGGTATTCGAAGGGCTTGTAGGTCTTGCGGGCTTCAAGCAGCGACATCGGCGTGGTCTCCAGTCAGAAACAGCGGTTGATTATAGCACAGATACGAAAGCGGTGGGCCGCCGGATTCAGGCGCGCGAATCACGGTGCGTGATTGGCGAGAATCCAGAGGCAGAACGGCACGAACAGGATGACCATGCCGAGGTGGATCTTGGCCGCGTTGAGCGCATGGCCGGGCTTGCCCCGACGCAGTTCGCGGATCGCGGTAAACAGGAAGACGACGCAGACAACCAGGCCCAGCAATCCCGCCGCAAATGGCAGATTCATAACGCTTTCTTCCTTCACATGTGATAACACAGATCGGGCGGCGCGCGGGATTTATGCGCCCGCGCGCCTGATGTTGGGCCGCTTTACTGGCAGCTTAAGCATTCCTCGTAATCGGTCTGCTCACCGCTTGCGGCGAGTTCGATCTTGGGCGCCTCGGGGGTGTTGTCCGCCTCGACCCCGCCGACAAAGCCCGCGCGCTGCACGCTCTTCGACCGGAGGTAATAGAGCGACTTGATGCCCTTCTCCCATGCCTGGAAGTGGAGCATCATCAGATCCCACTTGTCGACATCAGCCGGGATGAACAGGTTGAGCGACTGCGCCTGATCGATGAACGGGGTGCGATCCGCCGCGAATTCGAGCAGCCAGCGCTGATCGATCTCGAAGCTGGTCTTGAACACGGCCTTTTCCTCGGGCGTGAGGAAATCGAGGTGCTGCACCGAACCGCCGCGCTCGAGGATCGAATTCCACACATTGGTCGAATTCTTCGCCTTCTTGTCGAGCAGTTTCTCGAGATAGGGGTTCTTGACGATGAAGCTGCCCGACAGCGTCTTGTGGGTGTAGATGTTCGCCGGGATCGGCTCGATGCAAGCCGAGGTGCCGCCGCAGATGATGCTGATCGACGCGGTGGGCGCGATCGCCATCTTGCAGCTGAACCGCTCCATCGCGCCCATATCGGCCGCATCGGGGCACGGCCCACGCTCCTGCGCGAGCAGCATCGAGGCTTCCGAGGCCTTGGCGTGGATGTGCTTGAACATCTTGAGGTTCAGCGCCTTGGCCATGGCGCTTTCCATCGCCACGCCCTTCATCTGGAGATAAGAATGGAAGCCCATCACCCCGAGCCCGACCGAGCGTTCGCGGCTGGCGGAGTACTTGGCGCGGGCCATTTCATCCGGCGCGCGGTCGATGTAGTCCTGCAGCACGTTGTCGAGGAAGCGCATCACGTCCTCGATGAATTGCTTGTCACCCTGCCACTCTTCCCACTTTTCGAGGTTGAGCGAGGAAAGGCAGCACACCGCCGTGCGATCATTGCCGAGGTGGTCAATGCCGGTCGGCAGCGTGATTTCCGAACACAGGTTCGAGGTCGAGACCTTGAGACCGAGATCGCGGTGATGCTTGGGCATCATGCGGTTCACGGTATCGTTGAACACGATATAGGGCTCACCCGTGGCAAGACGGGTTTCGACGAGCTTCTGGAACAGCGCGCGCGCATCAACACGCCCACGCACCGAACCATCGCGGGGCGACTTGAGCTCGAACTCGCTGCCGTCGCGCACCGCTTCCATGAATTCATCGGTGACGAGCACGCCGTGATGCAGATTCAAGGCCTTGCGGTTGAAATCGCCCGAAGGCTTGCGGATTTCGAGGAACTCTTCGATTTCGGGGTGGCTGATGTCGAGATAGCATGCCGCCGAACCGCGCCGCAGCGAGCCTTGCGAGATCGCCAGCGTCAGCGAGTCCATCACGCGCACGAAGGGAATGATGCCCGAGGTCTTGCCGTTGAGGCCGACCGGCTCACCAATCCCGCGGACATTGCCCCAATAGGTGCCGATGCCGCCGCCCTTCGAGGCGAGCCACACGTTTTCGTTCCAGGTGCCGACGATGCCTTCGAGGCTGTCCGACACCGAGTTGAGATAGCACGAGATCGGCAGGCCGCGGTTGGTGCCGCCGTTCGACAGCACCGGGGTGGCCGGCATGAACCACAGGTTCGAGATGTAGTCATACAGCCGCTGGGCATGCGCTTCGTCATCGGCGTAGGCATCGGCGACGCGCGCGAACAGATCCTGATAGGATTCGCCCGGCAGGAGATAGCGGTCGGTCAGGGTTTCCTTGCCGAATTCGGTGAGATTGGCGTCGCGCGCCGAATCCGTGTGCACAGTGAAGCGGCGCGCATTGACCTTCTTCGAATCGCTCTTGCCGGCGTCCTTGATCGCTTCGGCCATGGCCCCGGCCAGTGCCTCGCCCGCCTTGGCGGCGATCAAGGCTTCGCTGCCGCTGTCAGCTTTCTTCATGGTCACTGCCTCTTCCCCCGCGCTGTTTTCGGCACTTGTGGCCACAGCATCTTCGATCACTTCACCCGGCACATTATCACTCGCTTTGAAATCCATGGTCTGCCCCGCTTTGTCCCCTGAATCGGCAGCCTGCGCAAGCAGCTTTGTTCCGATTCTGTTCTGCACCGGTTCATCCCCAGACTTGCCCACATGACCCGGTTTCCGGAGCCCGCAATCCAAGCGCAGAGATGATTTCCTGATTCGGTCTCAAAGCCCTTTCTTGCGGTCTGGCTGCGGCCCTGTTCCCCTCGGGAGAGCAGCCAGCACATCAAGCAATTGGGGGTCTTCTTCGAACCTGACCACTAGATGATGAATCAGCGGAGGAATCCCGTCAACCGGCGATTAACCGTTCGGGGCAGTCGCGCGCGGCCCTTTTAGGGTCGCCAAACGGCGCGACGCGTGGACAAAGCTTGAGTCGCGAGACCCGCAAGCCCCAAATTGAATCTGTGAAGAAAAATTTGGTGATTGAATCTTGTGAATCAACCCTTGAATCTTTCGCTCACAGACAGGCAGGATTGTTGCGCAAAGCGCTGTGTCCGGCGCGGCCATGCCGGGGTGGCAAAGGCTTCAATGCGCGGCGAGCGCCGCGATCACATCATCGGTCGGATGATCGGCGAGATCCTTGTCGATTTCAGCGAGCAAGCGCGTGCTCGTAACCTGCCCATAATGCCCGCGCATGGCGCCGAGCGTCCGCGGTGCGGCGATCACCACCACCCCTGCGCCGGGATGATCAGCCGCAGCCTTTTCCAGCAAGGCGGCCGCATGGCGCGCAAAGGCGTCTTCGGCCTGCTGGTGCCAATCGGTTTCCTGATAGCTGCTGCGCGCAGCCCCGGTGCTGGCAAAGCTGCGGCCCGGCGCATCGGCACCTTGCTCGTGCGTAGCAGGATTATCCTGCCGCTCGTGCAGGACGGTTTGGAGGACAGGATATTTCTCGTCCCCCTCGTTGCGCAGCAGCAGCAGCTTCGCCCCGTCAGCGACCATCACCAGCGTGCCGTGTTCGACCTTCATCGCAATGCCCTCCCCGCTTGCGGACCCGGTTGCGCGACGCCTTTCTCCACCCACGAAGACGAGTCGGATTCTAGCAGGAATCCGGTCAGGCGTCACCTTTTGCGCAGGGGGAGGCGCGCGGTCAGACGCTGCGGGCGTGGCCGCCGATCTCTCCCGCCAGATCATCGATCAGCGCAAGCGGAAGATCATGCCCCCAGCCGGGAATCGTGCGCAGCCGCGCGCCGCGGATATGCGCGGCGGTATCATGCCCGGCGGCGACCGGGATCAGCGGATCATCCTCGCCATGCAGCACCAGCGTCGGCACATCGAGGCTTTGCAGGATGCGGCGCCGGTCCCCATCGGCAATGATCGCGGCGAGCTGGCGGGTCGGCCCTTGCGGATAGACCGAACGGCGCACCGCAGCGGTGACATTGGCGCGCAGGCGTTCCTCGTCAGTCGGGAAGCCGGGCGAACCGATGGTGCGGGCGAGCTTCATGCCATGCGCCACCAGCGCCGCTTCCTCCAAACTCTCGGGCCGCTTGATCAGCACCTCCATCGCTTCCTTGCGCGCGGGCGGCAGCTTGGGATTGCCAGTGGTCGAGAAGATGCTGATAAGCGAGCGCGTGCGCGCCCGATGGCGATGGGCAAAGCGCTGCGCGATCATCCCGCCCATGCTCGCCCCCACAACATGCGCGCTCGCGATCCCGAGCGCATCAAGCAGCCCCGCCGCATCATCGGCCATATCGGAAAGCGTGTAGGGCACACGCGGGGTCATCCCGAGCTTGCGCACCAGAGTCAGCTTGACCGGGCCGGGCGCTTTGACCCCGTCGAGCTTGTGCGACAGGCCAATATCGCGGTTATCGAAGCGGATCACCCGGAAGCCTTGAGCGGTCAGCGCATCGACCAGCTCGATCGGCCACAAGGTCAACTGCGCGCCAAATCCCATGATCAGCAGGATCGCCGGGGCTGCGGGATCGCCGTGATCTTCGTAATGGATCGGAATTCCGTTGGCGGTGGCAGTCGGCATGGCAGTGTCTCTCCCCTGTTGTCGGGAGAGACTAACGCGCGTCTATCACTTGCGCCAGACAGGGCCGCCAATCGGCAGGCCTTGCGCCTCGAGCTGATCGAGCACGCCGCCATCTTCCGCCAGCACCCGCAGCGGCACCACCGCCAGCGTCACCCCGTCGGCCGTGGACGCAGCGGTGATCTGTTCGACCCAGATGGTGCGAAGCTCGTTCCCCACGTCGGGATCAGCCCACGGCCAGCAGCGCGACAGGGCGATTTCAAGCGGGTTGTTCATCACCTCGGGAATGCGGAATGCGCGCCAATCGGCACCGCGCTTCTCGACCAGTTCGGGGCCGATTTCCGCCGCTGTCATCGCGGCCTCAAGG
This sequence comes from Erythrobacter epiphyticus, assembly GCF_034653295.1. Classification (NCBI taxonomy): domain Bacteria; kingdom Pseudomonadati; phylum Pseudomonadota; class Alphaproteobacteria; order Sphingomonadales; family Erythrobacteraceae; genus Erythrobacter; species Erythrobacter epiphyticus. Next base: position 638,733 of record NZ_JAYEEU010000007.1, on the reverse strand, counting down.
CAGGGGATGTGATCGGCCGGTTCGGCCATGGCGAGGCTGTCGAGCATGTCCTTGCCGCGGATCGCGCCTGCACGGCTTGTCGGCACATTGGCGCGGTTGGCGGCCTTCTTTACGACATCACCCGCATCATCGACGGTATCCTTGTTGAAGCGCAGCCGCTTGGTCAGGAAATCAAACGCCGTCATCAGGAAGCTCTTGCGCGCGAAATCAGCGTCATACTCGGCTTCGAGCGCGGAGAGGCGCGCATATTGTTCGGGCGTGAGATAGTCGCTTGCCACGGTCTTGTCGGGCAGCTTGGTGAATTGCCCGCCCTTGAAGATCAGCCGGAAGATATCGCCGGGCGAGATCTTGGGCTTCACGCCAAGGATCACCCGGTTCGCCTCGGCGGTGGCTTCTTCCAGCCGCTCGGGCTGCCACGGGGTCGATTTGGGGACATTGCGCATCTCGCCCACGAGAATGACGATGCCGGTGGGCGTCTCGATGGTCCACATCGGTGCGCCGGAGCGCTTGGCATTGACGACGATGGCGTTGGTCGAGGCAGGCGCGGGATCATCCTGCGCGGCGAGCGGCGCAGCCGCCGCCAGCGCAGCGGCCGCCAAGCCGAGCGCGGCCTTCACGGTACCAGCACCGTGTCGCGCGGAGGATCGATCAGATCGGGATAATCAAGCGTGTAGTGCAAACCGCGGCTTTCCTTGCGTTGCAGGGCTGATTTCACAATCAACTCAGCAGATTGCAACAGGTTCCGCAACTCGATCAGGTCGGTGGTGACGCGGAAGGATCCATAGTAATCCTCGACCTCGCGCTTCAGAAGCTGGATGCGATGGTGGGCGCGCTCCAGCCGTTTGGTGGTGCGCACGATGCCGACATAATTCCACATGAAGCGGCGGATTTCGGTCCAGTTCTGCTTGATCACCACCTCTTCATCCGAATCCGTGACGCGGCTTTCATCCCACGGCAGGATCACCGGCGGTTCGGCCAGTTCGTCCCAGCGGGCGAGAATATCCTCGGCCGCGGCCTCGCCGAAGACGAAGCATTCGAGCAAGCTGTTGGACGCGAGGCGGTTCGCGCCGTGGAGGCCGCTTTCGGTGCATTCGCCCGCCGCCCACAGCCCCGGAATATCGGTGCGCGCATCGAGACCGACGACCACCCCGCCGCAGGTGTAATGCTGCGCGGGCACCACCGGGATCGGCTGCACGGTCATGTCGATGCCAAGCCCCAGCAGCTTTTCGTGGATCGTCGGGAAATGGCTACGCACGAAGTCTGCCGGCTGGTGGCTGATATCGAGATGGACGTAATCGAGCCCGTGGCGTTTGATCTCGGCATCGATCGCGCGGGCAACGACATCGCGCGGCGCCAGTTCGAGCCGTTCGGGATCATAGAGCCGCATGAAGCGCTGCCCGGTGCGCGGGTTGATCAGCCGTCCGCCTTCGCCGCGCACGGCTTCGGTGATGAGAAAGTTCTTCACATCGAGATTGTAAAGGCAGGTCGGGTGGAACTGCATCATCTCCATGTTGGAGACCCGCGCCCCCGCGCGCCACGCCATCGCAATGCCATCGCCGGTTGCGCCGCGCGGCGCGGTGGAGAACTGGTAGACGCGGCCCGCCCCGCCGGTCGCCAGAATGGTGGCGCGGGCAACATGGCGTTCCACCCGCCCGGTTTCCTCGTTGAGCGCATAAACGCCCCAGGCGCGCCCGGCAGCGGAGAACTGCTCACGGTGGCGATCGGTGATCAGATCGATGCAGGTGCGCCCGGCGAGCAGGGTGATGTTGGGATGCGCTTCGGCCGCGGCCAGCAGCGCCGATTGGACGGCCCAGCCGGTCGCATCATCGACATGGACAATCCGCCGGTGCGAATGGCCGCCCTCGCGCGTCAGATGCAAGGCGTGGGCTTCGCGGTTGAACGGCACGCCAAGCTCGCACAGCCGATCGATCGCCTTGGGCGCGCGCTCGATCACGAATTGCACCGCCGCCAGATCATTGAGGCCCGCGCCCGCCACCATGGTGTCGCGGATGTGATCTTCAAAGGTGTCGCCGGCATCGAGCACGGCAGCGATCCCGCCCTGTGCCCACGCCGTCGATCCGCCGGTCAGCGTTCCCTTGGCCAGCACCAGCACGCGCTTGTGCTGGGCCAGCGCGAGCGCGGCAGTCAGCCCGGCGGCACCCGATCCGATGATGATGACATCATGCGGCGCGGCGTGGCCCGGCGTGGCCGCAGCAGAGGACGAGGGGTTGTTCTGGCTCATGGGCCAAGCCATGCCTCGCCTTGCCACGGCGAGCAAGCGCGATCAGGCGGCGGCGCTGGTCAGTTGGACGAAGACATCTTCAAGATCAGGCTCGCGGGTGGTGACATCGAGGATGGTGTGCCCCGCCTGCTGCACCAGCGCGAGCACTTGCCCGGCACTGGCCCGATCGCGATCATAGGTGATCTCAAGCGTGCGCGGATTGATCAGCTCGCAGCCCGCGAAGACCTCGGCTTGCGGCAGTGCGGCGATATCATCGGCCACTTCGAGCCGCACGATCTTCTCGCGCGCCATCGCCACCAGCTCGCGGGTCGGCTTGTTGGCGATCAGCTTGCCATGGTTGATGATGGCAATGGTGTCGCACAATTCCTCGGCTTCCTCGAGATAGTGGGTGGTGAGCACCACGGTGACACCTTCGCGGTTCAGCTCTGTCACCAGCTCCCACAATTGGCGGCGCAGTTCGACATCGACCCCGGCGGTCGGCTCGTCCAGCACGAGAATCGGCGGGGAGTGCACCATCGCCTTGGCAATCAGCAGGCGCCGCTTCATCCCGCCCGAAAGCGCGCGGGCATAGGCGTTGCGCTTGTCCGACAAATGCACCGCCGCCAGCAATTCCTCACTGCGGCGCTGGCCCGCGGGGATGCCGTAGAAGCCGCCCTGATTCTCCAGCACCTCGAAGGGCGAGAAGAACGGATCGAACACGATTTCCTGGGGCACGATCCCGATGGCGCGGCTGGCATTGCGGCGGTCGCGATCAATATCAAAGCCCCAGATCTCGACACTGCCCGACGTCTTGTTGACGAGCCCGGCGAGCGTGTTGATCAGCGTCGACTTGCCCGCGCCATTGGGGCCGAGCAGGCCGAAGATCGCACCCTGCGGCACATCGAAACTCACCCCGTCGAGCGCGAGCTTGCCCGCCGCATCCGCGCCTTTCGCGCCTTTGGGCGCGGCATAGCGTTTGGTGAGGTTGGCGATACGAATGGCAGGCTCTGTCGACATGGCGGCCCCGCATTAGGTGAGCCGCTGCACGGGTGCAAAGAGAATTGCGCTCTTGCCCGTGTGCGATTATCGGCTGATACCCATGACACTTGCACCACCTGAAGTTCTGCTGGTCGATACGCGACGCGTCAGCTGTGACGGCGCGAGCGGCATTCGTGGCGGCGCGGGCTTCCGCCCGGCGGCGCTGGGCCATCCGCGCATCTATCTCGAAATCGACGAGCACGGCTATGTCGATTGCGGCTATTGTGACCGACGCTTCGTATTGAAAGGTGGCCCGGCGGATGGCGCGGATCAGGCAAGCCTGCCCGACATCGCTTCCGGCGCCAGCCCGGCACGCGGCTGAAAAGGCCAGTCAGCACGGGTTCAGCGAGGCGGCGGCATGGTGTCGCCACCTGTCGATGGAGTTGCCGATGCTGCGCTTTGCCCGTGATGTCTGGAAGCCTGTGCTGGTGGGCCTTGCCACGATTGCCGCCTTGCCAGCGCTTGGCGCTGATGACCCCACGCCTGCAAACGAAGGCGAAGCCAAGCTCGCCAAAATGCTCGAAGGGCGTGTCGCGGGCGAGCCGGTGCGGTGTATCCCTTCGCGCCCCAATCTGCGAATGCGGATGATCGATGGCACCGCCTATGTCTTCGGCGATGGCGCCACCATCTATGTCCAGCGCACCACCCGCCCGCAGGATATCGACCGCCGCAACGCGCTGATCAACCAGCGTTTCAGCGGTGGGGAATTGTGCCGCGCAGATGTCGCGACAACCATCGATCCGATCGCGGGTTTCTTCACCGGGGGTGTCATCTTTGAAGATTTCGTTCCCTACACCCGCGTCGCGAAACGCGCGGATGCGCAGGGCAAAACGCGGTGATGCGGCGCGCTGTGCTGGGGCTGGCGCTGATACCTGCGTTGGGCGCAGCCGCGCTGGCGGATGATCAGCCCGCCGCGCCGAACAAGGGCGAGGCCGAGCTTGCCAAGCTGCTTGATGGCCGTGTCGCGGGCCAACCGCTGCGCTGCATCCGCAGCCTCGGATCAGGCCAGCCCATGCGCACGATCGATGGCACCGCCTATGTCTTCGGGCAAGGCGATACGGTCTATGTCCAGCGCACCACCCGCCCGCAGGACATTGCGCGGCGCTTTGCGCTTTCGATCAAGCGGCTTGAGACCACCAGCGGGGTCGAGATTTGCCGCACGGATATTGCGGAAACCTTCGATCGCGGGCTCGGCGTGCCGCGCGCTTCTGTCAGGTTCGAGGATTTCATCCCCTACACCCGCGTCAAGCAGAACTAGGCTCAGGCGCGCGCCATCGCGTTCATCCGGGCGATGATCTCCTCCGCCTGCAGCATGATCCGGTCGATCAGCTCCTGACAGGTCGGGATGTCGTGGATCAGCCCGGCGACCATGCCGCAGCTCCACGCGCCTGCATCCATTGTGCCTTCCATCATGATCTTGGGGTAGACCCCGGCGACTTCGGACAAAATGTCCTGGATGGTGATGGCATCGCCCAGCTCCTTCTCCTTGATGATCAGGCGCTCGACCGCGGCGTTGTTGAGCACGCGTTCGGTGTTGCGCAGCGGGCGCATGACGAGGCGGGTGTCGAGCTCGCTCGCCGCAAGGATGGCCTGTTTGACGTTTTCATGCACCGGGGCTTCCTTGGTGGCGATGAAGCGGGTGCCCATGTTCATACCCTGCGCGCCCATGGCAAGGCTCGCGACAAGGCTGCGCCCGTCAGCCATCCCGCCGCTGGAGACGAAGGGGATCTCCAGCTCGTCCGCCGCGCGCGGCAGCAGGATGAAGTTCGGCACATCATCCTCGCCCGGATGGCCGCCGCACTCAAACCCGTCGACGCTCACCGCATCGCAGCCGATGTCCTGCGCCTTGAGCGAGTGGCGCACCGAAGTGCACTTGTGGATCACCTTGATCCCGGCATCCTTCAGCGCGGGCAGCAGATCGACCGGGTTGCGGCCGGCGGTCTCAACCACCTTCACACCCCCGTCGATCACGGCCTTGACGAGGCCCGGATAATCGGGCGGGGTCAAGGTCGGCAGGATGGTGAGGTTCACCCCGAACGGCTTGTCGGTCATGTCCTTGCAGCGCGCGATTTCATTGGCGAGCTTTTCGGGCGTGCCCTGCGTGAGCCCGGTAATGATCCCGAGCCCGCCCGCGTTCGAGACCGCCGCCGCCATCTCGGCAAACCCGACATAGTGCATCCCGCCCTGAATGATGGGGTGCTGGATTCCGAACATTTCGGTGATGGCGGTCTTCATGGCGTGGTCTCTCCCGTTGGAATGCGTGTTTGCGCGGGAGACAAGCCGAGATAGCCGAGGCTTTCAAGCCTGCTTTTGGTGAGGCCTAGGCTTGGTGGCGCACGCCGTAACGTCATGCGGCGCGCAAGGCCGTGCCCCGCGCGCCGCAGATCCCTACGCCAGCCGGCGAATCAGCGTGTGAAAGCGAGCGTGAAGGTCACCGGGACAGCCGGCGAGATCGACGGCAGCTGCGCCAGTGCGCGCAATTCGCCCAGTTCATCGGTCAGACCGAACATGTCGGTGGTGATGATGATCGGGCGCGTGGTGGTGGCAATCACGCGATCATCGCTGACCCGTGCGACCTGCACTTCGGCGGCGACATCGGCTTCCATGCCTTTGACCGCAACCTTGGCGGCGAGCGGCTGGACGACCACCTGGCCGACTTCGAGCGCGGCGAATTGCTGGGGATCAAGCTGCGCGGTGACGGTCGCCGAAGGGAAATCGGCAACCTGGAAGAAGATCTCGCGCATGCGTTCGTCGCGGATCTCGACCCCGGTGTTGACCGATGCGAGATCGATTTCGACGCGGGCTGCGCCATCGGCACCAACCGTGCCGGTGAGCTTTTCGAAGCGGTTGGCCTCGGCCACCTCACCCGCCTTGATCGAGACATAATCGAGGTGCGAGGCGGCGCTGTCGATGGTCCATTCGCCTTCCGCCGCCGGGGTTGCGGGGGCGGCAGCGGTCTCACCGGCGCTGTTGCTCTCGGAAGCAGGCGAGCAGGCAACCAGCGCCAGACCAAGCGCGGCAGAACAGGCAATCAGGCGGAGCGAGTGAGTCACGGATCAGAGCCCTCGTTGACAGGTACAAACAGGTGTTAGCAGAAACGCGCGAGGCGCGGAAAGGGGGCGCGTTGTGCCCTATTCCCATTCGATCGTGCCGGGCGGCTTGCTGGTGTAATCATAGACCACCCGGTTGATGCCCTGCACTTCGTTGACAATCCGCGTGGCAACCCGCCCGAGGAAACCGGCATCGAAGGGATAGACATCCGCTGTCATCCCGTCGGTCGAGGTGACAGCCCGCAGCGCGCAAACCGAATCATAGGTGCGCCCGTCGCCCATGACACCCACCGTCTTGACCGGCAGCAGCACCGCGAAGGCCTGCCAGATCGCATCATAAAGGCCCGCATTGCGGATTTCCTCGAGGTAGATCGCGTCAGCCTTGCGCAGGATGTCGCAGCGTTCCTTGGTGACTTCGCCCGGAATGCGGATCGCGAGGCCGGGGCCGGGGAAGGGATGGCGGCCGACGAAAGCATCGGGCAGGCCGAGTTCGCGTCCGAGATCGCGCACCTCGTCCTTGAACAGCTCGCGCAGTGGTTCGACCAGCGCCATGTTCATGCGTTCCGGGAGCCCGCCGACATTGTGGTGGCTCTTGATCGTCACGCTCGGCCCGCCGGTGAAAGAGACCGATTCGATGACATCGGGATAGAGCGTGCCTTGTGCGAGGAAGTCCGCACCGCCGATCTTGGCCGCTTCGGCCTCGAACACATCGATGAAGGTCTTGCCGATGAACTTGCGCTTGGCTTCCGGATCGGTGAGCCCGGCAAGGCCGCCGAGGAACAGGCTTTCCGCCTCCACGTGCACCAGCGGGATGTTGTAGTGATCGCGGAACAGGGTCACGACCTGCTCGGCCTCGTTCATGCGCATGAGGCCGTGGTCGACGAAGACACAGGTGAGCTGATCGCCGATCGCCTCGTGGATCAGCACGGCGGCCACCGCCGAATCGACCCCGCCCGAAAGCCCGCAGATCACCCGCTTGTCGCCCACCTGCGCGCGGATCTCCGCGATCTTGGTCTTGCGGAATTCGGCCATGGTCCAATCGCCCTTGAGGCCGCAGACATGGCGCACGAAATTGGCGATCAGCTTGCCGCCGTCGGGGGTGTGGACCACCTCGGGGTGGAACTGGGTGCCATAGAACTTGCGGCTCTCATCCGCGATCACCGCGAAGGGCGCGCCGTCCGAGGTGGCGACGATCTCGAAGCCGGGGGCAAACCGGGTGACCTTGTCGCCGTGGCTCATCCAGACCTGATGCCGCTCACCCACTTGCCACAGCCCATCGAACAGCGCGCATTCGGCGGTGACAGTCAGGAAGGCGCGGCCAAATTCGCCGCCTTCACCGGTCTCATGCCCGGGACGGACTTCGCCGCCGAGCTGGTGGCTCATCACTTGCTGGCCATAGCAGATGCCAAGGATCGGCACCCCGGCCTCGAACAGCGATTGCGGGGCGCGCGGTGAGCCTTCCTCGGGCACGCTGGCGGGCGAGCCTGACAGGATGATGCCCTTGGGCTGCATCCGCCGGAACGCCGCTTCGGCCTGGGTGAAGGGGGCAATCTCGGAATAGACCCCGGCCTCGCGCACGCGGCGCGCGATCAATTGGGTCACTTGCGACCCGAAATCGACGATCAGGATGGATTCCGGATGCACAGAATCAGTGCGGGCGGGCGAGTGGGCGGGCGCTGTCATGGCCGCGAATTACGGAGCGCACCGCGCCCTGTCCAGCATTGCGGCACGATGCCTTGCGCGAATTGCGCCAGCGCGGTGCGCGGCCCTGAAAAATCGGCCCGCGCAGTCTGCTTTTTCTGGAACCAGAACACTCCTTCGCAATTGCAGCATTATCTTGTGCGCTGCACCATAGTTTCGAAAAGCAACCGAATGCCGGGCAACGGCATCACCCCTTCGTCATCCTCTCTGTTACGGAGCTTCACCCATGCGTTTCTCTCTCCCCCTGATTGCCCTCGCCGCGCTGACCAGCCCAGTTCTGGCAGCGGAAGATATTGTCGACGTGCGCGTGTCCTACGCCGATCTCGATGTGACCAGCGAAGCCGGTCGCGCCGCCCTCGAAGCGCGCGTGGCTGCCAAGCTGCGCAAGGTGTGCAGCACCGAAGGCATCTCGCGCTACACCTTCAACCGCACCCGCCGCGATGAAAAGTGCCTGAGCGAAGGCCTCGCCTCGGCGCGTGCCGAAGTCGAACGCGTTGCAGCGGCCGAACAGCGCCGCGGCCGCGAAATCGCTGCCAACTGAGCATCCCGCTCCCGATCATGCACGAAGGCCGCTGGTGCAGTCCGGCGGCCTTTTTGCTGGCCGCGTGCTGCGATTGCGCCCGCCGGCAGACAAACGCGCGATGCCTTGCTTGCATTTGACGCAACTGAGTTGAAGCATTTCGCATTTGTGTTGCGGGGAAGCGCACACCATCTGCATCGCAACGCCAAAAGCAGCCCGGCCCACGAGGCAGAGCGGCCTTTGCAGCGACCATCGCCCGGCCCTTGCGCCGGAGCCGTGTGAAGGAAAACACGCGCGATGTCATGAGCTTGGCGCGGTCACCGTCCCCTCCCCCCTAATGGTGGCCGCGCCTCCAGCTCTCCCGGCCACGCGATCCGCAAATCCCGGCAACGCCCCCTTCCTTGGGTCTGCGCACCCCGAGCAACGAAATCAATTACACTAAGTAGAATTTTTATTGCTCGTTCATGGAACAATAATGTTTCTTCGTGCATATATATGCCCGACGGCTGGTTCGCCGGCGCTTCGGCGCCTCTCCCCTCTCTCTCCAGGCGGGCCAGCCGATCCCATACGCAAAAACATAAGGAGAAAACCCATGCGTCAGATCACAGAAAAGGCCATCGCGTTCGTCATGGCCATCGCGATCAGCAGCGGTGCGTTCAACGTCCTGATTGTCTGATTGTCCCCCGAGAAGAGCGCGGTCTGGCTGCCCCCGTGGCCGGCTGGCCGCGCTCTTTTGCGGGTTAATCGATCCCGCCGCGGCGCACCGCCTCTTCGCGCAGATCGGTCTTGAGCAGCTTGCCGATATGGCTGCGCGGCATCTCGTCAATCACGTGCACGGCTGCGAGCCGCTGGGTCTTGCCCAGCCGCGCGTTCACCGCCTCCATGATGGTCGCCGGATCGCGCGCGCCTTCCCGCAGCACCACGAACCCCACCGGCGTTTCCCCCCACGCGCGTGACGGCACGCCAACCACCGCCGCCTCGATCACGCCTGCCTCTTTCATGAGTTCGGCTTCGAGGTCGGAGGGATAGATATTGAACCCGCCCGAGATGATCATGTCCTTGGCGCGGCCCACCAGCTCGACAAAGCCATCGGCATCGACCCGGCCGATATCGCCCATCCGCATCCACGCTTCGCCCGTCGCAGGGTCGATCCACTGGGCTTCCTTGGTCTTGTCAGGGCGGTTCTTGTAACCGCTCATCATGGTCAGGCTGCGCCCGATCAGGTTGCCCGCCGTGCCGGGCGGCACTTCGCGGTCTTCGTCGTCGAGCACCTTCAACTCGCTCCCCGGTGCAGGCCGCCCGACGGTGTGGAGCTTGTCGGGGAATTCGTGGCAGGGGAGCAGGCAGACGACGCCGCCTTCCGTCATCGAATAGATCTCGATCAACCCGCCGGGCATCCGCGCCAGCACCTGCCGCTTCAGATCGGCGGCAAAGGGCGCGGAGGTGCAGTATTTGAGCATGAGCGCCGACAGGTCAAAGCTGTCGAAATCCGCAAAGTCCATCAGCCGCTGATACTGCACCGGCACCAGCATGGTGATCGTCGTGCGATCCGCCTCGGCGTGTGCCAGCCACTTGGCACAATCGAACTTGCCCATCACCCGCACGCCCCCCCCACCAGCAGAACGGGGAGGAAGGCGACCATCGTGGTGTTCGAATAAAGCGGGGTCGAGGCGAGCGAGCGGACTTCCAGTCGGGCACCAAGGTACGAAAGCGCCGTGGCAGCAAATTGCCGCCAGCGCATCTGGTGCGAATGGACGATGCCCTTGGGGATGCCGGTGGTGCCGCTGGAATAGATGATGTTGAAAGGGTCTTTCGGCTCCGGCACGAAGGCCGGCGCACGGCTACCCGGCGGGGCCATCCACTGGTCGATGCTCTCCAGCGGCACGCGGATCAGGTCGGCCATGAAATCCGGCCCCAGTTCCGCCGCCTTGGCCGCATCGATGAACAAGTGGATCGCGCCCGAATCTTTCGCCATGCTGGCCAGCTGCTCGGGCGAGGCGCTGGTGGTGAGCGGCGCGGCCACGCCCCCGGCGCGCACCGCCGCGAGGAACACCAGCGCATATTCGACGGTGGAGGTGCCGAGGATCGCCACGGATTGTCCGCGCTCAAGGCCCGTCTCCACCAGCCGCGCCGCCAGCCGCTCGACCAGTCCCACCAGCTCGGCCCAGTAAACCTCGCGGGCATCGTCAACGAGAGCGAGATCATCGCCCTTGATGCGCGACCATGCCATCAGGATGTCGGGCAAAGAGCCGAAGGGTTCGGCAAGGCGTTCGGCGATGGGATCGGTGTGGGATGCGATGGTCATGGCCCTTTGCATAGCCAGAGCGCGCGGCGGCGCAAAAGGATTTGGCATCCGCTGTGCCCGCATGCGAGAAAAGCGGGCTTCAGCAGGGGGGATGACATGATCGGCACCATAGCAAGAGCCATGGCGGCGGCGGGCGCGCTGCTGGCGGCGGGCGCAGGCGCAGCAGACGAAGCCGCACCGGCACGGGGCCAGCCCTTGAACGTCACGGTCGTGCTGGCGCACCCGGATGATGAATTGCCGATGGCCCCGGCGCTCGCGGCGCTGGCGCGGCAGGGCGCACGGGTGCAAATCGCCTATGCGACTCAAGGCGATGCCGGGCCGGGCGTATCAGACTTGGCACCCGGTGCAGCGCTCGGCGAGGTGCGGCTCAAGGAAGCCTTGTGCGCGGCCGACGCGCTGGGGGCTGCGTCAGTGGCAAGCCTCAATCGCGGCGATGGGACGCTCGGCGTGGGCGTGAACCGGGAAGGCAGTTCTGCGCGAAAGTTGCTCGCCGATCTGACAGAATGGCTGGGCGAGACCGACATGATCCTCACCTGGGGGCCGGATGGCGGCTATGGGCATGGCGATCACCGGATGGTGAGCGCGCTTGTCACCCAGATCGTGCAGGCCCGCCCGGCTGCCGAGCGCCCGAAGTTGCTCTATGTCGGCATCCCCGCAGGCCGCCTGCCGCCAGTGCCCGAAATGGCCACTTGGGCGGTGACCGACCCCGCCTTGCTGACCGAAAGCATCGGCTACACCCCCGCCGATCTCGCCGCCGCCACGGCCGCTGCACAGTGCCATGTCACCCAGTTCGATGCTGCAACGCGCGCCGGGATGATGCCGCTGTTCGATGCGACCATGTGGCAGGGCAAGGTGCATTTTCGTCCCGCCTTGTAGAGCCATCGACGAAGCGCCCGCGTCACCCGTGGAAAAGCGCTGCCAAGGGGCCTCCCGCAGTTGGGTTTCCCGTCGTCAGCGCCTATATGATGGGCCATGGACGATAACACCAATACGCCCCCCGCCAAGCTGCCCAACGCCAATGAATATGGCGCCGATTCGATCAAGGTTCTCAAGGGCCTCGATGCCGTGCGCAAACGGCCCGGCATGTATATCGGCGATACTGATGATGGTAGCGGCCTGCACCACATGGTGTTCGAAGTGTCCGACAACGCGATTGACGAAGCGCTGGCAGGCCATTGCGATCTGGTTCTGATCGAATTGAACCCCGATGGTTCGGTCTCGGTCGAGGATAACGGGCGCGGTATTCCCACCGGCATGCACCCCGAAGAAGGCGTCTCGGCCGCCGAAGTGATCATGACCCAGCTCCACGCGGGCGGGAAGTTCGAAAACACCTCGGATGATAACGCCTACAAGGTCTCGGGCGGTCTCCACGGTGTCGGCGTGTCGGTGGTGAACGCCCTGTCCGAATGGCTCGAACTCACCATCTGGCGCGAGGGCAAGGAGCATTGGATGCGCTTTGCCCATGGCGATGCGGTTGCCCCGCTCAAGGTGGTGGGCGATGCGCCGCGGGTGGATGGCAATGCCGATGCCAATGGTTTCAAGAAGGGCACCCGCGTCACCTTCAAGGCGAGCCACGAGACCTTCAAGAACGTCACCGATTTCGATTTCGACAAGCTCGAACACCGCTACCGCGAACTCGCCTTCCTCAATTCGGGCGTGCGTATCAAGCTGCGCGACAAGCGCCACGAGGACGTGATCGAACATGATCTGTTCTACGAAGGCGGGATTGCCGCTTTCGTCAAATGGCTCGATCGCAACAAGCAGCCGCTGGTTGCCGAACCGATCGCGGTTTCCGCCGAGAAGGACGGGATCGGGATCGATGTCGCGCTCGAATGGAATGATTCCTATTACGAGAACGTCCTCGCCTTCACCAACAACATCCCGCAGCGCGACGGCGGCACGCACCTTTCGGCGTTCCGCACCGCGCTGACCCGCACGCTCAACAACTATGCCGAGCGTTCGGGGATGCTGAAGAAGGAAAAGGTCAGCCTGTCGGGCGAGGATATGCGCGAAGGCCTCACCGCCATCGTCAGCGTCAAGCTGCCCGACCCCAAGTTTTCCAGCCAGACCAAGGACAAGCTGGTCTCGTCCGAAGTGCGCCAGCCGCTTGAAAGCCTGATGGGCGAGAAGATGACCGAGTGGCTCGAAGAAAACCCCAATGATGCCCGCGCGATCATTCAGAAGATCATCGACGCCGCCGCCGCGCGCGAAGCCGCACGCCGCGCCCGCGAAATGAGCCGCAAGGGCGCGATGAGCGTCGCCAGCCTGCCGGGCAAGCTGGCGGACTGTCAGGAACGCGATCCCGCCAAGTCCGAATTGTTCCTCGTCGAGGGTGATTCCGCAGGCGGCTCGGCCAAGCAGGGGCGTGACCGCAAGACGCAGGCGATCTTGCCGCTGAAGGGCAAGATCCTCAACGTCGAACGCGCCCGGTTTGACCGGATCATTTCCTCGAAGGAAGTCGGCACGCTGATCCAGGCGATGGGCACCGGCATCCGCGATGAATTCACGCTCGACAAGCTGCGCTACCACAAGATCGTCATCATGACCGACGCTGACGTGGACGGCGCGCATATCCGCACCCTGCTGCTCACCTTCTTCCATCGCCAGATGCCCGAGATCATCAAGGCCGGGCACCTGTTCATCGCCCAGCCGCCGCTGTTCAAGGTCGCCAAGGGCCGCTCGGAGCAATATCTCAAGGATCAGGCAGCGCTCGATCGCTATCTCGTCGATGCCGGGCTGAATGGCCGCGTGCTCGAAACGCAGGAAGGCCCGCGCTGGGGTGAGGATCTGCGTAGCATCGTGGAAAGCGCGCTGCGGCTCAAGAACCTGCTCGGCTTTGTGCCGCGTCGTTATGATCCGGCGATCATCGAACAGATGGCGCTTGCCGGTGCGCTGGAGCCCGGTCTTGCGGGCGCGGCGCTCAGCGCTGCGCTCGACAAGGCGGCCCACCGTCTCCAGTCGGGCGACACCGAGGCGCAATGGTCAGCCCGCGTGCGCGAGGATGGCGTGGTGCTGTTCGAACGCCTGTGGCGCGGCGTCACCGATGTTCACGAAATCGAGGCGCGCTTCCTCGCCAGCACCGAAGCGCACAAGCTCCACGGCCTCGCCGCTGCACAGGCCGAAGCCTATGCCGCCCCGGTGCGGCTGGTGCGCGGCAGCGATGCCCCCGCCGATGAGCCGGAAGCCGAACCAGTGACGGCCAGTGATCCGCTCGCCGGAGAGGCTGAGGAACCGGCTGCCGCGCCGCTTATCAGCGGCGACGGCGCGATCACCCGGCCGACCCAGCTGCTCGACGCGATCTTCGCCGCCGGGCGCAAGGGGCTTTCGATCCAGCGCTACAAGGGCCTTGGCGAAATGAATGCGGAACAATTGTGGGAGACCACGCTTGATCCGGAAAACCGCGCCCTGTTGCAGGTGAAGGTGGAAGACGCCGATGTGACCGACGAAATCTTCACCCGTCTGATGGGCGATGTGGTCGAGCCGCGCCGCGAATTCATCCAGGACAATGCGCTCAACGTGGCGAACCTTGACGTCTAGGAAGACCCTGAACGCATGAGCGATCATCACCACCACCATCACCGCATCGGCGAGCTGCAACAGACCAGCTTTCTGCTGATCCTTGCCGCGGTCAGCCTGATGATGGTGGTGATCGCCTGGCCCTTTGCCACCCCGCTGCTATGGTCGGCGCTGGCAGCCATCATGTTCCAGCCGCTGTACCGCTGGGTGCTGGCACGGGTCGGTGATCGGCCCAACCGGGCCGCCAGCCTGACCTTGCTGATCATCGTGTGTTCGGTGCTGGTCCCGGCGCTCTATATCGGCACGCTGGTGGTGCAGCAGGCTGTCACGCTGGTTGCGACTTTGCAGGCCAACCCGATTGATCTCGGCGCGCAATACCAGAACCTTTACGAAATGCTGCCCGCCCCCTTGCAGCGGATGATCGATCAGAACGGCTGGGCTGATCTGGCGGCCGCACAGGCGCGCTTGCAGGAATTGCTGACAGAAAGCTCGGGGCTGATCGCGAGTAACGCGGTGTCGATCGGTGGCGGCGCCTTGAGCTTTGTCCTGTCCTTCGTGCTCGGGCTTTACGTGGTGTTCTTCCTGCTGCGCGATGGCGAGCGGATCGGGCAGATCATCCTCCAGACCGCGCCCGTCGAACGCAGCATTGCCGACCGCTTGAGCGGGAAGTTTCTGAGCATCGTGCGCGCCACGATCAAGGGCACCGGCGTGGTCGCGCTGGTGCAGGGCGCCCTGAGCGCGATCACGCTGATGATCGCGGGCGTGCCTTCGGCGCTGCTGTTCGGGGTCATCACCGCGATCTTTGCGCTGGTGCCGGTGATCGGTGCAGGCGCGGTGTGGGTGCCGGCGGGCGTATGGCTGCTGCTTTCGGGCGAATTGTGGCAGGGCCTGTTCGTGCTGTTCGCAGGGTTCTTCATCATTTCCTCGTCGGATAATGTGCTGCGCCCCATTCTCGTTGGACGCGAAACCGGCATCCCCGACTGGATCATTCTCATCACCACCTTGGGCGGGATCAGCCTCGCCGGGTTTTCCGGGATTGTGATCGGCCCGCTGGTGGGCGGCCTGTTTCTCGCCTGCTGGTCGATCCTGCGCGAACAGCGTGAGGAGGAAGAACGCGAAGAGCGTGAAGGCCTCGACCCGCGTCCGCCGCTGGAACAAGGCTGAGCGCGGGTGAGTGCACCCGATTTCTGGCGCGTGCGCCCCGGCAGCCAGACCGAACAGATCGGCCGTCTGCTGCTCGCTGGGCTGGTGGTGGTGTTCCTGCCCTCGCTGCCTTTCGGGGCCTATCTCGTCTATCCCTTTGTGATCCTGACGACCTGGTTTCACGAGATGGGCCATGGCCTCGCCGCGCTCGCCGCGGGGCAGGATTTCCAGCAATTGATGATCTTCGCCAATGGTTCGGGCGTGGCGCAAAGCGCAGTGACGGCCGATGCCGGGACCTGGGTGCGGGTGGCGATCGCCGCCGGGGGGCCGCTCGGGCCGAGCGTGGTGGGCGCGCTGCTGATCCTTGCCAGCGCGCACCAGCGGCTGTGGCGACCGACCTTGTGGCTGATGGCCGGGGCCATTCTCGCCAGCGTCCTGCTCTATGTCCGCTCACCCACGGGCCTGCTCGTGCTACCCTTGGTGGCGGCGGGCCTTTGTCTGGTGGCGTGGCGGGGCCAGCCCGCGCTCGCGCGCTTTACCCTGCAATTCGTCGGCCTGCTTGCCGCGATGAGTTGCCTGCGCGATTTCGACTACCTCTTTACCAGCGCCGCCGTGGTGGGCGGGCAGCAGATCGTTTCGGACACCGGGCAGATTGCCGCGCTGACCGGCTTGCCGCACTGGCTATGGGCCAGCGTGATCCTCGCGCTTTCGGCGCTGATGATCGGCGGCAGTCTCAAGGCCGCGCTGGCGGAACGCCGCCCCAAGCGGCCGGCCAATGTCCTGCAATTCACGCAAAAGCGGCGCTAGGCCTGCCCCGCAGGCTATGATGCGACCTTGAGCGTGTTGGTGCCCGAGGACTGCGCCCCCGCCTCTCCCGACAAGCCAATGAAGATCGTATCGACAATCCGCGCGAGCTTATGCTCGTTGAGCTTGTGGCCGATATAGATCATCGCATCCGGCAGGGTGTAAGTGGAGATCATCTGGTTGATCAGCGACAAGGCCTCATCAATCTCCAGCCCGGCGAAAAACCCTTCGGCCTGCGCCTCGGCGATCAGCTCGCACAGATAGTGATCGGCCAGATCGACATAGGAGCGCACGCGTTCGAAATTGGCCGCGCCCATTTCGCAGATAATGGTGAAATATTCGGGATCGGCGCCATAGCGTGCCCGCGAAATCTCGAAGCGGCGGCGGAAGAATTCATACATCTTGCGCTGCGGCGGCAAGGTTGAGGCCATGACCTCTTCCATCACCTCCATATGCGGCTGAAGCCATAGCTGCGCCACCGCATCGAACAGATCATCGTAATCCGCAAAAAGCTGTTCGAAGCGCGCGCGCGACAGCCCGCTTTCCGCCATCGCGACCGAATAGGGGATCTCGCAGCCGCGTTCCTTGACCAGTTCCAGCACGCGCTGCGCCATGCGCGCGCGCTCGGCTTCGCGGGCCGTTTCGGTCAATGGCATGGTGGATGTTCCTCCTTGGTCCGGAGCAACATAGGCCATTGCAGCCGCTGCTGAAAGAGCAGGCGGTGACTTTTTGTGCGACGCAACAACGCGGTTGGTCGATTAACCCTTCGGCGGGAGCGGGAAAAAGGCCGAGGTGCGCTGCTTGTAGGCGGCGTATTTATCGCCCTTGGTCTTGTCGAGCCCCTTCTCCAGCAAGGCCACGCCCGACCACTTCGTGAGCGTGAAGCTGAGGAACAGCGGCCCGATGATCGTCGCCAGCGCATAGCCCCATCCGGCGCTGGCGCACACCAGCCAGATGCCCCACCACGCGGCGAAATCGCCGAAATAGTTGGGATGGCGGGTATAGCGCCACAAGCCGGTGTCGAGCACCTGACCCTGATTGGCGGGATCAGCCTTGAAGCGGGTAAGCTGCCAATCGCCGACCCATTCGAAGAAGATGCCGATGCTGTAGATCGCGATGCCGACATAGGCGAGCGGCGTGATCGGCGCGGGCGCACTGCTCGCGAGAATGCCGACCTGCGCGGGGCTGCACACGGCGAACAAGAGCACCGCCTGCATCAGCCACACCCGGGTCAGCGCCGCCTGCGCAAAGCGCCCGGCCTCGCGATCTTTCTTGAGGATCAGCTTGTAGCGCTTGTCCTCGCCCTCGTGGCTCCAGCGGCGGAAGAGATAGATGCCAAGGCGGAAGCCCCAGGCCGCCGTCATCACCATCAGCAGCGTCGCCAGTGCACCGGGCGCATCGAGTTGCAGCCAGCTGGTGATGGCAAGCACCCCCATGCCCGCGCCCCAGAAGGCATCGATAAAGGACACGTCATCGATCTTCACGCTGATCGCCCATTGGATCAGCACCAGCGCCAGCAGGATCGCGGCGTTCATGGCGAGGCTCTCAAACATCATTCTTCCCTGCAATAATGGCGCGCGCCTGCGCTTCGAGCACCTTGAAACGTTCGTAATCGGGCAGCTTCGACCGGAACCATTCGGCGATCTTGAGCAAATCCTCACCGTAATTGCCGGTCGGGATCAGCGGCGGACCAAAGGTCACGATCCGGGTGCCGTGATCGGCAAAGGCGGGGACAATCGGCACATCAGCGGCGCGCGCGATATGATAAAAGCCCGACTTCCACTTGCCATCGGTTTTGCGGGTGCCTTCGCATGCGATCACCAGCGCGAGATGATCACGCGCGGCGAATTCGGCGGCGACCTGTTCGGTGGCGTTGGCGCTCTTGCGGCGATCCACCGGGATGCCCCCCATGTCGAGCATGAAGTTCCTCATGATCCCCTGAAACAGCGTGTGCTTGCCCATGAAATTGGGGCGGATGCCCTCTTCATGGGTCGCGCCGGTGAAGAACACGAAATCCCAGTTGGTGGTGTGCGGCGCGCCCGCGATCACATATTTCTTGAGATGGCGCGGCAGCGGATCAATGACTTTCCACCCCTGTGCATACCAGATGGCAAGGATGATCCGCCGCACGATGCGCGACAGCAACGTGGGCTGGCGAGTGATGGTTTGTGGCAATGGGTGATCCTCTCTCGCGCCCGGTTCTGCCCGCAATCGGGGGAGTTACGCAAGGGGGCGTATCGCGGTTTCACCTGCAACCCCGCTGCGAGCCTGACCCGGGGTCCCGGGTGAAGCTCGCTGCGGGGTAGGCATTACATCCGGAACACGCCAAACGCAGGCCGCTCGGCAATCGGCGCTTCGAGGCAGGCAGCAAAAGCAAGCCCCAGCACATCGCGGGTCTGCACCGGGTCGATCACGCCGTCGTCCCACAGGCGCGCGGTGGCGTAGTAGGGATTGCCTTCGTCCTCGTATTTCTGGCGGATCGGCGCCTTGAAGGCCTCGGCCTGCTCGGGTGTCCAGCTGTCGGCATCGCGGTGGACGGTGGCGAGCACCGAGGCCGCCTGTTCCCCGCCCATCACCGAAATGCGGGCGTTGGGCCAGGTGAACAGGAAGCGTGGGCTATAGGCGCGCCCGCACATGCCGTAGTTGCCTGCGCCAAAGCTGCCGCCGATCACCACGGTGACCTTGGGAACCGTCGCGGTGGCGACCGCGGTGACGAGCTTCGCGCCGTGCTTGGCTATGCCTTCCGCCTCGTATTTCCCGCCGACCATGAAGCCGCTGATGTTCTGGAGGAACAGCAGCGGAATGCGCCGCTGGCAGGCCAGCTCGATGAAATGCGCGCC
Organism: Erythrobacter epiphyticus; assembly: GCF_034653295.1. NCBI lineage: Bacteria > Pseudomonadati > Pseudomonadota > Alphaproteobacteria > Sphingomonadales > Erythrobacteraceae > Erythrobacter > Erythrobacter epiphyticus. The sequence continues at coordinate 619,595 of NZ_JAYEEU010000007.1, read as the reverse complement.
CTTCTGCGCGCTCTCCGAAAACAGCACGCCGTTGTTGGCGAGGATCGCGACCGGCATCCCCCAGATATGGGCAAAGCCGCAGACGAGGGTGCTGCCGTAATGCGCCTTGAACTCGTGAAACTCGCTGCCGTCGACCAGCCGCGCGATCACCTCCTTTACGTCATAGGGCGCGCGCACATCCTCGGGGATGAGGGCGTAGAGGTCCTCGGCGTCGAACTTGGGCGGGCGCGGGTCCCGCAACCCGTTCGTGTCGAGCGTCGTCGAGACACTGCCCAGCCCGCGGTTCTCGACTGCGCTCGAACCGAACGGCGAATTGAGGTGGGAGACGATATCGCGCACGATGGTGAGCGCGTGCTCGTCATTCTCCGCGAGGTGATCGACCACGCCCGATTTCTTGGCGTGGAGGTCACCACCGCCGAGGTCCTCGGCGCTGATTTCCTCGCCCGTCGCGGCCTTCACCAGCGGCGGGCCGGCCAGGAAGATCGTGCCCTGATTGCGCACGATCACCGTCTCGTCGGACATGGCGGGGACGTAGGCGCCGCCCGCGGTGCAGCTCCCCATGACGCAGGCGATCTGCGGAATGCCGAGCGCGCTCATGTTCGCCTGATTGAAGAAGATCCGCCCGAAATGGTCGCGGTCGGGGAACACTTCCGCCTGATGCGGCAGGTTCGCCCCGCCCGAGTCCACCAGATAGATGCACGGCAGGCGGTTCTCCTGCGCGATCTCCTGCGCGCGCAGGTGCTTCTTCACCGTCATCGGGTAGTAGGTGCCGCCCTTCACGGTCGCATCGTTGCACACGATCATGCACTGGCGGCCCGAGACTCGACCCACGCCGGTGATGATCGAGGCGCCGTTGACGTCGCCCTCATACATCCCGTTCGCGGCGAGCTGGCCGATCTCGAGAAAGGGCGAGCCCGGATCGAGCAGCCGCTCCACCCGCTCGCGGGGGAGTAGCTTGCCACGGCTGACGTGCCGCTCGCGATGCTTCTCCGGCCCGCCGAGCGCGGCCTCGGCCACACGGGCGCGGAGTTCCTGGGCAAGGGCGTGGTTGTGTGCGAAACGGGCCTTGGCCTCGGGGCTCTCGCGGTCGAGCTTGGTGGTGAGAGTGGGGGCGGTCATGGTGTCACCATTGGCTTGGCTTTTGAAACGCGCCGTTCGTATCAATCAGCTGTGGGGGAAATTGAGAGGCAGCAAGCGCGCCGCTGTGGAAGGTTCTGATGAAGTTCGCCAAGGGCCTTAGCTTGCCACTTACCCAGGTTGAGCGATGACCGAGGATACCGATCGTTTTGCCGAACCGTTGCCTGACAAGGCGCATTGGTTCTGCCAAGTCGCTGTCGTTGCTGACAATTACGGCGACATCGAACAGATTATCGAATGCGTCCATCAGGAGATGGGTTGCAAGATTAACGTCTGAACCCTTCTCTTCTGTTTTGATCACTCTAACGGATTTGTACTGTCCTGCATGCCACGATGCTGCATCGGGCATGCCCACCTCGTGTGTAAGGAAATGACCAAAGTGAGTTTCGATCTGTGGGACGGTTGCCAACGCTCTGAAATAGGTTTCCTGCCGCTGCGGTTGCGTGGGATCATGGGGACGGGCACTCACACGCGCGGTGAAGTAGCGAACCTTATCGATCCGGTTCTTCGGTAGTTGCTTTACCGCAAGATCGTGTATGTTCAGCCACTTGTATGGGCTGCGCTTCAAACACGCGTAGTAAAGGTTATACCCGTCGATATAGACCCGAGTGCGCATCCATGCCCCTCAAAAAGCAACGGCGGCCACAAGGGCCGCCGTGCGCCTCGGCACCGAAGCACCGAGGGTGATATGTGACGCCATTTAACGTGACACGTTAAAAAATCAAGTGCCTTACCCCGCCGCCCCGATCAGCTCGCGCCCGATCAGCATCCGGCGGATTTCGTTCGTGCCCGCGCCGATGTCGAGCAGCTTGGCATCGCGCATGTAGCGCTCCACCGGCCAGTCGGTGGTGTAGCCCGCGCCGCCGAGCGCCTGCACACTTTCGGCGGCGACCTTGAAGGCGTTTTCCGACGCGAGCAAAATCACTCCCGCCGCGTCGAAGCGCGTCGTCTGCCCGGCGTCGCAGGCCTTCGCCACCGCATAGGTGTAGGCGCGGGCCGATTGCAGCGCGACATACATATCGGCGACCTTGGCCTGCATCAGCTGGAAGCTGCCGATGGGCTTTCCGAACTGCTTCCTCTCGCGCAGGTAGGGGATCACCGTGTCGAGGCAGGCCTGCATGATGCCGAGCTGCAACCCGGCGAGCACCACGCGCTCGTAATCGAGCCCACTCATCAGCACGCCCACCCCGCCATTGACCGGGCCCATCACGCGATCTTCGGGGATGAAGCAGTCGTTGAACACCAGCTCAGCGGTGGGCGAGCCCTTCATGCCGACCTTGCTGATCTTCTGGCCAATCGCGAAGCCTTCATCGCCCTTCTCGACGATGAAGGCCGTGATCCCGCGCGATCCGGCGCTGCCGTCGGTCTTGGCATAGACCACCAGCGTATCGGCCTCGGGCGCGTTGGTGATCCAGAACTTGGTGCCGTTGAGGATATAGCCACCCTGCACTTCGTCAGCCTTGAGCTTCATCGAGACCACATCCGACCCGGCCCCGGCCTCGGACATGGCGAGGCTTCCGACATGCTCGCCCGAGATCAGCTTGGGGAGATACTTCGCGCGCTGCTCGTCATTCCCCCAGCGGCGGATCTGGTTGAGGCACAGGTTCGAATGCGCGCCGTAGGAAAGCCCGACGCTGGCGCTGGCGCGCGAGACTTCTTCGACCGCGATCACGTGTTCGAGATAGCCAAGCCCCAGCCCGCCCCACTCTTCCTCGACGGTGATGCCGTGCAGCCCCAGCGCGCCCATCGGCTCCCACAGCTCGCGCGGGAAACGGTCCTCACGGTCGGTGCGCTCGGCCAGCGGCGCGATCTGCTCATCAGCAAAGCGCGCCGTGCTGTCGCGGATCATCAGAGCCGCTTCGCCAAGCTGGAAATCGAAATCGGGGGTCGCGCGCATGATAATTCTTCCGCAGTGAAATGATCGTTCTGAGGCCCCGCATAGCAAGCGCTCGCGCAAAGGCCAATCGGGGAGAGTGGCGCGCAAACAAGAACCTCGCTAGGGACGGCTGCGATGGATCTCCCCGCGCCCTTGCTCCGTTTCGACAGCGTGATCTGCCGCTTTGGCGAGGTCACGGCGGTGGGCGCATCGGGAGCCGGCGTTTCCTGCGCGATCGCGGCAGGCAGTTTTGTCGCGCTGGTCGGTGCGTCGGGCTCGGGCAAATCGACACTGCTCAAGACGGTGAACACGCTGGTCAGCCCCAGCGAGGGCCGCGTGCTGTTCGGCGGCGAGGATGTGGCGGGCCTCCCGCCTGCGCGGCTGCGCCGCCGGGTCGGCTATGTGTTCCAATCGATCGGGCTGTTTCCCCATTTCTCGGTCGCGGAAAACATCGCGATCGGCCCGCGCCTCACCGGCGACAAGCTGCCGCCAGCCCGCATCGCCGAATTGCTGGCGCTGGTCGAACTGGATCCCGCGCTCGCAAGCCGGATGCCCGATGAACTCTCGGGCGGGCAGCGCCAGCGGGTCGGCGTGGCCCGCGCCCTGGCGGGCGAGCCGGAACTGCTGATCATGGACGAACCCTTCGGCGCGCTCGATCCGGTGACGCGCGCCGCGCTCGGCAACACCGTGCGCGAATTGCACACCCGCCTTGGCCTCACCACGGTGATGGTGACGCATGACATGGCCGAAGCGCTGCTGCTGGCTGATCGCGTGCTGGTGATGGACAAGGGCGCGCTGGTCGCTGATGCGACCCCGCAGGCGCTGCTCGCAGGGGCCGGCGGTGCGGTGGCGCAGCGGCTGGTCGCGGTGCCGCGCGAACAGGCCGAACGCCTCGCCGCGATGGAGAGCCTGGGCGAAGGCTCAGGGGAAGCGCGCGGCTGATGGGCGATATCTGGGACATCCTCCCCGGCCTTGGGGACAAGCTCGCCGCGCATGTGGTGCTGTCCGCCAGCGCGATCGGCCTTGCGATGCTGATCGCCCTGCCGCTGGCGGTGTGGGCAAGCCGCTCTGCCATCGTCTCGCGCCTCGCGCTCAGCCTTGCGAGCCTCGTGCAGACCATCCCCGCGCTCGCCTTGCTGGCGCTGTTCTTCCCGCTGCTGCTCTCGCTCCGGGCGGTGTTCGGCCCCGGCCTGCCGACCTTGGGCTTCCTGCCTGCGCTGATGGCGCTGACGCTCTATGCGCTGCTCCCGATCCTGCGCAATGCGGTGACCGCACAGGCCAATCTCGATCCCGGCGTGCTTGAAGCCGCTGATGGCGTCGGAATGACCCGCTGGCAGAAGCTGGTGCTGGTCGAAGCGCCGCTGTCGGCCCCCTTCATCATGGCCGGCATCCGCACCGCAAGCGTGTGGACCATCGGCGCGGCGACGCTCGCCACCACCATCGGCCAGCCGAGCCTTGGCGATCCGATCTTTGCCGGGCTGCAAACCCAGAACTGGGCGCTGGTGCTGGCGGGGTGTCTTGTCAGTGCGGGGCTGGCGTTGGTGGCCGACTGGCTGTTGTGGTGGATCGAACGCGGCATCGACGAACGCAAGCGCTGGAAATGGGCGGCGGCGCTGCTGGCGGTGGTTGCGGGCGTAGCCGCCGCGCTCGCATCACAATCGGGCAGCGATGAACGGCGCATCGTGATCGCCTCCAAGCAGTTTTCCGAACAATATATCCTTGCGCAATTGATCGGGGCGCGGCTCGAGGCGGCAGGTTACGCGGTCGAATATCGCGACGGGCTGGGCAGCGCGGTGGTGCATTCGGCGGTCGCGGCATCGAGCATCGACATCTCGGTTGATTACACCGGCACGATCTGGACGAATTATCTGAACCGCACCGACAATCCCGGACGCGAGGCGATGTACGAGACGATCCGCGACTGGGAGCTGCGCGAGAACAAGGTCAGGGTGCTGGGCCGCCTCGGGTTCGAGAATGCCTATGCCTTTGCCATGCGGCAGGATCGTGCGGCCGAATTGGGCGTCACCAGCCTTGCCGATCTCGCCGCGGTCGCGCCGCGCCTGACGGTAGGGGGCGATCCCGAATTCTTCGAGCGGCCCGAATGGATCAACGTCCGCGACGCCTATGGCCTGCGCTTTGCCCGCAGCCGCAATTTCGCGCCGACCTTCATGTATAACGCCCTCGCCTCGGGCGAGGCGGACGTGATCAGTGCCTATACCTCGGACGGGCGGATCGCGGCGGACAAGCTGGTGGTGCTTGCCGATCCCGAAGGCGCACTGCCAAGCTATGATGCGATGCTGATGCTCTCGCCGCGCATCGCGCAGAACAAGGGTGTGATCGCTGCGCTCGAACCGCTGATCGGGGCGATCAGTGTCGAAGCCATGCGCGAGGCGAACCTCGCGGTTGATCGCGAGGATGCAGGCAAGCGCACGCCGAAACAGGCGGCGGCGGAATTGGGGAAGGCCATTTCCCGTCGTCCCGGACTTGATCCGGGACCGGTCACGATCAGGCGCTGACGATGCGCGGCGGCTGGGTCTATATCCTGACCAACAAGCCGCGCGGGGTGCTGTATATGGGAGTGACCGCCGATATGGTTCGGCGCATCTGGCAGCATCGCAATGGTCTTGGCTCGGCTTTCGTGCGCAAATATGGGCTCGACAGGCTCGTGCGGGTTGAACCTTTCCCGACCATCGAAGAAGCCATCGCCCGCGAAAAGCAGCTCAAGAACTGGCGCCGGCAATGGAAGATCGAACTGGTCGAGAGCGATAATCCGGCGTGGGAGCATATGGAACCCGATCCCGGATCAAGTCCGGGATGACGGGTTCGGCTCAACCCGCCTTCCTCCACTCCTGCGTGCGACACAGCACCCCGAAGCACCCTTTCACTTCGAGCACGCCCGGCCCCTTGCGGCGCACTTCGGAGGTGTAGGTGCGCCCGCTCTTGGGATCGTAGATCTCGCCGCGCCACACATCACCATCGGCTGTCAGCGAAGACAGGATGGTCAGGCCGAGGAGCCGCCGCTGGCGCTTGGCCGGATCGGCATTGTTGATATCGCGCTGATCCTTGCCGCCTTTGGGCAGCACCAGAAACTTGTCGAGCCGGCCGCACAGCGCGTTGCCGCACTTGGCAATCGCGACCACCGCATCCTTTTCCTGCGTGATCCAGCGACCACTTATCGTGTCTGCGGCGCTCGCCGGAACCGCACCCAGCACCAACACCGCCATCAGCCATCGTCGCATCATGCAAACCCCACACCCATTGGCCAGCGCCGTCCGGCAAGCCCCAGCACCTTGAACAACACACCCATCTGATCATCGCGCACCAGCCTGTCCCGCTGGCGACGCAGCGTGGCAGCCTCCGCCGGATGGCGCCGGAGCAAGGCTTCGAGCCGGGTGTCGATCCCGAGCTGGAGCAGCCATTCGCCCTGCGTCTGAAGCCCCATCACATCGGCCCCGTGCCGCACCGCCACCTGCTGCATCAGTTCGAAATCGACATGGGCGGTGAGATCGGCCTCGCCCGGATGCGCCAGCGGATCGACCTTCTTGTGCGCCCGCAAGGCCTGCAAGGTCGATCCGGCGCTGAGCTCGCGCCCGCCATAATCAATGATCAGCGCGGCGCCCCCCTGATCGCGCAGCCGCATCGCCAGTTCGGAAACCACCGCGACACTCGCGCCGCTGGTCTCGATCAAAGTGCCCTGCGGCGCCCGGCGCCAGCTTGGCGGGGCGAGGTGATCGGCCGGCGTGTCGCCAAGCACGAACACCAGATTATCGCCATCAAGGCCGATCAGCCGTTCGCGCCAGCCTTCGGCGGCGCGCACCAATTGCTGGATCGGCAGGGCATCGAGGAATTCATTGGCGACGATCAGCAGCGGGGCATCATCCGGCAAGGTCGCCAGATCATGGTGATGATGGCACCCCGGAAAGGCCGCGGATTGCAGCGCGCGCAAGGTCGGCGAGGTCTCGACGAAATGCACCTGCGGCGCAAAGCCATAGCGGCTCGCCGCGCCCAGCGCATCTTTCGCGAGCGTGCCGCGACCGGGCCCAAGCTCGACATAGTGGATATGCTTGCGGCTGCCCATGCGCACCCACAGATCGGCGAGCCAGAGGCCGACGAGTTCCCCGAACATCTGGCTGATTTCGGGCGCGGTGATGAAATCGCCCTCGGCCCCGAGCGGATCGCGGGTGGTATAATAGCGCGCGTTGCTCTCGGCCATGAAGTGCGCAAGGCTGATCGGGCCGGTCTCGCGGATGAGCCGGCGGAAGGTAGCACCGAGATCGACCGGCGGCACAGGATCAGGCCGAGCCACTGCGAGCGGTTCGGGTGCAGGCGGTTCGGCGGGTGCGAGATTTGGCTGCGGCTCGGGCTCGGGTTCGGGCTGAGGCTCATGCTCCTCGCGGTGGTCCGGTTCCGGAGTCACGACCGCCACAGGTTCCGGCTCTGCGACAGCCGAAGTGGTTGGCGCGGGCGGTGTGACAGCCGCAACGACGGGCGCAGGCGCATCGACAGGTGGCACGGCTGGCCCGGCATCATCGATCAGCACCAGCCCTCGGGGACGCCATTCGCCCCCGTCGCTTACGCCGTCCTGATGCTGGCGCTGCCCAGCATCGGGCGTCGCATCGCGGAGGCGACGACAATCAATCCAGCCAAGATCAAGGGTATTGTCAGCCATTGGCCCATCGATAGCCCGGTTCGTGCCGCAAAGTCAGCCAGCTGTGCATCCGGCTCACGAAAAAATTCATTAATGAAGCGGGCCAGACCGATACCGACTGTGAAGACACCCACCAGCAAGCCGGGGCGATAGCGCGCCCGGGTTTTCCAGAACAGCAGCATCATCACAATCAGCAGCAACAGGCCTTCGAGCCCGGCCTGATAAAGCTGGCTCGGGTGGCGCGGCTGCAAATCAGCGCCGGGGAACACCATTGCCCACGGCACATCGCTTGCGCGGCCCCACAGCTCGCCATTGATGAAATTGGCGAGCCGCCCGAGAAACATGCCCATCGGCACAGTCACCGAAACATAGTCAGCCACCCGCAGGAAGTTGAGCTTGCCGCGCCACGACACCCACGCCATCGCCGCAGCCACGCCCATCAACCCGCCGTGGAACGCCATCCCGCCATCCCACAGCCGCAGCAGCTTCCACGACACCAGCCCTTCGCCCGAAAAGTCGGTGAAGGCGCTGGGAATGCCGGTCTCGCCGCCGGTGTAGAAGGCGGCATAGCCCAGCCTGCCGCCAATGATCACGCCCAGCGTGCAATAGAAGAACAGATCATCGGCATGGACCTGCGCCATCGGCGCACCCGGCTGGCGGAGCATCACCGAGACCTGCCAATAGGCAAAGATCACGCCGATCAGATAGGCCAGCGAATAGTAGCGCAGGGTGAAAAACCCCAGCTCGATCCCCGGCTTCAGCCCCAGATCGGTCCACTGGATCGGATCAGCCGCAGCGGTTGCAGCAAGTAGTGACAGCACGGGGCGAACCTCTTAATGGTGACAGGCATGCCGTATCGATAAGCCGCTTGGGCTTCAGCGCTCGCTCTCTTGGCACAGCGCAAAGCCGGGGGGAAGGGGCTGGGGCAGTCGATGGGCCTTGGGATTGGGGAGAGGCGTGCGCCTGCGTGGGCGCGCCGCTCCTTGGGACAGACAATGAGAGAGGAGAATACCGCATGCCCACTCCGCTGGACATGGCGCTTGAAGCGATCATCACCGAAATTACCAAGCCGGGCATGCCCTTTGCCACGGTGCCGTTTGAACGCGGTGGTGTGGCGATGCCCGCTTTTGCTGCCGCGCCCCCGTCGCTGGCGCATTACTTCGCGCATTTCTGCAACGAACATAAGGATGTGCCCTTTCTCGTCGATGGCGATATCCGGCTGACCTTCGGCGAAACCTACGCTGCGGCGGTCTGCGTGGCGGAAAGCCTCGTCAAGGATCACGGCGTGCAGAAGGGCGACCGCATCGGCCTTGCCGCGCGCAATTCTGCCAACTGGATGATCGCCTACATGGGCATCGCCATGGCAGGCGGCTGCGCGACGCTGCTCAACGGCTTCTGGTCGGGCGATGAACTTGCCTACGGGATTGATCTGGCCGAATGCACCATCGTGCTGGCCGATGCAGGCCGCGCCGCGCGGCTTGAAGGCCATGCGCACAAGGCCAAGCTGGTGCTGTTCGATCATGGCAATGCGCCGTCCGAAGGCCTTGCCAATGTCTGGCGCGCACCGGGCGCGGAAGGCCCGGTGGCGCTCGCGCTGCTCGCGCAAATCGGCCCGGATGATCTCGCCACGATCCTCTTCACCTCGGGTTCGACCGGCAAGTCGAAGGGCGCGTATTCCGATCACCGCGGCGTGGTGCATGGCATCATGAGCTATGTCAGCCAGTCGGCAATGGCCAAGATCCTGCTCGAAAAGCAGGGCGAAGACTTGTCGGCCCAGCCCTGCGCGCTGGTGGCCGTACCGCTTTTTCACGTGACGGGCGAAGTGCCGCTGTTCCTGCAAAGCTTCGCGATTGCGCGCAAGCTGGTGCTGATGCCCAAATGGGACGCCACCCATGCGCTCCAGCTGATGGAAAGCGAGAAAGTCACCTATTTCGTCGGCGTGCCGCTGATGAGCTACGAGATCGCGAGCCATCCCGATCTCGCCAAGTATGACCTTTCGGCCTGCAAGAGCTTTGCCGCAGGCGGCGCACCGCGCCCGGTCGAACATGTCGGCAAGATCAAGCAGGCCTTCCCCGGCGGTTTCCCGCTGCTCGGCTATGGCCTCACCGAAACCAACGCGGTCGGCTGCGGCAATTTCAACGAGAACTATCTCGCCAAGCCCGGTTCGACCGGCAAGGCCAGCCAGCCGATGGTTGACCTGCGCATTCTCGATGATGCGGGTAACGAGCTGCAACAGGGCCAGGTCGGTGAGGTCTGTATCCGTTCGGTCGCCAATTTCCGCGGCTACTGGAAAAACGAGGAAGCGACCAAGGCGGCCTTCACCGCCACCCAGTTCTTCCGCACCGGCGATCTCGGCTATCTTGATGAAGACGGCTACCTCTTCATCGTTGACCGCAAGAAGGACATCATCATCCGCGGCGGCGAGAACATCTCCTGCATCGAGGTGGAAGACGCGATCTACGCGCATGACGACATCGCCGAATGCTCGGTGTTCGGCCTGCCCGATGAACGCTTTGGCGAATTGCCGGCTGCGGTGTTCAATCTCAAGGAAGGCCGCCCGCCGCTGAGCAAGGCGGCGCTGCGCGAATTCCTTTTGTCGCGGATCGCGCCGTTCAAGGTGCCGACCGAAGACCATATCTGGATCGCCAGCGAAAGCCTGCCGCGGCTTGGCACCCAGAAGATCGACAAGCGCACGGTGCGCCAGATGTTTGCTGGCGAACTGGTCGCTGCGTAATCCGCTGACAGGCCGGGCTATCACCACGGCGCTCGGCGCCGATGTTCATGCGGGGGAACCCTCCGCGTGAACGTCAAGCGCATCTCGGGCCAGCGCACGATCATCGATCGCCGCGTGCTCGGCGAGGAAGTGACGGCGCTGGCGCTGGCCGCCGCCGATGGCGGGCGCCCCGCTGTGCTCGAAGCCTTGCGCCGCGCGCTCGATCAGGGGCGCAGCGAACTGGCCCGCCGCCTCGCCGAGGCGCCCTCGGCCGGGCATGATTGCGTGGGCGGGCATTCCTTCCTGATCGATCAGATCATCCGGGTGATCCACGATTACGTCACCACCCATCTCTACCCGGCTTCCAACCGCACCGCCGCCGAACGCCTCGCGGTGCTGGCGGTCGGGGGCTATGGCCGCGCCGAAATGGCGCCGCACTCCGATGTCGATATCGCCTTCATCACCCCGATGAAACGCTCGCCCTGGTGCGAGCAGGTGATCGAGGCCATGCTCTACCTGCTGTGGGATCTGGGGCTGAAAGTGGGCCATTCGAGCCGCACGGTTTCGGATACGATGCGGCTCGCCAAGGAAGATCTCACGATCCGCACCGCGCTGCTCGAAGGACGGCTGGTGTGGGGCGATCAGGCGCTTTACGAGGAGCTGCGCGCCCGGTTCTGGGCCGAAGTCGCGCGCGGCAGCGAACGGCAATTCCTCACCCAAAAGCTCGAAGAACGCGAAGCACGGCACAAGCGGATGGGGGATTCGCGCTATGTCGTCGAACCCAACATCAAGGATGGCAAGGGCGGGCTGCGCGATCTCCAGACGCTCTATTGGATCGGCAAGTATATCCACCGCGTGGAAACCGCCTCGCAACTTGTCGATGTCGGCCTGTTTACGGCGGCCGAATATCGCAGCTTCCGCCGGGCCGAAGGGTTCCTGATGGCGGTGCGCTGCCACATGCATATCATCACCGGCCGGGCGGAAGATCGTCTGACCTTCGATCTCCAGCGGCAAGTCGCCGAAGCGATGCAGTTCGCCGATCGCCCGGGCAAGAGCGCGGTCGAGCGCTTCATGCAGTACTATTTCCTGCAAGCCAAACGCGTCGGCAGCCTGTCAGGCGTGTTCCTGTCCGCGCTCGATACCGAATTCGCCAAGAAGCGCACCCGTTCGGGCTTTTTCGCGGGCTGGAACCAGAAGCCGCGCATGCTCAAGGGCTATGTCATCGAAGCGGGCCGCATCCGGGCACCGGGGGATGACTGGTTCGCCGCTGATCCCGTCCGGCTGATCGAGCTGTTCCAGCTCGCCGAGGCCGAAGGGCTCGAAATCCACCCGCAAACCATGCGGCAGGCGGATCGCGATGCGCGGTTGATCACGCCTGAAATCCGCCGTGACAAGCGCGCCAACGCGCTGTTCCTTGATCTGCTGGGCGGCCGCAAAGACCCGGAAACCGCGCTGCGCTGGATGAACGAGGCGGGCGTGTTCGGCCGGTTCGTGCCCGATTTCGGGCGGGTCAATGCGCAGATGCAGTTCGACATGTATCACCACTACACCGTGGACGAACACACCATCCGCGCCATCGGGCTGCTCTCGCAGATCGAGCGCGGCTTGCTTAAGAAGGATCACCCGCGCGCCAGCCAGTTGATCCACAAACTCGCCTCGCGCCGCGCGCTGTTTGTCGCGGTCCTGCTGCACGATATCGCCAAGGGGCGCGGCGGGGATCACTCGATCCTCGGGGCCGATCTGGCACCGCGGCTTGGCCCGCGCTTCGGCCTTGATGACAAGGAAACCGAGCTGGTCTCGTGGCTGGTGCTGCATCACCTTCTCATGAGCCGCACCGCGCAAAAGCGCGATCTCACCGATCCCAAGACGATCGAGGATTTTGTCGGTCAGGTGCAAAGCCTCGAACGGCTGCGCAATCTCGCGATCCTGACGGCGGTTGATATCCGCGCGGTCGGGCCGGGCACATGGAACAGCTGGAAGGGCCAGCTGCTCGGCGAACTTTACGATGCCGCCGAAGAGCGCCTGCGGCTTGGCCACATGCGGCAGGGGCGCACCCAGAAAGTCGCCGCCAAGAAAGTCCGTGTGGCCGAATTGCTGGGCGAGCGGGGCCATCTCGTCGAAGAGGTGGGCGCGCTGCTGCGCGATGCCTACTGGATTGCCGAGCCCGAGGACATCATTGCCAGCAATCTCGAACAATATGCCGCCAGCCGATCCGGCGGCGAGCAGCTCTCGGTGGCCTGCGCCGTCGATGCAGTGCGCGGCGCGACCCGGGTGAGCGTGATCGCGGCGGACCATCCCGGCCTGTTCTACCGCATGGCAGGCGGGATTCACCTTGCCGGTGCCAACATCATCGATGCGCGCATTCACACCGCCACCAATGGCTATGCCTTCGACAATTTTCTGGTGCAGGATCAGCACGGCCAGCCGTTCAGCGAAGCCTCCCAGATGGCGCGGATCGAACAGGGCATCCGCAATGCCTTGCTCGCCAAGGTCGAACTGGTGCCCAAGCTGGCGGCACGCCCGCTGCCGCACTCGCGCGCCAAGGCGTTTGATGTCGCGCCGCGGGTCACCTTCGATAACGAGGCCTCCGGACGCTTTACCGTGATCGAAGTCACTGCGCGCGATCGCGCGGCCCTGCTCAACCGGCTGGCCTATGCCCTGTTCAAGGCCAATCTGATCGTCCATTCGGCGCATATTACCGCCTATGGCGAGAGCGCGGCCGACACCTTCTACGTCACCGATCTGACCGGGGCCAAGGTCAAGGCGGCGGAACGACTGGCGGAAATCGAAGCGGCCCTGCTCGAAGCCGCAAGCGATCAACGCCAGCGCGAGGTTGAAACAATTTAGCAACACTTGGGAAAAAACAGGCGCTTGGTGAAGGGTGGGCCTGATTGCATTTGCCCGTGGCCACGCTAAGGGGCGGCCAGTTCATCAGGGAGAGCTAACATGAACACCCCCGCAAAAATGCGTCGCATCCTCGCGCTTGCGCTGTGCTCCACCGCCTTCATTCCGGCCGGCGCTTATGCGCAAGCGGTCGAAGAGGAAGCGCCTCAGGAACGCGCCAGCACGCTCGACACCATCAACGACATCATCGTTACCGGCACCAAGACCAAGAACCCCGAAAACGTGCAGGACGTGCCGCTGGCCGTCACCGCTTTCGGCGAAGCCAGCCTTGAAGCCTTCAAGATCCGCGACATTCAGGGCCTGTCGTTCCAGGCGCCCAACGTCAGCCTCGATCAGGTTGGCACCAGCCGCGGCACCGCCAACTTCACCGTGCGCGGCATCGGCATCAACTCCTCGATCCCCTCGATTGACCCGACGGTTGGCGTGTTCGTTGACGGCGTGTTCCTCGGTGTGAACGGCGGGGTCGTGTTCGACCTGTTCGACCTGTCGAGCGTCGAAATCCTGCGCGGCCCGCAGGGCGTACTGTTTGGCCGCAACGTGACGGGCGGCGCGGTGGTGATCAACACCGGCAACCCGACCGAGGAATTCAGCGGCAAGTTCCGTGCGGCAGTGGACGGCCCGATCGACAGCGGTCGTGGCGGCGCCAACTACACCGTCAGCGGCGTGGTGTCGGGCCCGATCGTCGAAGACAAGCTGCTGTTCAAGGTCGGCGCCTACTACAACAAGGATGAAGGCTATTTCCGCAACCTGTTCGATGGTTCGAACCATGGTGCAGCCGAAACCAAGATCCTGCGCGGCGCGCTGGAAGGCCGCTTCGGCGAACTGACCCTGCTCGGCAAGCTCGACTATTTCACCAGCGACGGTGATGGCCCGTCGAGTCAGAACCGTGCATTCTTCGACCGCCGTTCGTTCGATTTCTCGATCGACGAGCCGGGCAACTATAGCAACGAGATCTGGACAGGCTCGCTCACTGCGACCTGGAATGTCGGTCCGGGCACGTTCACCAATGTGTTTGGCTGGCGCAAGTTTGATGGCACAACCCGCGGCGACATCGACGCGACCCCGGTTTTCTTGTTCCATTCGAACACCGAAACAGCGCAGGAGCAGTTCTCGAACGAATTGCGCTACGCGATCTCGACCGATCGCTTCGACCTCGTGATGGGGGGGTTCTACTTCAACCAGAACCTCGCCTACACCGAGGGTCGCGAGTTACGTCGCGATTTGCCCCCGGCAGCGCGACCGCCGGAGTTCTTTGGCGGTGGCCGCCAGGATCACGAAGTGATCGGCATCTTTGCCAACATGAACTACAAGCTGACCGATGCGCTGACCGTGCTTGCCGGTCTGCGCTGGAACCAGGAAACCAAAGATGCAGACGTCACATTTGTCCGTCCGCGGCCGGCTTGCTCGGTGGTTCAGAGCACTTGTCCGACGAGCGGAGTCAATCCGTTCACCGGTGAAGCGAATGGTTTCAGCGACGATCTGAAATTCCAGAACCTCTCGCCCAAGGTCGGCCTCCAGTACGAATTTGGCGACAGCCAGGTCTATGGCCACTGGAGCCGCGGTTTCCGTTCGGGCGGCTATAACTTCCGCATCACTGATGTGCCGGTCTTCAACCGCATCGTGGCGGCGACCGGCAACCTTGGCTTTGGCGAAGAGCAGGTTGACACCTTCGAACTTGGCGGGAAATTCCAGACAGCGGACGGTGCTTTCACCCTCAATGCAGCAGCCTATGTCTCCAAGGTCCGAGACATGCAGCGTGAAGTGAACGTGGCGGGTGCCGCAGGGGTGGTGCAAAACATCGTCAATACTGCCGATGCCACCATCACGGGTGTCGAAGCCGAAGCGCGTATGCGCGTGTCGCCTTCGCTGGTGTTCACTGCCAACCTCGGCATCATCGATGCTGGCTACGATAGCTTGTTGTTCAACATCGGCAGCCCTGATGGGATCACAGGGAACCCGAACGATTCATTGGGCCTGAGCATCCCACGCGTGGTGCCCATTACGGTCGGGGCAGGTCTGCTGCATGAATTGAATGTTGGCAGCAGCCAGTTCCTGACCCGTGTGAACTATCAGTATCGTGATCGGGCAGCATACACCGATGACAACCTCGGCTGGCTCAACGATCTGTCGATGCTCGAAGCCAACATCACCTGGGTCACCCCGGTGCAGGGCCTTTCGCTGTCGATTTACGGCCGCAACCTGCTCGATCAGGTGCAGGAAGGCGGCGACACGCAGGTGCCCTTCGGCAATCCTGGAGTGTCGACCGGCGTTCGTCGGCCTTTCAGCCCAGTGCCGACTGCAGGTACCTTCTCGCCGCTGATGCGCGGCCGGAACATCGGCATCGAGGCGATGTTCGAATTCTAAGCTGATCGGGCCTTACGCCCGCGCAAAAAAGGGGCGCTCCGGCAACCGGGCGCCCCCTTTTTCATGCCCATCGCTGCGCCGCTTGATGAGACAGCCCGGTTGCGCACGCAACCGCAAGGCCGACCGCAGCGGCTCGTGCGACACGCACGAAATACCGCGAGGAAAAACGAAAAAAGCTACGCCCGCGCGCCGAACAGCGCCGAACCCACCCGCACATGGGTCGCGCCGAGCATCACGGCGGTCTCGTAATCGCCGCTCATGCCCATGCTGAGGCCGGTGAGGCCGTGATCGGCCGCCAGCTTCGCCAGCAGGGCGAAAAACGGCGCAGGCTCGATATCGGCAGGTGGAATGCACATCAGCCCGGCAAGCGGAATGCCAGAGGCGCGCACAGCCTCCAGAAAGGCAGGCAGATCCGCAAGCGCACAGCCACCCTTCTGCGGCTCGTCCCCGATATTGACCTGCACGAAGCACGGCACGGGCTTCGCCAGCTTGGCCATCGCCTTGGCCAGCGCGGTCAGCAGGTTCGGCCGGTCGAGCGCATGGATGCAATCAAACAGCGCGACGGCTTCTTCCGCCTTGTTCGATTGCAGCTGGCCGATCAGATGCAGCTCCAGATCGGGATAGGCGGCACGCAGCGCCGGCCACTTGGCTTGCGCTTCCTGCACCCGGTTCTCGCCGAACACCCGCTGGCCTGCGGCGATCAGCGGCTCAATCCGCTCCGCCGGATGCGTCTTGCTGACCGCGATCAGCGTGATGTCGGCCGGTTCGCGCCGGGCGGGCTTGCACACCTTGGCGATATTGGCGCGGACCTCGGCGAGACGGGCCGCGGGCGTGAGGGCTGTATTGTCCATGGCCCGGCTCTATAGCGGTTGGGTGACGCCCGCCAATCCCCTCCCCCGCCTGTGGCTCATCAGCGATGCGCGCAATGATGCGCGGCTCGACCGCGCGCTTGCCCGCCTGCCGCGCGGTTCGGGGCTGATCTATCGGCACTATCATCTTGACGATGCCGCGCGGCTCGCCCGGTTCCGGGCACTCTTGCGGATCGCGCGGGCGCGCGGCCACACCGTGATCCTTGCGGATTCGGCGCTGACCGCGCGCGAATGGGGCACGGATGGGATTTACGGCAGCCCCCGCGCGCTGGCCCCGCGCCGCGCCGGGATGATCCATCTTGCGACCGTCCACAATCCGCGTGAAATCGCGCTGGCCAACCGGCTGGGCGCGGATGCCATGCTGCTCTCGCCGGTCTTTGTCACCCGCAGCCACCCCGGCGGCGCGGTGCTCGGCCCGGTGCGCTTCCGCCTGCTGGCGCAGCTCGCCCGCAGGCCGGTGATCGCGCTGGGCGGGATGACACGGGCGCACGCGCGCAGGCTCGGCTGGGCGAGCTGGGCCGCAATCGACGGGTTGAGCTGAGGCGCGGTTCATCGCTCTTTCCTTGACCGCACGAGCGCGAGGATTCATGATGTGTTCTCACGAGGAGACACTTATGGCGTCCCGCGCCGTCACACCCCGCACCCCTGCGACCCGTTCGGCTGACGCCGAATGGCGCATCGGCCTGCGCCGCTCGATGCGCCGCATCGGCCAGATCACGGGATCGGCGCTGCTGTGGGGCGCGATGGTGTTCCTTGGCCTTGCGCTCGCCAGCTACACCCAGACCGACCCCAGCCCTTCGACGGCGGCGGCGGGCGATTCCATCGCCAACTGGATGGGTGCTGCCGGGGCCTTCATCGCAGACCGCGTGCTGCTGGCCTTTGGCCTGCCCGCGGTGCTGCTGCTGCCGCTGCTCTATGTATCGGCGCGCCGCTTGTGGCGCGGCTATGAGCATGAAGACGAACCCGAGACCACCCGGTGGTGGATACCTTTGGGCCTGCTGCTGATTGCCATGGTGCTGATCGCCACCGTGCTCGCACTGGCGTTTGATAGCAGTTCAAGCACCCTGCCCGCACAGGTCGGCGGGCTTGCTGGCCTGCTTGGCAAAGCAGGGATCGAAGCGGTCGCGACGCGGTTTGGCGGCGAAGCGGCGGGATGGGTGATCCTTGGCCTTGCCATCACCTGCCTTGGCGGGGGCGTGGCCTTGCTTACGCGGGTGTTCGCGATCGATTGGCGGGTGTTGATGACCTTGCCCGAATTCCTCGGCGGGGCTTCGCTGATCGCGCCCTTTGCCAGGCTGATGCCGCGCTTTGGTGACAAGCAGCCCGAAATCCCTGCCGCAGACTCGCCGGATGATGCGCCGCCTTCGACACGCCCGCGCCGCGCCGCCAAGGCCGAGCGTGAGGTCGAGGTCGAGCTGACCCCGCGCCGCGCGCCCGAGATTTCCGATCCTTCCGCGCCGCCCAAACGCGCGGCCCCGGCCAAGGCGAACCAGCGCGACATGTTCGCCGCGTTCAACCTGCCGAGCCTCGATCTGCTGGCCGAACCGCCCAAGGACACCGCCCCCAAGCTCGACAAGCTGGCGCTCGAACGCAACGCCCGCCTGCTGGAAAACGTGCTCGATGATTTCAACGTCAAAGGCGAAATCACCGCCGTGCGCACCGGCCCGGTGGTCACCATGTACGAGCTTGAGCCTGCCCCCGGCATCAAGGCGAGCCGCGTGGTCGGCCTTGCCGAAGACATCGCCCGCAACATGAGCGCGATCAGCGCGCGCGTCTCGCCCATTCCGGGCCGCACCGTGATGGGCATCGAATTGCCCAACAAGGATCGCCAGGTGGTGATGCTGAAAGAGCTCGCCGCCTGCACCGCCTTCGCCGAGGCGCGCGGCAACCTGCCGATCATTCTGGGCAAGGATATCGCGGGTGAGCCGGTGATCGCCGATCTCGCCGCCATGCCGCACCTGCTGGTGGCGGGGACGACGGGTTCGGGCAAGTCCGTCGGGCTCAATGTCATCCTGCTGAGCCTGCTGTACCGCTTCACCCCGTCGGAACTGCGCCTGATCCTGATCGATCCCAAGGTGCTCGAACTCAAGACCTACGACGACATCCCGCACTTGCTATCCCCCGTGGTGACCGAGCCGCACAAGTCGGTGCGCGCGCTCAAATGGGCGGTCGAGGAAATGGAGCGGCGCTACCGGATGATGAGCGCGATCAATTCGCGCAACATCAATTCCTTCAACGAGAAAGTCGCCGCCGCCATCGCCAAGGGCAAGCCTTTGGGCCGCCGGGTGCAGACCGGGTTCGATCCCGATACCGGCGAACAGCTTTATGAAGAAGAACAGCTCGATTATCAGCCGCTGCCGCAGATCGTGCTGATCGTCGATGAACTCGCCGATCTGATGGTGACAGTCGGCAAGGAAATCGAAGTCCTGATCCAGCGTCTGTCGCAGAAATCGCGCGCCGCGGGCATCCATCTCATCATGGCGACGCAGCGGCCTTCGGTCGATGTCATCACCGGGGTGATCAAGGCCAACCTGCCGACCCGCATCAGCTTCAAGGTAACGAGCCGGATCGACAGCCGTACCATCCTTGGCGAACAGGGCGCGGAACAGCTGCTGGGCAAGGGCGACATGCTCTACAAGCCCAACACCGGCGCGATGGTGCGTGTCCACGGGCCGTTCGTGTCCGATGAGGAAGTCGAAGCCGTCGCTGATTTCTGGCGCGGGCAGGGCGCACCGGAATATGTCGACGCAGTTACCGAAGAACCCGAAGATGGCGGCTTCGGTTTTGAAGATGATCTGACAGCCTCCGATAACCCCGAAGAGCGCAAATATCGTCAGGCCTGCCAGATCGTGATCGAGAACCAGAAAGCATCGGGTTCGTGGCTCCAGCGCCAGATGGGTGTTGGCTACAACACCGCGGCGAAATGGATCGAGCGGATGGAAGAAGATGGTCTGGTCGGTCCGGCCAATCACGTCGGCCGGCGCGAGATCTATCGCGACCGCGATGGCAATCCGCTCTAGGCCCACCTGGCGCGGTGCCCCTGTGCGCGCAGCCGGCGGGATGATGCACGTTTGCAACGCCTGTAAATTGTAATATTCCTGTCGTCCTTTCGTCACGCGTGCGTCGCGGCAGCGTCACTGATTGCTGCCACGGCGAGTTCATTCTCCAGCAACAGGGAAGCCCAGAGATGTTCCGCACCACTTCCACGCGCGTGTCGTTGACCGCGCTCGCCACCACGCTCGCTTTTGCGCCGCAAGTCGCGCTCGCGCAGGACAATGCCGAAACCGCGGCTCAGCCTGACTACGGCAACCAGATCCTTGTCACCGCGCAAAAGCGCACCGAACTGGCCAAGGACGTGCCGATCACCATCTCGGCCACCTCGGGTGAACGGATCCGCGAACTGGGCGTGACCGATCTCGATGAATTGTCCTACTATGTGCCCGGCCTGCTCATTCAGGAGCAAAGCGCCAACAACCCCGGCATCGTGATCCGCGGGATCACCTCGGACAGCGGCTCGGCCCAGCAGGGCCCGCGCGTCACGCTCTATTACAACGGTGTTGATATCTCGCGCTCGCGCGGTTCCTATCAGGCGATCTACGATCTCGAACGCGTCGAAGTGATCAAGGGCCCGCAGGCGACCTTGTTCGGCACGGCCAGCGCAGTCGGCGCGATCAGCCTTGTTTCGGCCAAGCCGCGCGAAGGCTTCTCGGGCGAAGTCCGCGGCGGCTACGGCAATTTCAACCAGACCCTGCTCGGCGGTTTCCTCAATGCCGGGAATGATGTGATTGCCGGGCGTATCGCGTTCGAATGGCGCACCCGCGATGGCTATGTCGAGAACCTCAGCACCAATCAGGACAAGGAACTCTATGCGCAGAACCAGTTCGGGGCACGCGCCTCGCTGCGCTTCACGCCGAATTCCGATCTGACCGTCGATCTGATCGGCTCCTACGATCAGCAGCGCAATGGCGGCACGCCCTTCATCTCGGGCCGATTCCCCGCCTTTGCCGGCGCGCCGGGTGGCCCGGCCAATGCCTTCCAGCCCGCCAACCTCGGCGGCAATCCGGCGGGCGCAGCGGTGCTCGGCAATGATCAGCTTGGCCTCAACCGCGAGGTCTATGATCTCAACCTGACCGCCGAATACAGCTTCGGCGACAACTGGACCTTCACCACCGTCAACGGCTACCGCGAATTTGACAGCCGCGAAGTGTTCGACGCCGATGGTTCGGCTGCACCCTTCCTCGAATTCGCGGAAATCGCCGATGGCTGGCAGATCAGCCATGAAGGCCGCTTCAGCTACACCAGCGACAAGCTGCGTGCGAGCGCGGGGTGGAACATCTTCATCGAAGATGGCCGCCAGAATGTGCCATTCTCGACCGAAGAAGGCACCTTCCTGCAATGTCTGACCACGCTGTTCGGTGCACCGCTGATCCCGGGGATCCCCTGCGTTGCGCCCAATGGCACGGTACCGGCCACGGCGGTAACCGGCCTTGCGACCGGCGGCGCGGTGACCGCGATCCCCTACGCCTCGGTGTTCGAGAACCAGGGCCGCAACGAAGCCTATTCGGTGTTCGCGGATGTGACCTGGATCCCGTTCGAAGCGCTCGAACTGACAGCCGGTGTGCGCTATCTTGATGAATATCGCCGCTCGGGCTTCTTCGCCAGCGCGCCCAACAGCCAGCTTTCCCGCGCCCCGCTGATCCCCGGCCAGATCGATACGGGCGGGCGCACCTTCACGGCTGATGCCCGGTTCGATGCATGGCTGCCGCGCTTCAACGCGCTCTACCGCGTCAGCGACGATGTGAACGTCTTTGCCACCATCTCCAAGGGCCGCCGCTCGCCGGTGGTGCAGGTCGCCGCGGCGCGCGTCGCCGGGTCAGTCGTTCCCAACGTCCAGACCATCGCCGAGGAAGTGGTGTGGAACTACGAAGGCGGGCTCAAGCTGGCGACCGGATCGGTCACCGGATCGCTCGGCGTTTATTATCAGGTCTATAACGACTTCCAGGTTTCGGTCGCGCAGGTCGATGCCAATGGCAACCCGACCGGCGCCTTCATCACCGCGAGCGCCGGTTCGGCGAGCAATCTCGGGGTCGAAGCCGAGCTGGCCGTTCAGGCGACCGACTGGCTCAATATCTTCGGCAATTTCGGCTACATCAATGGCGGGATTGACGAAGATGGCGCCTTCTCGCCGGCCTTCTCGGGGGCACGCTTCCGCTTGCAGCCCGAATTCCAGGCAGCGGGTGGCTTCACCATCAACCACGAGTTCGGCAATGGCATGCGCTTCTTCGCCACGCCGAGCATCACCCACCGCACCCGGATCTTCTTCGAAGTGCCCAACAATCCGCTTATTGCGCAAGGGCCGGTCACGCTGGTCAATGCGCGTGCCGGGTTCAGCTTCATGGACGAGAAGTATCAGATTGCAGGCTTCATCCGGAATGCCTTCAACCAGGACTTCCTGCTGGATGCGGGCAACACCGGCGGGGCCTTCACCATCCCGACCTTCATTCCGGGCGAGCCGCAGTTCTTTGGTGTCGAGCTGACAGCGAAGTTCTGATCGCCACAGCGTTTACCGCGTGATCGCGGCGGGCGGGGGAAGCAATTCCTCCGCCCGTTCGCTTTGGGCATCGCGCGCAGCCTGTTCCTCAGCAGTGAGCGACCGGAACCGGATTGCCAGCGGTGTAAAGCTGCCATCAGCCCGCTGGCGGATCGTGACAATCCCGCGCTGGTCGCGGTTCTGAAGCTGCTGTTGCAGGGCCATCGCGCGATCCTGCCCGACATAAAGCCGCCCCTGCCGCAAGCTCTCGCGGCCATAGACCGCGGCGGGATTGGCGCGCAGGGGATGCGGGCAGGTCGCCAATGCGGTGTCATCACCCACCGGCTCAGCGCGCGTGATAAAGGGAGCATTGCCCGACAGGCACAGGTCATCAAGCGGCTGGCCCAAGCGTGCCTCATCCAGCCCGGGCCAATCATAGCTGAACTCGACATAATGCCCGCG
This sequence comes from Erythrobacter epiphyticus, assembly GCF_034653295.1. Classification (NCBI taxonomy): domain Bacteria; kingdom Pseudomonadati; phylum Pseudomonadota; class Alphaproteobacteria; order Sphingomonadales; family Erythrobacteraceae; genus Erythrobacter; species Erythrobacter epiphyticus. The sequence continues at coordinate 597,092 of NZ_JAYEEU010000007.1, read as the reverse complement.
CAGCAGATCGCGCGGATCATAGCCCATGATCGGCACCTCCCAATCCGTGCCCTGACGATAGGTGTGATCGCTGATGGCCCACAGACCGGCAAGGCCTGCGAGCGGCAGCACCGCCGCGACAAGGCGCGCGGCGCGGTTCATGCGCCATCCTCGCTCTCGGGGGCATAGGTGCGCGACACCTTGAGCGCGGCCCACCCGATACCGAGGATCAGCAGCCCGGCGATGATCAGGCCGAAGCCGCTCAACAGGAGATCGCTTGCCAGCTCGAAACTCACAATGATGAGCCGCAGCGCCACCATCCCCACCGCGAGCTGGAACACCCCGCGCCACCCGGCCTTGAGCGCGGCCGCAGCGATCCCCGTCCACAGCGCCATGAACAGCAGCGCCGGGAGGAAATCGAGGCCGTTGAGCGGCACGGCCAGCAGCACCACCAACCCTGCTCCGGCGATGATGGCGCCTGCCATCCGCCCCGACATGCCGGGGCGCGCCGCCATCAGGGCGAGCCCGGCGCCGCATCCGATCGCGGCGCGCAGCCCCATGGCGGCAAAGCCTGACAGCGCCGCCTTGTCATCCAGCGCGTTGGTGGAGGCGAGCACACTGGCCAGCGCCGCGCCCGCCACCGCATAGGCCAGACCCAATTGTTCGACCCTGCGCCAGAAATCGGGCCGGGCAGATGTCTGCCGCAGCCAGCCTCCGAGCGGCGCGGCCACCACCGGCAGCGCTGTCACCAGCGCCAGCCACAGCGCCAGCGCCGTGCCGCTGACCGCTGCGTGATGGCCCGCGTAATCCCACAACGCCCAGATCAGCACTCCCATCACGGCAGAGGCGACCGTCAAGCCGCGCCCCATCAACAACAGCAGCGGCGCGAACAGCACCAGCCACAGCGCGAGAGCCTGCCACAGGGGCGAGGCGGTCTGGTAAACCTGCCCGAGATGGCCGAAAAAGGTGAGGCCGAGCGCGCCGATGACAAATAGCAGCGCCTCTTCCGCAAAGGGCGGTAAGGCAGCTAACCGCTGCGGGCGCGTTGCTAACGTCGCCACTCCCGCTGCGATCAGGGTAAGGTGGACGCCCAGCCGCAAGCCGCCGGGGATGTCCTCCCAATTGGCCGCCACCACCGAGACGAGGCCAAGCCCGATCGCCAGCGCGCCAATCCCGAACACCGCCCACAAGGCAATGGGGCGGGCATGGGCTGCCTCGTGGGCGATCAGGCGATCACGCGTGGCGGCATCAATGACGCCGGCCTTGTGCCATGCTTCGATCTTGCGCGTGCCCATAACCCGCTCAGTAACGCGCGGGCCAAGGGCTCGCAATCAATCCTTGGCGGCCAGCTCTTCAAGCGTCAGCGGCGTCAGTTCGGATGCCTTGCGGGCATTGGCGGTCATCGCTTCGGGCGACATCGCCACCATGCCGATCCGTGCCAGCGGGCCGCCCTTGCTCCAGCTCTTCGCCCATTCCTGGATGAAGGCCTCAAGCCCCGGAATGGCGCGCATGTGGGCCTTCTTGATGTAGATGAACAACGGACGCGCGCCCGGGTAGGCGAAGCTGGAGATGTTATCGAAAGTCGGCGGCACGCCATTCATCGGCAGGCCCTGCACCTTGTCGGCATTTTCCTCGAGATAGGAAAAGCCGAAGATGCCCACCGCCCGCGGATTGGATTCGATTTTCTGGACGATCAGGTTGTCCTGCTCGCCCTGATCGACATAGCCGCCATCCGAACGCACTTCGGTGCAGACCTGCCCGTAACGTTGGGCGTCGCTTTCCTTGAGCGCCTTCATTTCGGGATTGGTGTTGCAGCCCGCTTCGAGCACCAGTTCCTTGAGCGCGTCGCGCGTGCCCGAAGTGCTGGGCGGACCGTAAACGAGGATCGGGGTCGCAGGCAGCGCCGGATCAACATCCGACCAAAGCTTGCTCTTCTGCTCGCCGCCATAGGGCCGCGCGGCCAGCGCTTCATAGACGATCTTGGGCGAGAGGTTCAGCATGATCCCGCCCTGCGCCGAGGCGAAGGCAATGCCATCGAGCCCGACTTGCAGTTCGACAACGTCCTTGACCCCGTTGGCGACGCATTTCTCGAATTCGCTCGGCTTCATCCGCCGCGATGCGTTGACGATATCGGGGGTGTTGGCGCCAAGCCCCGAACAGAACAGCTGGATGCCGTTGCCGGTGCCGGTCGATTCAATCAGCGGCGAGGGGTAATCCGGGTTTGCGCGCGCGAAATTTTCCGACACCACCTTGGCAAAGGGATAGACCGTCGAGGAGCCGACGGCGCGCACAGAATTGCGCGCCCCGCCGCCACCGGCATCGCATCCGGCAAGCGCAAGGGTGGCGAGCGCAGCAAGCGCGGCAGTGAAGCGGGTAGGGCGGCTGGACAACATCGGAGTTCCTGACATTTCTGGATGCCGGGGCGCTAGGCCAGATCTGTGACAAGCTTGTGACGCGACTGCCAGGCCCACGCCTTGGCAAAAGCAGACGGCGTTCGGCTCAAGGTCGTATGTTGTGTCCGTGCGGCTTGCCCAACCCCCACACGCAACGGCCCGTTTGCATAGAAGGCACTTAACCCGCAGGTAACCCGCACCCTGCTAACGCTGGCTTATGGGAGTGGCGACCTTTCTGCGATGGGTGTTGAAAGTGCTGGCGCTGCTGGCCGCGATGGTTGCTGCCCCGACGCTGGCTGATACCCATACCGGCCCCAACTTCGCGCCCGCCTGCCATGCCGCGACCGATGCGAGCGTCCCGCTCGAAGCGATGGCCGCCCGTTCGGTATGGAACTGCACGGTCACCGGCTGGCAGGCCAACCAGCCGACAAGCTGGCTGCGCTTTGATGCGCCCCGTTGGCAAGGCGAAGCGCTGCCGCGCTATTTCTTCACCCGCACGGCGCGGCACGAAGCCATCACGCTGGCAGCGCTCGATGCCGATGGCACGATCCGCTCTTTGCGCTATGCCGAAGCCGAGGGCGCGCCCTTCGCGGGCGGCCCGGTGTTCTCTCTCAGACTGCCCGAAATCACCGCCGAGACCCGCGCCATCGTGGTGCGAATCGACAAGCCACACTCGATCCCGTTGCTGACCGAAGCGCGGGTTTCGCATCACCGCGAGAACGCCGATTGGTCGCTGATCGAAATGATGCTGCTGCCGCTGGTGCTCGGGATGCTGATCCTGCCGCTGCTGTTCGACATCACCTTCTACCTCGTGCTGCGCGAACGCTTTGTGCTCGTTCACGCCACCATGGTGCTGGGCATGATGAGCTATGTGCTGTTCGCCGGGGGGCTGATCAGCCTGTTCGTGAGTTTGCCGATCCCCCTGCTGGCGATCATGGCGCCGCTGTCATGGTCGATCGCCTGCGGCGCGGCGCTGATGTTCCTGGTGATGTTTCTGGAACGCGGGGCGCTGTCGCGCACCATGCAGCGTGTCACCTGGTGGACCGGAATCTGGACCATGGTGGTGCCAAGCCTGTGCGCGCTCCAGTTCCACTGGTCGCAGCCCTTCGATGATACGGCCTACTTCCTCACCGTGACCCCGGCGGGTGTGGTGGTGACCGCCGCCCTGGCGCAGGCCGTGCTGCGCGGCAGCCGCTCGGCGCGCTTTGTCTCCTTCGCTTGGGCACCTTTGTTGCTCGCGTCGTTCGAACGCATGGCGCGCGGCTTCGGGCTGTATGCCGCACCATCAAGCCTTGATCAGTTGATCTTCCTCGCCACCGGGATTGAAGTGGTGGTGATCAGCCTTGCCATTGCGGATCGCTTCCTGGCGATCCGGCGCGAACGCGATGCCGCAATTGATCAAGCGCGCGTGCTGGAACAGCTTTCGACCCGCGATTCCCTGACCGGGTTGATGAACCGCCGCGCGATCGAGGCACGGTTTGATGAGCTGGTAAGCCAAGGCTTTCACACATTTGCTTTGCTTGATCTTGATCGCTTCAAGGCTGTCAATGATGTCCACGGCCACCAGATCGGCGATGCGGCGCTGATTGCCTGCGCCGCGGCGCTACGCGCGGTGGGCGGCGATCGCGACACCGTAGCGGTGCGGCTGGGCGGCGAGGAATTCGTGGTGCTGCTGCGCGGCGAGCAAGCAATCGCCCGCGCCGAAGCGCTGCGGCAAGCTATCCCGCGGCGGATCGCCACTGATGTGCCGGGGTTGGGCCTGCCGATCACCGCCAGCATGGGGCTGATCGAAATGCCGCCTTCGGTAAGCAGCCGGGTGAGCTTTGCCGAATTCTATGCGCGGGCAGATATCCTGCTCTACGAAGCCAAGGCGAGCGGGCGTAACCGCATGGCCTATGAACGCCTCACCGTGTTCAGCGAAGCACCGCGCGGCCGCAACGCCGATCAGTCGCAGGTCGCCTGAAACGGCGCCAGCACTGCGGGGCGCACCCGCGCCAGCCGGCCCGTCGCACGATCAAGCATCGCCCAGGTCGTCGCCGCACTGACCAGCTGCTTGCCCGCCGCATCGGTGAATTCAACCCGCCGGAGTGATGTCGCGCCCTGCGCAGGCCCTTCGATCCAGGTCTCGGCCATCACGCTTGCGCCCTCGGACACATTGCCGCGATAGTCGATCTCGTGCCGCACCACGACCCAGAAGAACGCCGCGCGGTCGTCCGGCCGCGCGACGCTGTCCCAATGGGCGGTGGCCATGTCCTGGATCCACTGCACCCACACCGTGTTGTTGACGTGGCCAAGCTCGTCGATGTGCTCGGGCGCGGCAACAAAGGTGCGGGTGAAGCGGCGGGGTTTGCTCACTTGCTGTCCGTCTTCGGGGCCAAACCCGACTGCCACAGGATGAAGGCGAATTCCTCCGCCGTCTCCTTGAGGCTGTTCCAGCGGCCCGATTGCCCGCCGTGGCCTGCGCCCATGTTGGTCTTCATGAGGAGCAGATTGTCGTCGGTCTTGAGCTCGCGCAGCTTGGCGACCCACTTGGCCGGTTCCCAATAGGTCACGCGCGGATCATTGAGGCCCGCCGTCACCAGCATCGGCGGGTAATCCTTGGCCGCGACCTGATCATAGGGCGAATAAGACAGGATATAGGCGAAGGATTCCTTCGAAGTGATCGGATTGCCCCACTCCTGCCATTCGCCCGGTGTGAGCGGCAGCTTTTCGTTGAGCATGGTGTTGAGCACATCGACAAACGGCACGTGCGCGACAATCGCGCCATACTGCTTGGGGTCCTGATTGACGATCGCGCCCATCAGCTCGCCGCCCGCCGAACCGCCACTGGCGGTCACCTTGCCTTCGGCGGTGTAGCCCTTGGCGATCAGCCCGCGGCCGACATCGACGAAATCGTTGAAGGTGTTGGTGCGCGCGAACATCTTGCCTTGCAGATACCAGCGCCGCCCGAGATCGTCCCCGCCGCGGATATGCGCGATGGCATAGGCAAAGCCGCGATCCACGAGGCTGAGGCGCGTGGTCGAGAAGCCCGGCGGGATCGCGTAGCCATAGGCGCCATAGGCATAGAGGTGGAGCGGACCCGGCCCTTCGATCCCGGCCTTCTTGAGGATTGCCGCTCGGTCCTTCCTCATCACGATGCTGACCGGCACCATCGTGCCATCGCGCGCCTGCACGCTGAGACGCTCGGTGGTGTAGAGCGTGGGATCATAGCCGCTCGGGATTTCCTGCGTCTTGAGCGTCGTCAGCTTGGCGGTCTTGATGTCGTAATCATAGACCGTGCTCGGCGTGACCATGCTCTGATAGGACAGGCGCAGCTTGCTCACGTCATATTCGGGATTGTTCGAAAGACCGGCGGTGTAGCTGGGTTCGGGGAAGGTGATCGGCGTGATCTTGGCCGGATCGCCATAGGCGCGCAGCTGGATCTGATCGAGCCCGTTGAGCCGCCCGGTGGTGACGAAGAAGTCCTTGTAGAGATCAAAACCGGTCAGATAGAAATCATCCGATCCGGCAATCACCGTCTGCCAGTCACCCGGCGTCTTGAGGCTCGCCTTGGCGAGGCGGAAGTTGATGTGATCATCATTGGTCCACACCCACAGCTCGCCATCGCGCACATCGACAGAGTATTCGACGCCCTTCTGGCGCGGCTTCACGAGGATCGGCGTGGCGGTGGGGTCAGCGGCGGGCACCAGCCGCACTTCGCTGGTTTCGTTATCGCCGGTGGCAATGATCAGCCAGTCTTTCTGCGCGGTCAGACCAGCGCCGACGCCGAAGCTCTGATCGCTTTCCTTGTAGAGCGTTACATCCTGTTCGACCGGCGTGCCGATCACGTGGAGCTTGGCTTCGAGCGTGCGCCACTCTTCGGTTGACGGGCCATAGACCAGCGCGGTGTCATTCTTCACCCACGTGAGCCCGCCGCGCAGGTTGGTGATTTCGTCGGGCAGCAATTCGCCGGTCTGCAAATCCTTGATCCGTGCGGTGTAGCGCTCCGATCCGTTAGTATCGGTCGAATAGGCAAGATACCGCCCGTTCTCGCTGATCGAAGCCGCACCGAGGCTGAAATATTCAAGGCCCTTGGCCAGTTCATTCTCATCCAGCAACAATTGCGGTTCACCGCCTGCCACGGGCTTGCGCCAATGCTTGCGATATTGCGCGCCTTCCTCGAACTCGGACCAGTAGAGATAGTCCCCGTCCTTCTGCGGCACGGTGCTGTCGTCTTCCTTGATGCGGGCGCGCATTTCGGTGAACAGCGCTTCGGTGAAGTCCTTTTGCGCTGCCATATTGGCTTCGAAATAGGCGTTTTCGGCCTTCACATAGGCCAGCACATCTTCATCATCGATGGTCGGATAGGATTTGTCATAGAGCCAATCGTAAGGGTCTTCGATCGTGATCCCGTGATGGGTGTAGCTGTGCGGGCGCTTTTCAGCGCGCGGCGGATTGGCAGCAACAGAAGGCGATGAAGCAGTGGTCACGCGGGGTTGATCCTTGGCAAAAGCAATCGTGGGAACAGCGAGCGCAGCCGCCGAAGCGAAGGTGGCGGCGAGCGGCAACAGGCGGAAGCGGTGTGTCATGGTTGGTGCGATCCTCTGGTAAGCCTCGCCGCGGATGGAAAGCCCGCTGCAAAAGGCCTATGGTGCCATTACAGTAGAAGCCGTGCCTGCCCCTGCCAAGGGCCGAGCGCCATTCAGGATTCGATCAAATGCTGATGCAAACCCACGAAGCCCGCCTTGCCGCGCTGCGCGAAGAACTCAAGCGTCATCAATATGATGGCTTCATCGTGCCGATTTCCGATGAGCATATGAGCGAATATGTCGGCGACTATGCCCAGCGCCTCGGCTGGCTGACGGGCTTTGGCGGTTCGGCGGGGTTTGCAGCCGTCACGCTGACCCATGCGGCGATCTTCGTCGACGGGCGCTATACCGTACAGGTGCGCGAACAGGTTTCGGCGGCGCTGTTCGAATATTGCAGCATCCCGGCCGACAGCCTCGCCGGGTGGCTGGCGAAGGTAAGCGAGAACGGCGCGCGGATTGCCTATGATCCCTGGCTCCACACCGCCGGCTGGGCCGCCGCGCTCGAACGCGCCTTGGCGCCCGCCGGGATCGCACTGGTCGCCGCGGCGCGCAATCCGATCGATGCGGTGTGGGCCGATCAGCCCGCGCCGTCGCCCGCCCCGGCGCTGGTGCATGAAGACGCGCTGGCCGGGCAATCGTCTGCCGACAAGCGCGCGGGCGTTGCTGATTGGCTGGAGCGGCAGGGCCATGATGCGGTGGTGATCCCGGCGCTCGATTCGATCGCGTGGCTGCTCAACATCCGTGGCAATGACGTGTCGCACACGCCGGTCGCGCTTTCCTATGTGATCGCCCACAAGGATGGCCATGCCGATCTGTTCATCGCGCCCGAGAAGGTCACGCCCGAACTCGTGCAGCATCTCGGCAATGCGGTGCGCGTGCGGGATCGCAGCGCCTTTGTGGCCGGGCTCGGCGAGCTGGCGGGCAAGCGGGTCGCGGTCGATCCCGATTTCGGCGTGGCGGCGATTGCCCAGACCTTGCAGGCCGCAGGCGCAACCGTGGTGGCCGCGCAGGATCCGACAATCCTCGCCAAGGCGATGAAGAACCCGGTCGAACAGGCAGGCCAGCGCGATGCGCAGGTGCGCGATGGCGCGGCAGTGAGCAAGTTCCTGCGCTGGCTGGCAATCGAAGCGCCCAAAGGCACGGTGGACGAGCTTTCCGCCGCAGCCCGCCTGGCCGCTTTCCGGCGCGAGGATGCCGGCCTCAGGGACCTGTCCTTCGACACGATTTCGGCCGCCGCGGGCCATGCCGCGCTCCCCCATTACAAGGTGGATGAGGACAGCAATATCCCGATCCCACCGGGTTCGATCTATCTGGTCGATTCGGGCGGCCAATATGCCACCGCCACCGGCAGCGGCACCACCGACATCACCCGCACGGTGTGGATCGGGCCGGGCGCACCGTCTGCCGAAATGAAGGACCGGTTCACCCGCGTGCTCAAGGGCCATATCCAGATCGATCGCGCGGTGTTCCCGCAAGGGACGGCGGGCGGACAGCTTGACGTGCTGGCACGGCAATATCTCTGGGAAGCGGGCGTCGATTATGCTCACGGCACCGGCCACGGGGTCGGCAGCTTTCTGGGCGTGCACGAAGGCCCGCAGCGCATCGCCAAGCCTTCGGGCGGGCAGGCCGGCACCGGGCAGGAGTTGTTCGCGGGCATGATCCTGTCGAACGAGCCGGGCTATTACAAGCAGGGCGCCTTCGGCATCCGCATCGAAAATCTGGTGCTGGTGGAGGAACGCGAGATCGCCGGTGCCGAAGGGCGCTGGCTCGGGTTTGAAACGCTGACCTTCGTGCCGATTGATCGCACCCTGATCGAGAAATCGCTGCTGACAGCCGACGAGATCGCGTGGCTCGATGCCTATCACGCCAAGGTGCGCACCCTGCTCGGGCCGCTGCTGGCGGGCGATGATCTGGCATGGCTGGAGCGGGAAACGCAGCCGCTCTAAGATTTCCTGCACGCCGTCCGGCGGGCAATCCGCGCCGCTGTCTCGCGCGAGCGGCTGCGGGCGCGCAGTCGCGCTTGTCGACCCATTCATGTTCCTATAATGTTCCCTTCATGCCCGAGTCGGGCCAAGGGAGGACAAAACATGATCGGTTATGTGACACTCGGCAGCGATGATCCCCAAAAGCATGCGCCGTTCTACGATGCCATTGCTGCGGAAATGGGCGTCGGGCGGATGATGGAGTTTGACAGCTTCATCGCCTGGGGCGCGTGGGGCGGCGGTTGCGGCGTTGCGCTGACCAAGCCTTTCAACGGCGAACCGGCCAGCGTCGGCAATGGCGTGATGGTCGCAATCGAAGCGCGCGATCCCGAACAGGTGCGGCGCCTGTACGATATCGCCATGGCGCATGGCGGTAGCGATGAAGGCGCGCCCGGCCCGCGCGGCGATGCCGATCCGCAGGGCAATGTGTTCTACGCCGGCTATTTCCGCGACCCTTGCGGCAACAAGCTCAACGCCTTCTGCATGGCTCCGGCAGAATAGGCCGCAGGGGCAGAGCGGAGGGCAGCAGTGGTTTTCCTACGGCCTTGTCAGGCGTTATGGGTCGGGGATGAACCTTGTGATGCTGCGATCAGATCACGTTGCAACGATGGCGGCAGTGATCGGGCCGATAACCGGAAAAGGCGAGCAACGGGGACACTGTGATCAAAGGGATTTCTCTTTAAGGACAGTGTCTCAGTTGTCTCCAACACGTAAGCTTGCCGCGCCGCAAGATGAACGGAAACCGGTTGGACACTGGCAGTCCGGGGCGATCACCTCAGCGCATCAGGCCGCCGATCAGGTTGCGCACGAAACGCCCGGCGACAGGCCCGGCGAGATCGGTAACCAGCGATCCGGCGGCCGAGGTGATCCCCGATGCCACCGGATTGGCGCGGCTTTTCTTGCCGAGCACCTTGGAGGCTGCCACGCCCGCCGCCCCGCCGATGGCGACTTTGGCACCGCGCGTGAACGCCTTTTCCCAGATACCGGGGCTGAGCCGTGCCCGCTTGCCCACCGCGTCCTCGCCCTGTTCGGCGACTTCGGCAGCCGTGGCAGCCGCATCGGCGGCCTTGGCTGCAAGGATTTCGGCCGCGCTTTCGCGATCAACCACCGTGTCATACTTGCCATCAAGCGGGCTCACCGACTGGATGATCGCGCGCTCTTTGGGCGTAAGCGGGCCAAGCCGCGAACGCGGCGGCTTGATCAGGGTGCGCTGCACGATGGTGGGCGCGCCTTTTTCATCAAGCGTCGAGACCAGCGCTTCGCCGACTTTCAGCTCGGTAATCGCTTCGGCGACCTTGATTTCCGGATTGATGCGGAAGGTTTCAGCCGCCGCCTTGATCGCGCGCTGATCGCGCGGGGTGAAGGCGCGCAGCGCGTGCTGCACCCGGTTGCCAAGCTGGCCCGCCACCTTTTCGGGGATGTCGATCGGGTTCTGGGTGACGAAATAGACGCCAACGCCCTTTGAACGGATCAGCCGCACCACCTGCTCGATCTTGTCCTGCAAAGCCTTGGGCGCATCGTCGAACAGGAGATGCGCCTCATCAAAGAAGAACACCAGCTTGGGCTTTTCCGGGTCGCCGACTTCGGGCAGGCTTTCGAACAATTCGGCGAGCAGCCACAGCAGGAAGGTCGCGTAAAGCTTGGGACTGCGCATCAGCTGATCGGCGGCCAGCACGTTGATATAGCCGCGCCCCTGATCATCGACTTTGAGGAAATCATCGATCTCGAGCGCGGGTTCGCCAAAGAAATGACCTGCCCCTTGCGCTTCAAAGCTCAGCACCTGCCGCTGGATCGCGCCGACCGAGGGGCGCGTGACATTGCCATACTTGCCGGACAGCGCGTCAACATTCGCGCTCGCCCATTCGAGCACCGCTTGCAGATCGGCGAAGTTGAGCAGCAGCAGGCCGTTCTCATCAGCATAGCGGAAGATGATCTGGAGCACGCCTTCCTGCGTCTCGTTCAAGTCGAGCAGCCGGGCAAGCAGCAGCGGCCCCATTTCCGAAATCGTGGTGCGGATCGGGTGACCCTGTTTGCCGAACAGATCCCAGAAGATCACCGGATTGTCGGAATAGGCGTAATCGGTGATGCCAAGCTCTGCGGCGCGGGCTTCGAGGATCGCCGCGTTCTTGAAGGTCGGCGAACCCGGCATGGCGATCCCCGCGAGATCGCCCTTCACGTCGGCCACGAACACCGAAACCCCCGCAGCCGAAAAGCTTTCGGCGATGCCTTGCAGGGTGACGGTCTTGCCCGTGCCGGTCGCACCCGCGATCAATCCATGGCGGTTGGCGCGGCTGAGGCTGAGCATTTGCCGCTCGCCATTGCCGCCAAGCCCGAGATACAAAGCGGTTTCGGTATCGGCCATGAGCGTCCCTTTGCTGCCAACGCGTGTCGCACCGATGTGCAGGGGCGCGCCCGCGCGGTCAAGTTCTCGACTTGGCCGCGAATTGGGCTAAGGCAGCGCCATGGGTCAGAATACGCCATTTGTCCTGCTGGATGATGCCCGCGCGGGTGACGCGGGCGCCGATGCGCTGCTTTACGAGGCACCGAAACAGGTGTTCGTGGCGCACCGGCCTGAAGAGGTCGCCGCCGTGCTCGCCGCCGCCGAATCCGCGCGCGTGGCAGGCGGCGGAACGCTGGCCGGATACCTCGCTTACGAAGCCGGCCTTGCCATCGAGCCGCGCCTTGCCGCACGGGCCGCCGCGCGCAGCGGAGCCGCGGGCCCGCTGGTGTGGCTTGGCCTGTTCGATACCCCCCGCGCCATTCCCGCTGGCGAGGTGCCGGGCTGGCTCGCCGCCCGGGCCGAGGGCACGGCCAGCATCGGCCCGCTCGAACCGCAGCTCTCGCCCGGTGGCTATGCTGCCGCCTTTAAAGCCATGCGCGAGGCGATCGAGGCCGGGGACATCTATCAGGCAAACCTGACCTATCCTCTGGCGGGTTCCTATCGCGGTGATCCGCTCGCGCTCTATGCCAGCCTGCGCCCGGCTGCGGCAGCCGGCTATGGCGGGGTGATCTTTGACGGATCGCACTGGCTGCTCAGCTTCTCGCCCGAACTGTTCTTCGCGCTCTCGGGGAACGAGGCCAAGGTCAAGCCGATGAAGGGCACCCGCCCGCGCCATGCCGATCCTGCGACAGACCGCGCTGCTGCCAAAGCGCTCGGCCAATCGGAAAAAGACCGCGCCGAAAATCTCATGATCGTTGATCTGATGCGCAATGATCTCGCGCGCGTCGCCGAGGCTGGCAGCGTGCAGGTCGAAGCGCCGTTCGCGATCGAAACCTACCCGACAGTGCACCAGATGGTTTCCACGGTGCGCGCGCGTCTCAGCCCCGGCAAAGGCGCGGTCGATCTGCTCCATGCCCTGTTCCCCTGCGGCTCGATCACCGGGGCGCCCAAAATCCGCGCGATGGAACTGCTCGCCGATATCGAGCGCGATGCGCGCGGGCCCTATTGCGGCGCGATCGGGCGGATTGATGCCGATGGCGATGCGGCTTTCAATGTCGCAATCCGCACCTTGCGCCTGACTCCGATCGAGAACGGGCAGGGACAGGCGGTGCTGGGCATTGGCTCGGCCATCGTCGCCGATAGCGACAGCGAGGCGGAACGCCGCGAATGCGAGGTCAAGGCGGGCTTCGTGCGGCGGATCGGCCCCGATCTCGCCGCGCCCGCCTGCGATCTGATCGAGACCATGCGGTTCGAACCCGACAGCGGCATCGCCCTGCTCGAAGGCCATCTTGTGCGGATCAAGGCCAGCGCCGCGGTGCTGGGCTTTGCCTTTGATCGCCACGCGGCGCGCAACCAGATCCAGGCGCTGTGCTTCGAACTCGAAAGCCCTGCCCGGCTGCGGCTGTTGCTCGCCCGCAGCGGGGCAACCGCGATCGAAGCCGCCCCGCTCCCGGTGCCCTTCAGCGCGCCGCTGCCCTGCGTAGCCTTGCCCCATCCGCTGGATCCGGGGGACTGGCGGCTTGCGCACAAGACATCGGATCGCGGCTTTTACGAGGACGGGCTGGCGGCAGCCCGAAAGCTTGGCGCGGGTGAAGCCTTGCTCGTGCGCGGCGATGGGCTGGTCACCGAGGGATGCTTTACCACGCTCTTCATCGAGGACGATGATGGCGTGCTGCTGACCCCGCCTGCACACCTCGGGCTGCTGCCCGGCGTGCTGCGCGCGCACCTCCTCGCTGAAGGGCGTGCGCGCGAAGCCGCCTTGACTCTCGATGATTGCGCCGCCGCTTCGCAAGCGGGGCGGCTGTGGCTCGGCAATGCGTTGCGCGGGCTGTTCAAAGGAACCATGGCATGACGCTTCCCATTCTCTACGAAGACGGCGAAGCGCTGGTCATCGACAAGCCTGCCGGCCTGCCGGTTGATCCCCCGCGCAAGGGCGGGCCGAGCCTCGGCCATCACCTCGGCGCCTTGCGGTTCGGCTTCCAGCGCGAGCCGGTGGCGGTGCACCGGCTTGATACCGATACCTCGGGCTGCCTGCTGCTGGCACGCAATCCCAAGGCGCTGGCGCGCTTCAACCGCGCCTTTGAAGACCGCGCAGTGGCCAAGACCTATCTCGCCGTGCTGGCAGGCCATCCGGCCGGCACGCAGGGCACGATTGAACTTGCGCTCGCCAAGATCAGCTCGGCGGAAAAGGGCTGGCGGATGATTGCGGCGAAGAAGGGCAAGCCAGCGGTCTCGCACTGGGAACTGGTCGAACGGCTGGGGCCATACAGTCTGATCCGCTTCCGCCCGGAAACCGGCCGCACCCATCAGTTGCGCGTGCATGCGCTCAAAGGGCTTGGCGCGCCGTTGCTCGGCGATCCGATCTATGGCGCAGGCCCTGCGGCCGGTGCCCGCCGCACCATGCTGCACGCCGAGAGCCTCGCGGTGACCCGCGCAGGCAAGACCCCGATCACCGCCCAGGCGCCGCTGCCTGCGGATTTCCGCGCGTTGGGGGTCAGCGATGGATGATGGCCTACTCCCCCGTGCGCTGGCGCTGGTCGAGGAGAGCTTCCTTGCCGGCTCGGGCCCCGGCGGGCAGAATGCCAACAAGGTTGCGACCGAGGTCGAGCTCAGGGTCAATGTGTTCCGGCTCGGCCTCGCGCCGCCGGTGTTTGCGCGCCTCAAGGCGCTCGCCGGGAGCAAGCTCGCGAGCAATGGCGATCTCATCCTGACGTCGAAGGCACACCGCACCCGCGAGGCCAACCGCGAGGATGCCCGTGCGAAGCTGGCTGCCCTGCTCGAAGAGGCGCAGATTCAGCCCAAACGCCGCGCCAAGACGCGGCTCAACCGGGTCGGCAAGACCGAAAGGCTCAAGGTCAAGAAAGCGCGCGGCGCCGTGAAAGCCGGACGCGGGCGGCCCAGCAGTGCGGATTGGTGAGCGGGATGGGAAGTCAGCGGTTCGCAAGAGCGAACCCCAGAACAAAGCCCATCCTTGACTTTTCCCCATGATTCGCCCAATGGCCCCACCGATGTCGGCGGCGCTCCGGGGTAACCCGCGCGTGCCGCCCGTTTTGTTTCTGGCCGCAATGGCCGCACCTATCTGATCAGGAACCCGCCATGGCGAAGCCCGCAACCGTGAAGATCCGCCTCGTCTCGAGCGAAGGCACCGGCTTTTTCTACGTGACGAAGAAGAACCCGCGCAACACCACCGAGAAGATGAGCTTCCGCAAGTATGATCCGGTGGCGAAGAAGCATGTCGAGTTCAAGGAAGCCAAGATCAAGTAAGATCGGCTTGCATTGTGCTCCGGGCGGAATGGCGCCGGAGCATAATTCATCGACAGTTCAATCCGCCGCATCTAAGCGGCGAGGCATGAACACAGGCATTTCCGTTCGTTCGATGCTGATGGGCCTTGGCGCTGGCGCCTTGGCCCTTTCTGCTGTGCCGCTGCCGCAACCGCTTGCCCCGGCGCCGCTCGCCGCGCAGTCCAGCGCCAGCGACCTTGATCGCGTGGTCGAAGCGCTGCGCGGCATTTCCACGATGCAGGCCAATTTCACCCAGACCGACCGGCAAGGCGGGGTCAGCACCGGGGTGATGACCTTGAAGCGGCCCGGCAAGATCCGCTTCGATTATGGCAAGCAGGCCGATTTCCTCGTCGTCTCGAACGGCAAATCGCTGTTCGTGGTCGATTATCAGGTCAATCAGGTCGAACGCTGGCCGATCACCAATTCACCGCTTGGTGCGTTGTTTGATCCCTCGCGCGATGTGAAACGCTTTGGCAAGCTGGTGCCGACCGGCAACCGCGATGTCATCAGCGTCGAGGTGCGCGATCCGGCCAAGCCCGAATTCGGGATCATCACCATGATCTTCGTGCGCAATGCTTCGGCCCCCGGCGGGCTGCAATTGAGCCACTGGGTGGCGCTTGATGCGCAGAACAACCGCACCACGGTGCGGCTGGCGAATCATCGCTACGGGGTGGCCGTGGCTGACAGCACCTTTACCTTCCGCGATCCGCGCCGCTCAACGCGTCGTCCGGGGTGAACGGTCTGTCGGGAAAGCTTGTACAAAAGCGACATCCCGAGGGCCGTGTTCATGATAATGAAAGGCAGGAGAGAATATCTCATGCTCATGAGGCGGCCGAAGGCGGGTTCCCCCCTGTTGCCCACCCTTCGCTGAAGGCGGCCTCACAACAAAGCGTGACGAACGCTGCTTTGGAACCCTCGACCCATCGCCCCCGGGTCGAGGGTTTTTTGTCTGCGTTGGTTTGTTTTGCCCTCATGCGCCGGGGGCGGGCCATCCGGCCCGCTTGGCTTTCCTCGCATAAGCTCGGGCGCGCAGTCGCGCTTGCGGTCGCTGCGCGACCGGATCGGCGCTTTATCGCGGCGCAGTGGGCCTAATCATCCCAGCCCAATGCCTTGCGGATGATCTGGTAGATCACGTTCTGCTCGATCACGCCGCGCACCTGCTCTGCCCCCGGCCCGGTGGCGAACAGGGCGACATCCTCCCCGCCATGAGTTTCGCTGGCAAGCGGCACCAGCGCTTGCTGGCGTGCCGCAAGGCCGGTCTGCGGCTCGGGGCGCCCATTGAGCTGGCCCACCGCGCCCGGCCCGTTGGCATAGCCCAGCGTCGTATAGGGCTTGCCATCGGCCGCCAGCAGCGGCGAGCTGCCATCACCACCGTCCTCGCCATTGCCCTTGGGCGGCACCACCAGCCCGAGGATATCATTCCCGCGCTTGGGATAGCCTGCCATGGTGAAAACGTGGCTGTGATCCGCCGTCACCATGATCAGCGTCTCGGCCGGATCGGTGTTATCGACGGCATATTGCACCGCGCGCGCCATCTCGACTGCTTCTTCCAGCGCATAGCCCGCGCGCCCATCATGGTGCGCATGGTCGATCCGTCCGCCTTCAACCATCAGGTAATAGCCGCCCGGATGCGCCTTGAGGCGGGCGATTGCTGCAGCTGTCATCTCGGTCAGGGTCGGTTCGGACGAATCCGGCTTGCGATCAGCCATGTAGGTCAGGTGCGAAGGCGCAAAGATGCCGAGCACCGGACGATCCTTGGGCGCTGCGGCAAGATCGGCACGGGTGCGCACCACCGTGCCGCCGGTGCGCTTTGCCCAATCGCCCGGCAGATCGGCAGCCGCCGCACCGCGCCGCCCGCCGTTGTCGCGCCCGAACATCACCGATGTGCCCCCGCCCAGCGCGAGATCGAAATCCGCCTCGGCGAGTTGCTGCGCAATATCCTTGCAGCCCTGGCCCTCCTGATCGGCAGGGATCTGGTTATCAGCCTCCCAATCGCGATCGGCGCTGCGCGCATAAACGGACGCGGGGGTGGCATGGGTCAGGCGCGTGGTGGTCACAATGCCGAGCGCCGCACCGCGCTGCTTCACTTCCTCGCCAAGCAAGGGGAGCGGATGAGCGAGCGCATCCGCGCACACGCCTTTTTCCGCATCCGGCCCGATCCCGATCACACCGATGCGGGTCTTGCTGCCCGAATGGATCGCAGTCGCCGTGCCCGCGCTGTCGGGCACCTGCGCATTGGTGTTGTAGGTCTTCACCAACGCGAGGTTGCCGAACTTCTCGAAGCTGAGCCGGTTTTCCTCGCCGCTTTCTCCGCGCTTCTGCCCATCATAGATGCGTGCGGCGGTAATGGTCGAAATGCCCATGCCATCGCCGATGAACAGGATCACATTCCTCGCCTTCGCCGGTGCAGGAACCGCAGCGCTGGCGCGCGCGACCGGGGCGCCCCCATCGGTGGTGGTGCAGGCAGCCAACGGGAACAGGCTGGCGGCCAGCATCAGGGCAAGCGGACGGGTGCGGATCATCATCACATCTCCAGATCTTTGCAGATGCGCTATCCCTTCCCCGTGCGACAATAAAGTGAAAGGTGGCGTTTTTGCGCAAGCATCCCTAAGTCGGCGCCCATGCTCACTGTTGCCACATGGAACATCAATTCGGTGCGCCTGCGCCTCCCGCTGGTCGCACAATTCCTCACCGAACACGCCCCCGATGTGCTGTGTCTGCAAGAGATCAAGTGCGAGACGCACCTGTTTCCGGGCGAGGCGCTGGCCGCGTTGGGCTATACCTACCAGGCCGTGAGCGGACAGAAGGGCTATCATGGCGTGGCCACGGTCAGCCGCGTGCCGATCCGCGAAGTGGCGCGCCGCGACTGGCAGGCGAATGGCGAAGCGCGCCACATATCGGTCGAAGTCGAAGGGCGCGATCTGGCCATTGATAATGTCTATGTGCCCGCAGGGGGCGATGTCCCCGATCGCGCGCTCAACCCGAAATTCGGACAGAAGCTCGATTTTCTCGAACGCATGACCCAATGGTCGGAAGCGCTTGATCGTCCGACGCTGCTGGTCGGCGATTTCAACATTGCCCTCCTCGAAAGCGATGTGTGGAGCCACAAGCAATTGCTCAAAGTGGTCAGCCATACGCCGATCGAGGTTGAGGCGCTTGGCCGCCTGCAAGCCGCCCACGGCTGGGCTGATCTCGGGCGCCAGTTCGTGCCGCATCCTGCGCGCTATTATTCGTGGTGGAGCTATCGCAATCCCGGCTGGCAGGAAAACGACAAGGGCCGCCGCCTCGATCACATGTGGGCGAGCCCGGCTGTCGCGGCGCAAGCCCGCGCGCACCGCGTGCTCGAAGACGCCCGCGCCTGGCAGCAGCCGTCCGATCACGTGCCGCTGATCACGGAGTTCGATCTGTGACCACTGCGCCGTCTCCCGCTCGCCGGGCGGCGCAAGCGGTCGACGCGCTGCGCCACGGCTGGCCGCTGGCTTTTGCTGATGGGCCCGTCCTGCTACCCGTCGAAACCGCTATCGCGCACGAGGCCAGCGCGCCGCAGATGCTGATTTCGGCTGCGCGGGCGGCCACACTCAAGTTGGCGAACCAGCGCGCCGCGGCGGTCCCGCATGCGCCGGTGCTGATTGCGGGCGGCGCGGCTTTCACGCTTGCCGAAGCCCTGCCGATTGCCGATCCCGCGCTTGATCTTGCCAATCCGTTCAAAGGCCCGTTCCGGGCCGAAGAACTGGCATGGTCAGAAACCGCGACAGCCGCGCTGGAACTGGCGCGGATTGCAGGGATCCTGCCCGCCTTTCTCGTCAATCCCGAAGCCGCGGGTGAAGCCCAGCCGCTCGCTGCGGGCGACCTTGCGGCCTATGCGGCCAGCGGCGCCTTGCAGATCGTCACCCGCGCGCGGCTGCCGGTTTCCGCAAGCGAGGAGGCCGAGATCGTTGCCTTCCGTTCTGCGGCAGACCTGCGCGAACATGTCGCGCTGATCATCGGCCAGCAGTCCGGGGATCGCCTGCCGCTGGTGCGATTGCATTCGGAATGCCTGACCGGCGACATTCTCGGCAGCCTCAAATGCGATTGCGGCCCGCAGCTGGATGCCGCGCTCCATGCGATGGCGCATGAGGCGCGCGATCAGGGCGGCTGGGGCGTGCTGCTTTATATGCGGCAAGAGGGGCGCGGCATCGGGCTGATCAACAAGCTGCGCGCCTATCGCTTGCAGGATCAAGGGTTCGATACGGTCGAGGCGAACCAGCGCCTTGGCCTGCCCGATGAAGCGCGCGATTTCCCGGTGGCCGCCCGGATGCTGGAACTGTTGGGGGCGAAAACCATTCGCTTGCTCACCAACAATCCGGCCAAGGTCACCGCGCTTGAGGCCGCGGGCGTGAACGTGGCCGAGCGGGTGCCCCACCAACTGCCCGAAAACCCGCATAATGCGCGCTATCTCGCGACCAAGCGCGACAAATCGGGGCATTTGCTGCGCTAATCGGCGCTCCGCTCGCGATGATGCGCCCGGCGGTGCAATTCTCTCTTGGCCTTGCCCCCTGCGCATGGCTAAACCGCTTGCCAGACGGGGGAGCCGGACAGGCTGCCTCCCACCACATGAGGAGAGCCTACCATGAAGAAACTTGCCACTTTTGCTGCCGCTGCCGGTTCGGCGCTGTTGCTTGCTGCTTGCGGCAGTGCGGATGACGCTTCGACCGAAGCGCGCGCCGACACCGTCGAAATGCCGGCCGATGAAGCGCTCGAACCGGTAACGGAAGAGCCGGTTGCCGATCCGACGGCCAATGCCGCCGAACCGGCTGAAACCACCACCCAGACGACCGAGCAGGCCGCTGAAGCGGCGGCCAATGTCGCGGCAGAAGCGGCAGCGGCCGCGTCGGCCGCGGAAGCCGTCCCGGCCGAATAAGCCGCACCGTGCTGGCTCTCGCCCGCACGCTGGCCCTTGCCGCGCTGCCGGTGCTGGCCTTGGTCGCATGCCATGCGGCCACGCCGGAACCGGCAGGCAAGGTCAGCGCGGGCGAGGCCAAGGCGCTGGAGGACGCGGCAGCGATGCTGGACGAGCGCCGCCTGCCGCCCGAAGCCCTTCCCTCGGATGCGCCATCGGACACGCCGCCCCAAGCGCCATCGCCAGTGCCCGCCGAAATGACAGGCGACGAGGCCGCTCAGCCCGATTAGGCGCGAGCAGGCCAGCCTGCCTTCCTGCCCAAGGATGATTGCTCACCATGAATGCCCCCACCAACCTCACCCCCGCGCATAATCCGGGTATGGACGAGGACACCTTCGAACAATTCGCCGAGCAGCTCGCGCGCTATGTCCGCGAGCGCCTAATCCCGGCCGAACCGCAGGTGATCGCCGAGGACCGCGTGCCGGATGACATCCTCAATGAGATGCGGGAGATGGGCTTGTTCGGTCTCTCGGTGCCCGAGGAATACGGCGGCGCGGGGCTCAACATGACGCAATATGCCCGCGTCGTGAACATCATGGCCTACGCCGCGCCCGCCTACCGCTCAATCTTCTCGATCAATGTCGGGATGTTCGCGAGCGCGCTCAAGAACGGTGCCACGGAAACTCAGAAGGCCGAGTGGTATCCGCAGATCGCCGCAGGCAAGATCGCCTGCTTCGGCCTCACCGAACCCGGTTCGGGCAGTGATAGCGCGGCGATGGCGACCACCGCCGTCCCCGATCCGGACGGCAATGGCTGGATCTTGAACGGCACCAAGCGCTATATCACCAACGCGCCCTATGCCGATGTGGCGCTGATCATGGCGCGCACCAACAAGGAAGCGCTGCCCAAGAACGCGCATGTATCCGCCTTTCTGGTGCCGATGGACAGCCCCGGCATCTCGCGCGGCTCGCCCGACAAGAAGATGGGGCAGTCGGGCTCACACATCTGCGACATCATGCTCGATGATGTGCGCGTGCCGGGTGACGCCCTCCTCGGCGGGGAGACCGGCAAGGGCTTCGTCTTCGCGATGAAGAGCCTCGACAATGGCCGCATCAGCGTCGGCGCGGCGGCGACCGGCTATGCCCGCCGCGCTTTGGACAGCGCGCTCCGCTACGCCAACGAGCGCAAGGCCTTCGGCGAGCCGATCGCCAATTTCCAGCTGATACAGCAGATGCTCGCCGACAGCGAGATCGAGATCTACGCCGCCGAAGCCATGATGAAGGACGTGACCGCCCGCGCCGACCGGGGCGAGAACATTCTCGTCAAGGCCGCCGCCTTCAAGGTCTTCGCCTCCGAGATGTGCGGCCGCGTGGTTGACCGCGTGGTGCAGATCTATGGCGGCGCGGGCTACCTTGCCGAATACGACGCCGAGCGCTTCTTCCGCGATGCGCGCATCTACCGCATCTACGAGGGCACGACGCAGATCCTGCAACTCCAGATCGCCAAGCACATGCTGCGCGAGTGGAGAGAGAATGTATAATCTTCTCAATGACCTTTCGATTGTAGAGGTTTCCAGCTTCGTCGCCTCGCCCACCGCAGGGCTCTACTGCGCGCAGCTGGGTGCGGAGGTGATCCGCGTTGATCACAAGGCCGGCGGGCTCGATTACAACCGCTATATGCTCACCCGCGAGGGGCGCTCGCTGAGCTGGGAGAACCTGAACCGCGCCAAGAAGTCGGTCGCGCTCGATCTGCAATCGGGCGAGGGTCGCGAACTGCTGGTGGAGCTGGCGGCCAAAGTCGGCCAGTGCATCACCAACCTGCCCGAGCAGTCCTTCCTCAGCCACGCCGCCATGCAGGCGAAGCGCGCGGACATGATCTCCCTGCGCGTCATGGGCTGGCACGACGGGCGGCAGGCGATGGACTTCACTGTCAACGCGGCCGCCGGCTACCCGCTGATGTGCGGGCCGGAGGAGTGGGACCCGGCAACCGCGCCGCCGGTCAATCAGGTGCTCCCCGCATGGGACTTCATCACGGGGGCCTATGGCGCCTTCGCCATGCTCGCAGCCCTGCGCCACCGCGACCGGACGGGCGAGGGCAGCGAGGTGCGCCTGCCGCTCGGCGACGTCGCGATCGGGACGATGGCGAATGCCGGATTGCTCGCCGAAGTGCTCTATCGCGGCGGCGACCGCGAGCGATTGGGCAATGCGATCTGGGGCGCGTTCGGGCGGGATTTCCGCAGCCGGGACGGGGTGCGCTTCATGGTCGCCGCGCTGACGCCCAAGCAGTGGAGCGGGCTGGTAAAGGCCTTCGGGGTCGAGGCAGGCATCGCCGCCCTCGAAGCGCAGCACGGCGTCCGCTTCGCCGATGGCGACACCCCGCGCTTCCAGCACCGCGCCGCGCTGTTCGATCTGTTCCAGCAGGCGGCGGACGGCATGGATTATGCCGCGCTGGCGCAGCGCATGGCGGCTGAGGGTTGCACTTTCGAACGCTACCGCACCGCCTATGAAGCGGCGAATGATCCGTTGCTGGTCGCGGGCAACCCGCTGTTCGGCCCCTCGCCCGCCAACCCCTCGGGCTTCGCCTACCCCGCCACCCGCAGCTTCGCCAACCTGCCGGGCCGTGAAGCAGGCGATCCCGCGCCCGCGCCCTATCTCGGGCAGCATTCCGAGGAAGTGCTGGCCGAGAAGCTCGGCCTCTCCTCGGGCGCGATCGGCAAGCTGGTCAATGCGGGGACGGTGGCTTTGAGCGACCAACACACCACCCGTTCGCCCTGAGCTTGTCGAAGGGCCGTCCTTCTTTGGGGCGTCGGGACAGAAGAAAAACAGTGCTTCGACAAGCTCAGCACGAACGGAGATTTTATGGCACGTAGAGCCGCTATCGTTTCGCCCCTGCGCACCCCGGTTGGCAAGTTTCTCGGGGGACTTTCCAGCCTGAACGCGGGCCAATTGGGCGCGGTGATCCTCAAGGCGCTGATGGAGCGATCCGGCATCGATCCGGCGCGGGTCGATGATGTCGTGTTCAGCCAGGGCTACGGCAATGGTGAGGCCCCGGCGATTGGCCACTGGAGCTGGCTCGCGGCGGGCCTTCCCATCGAAGTCCCCGGATTCCAGCTCGACCGCCGCTGCGGCTCGGGCGTGCAGGCAGTGGCGACGGCGGCGATGATGGTCGAGACCGGGATGGCCGATGTCGTGGTCGCGGGCGGGGTCGAATCCATGTCGAATGTCGAGCACTACACCCTCGCCGCGCGCGGAGGCGTGCGGATGGGCGACATGGTGCTGCATGACCGCCTCAGCCGCGGCCGGGTGATGAGCCAGCCGGTCGAGCGCTTCGGCGTCATCACCGGCATGATCGAGACCGCCGAAAACCTCGCCAAGGATTACGGCATCACCCGCGAAGAGGCCGACGCCTTCGCGGTCCGCTCGCACCAGAATGCGGCGCGGGCATGGGCGGAAGGCAAGTTTGCCGAGCAGCTCGTCCCGGTCACCATCCCGAGCCGCAAGGGCGACCCGGTGATCTTCGATCATGACGAGGGCTACCGCACCGATGCCAGCATGGAGACGCTCGGCAAGCTGGGCGCCATCGACGTGAAGCGTGACCCGCAAGCCATCGTCACCGCGGGCAATGCCAGCCAGCAGAACGACGCCGCCGCCGCATGCCTTGTGGTCGCGGAAGACAAGCTCGAGGAACTGGGCCTTACCCCGATGCTGTGGTTCGGCGGCTGGGCGGCGGCAGGCTGCGACCCCTCGCGCATGGGCATTGGCCCGGTGCCTGCGGTGGAACGCCTGTTCGAACGGCGCGGCTATTCGTGGGAGGATATCGGCCTCGTCGAACTCAACGAGGCCTTCGCCCCGCAGGTGCTCGCCGTGCTCAAGGGCTGGGGCTGGAGCGCGGACGATTCGCGCCGCGATATCCTCAACGTCAACGGCTCGGGCATCAGCCTCGGCCATCCCATCGGCGCGACCGGCGGGCGCATCCTTGCTGACATGGCGCACGAGATGCACCGGCGCGGGGTGCGCTACGGGCTCGAGACCATGTGCATCGGCGGCGGTCAGGGCATCGCCGCGGTGTTCGAGCGCGCCGCATGAGTTTCGACGCTTGGATCGGGCGCGAGCAACGCGCCAAGGACCGGCTGGGCGATGCGCTGGCCGCGCGCTGGCTCGCCACCTTCGATCGGCCGCGCCCGCGTCCCGCGATCATGCCGCAGGGCATCCACTTCGCGCTCTGCACCCCCGAAGCCCCGACCGCCGCGCTCGGCGAAGACGGCCACCCGGCGCGCGACGATTCGCCCGACAGCTTTCTGCCGCCCTTTCCCATGCCGCGCCGGATGTGGGCGTCCTCCAAGATCGCCTTTCACGCCCCCATTGCCATCGGAGCGGTGATCGAGCGCGTCAGCCGCGTTGCTTCGATCAGCGAGAAGGAAGGCTCCACCGGCCCGCTCGCCTTTGTTGATGTTGAACACACCACGAAGGCGAACGGCACCATCGCGGTGATCGAGACGCAGACGCTGGTTTACCGCGAACCCGCCGCGCCCGATGCGCCGCTCTCGCCCCCACCGCCGGGCGGGGGTGTGTTCGACCCCGCCGGATGGGACGCGCACCGCACCCTCACCCCCGATCCGCGGCTGCTGTTCCGCTATTCGGCGCTGACCTTCAACACCCACCGCATCCACTACGATGCGCCCTATGCCGAAGAGGTCGAGCGCTACCGTGGGCTGGTCGTGCATGGCCCGCTGACCGCGAGCCTGCTGCTGCAACTTGCGGCGCGCGAGCTTGGCGAGAACCGCCTGCGGACGTTCCAGTTTCGCGGCCTCTCCCCCGCCATCGCGGGCGAGCCGCTGCATCTGGTGATGAAGAAAAGCACCGATGGCTATGAACTTGCCGCCTTCGCCGCAGACGGGCGACAGGTGACGGCAGCGAGTGCGGGCCTTTAACTCCCCTCCCCGTGGGAAGGGGCTGGGGGTGGGGGTTCGGCCTCTGATCGGGCGTGGTACACCCACCCCCTGACCCCCTCCCTCAAGGGAGGGGGGACTAGCCCTCCCAGTTGGGGATCGGCTTGAGCACCTTGTACTTCTCCTTGGCGGGCTCTCGGCCCAGCTCGGGGAAGTCGATCGCCTCGGGCTCCTCGTGCGTATCGGGAATGCGCGAGAGCAGGTCGCGCACCAGCGTCAGCCGCCCGCGCCGCTGATCGTTGAAATCGACCAGCGTCCACGGCGCGTGATCGGTGTGGGTCGCCTTCAGCATGGCTTCCCGCGCCTTGGTGTAATCGTCATATTTCGCGCGCGCGGCGAGATCGATGGGAGAGAGTTTCCAGCGCTTCAGGGGGTCCTCCAGCCGCTCGCGCAAGCGTTCTTCCTGCTTGTCCTGATCGGCGGCGAGCCAGTATTTGAACAGCAGGATGCCGTCATCCACCAGCAGCTTTTCGAACAGCGGCACCGCCTTCAGGAAGGCCTCGACCTGCGCCGCATCGGCGTAACCCATGACCTTCTCGACGCCCGCGCGGTTGTACCATGAGCGGTCGAACAGCACGATCTCGCCGGCGGTCGGCAGGTGGGCGACATAGCGCTGGAAATACCACTGACCCATCTCCGCCTCGGTCGGCTTGCTCAGCGCCACCGTGCGGCACTGGCGCGGGTTGAGTTCCTGGCGCACTGCGCTGATCGCACCGCCCTTGCCCGCGGTGTCGCGGCCTTCGAACAGCACCACCACCCGCGCAGCCGTAGCCTTGACCCAGCGCGCCATGCTGACCAGTTCAAGCGTCAGCGGTTCGAGCGCTTCTTCATATTCCTTGCGCTTCATGCCCATGAGCATCCTTCCCCGTTTGTCATGCGCGGGCGACGGTAGTATCATCTGCAACCATATGGCCACGCTTGCAGACCCCACCCCCGATTTCGCCACCCTGCCAGAGATGGCAGCGGATGTCTTCACTGCCCCGCTGGCGCGCCCCGCGCACGTGGGCGAGGACTGGCTGGAGCCCGCGCAGACCGCCTACACCGCTGAGGATCACGCCGTCTGGGACGATCTCTTCGCCCGCCAGATGGAGGTGCTGCCGGGACGGGCGTGTTCGGCCTTTCTGGCGGGGCTGGAGAAGCTCGATCTCGGGCGGGGCGGTGTGCCCGACTTCGGCGTGCTGTCGGAAGAACTGGGCGCGCTCACCGGGTGGAGCGTGGTGCCGGTGCCGATGCTGATCCCCGATCACGTGTTCTTCTGGCACCTTGCCAACCGGCGCTTCCCGGCGGGGAACTTCATCCGCACGCGGGAGACCTTCGACTATATCGAGGAGCCGGACGTCTTCCACGATGTCTTCGGCCATGTGCCGATGCTGACCGATCCCACCTATGCCGATTACATGCAGGAATATGGCCGCGCCGGGTGGAAGGCGATGCGCTACAACCGGCTGAAGGCGCTGGGCGCGCTTTACTGGTACACGGTCGAGTTCGGGCTGATCGAGGAAGCGGGCGAGGTCCGGGCCTATGGCGCGGGCATCCTCTCGGGGCCGACCGAGGCGAAGTTCGCGGTCGAGGCCGAAAGCCCCAACCGCATCATGCTCAATGTCGATCGGGTGATGCGCACCGACTACGTCATCAGCGATCTGCAACCGACCTATTTCGTGATCGAGAGCTTTGCCGACCTCTACCGCCAGACGGTGGAGCGCGATTTCGACCGGCTATACCGCAGCCTGCCCGCCGGGTTCACCTATGCCAACTCGGCGGTGATCGATGTCGATAATGTGCTGCACCGGGGGACGCAGGAATATCACCTGCGCGGCGGGCGCGGCAGCGGGGCAGTGCCGGTCTAGGAAAGAATCAGGCTTCGGCCTTGATGCGGCGGCGCGTGAAGATCGCGTGATAGAGCACCAGCGTCACGCAGGTTGCGGCCAATGCGGCGCCGAGTGCGAGGAACGACAGGCTACCCAGCATCGTCCCGTCATTGAGCAACACGCCTGCCACCAGCGAGACCACCACGCCCGCGCCGATCTGACGGAAAATCTGCCCCGGCGCTTCGGTGCGCGCGAGGATCGAGGCCAGCCAGCCCAAAGTCACTCCCAGCACGATCAACACCAGAACCGCCATCTGTCGCTCAATTCCCTTTAAACCACTTGCCTTGCGCTGGTGCGAGAACCCGCGAGCCCGCCGCTGGTTCCGCGCCAGATGCCCTAGCGCAGCAGCAGCCAGGCAATCGCCGCGCTGCCGATGACAATCCGATACCATGCAAAGGGAGCAAAACCGAAGCGGCTGACATAGGTGACAAAGGCGCGGATCACGACCAGCGCGGTCAGGAACGCGGCGGCAAGGCCAATGGCGATCTCGCTCCAGCCGATCAGCCCGCCACCGGCGAGCAGCTTTTCCGGCTCGGAAAGGATCTTGACGGTCGCCGCGCCCAGCATGGTCGGAATCGCGAGGAAGAAGCTGAATTCCGCGGCGGTCTTGCGGCCGACGCCCATCGCCAGCGCACCGAGGATCGTCGCACCCGAACGGCTTGTGCCGGGGATCATGGCGAGGCATTGGACGAACCCGATCCCGACCACCTTGGCGAGCGGCACATCGGCGACACCCGTATCCGCGCCGGGCTTTACCGTCCGTTCAAGCCCGAGCATTGCGATGCCGCCGATCACCAGCGCCCAGCCCACCACGAGCGGGGTTTCGAGCATGGTATCGATCTGATCCTTCACCAGCAGGCCGATCACGGCCGCGGGCATGAAAGCGATCAGGAGGTTGCGCACAAACCGCACCGCCACCGGCTCCCAGCGCAGCAGGCCCATCGCCATGCCCCACAGGTAACGGAAGTAAGTCACGACCACTGCGAGGATCGCGCCAAGCTGGATCACGACATTAAACTGCGCCCATTGCGCGGCGTCATACCCGAACAGCTCGGTCGCAAGGATCAGGTGCCCGGTCGAGGAGACAGGGAGGAATTCGGTCAGCCCTTCGAGGATGCCGAGCAGGATCGCTGTGATGATTTCACCCATGGGCCTACCGCTTCAACGAGCCACACCGCCCTGTCAAACCCAAAAGGCCCGCCCGGTTGATCGGGCGGGCCTTGCAAGGGCTTACCAGATGCGCACGCGCTTTTCCGGCGGGATATAGAGCGCGTGACCGGGGGTGATGCCGAAGGCTTCGTACCAGGCGTCGAGATTGCGCACGACGCCGTTGACGCGATATTCCTCGGGGCTGTGGTTATCGGTGCGCAGCCGCGTGCGATAATTCGCCTCGCGCTGGGTCGAACGCCACACCTGTGCCCAGGCGAGGAAGAAGCGCTGATCGCCGGTCAGCCCGTCGATCACCGGCACGTCCTTGCCCTTGGTCGCGATCTTGTAGGCGCGGTAAGCAAGGCTCAGCCCGCCGACATCGCCGATATTCTCGCCCAGCGTCAGGCGGCCATTCACGCAGGTCTTGCCGTCATCAAGCGGGCAGAAGGCATTGTATTGCGCCACCAGCGCATCGCCGCGCGCATCAAAGGCCTTGCGGTCTTCATCGGTCCACCAGTTGCGCAGCATGCCCTTGGCATCGGACTTGGAGCCCTGATCGTCAAAGCCATGGCCGATTTCGTGGCCAATGACGCCGCCGATCCCGCCGTAGTTCACCGCGATATCCGCTGTCAGGCCGAAGAACGGCTGTTGCAGGATGCCCGCCGGGAAGACGATCTCGTTCTTGGTCGGGTTGTAATAGGCATTCACCGTCTGGGGCAGCATGAACCATTCGGTGCGATCGATCGGCTTGCCGAGCTTGGCGATGTTGTCGGCCATGCCCCACTTGGCCGCAGCCATACGGTTGGCAATCGGATCGCCCGGCGCAATTTCGAGGCCTTCATAGGTTTCGAGATTGTCGCGATACCCGATCTTGGGATCAAAGCTGGCGAGCTTGGCGCGGGCTTCGGCCTTGGTCGCCTCGCCCATCCAGTCGATCTCGTTGATCGATTCGGCGAGCGCGAGGCGCAGGTTGGCGACCAGTTCATCCATCGCCTGCTTGCTTTCCGGCGGGAAGTAGCGCGCGACATAAAGCGCGCCGAGCCGCTCGCCCAGCATGCCTTCGGTCGCGGCCACCGCACGCTTCCAGCGCGGACGCTGTTCGGGCGCGCCGCTCAGCACCTTGCCATAGAACGCGAAATTGGCCTCGTCGAAGCGCGCGGGCAGGACCGCGGCATTGCCGTTGAGGAACTGCTTGGTCATCCACGCCTGCAAGGTGGCGACCGGCACGTCCTGAAGCAGCTTGAGCATGCCGGGCAGGCCGCTGCCGATCTTGGCGCGGGTGGCGGCATCAAGGCCAAGCTCGGCGGCGCGCTCATCCGACGGCGGCATGGTGCTGACAACGAAGCCCGGGCTCTTGTCGAGACCGGTCTTGGCCAGCATCGCCACCAGCGGCGCGCTGCCCGGCAGGGCGGCGATATCATCGGCCGTGAGGAGGTTGTAGGTCAGATCGCGGTTGCGCTGCACGGTGCGATCCCACGCGATGGTGCGGGCGATGCGATCTTCGAGCGCATAGACCGCATCAGCCGCCGCGGTGGCATCGGCATAGCCTGCCTCCCCCAGCAGGAAGGCAATATAGGCCTTGTATTGCGACTGGATGGCGCGGCCCTTGTCGCTTTCATCGAGATAGTAATCGCGATCGGGCAGACCCATGCCGCCAAAGCTGAGATAGGCAATGTGGCGATCGGGCTGCTTGGCATCGACATTGACCCCGCCGCCGATCGGGCTGGCGAAACCGGGTTCGGCCCACAGCTCAACCATCGCCTCAAGCGTGGTCGCGCTGCGAATGCGATCGAGATAGGGCATTGCTGGCGCCATGCCCGCCTTCTCGATGGCGTCGGTATCGAGGAACGCCTTGTAGGCCTCGACAATCCGGCGCTCGTCATAGCTCAGCGTGGTGGCAGGCTTGGCAACGAGCTCATCGAGCAGCGCCTTGACGTCTGCCGTGCTCTTTTCGCTCAGCAGCGTGAAAGCGCCAAAACGGCTGAATTCGGCCGGGAGCGGATTGGCATCCAGCCACGGCTTGTTGACGTAAGCGAAGAAATCATCGCCCGGATGAACGGTGGTGGACAGCAGCTTGGGATCAACACCCCAGCTGCCAAAGCTCATGGTCGGCACTGGCACCGCGGCCGGCGTTGCGGCTTCCGCTTCGGCAAGGAGGGTGTGCACCCCGGCGTGATCGTGATCCTCATGTGCGGTGTCTTGTGCGAAAGCAGGCGTGGCCAGTGCCAAAGCGGCTAGGCTCACCCCGAAAAATGCGGTCGTGCGGATCATGGCAAAATCTCCCCGAGTCTTGGCTTCAATCAAATGAAGATGCAGCGGCATACACCAGCCTGTCGGCGGATCACCGCAGCTTGTCAGGTCAGGTCCGCGCTTGGTCGAAAAATCGCGCCCGCGATCAGGCTGCCGCCTCGGCCGCAAACTGCAACCGGGCAAGCCGCGCATAAAGCCCGCCGGCCTTGGACAGGCTATCATGCGTGCCCTGCTCGACAATCCGGCCTTCATCCATCACGATGATGCGATCCGCCGCGCGGATCGTGGCCAGCCGGTGCGCGATCACCAAGGTGGTGCGTCCCGCCATCAGCCCTTCGAGCGCTTGCTGAACCAATTGCTCGCTTTCGGCATCAAGCGCGCTGGTCGCCTCGTCGAGCAACAGGATCGGTGCATCGCGCAGCAAGGCGCGGGCAATCGCGACGCGCTGCTGCTGGCCGCCCGAAAGCTGGGTTCCGCCTTCGCCAAGATAGGTGTCGAGGCCATTGGGGAGGCGCTTGAGGAAGCTTTCGGCATTGGCCGCGCGCGCGGCCTGCCAGATGTCCTCATCGGAGGCGTTCCAATTGCCGTAGCGCAAATTGTCGCGCGCATTGGCGCTGAACAGCACGCCATCCTGCGGCACCAGCGCGATCCGCGCGCGCACATCGGCGGGATCAGCCATGGTGAGCGGCACGCCATCAAGCCGGATCGTGCCGATCTGCGGATCATAGAATCGCTCGACCAGTTGGAAAATCGTCGACTTGCCCGCACCCGAAGGCCCGACAATCGCAATCGTCTCGCCCGGTTCGATCTCGAGCGTGAAATCCCTGAGCGCCGGGGTATCGGGCCGCGCCGGATAGCGGAAGGTGACATTGCGAAACGACAGGCTGCCGCGCGGCGGGCTGGGCAAGGCCTCGGGCCGCGCCGGAGGGGCGATGGCAGGCTGGGCTTCGAGCAGTTCGGCAAGGCGGCTGGCCGCGCCCGCACCGCGCAAGAGATCGCCATAGACCTCGGTCAGCGCGCCGAAGGCACCGGCGACCAACCCGCCGGTGATCACGAAAGCCGCGATGGTGCCGCCGCTGATAGCGCCTTCGGCCACCGCCAGCGCGCCGCGCCACATCACCATTGTCACCCCGCCGAACACCAGCAGGATGACAATCGAGGTCATCACCGCGCGCAGCAGGATGCGCTTGCGTGCGGTCTCGAAGGTGCGCTCGACCACGGCGGCAAAGCGTTCACCCTCGCGCTGCTCCTGTCCGAAGCTCTGCACGATCTTCATCGCCGACAGCACTTCGGTGACATAGGCGCCGACATCGGCAATCCGGTCCTGGCTTGAGCGCGAGACAGCGCGGATCTTGCGCCCGAAAAACACGATCGGTGCG
Organism: Erythrobacter epiphyticus; assembly: GCF_034653295.1. NCBI lineage: Bacteria > Pseudomonadati > Pseudomonadota > Alphaproteobacteria > Sphingomonadales > Erythrobacteraceae > Erythrobacter > Erythrobacter epiphyticus. The sequence continues at coordinate 565,975 of NZ_JAYEEU010000007.1, read as the reverse complement.
ATCACCAGCGGAATGCCGATCAGCAGCCCCATGGTCAGGCCGGGGGCCAGGTAGATCAGGAACAGCGTGCCGCCGATGCCGGTCAGCGTGTTGCGCAGGGCGACGGAAATCGTCGTCCCCACCACGGTTTCGATGATCGCGGTGTCGCTGGTCATCCGGCTGGAGATTTCCTTGGGGCTGTTTTCCTCGTAGAAGCCGGGCGAGAGGCGCAGCAGATTGCGCTGCACCTTGAGACGGATATCGGCCACCACCCGTTCGCCAAGCCAGCTCACGAAATAGAACCGCATCGCCGTGCCGAGCCCGAGGATGACCACGATCATCATCAGATACTGGAAGGCGTGACCGATCGCCTCGGTGCTCGCGGTGCCGCCGAACGCTTCATCGATGATCACCTTGAACCGCCACGGGATCGCCAAGGTTGCGGCCGCGGTGATGACCAGCGCGAGCAAGGCGAGGGCGATTTCGCGCGGATATTGCGCGGCGGTGCCGAACACCATGCGCAAGGGCGCGAGCGAGCGCGAACGCGGGGTGGCCGCTGCGGGCTCTCCCGTTTTGACCATCTCGGGGGCCGTCACATTGCTGCTGACCGCGCTGGTTTCGCTGATTTCGCCGCTCATCCTGCGTCATCTAGGCGCTGGCTGCCGGAATTTCACGCGCAAAAAGCGCAAATCCCCACAGGCCATGCCGGCGCCTGCGCAAATTGTGCGTTGCACAATCGGCCAAACAGGCCCATTTGCTGGTGCCAAGCGCTCCACCGAGAAGCGCAAGTGTTCGTCACGCCAGCAAGGGGCCGCACATGCTCTACCACGCCTATGAACTCCAGCGCACCTGGATGTCGAGCGCCAGTGCCTTTGCTGCGATGGGTGCCAATGTGCTGGCCGGGCCTGCCAAATCGCTCGATTACTTCGGCATGGGCCCGATGATGGCGAGCGCCCTCGATGTCTTCGCCCACGCCACCGCGCATTATGGCAAGCCGGAATTCGGCATCACCCATGTCGAAATCGACGGCGCCTCGCATCCGGTGGTGCAGTCCACGGTGCTCAAGCGTCCGTTCGGCGATCTGCTTCGCTTTCGCGTCGATGGTGTGTCACATGATCGCCCGAAGCTGCTGATCGTCGCCCCGATGAGCGGGCATTATGCCACGCTGCTGCGCGGAACGGTTGAGCGGATGCTCGAATCCTGCGAGGTTTACATCACCGATTGGGCTGATGCCCGTGATGTGCCGCTATCGGCGGGCAAGTTCGATCTTGACGATTACATCGACTACCTGATCGACTTTGCCGAATTCATCACTGAGGCCAATGGCGGCCACCGCATCCACATGATGGCGGTGTGCCAGCCGAGCGTGCCGGCCTTTGCCGCAACGGCCTTGCTCAATCTGCATAAGTCACCCGCCGCTCCGCTCACCCTGACCATGATGGGCGGGCCGATCGACACCCGCGAATGTCCCACGGTCGTCAACAACATGGCGATGCAGCGCCCGATCGCATGGTTCCGCCAGAGCGTGATCGCCACCGTGCCGCTCAAATACCGGGGTTCGGGCCGCCGGGTCTATCCCGGTTTCATGCAGCTTTCGGCCTTCATGAGCATGAACCTGTCGAGCCACATGATGAGCCATTACGAGATGTTCAAGCATCTCACCGTCGGCGACGAAGCCAGCGCGCAGGCGACCAAGGATTTCTACGACGAATATCGCAGCGTCTGCGACATGACCGCCGAATTCTACCTCCAGACGGTGGAAGAGGTGTTCCAGAAGCACTCGATCCCCAAGGGTGAGTTCCGCCACAAGGGCGAGCTGGTTGATATCACGCAGATCACCGATACCGCGCTGCTCGCGATCGAAGGCGAGCGCGATGATATTTCAGGCCTCGGCCAGACCCGTGCCGCGCTCAAGCTGACCCCGAACCTGCCCGAAGCGAAGAAGCGCTACTACATGGCCGAAGCCGCGGGCCATTACGGCATCTTCAACGGCAGTCGCTGGCGCACCAAGGTTGCGCCGGTGGTCGAAGAATGGATCGCCGCGCACCCCGGTTAAGGGGCGGCTAGCCACCAGCCAGCTTGCGCTTTTCCAGCCACGGCAGGAACGGGAACAGCCACTGCTCCCGGATCGAGAGGCGCTTGCGTTCGTCCTGCCCGACAACCGCCGATTCCCCTTCGCGATAGGTGCCGAACACGCGGTCCCACAGGATCACCGAATTGCCATAATTGCAGCGGGTGTCTTCATAGCTGAGCGCGGTGTGGTGCAGGCTGTGATTGCGGATCGTGGTGAAGAGGAAGCCATACCAGATCGGCGGATCAGCCCGGACATTGGCATGGGCATAGGTGGCGATCACGCCCGCGCCGGTGATTGCGGCGAACAGCGCGTTCAGATCAACATCAAGCAGCGCAATCACGCCGAGGCTGATCAGGAACAGCTCGATCGGATTGCCGATAAAGCCCTTCATCGCGTTGAGCTGGGTGACATGATGATGCGGCGCATGGGTCAACCACAGCGGATGCCAATTGTGCATCGCGCGGTGCATCCAGTACTGGCCGAATTCGAACAGCAGCATCACCGCCAGCACCTGCACAAGGAAGGGCATATCGGCGAGCCACGGCGTGGCGATGCCAAGCTCCTGCTTGAGTTCGCGCAGCGGCGAATTGATCAGGGTATCGCTGAGAAACCCGATCACGCCGTAGCCGAAGGCAACATAGAAGATATCCGTCGCCAGCTCGCGGCGATTGATGCGCCAGCCTTCGTGCCGTTCGAACACCAGTTCCATCACTTGCACGAAAGCGATCACGACAAGGCCGACCACGACGATCGTCCACGGCGCTTCGACCCAGGCTTGCGGGGCAAAGGCCCAGAAAGCGAACACCGCCGCAAGTGTCGCGGGCGGCAACAGATTGACAAGCCCCTGTTTCATCGCACGTCCCTTGCCAGATGGTGGGCTGACACCCCTAGGTAGGCGATCCGGAGGAAGAAATACGCCATTTTGCGCATCCCGTCGAGTGAGCGGGAGATGAGGCAGGAAGCTGGATGGCCGAAAGCGACGGCGCGCATGCGCAGCAACCGAGTTCCCTTTCAAGGGGATGGTGCTATCGGATCGGAAATTGCAAGCCAGCCGTGGGAAGGATGAGGCGGGATGGCACGGGAACACGCATACACCTGCCGGATCGACTGGACCGGCAATCGCGGCGAGGGGACGCGGACCTATCGGGGCTATGATCGCACGTGGGATGTGGTGACGCCCGGCAAGCCGGTTATCCATTGTTCGAATGATCCGCTCCTCGGCGGCGATCCGGCCCTGCCCAATCCGGAAGACCTGCTGCTGGCATCGCTCTCGAGCTGCCACATGCTGTGGTATCTCCACCTCGCCAGCAACGCCGGGATTGTCGTCCACCGCTACACCGATGATCCGCTTGGCATGGGTGAGGTGCACGCTGATGGTTCGGGGCAATTCCTGCGCGCGACCTTGCGGCCGATGATCGTGGTCGCGGACGGCACTGACCTTGGCCGAGCCGAAGCGATCCATCACGATGTCCATCGCTATTGCTTCATTGCACGGTCGGTGAACTTCCCGATCACCTATGAACCAAGGTTTGAAATCCTGACCGGCTGATCCCGCCACAAGGCTGCGCCCTACGCGAGCGCGCCTTGCCGCACACCACGCGCGCTCAGGGCGCTTCGTCCAATTGACGCAGCCATTCCACCGATCTTTCCAGCGCCAGCCGCCCCGCTGCCGTGGCCAGATCAAACTGGTATTCATGCCCCAGCGCTGGCTGATGATCGGGCGGGAAGAACAGCGTCTCGACCGGCACCCCGGCGGCGGCCAGATTGCGGGCGAGCGCCACGGATTGCGGGCCGAGGGGATCGGCATTCCCCGCGCTGATAAAGGCAGGCGGAAAGGCTTTGGTCAGGTGCGGAGCGAGCGACATGGTGAGGAACTGGCGGTCATTGCGCCAGTCGCGCTTGCCGCTATAGGCCCAGCCCGCCGCGCCGACGAACCAGCCCAGCAGCCCCCCGTCCCGGCCCATATCGGCGATATCATAGACCCCGCAATGCAGCAGCGCCCCGGCAATGCGGTAGGCGCCCGGCTCGGGCGTCACACCCACCACCCGCGCATAGGCGGGATGGTTAACGACCGCCGCGGTCTGCGCGGCGATCTGCGCGCCCGCGCTATCGCCTGCGAGCACAAAGCGCTTGCTCGGCAGTCCGAGACTTGCACCTTCGCGGTCGAGGAAGGCCAACGCGCGCAGGGTCTGGCGGATCGGGCCGGGATAAGTCGCCTCGGGCGCGATCGTGTAATCGATGTTGACGACAGCAAAGCCCTTGCCGGCGAGGATCTTGGCGTAATTCGTGATGTCCCCGCGCCGGCCCGAAACAAATCCGCCGCCGTGGATCCACACCACCACCGGCGCGCCGGCGACCAGATTGGCAGGCCGGTGAATATCAAGCATCGCCTGCGGATCAGCCGGATCATAGCGATGGCGCGTGGTCGTGATGGAGTCCGAAACAAGGTTCGCAAGCTTGGCCGAAGCCTCGGCAGCCCCGCGATCAAAGACCGCGCGGATGATCCAAACACTCGGCCATGGACTGACGAAAAATGCCGCAACAACAAGCGCGATCAGAACCGCAAATCCGCCGATCCCTCGCTTCATAGGACCCCCGCTGAAGACCTGTTCACCCGTGCCATCTACACCAGTTCCGGTGCGAAGTCCTGCGATCTGCGTGGCTACATCCCACGCCAGATCTTCGCGGGCGTGCCATCCTTCGCGCCCCAGCGCCCCGCGGGGCAGCGGATCGGGCGAAACCGCGCCGAATAGCACAGGCGGATTTCCTCGAGCCAACCGCGCGCGTTGAGCTTGACCCCGATCGCGCTCACCGGCCAGCCGGGGTTTTCCGCGGCAAAGGCGCGGCGGATGTCACCGGCAGTAAGCGCCTCCTCGCGGCTAAGCCGGTCGTAATCGGGAATTTGCAGCGATTGCCACAAGATCCGGGTGACGCCGAGATAGGTCGCAGGCCGCTTGGTCATGCAGGCTCCGTGCTTCGCCCATTGCCGGGCAACCAGCCGGTCCGAGGGCATGATGCACAGCGCGCCGCGCACATCGGCAGGGGTGAGCTTTGCCTCGGATGGGCACCACTGCGGCCAGCCCTGCCCGCTTTCCGGCCACAACCCATGCACCACCAGCCCGAAGCTGCCCTGCGCGCCCGAACACTGGAACGCATGGGCGCGCGCGTCTTGGCGCGGTTTGCAGAATTCCGGGCTCCACGACAGCGCCAGCGTGTAGCCGCTTACAGGCAGGACCCGGCGCGGGCCATCGGGGGTGATCGCAGGGACGCGGGCCACCTGCGGCGCGCGGCATTGATAGGCCTGGGCATGGGCTGCGGCGGACAGCGCCAGCGCGGCCAGAGCCAGCAGGCTATTCGAACACCGCAGGATCAATCTCCTTGGGCCGAGCAAACCATTGCTGGCTCGCAGGCAGGAACAGCATCACGACGCCGAGCACCGCAAAGGCGAAGCTGATCAGTCGTTCTGCCTCGCCATTGCCTTCAAACAGCACCGCTGCGCTCGCCAGCGCGCCGGGAGCCTTTAGCAGCGTCATCGCGCTCACCAGCCAACGCGCAAAGGGCGCCGCCAGCAGCCACACCATCGCCAGCGGGATCAGGGCAATCGTGAGCCAGCTCGATAGCCAGATGATCACGCGGTCGCGGTCCCACGGAAAATAGGGATATTCCACTTGCAAGCGGGTTTCCGTCAGCGCGAGATCGCTGATCCCGTCGAGAAACGGCACCAAGGCCGCCGTAAAGAACGCAGCAGCAAAAATGTTGATCGCGGTGGGGCGAGGCTGCGACAGCGGGATCATAGGGGCTTGAAGTCTAGCCCGATATCCGCGGCAGGCGCGCTTTGCGTCAGGCGTCCGACCGAAATGTAATCAACCCCGCTCGCAGCCTTGGCCGCGATGGTCTGGAGGTTCACCCCGCCGCTCGCTTCAGTCGGCACTCGGCCCGCCACCATCCGCACGGCTTCGGCCAGCATGTCCGGCGCCATATTGTCGAGCAGCAGGTGATGCGCCCCGGCGGCGAGCGCCGGTTCGATCTGGGCGAGTTCATCGACTTCGCAGATGATGCGATCCACACCCGCCGCGCGCGCGCGCCGCACCGCTTCCTCGACAGAACCGGCAACAGCAACGTGATTATCCTTGATCATCGCCGCATCCCACAGTCCCATGCGGTGGTTCTGCGCCCCGCCCTGCCGCGTTGCGTATTTCTCCAGGGCGCGCAGGCCGGGGATGGTCTTGCGGGTATCGAGCAGCGTGCAGGCAGGGTTGCCGCCCGGCCCGCGCATCGCGGTGACATAGGCGTGGGTCAGGGTGGCGATGCCCGAGAGATGCTGCACCGTGTTGAGCGCGCTGCGCTCCGCCGTCAGCAGCGCGCGGGCGCGGCCTTCGATCCGCATGAGATCGGTGCCCGGCGCGACCTGATCGCCATCATGCACCAAGCTTTCGATGGTGCAATCCGGATCAAGCTCGCGGAAGAAGGCCTCGGCGAGCGGCAGTCCCGCGACGACAATCGCATCGCGGCTGTCCATCACGCCCGAAAAGCGCGCATCGGCGGGGATCACGCTTTCGGATGTAACGTCCCGCCCGCCGCCGGGCAGCCCCTCGCCAAGATCTTCGGCGAGGGTTGCGCGAACGAACCGGGCGAGGTCGAAGCCGGGGAGGGTGAAGGTCAAAAGATAAACTCCGTTCGCCCTGAGCCTGTCGAAGGGCTGTCCTTGTCTTTGGTAGAAGGAAAAACAGTGCTTCGACAAGCTCAGCACGAACGGTGTTTGTTCACACTCGGAGCCGCAGGCTCCGCAAGGGCGACCGCCCGCCCGCAGCGGGCGCAGCTTGCTGCGCGTCTAGCGAGGACGAGCCCGCGGAGGCGGGCTCGCACACATCAATGCACAAAGCGGGCGACCACGTCGCGGTAGCTGCGCGACACCTTTACCTCGGCACCGCTTTCCAGCACCAGGAAGCATTCGCCATTGGTATGCGGGCGCACCTGCCGCACCAGATCGAGGTTCACGATTGTCGAACGGTGGACGCGCTGGAACTTGCGCGGATCAAGCCGGCGTTCGAGATCCTTCATCGTCTCGCGCAGCACCAGCGAATTGTCGCCGGTCGAAATGATCATGTAATCACCCGCCGCCTCGATATGTTCGATGGTATCGACCTCGACCCGGAAGATCTGCCCGCGATCCTTCACATTGATCAGCTTTTCAAAGCGGTCAGCGGTATCCACCGCCGTCGACGCCGTTTCGGCGAGATCGGCGGCGATATCCGGGGCCACTTCGGCGAGCACATCGCGCAATTGTTCGGCATCCTCGGCGGATTTCTTCTCGGCGAGGCGCTGGCGCACGCGCTCGATGGTGTCGGCAAGCTTCTGTTCGTCAACCGGCTTCATCAGATAATTGACGGCATTGGCCTCGAAGGCGCGGATCGCGTGTTCTTCATAGGCGGTGACAAAGACGAATAGCGGCGGTTCGATATCCATCACGCCCTTGACCACCGAAAAGCCATCGAAACCGGGCATCTGGATATCAAGGAAAACCAGATCGGGCTTTTCCGTCTTGATCTTGCGGATCGCCTCGCGCCCGTTGGCGCAGGTGTCGATGATCTCGACATCTTCGAAGGGCTGGAGACGCAATTGCAAACCCTGAATGGCGAGCTTCTCGTCATCGACGAGGATCGTGCGTATCGTCATAGGTCTTTAGGATCCCGTGGAGCGCTGGGGATTGAGGGGGATGACCCGCCCGGGCTCAGCGCCGGAAGCCTGGGACGGGGTGGCCGCTGATGCGGGGGGTGCGGCGGCCTCGGGCGGTTTGGCCCGGACATAGGGAATTTCGATGAGAACCGTGAACCCGCCGCCCGGCTCGGAGCGGGTTTCGAAAAGCTGGGCATCGCCATAGGCCTGGATCAGGCGATTGCGGATATTGGCAAGCCCGACCCCGGTGGACACGGGCTGGCCCGGCTCGCTCACGGCGCGCAGGCGGCCGGGATCGAGCTGATCAAGCCTGAGCGGCTCTTCCGTCCCCGGCCCGGTATCCTCGATGGTGATGCGCAGACGCTCGCCCAGCACCCGCGCGCTCACCGAAATGCGCGCGCCTTCTTCCTGCGGGGTGACGGCATATTTGATCGCGTTCTCGACCAGCGGTTGCAACAGCATCGAGGGCAGCTGGGCCCCCAGCGCGGCATCGTCGATCTCGAAATGAGTGCGCAAACGCTCTTCAAAGCGCATCCGTTCAATATCGAGATAGAGCTGCAAGGTCTCGATCTCCTGCGCGAGGGTGACAAGGCTCCCCGGCTCGGTGATCAGCGTGTGGCGCAGAAACCCCGAAAGCCGTGTCAGCATGGCATTGGCGGGTTCGGTCTGCTTGAGCAGCACCAGCGTCGAAATCGAATTGAGCGTGTTGAACAGGAAATGCGGGTTGAGCTGATAGCGCAGCATCGCCAGCTGGGCCGCGGTAGTCTGGGCTTCGAGCCGCTCCAACCGGTCAGCCTGTTCCTCAACCGTCAGGAAGAAATTGATCGCGTAGTAGAGTGCGCTCCACCCGCCGAGCAACGTAAGCGGGAACAGGATCAGCGCGATAAAGCGCTGGGCAAAGGTGATTTCGGCGGTGTTGGGGTAATAGATACCCTGTACCCAGGCATCGATCGAAGCGTGGCAGATCACCGCCAGCATCAGCGCCAAGGTTGTCACGCCCCAGGTGATCAGAGGGCGGCGGTGGATCAATTGGCGATAGACCACCGAAAGAATGCAGCTGATCGAAAAGCCGGTGATCGTGGTCAGCAGGATCAGCACCAGCACGCTCGGCGGCTGACCGCTCACGATCTGCGAAGCGCCGCGCAGCACGAAAGCGCCCCCCCAGCCCGCCAGCTGAAGGTTCCAGAACGCCCTGTTCTTGCTCGCAAAGAACGGCGCGGGCTGGATTGCAAGCACTGCCATAGGGAACGAGCCTAGCTGATTTTGCGAGGGCCTGCACCGCCTTTCGCGCGCCGTGGGCAGCGAAAGGCGCGCATATGCCACCATTGGTCGCAGATCAGCGGCGGTCACCCGCCATCGTCGGGGACGATCTCGCGGCGGAAATGACGCCGCCAATCGGCCTGGCCTTCAACCGCGCGGGCGGCAGCGATCAGCGGCAATTCCGCCGCAATCGCCCGCACCCGCCTGGTCCAGCTATCATGCGTGGGTGCGATCAGGCGCCGTGCAGGAAGGCGCGGCCCCCATGCCTGCATGAAGCCCACCGCCACCTCGGGCGCAAAGCCCGCATTGGCGAGCAGCCATGGCATCAGGCGATCAGCCTCACGCTCGGTGCGCCTGATCTGGCGCGCGGCCCGGCCCTTGCGATCAAGCCAAGCGGCATGGCCCAGCAGATTATGCGCCAGCTCGTGGGCGAGCATGGCCGCGATCATGGCATCATCATCGGCAAAGCCGGGCGCTTCGATCCCGATCACCACGCGCGTGCCATCAGCCACCGCGGCGGTGCCTTCGCCCATCAGTTCGAAGCGGGTTGCGCAGACGAGGGCAGGCTGAACACGCACCGCAGCGCCATCGGCAAAGCCGATCGCGATACCGCCATGCTCGGTCAGCATCGCGGTGATATGGTCATGCGCGCGGGTGACCCGTCGCCAGTCCAACTGCGCGCCCGCCGGCCAGCCATTGGGATCAAACCGCTCCAAGCGGGTGATCTCGCGGTTGCGGGTGAGGCTTCCTGCCTGCTGCGCCGGGGAGCCCGCAGCCACGGTCTGCACCGCGAAATCGCCGGTAAGCCCGAGCGCGGCACGGGCGATGTCGGGGCGGCCATAACTTGCCGCGTCCTGCAATTGCAGCCCGATCGACGGGATCACCTGCGGGCAGAATGCCGCATTGCCACGCACCAGCCGCCAGCCCAGATCCTGCAAGCGCTGATCATGATCCTGAAAGCGAGCGATGGCAGCGCGTTCAGCGGCAAGGTTGGTACCCTCGAGAGGTGGCGGGGTCGCAGCGGCCAGCGGCGTCGCCATGATGGCGACAAGAACACGCAGCGTGCCTGCGTGCCGGGGAAACGCAACCACGGCTGCCCCACCGTTCAGCTTGCACTGCTATCCTCAAGCGCGCGCTTCAGCGCCGCATAGCCGACCGCACCGGAAATCGTCTGCTTGCCCGCAATCCATGCCGGGGTGCCATTGAAGCCCATCGTCCGGGCGAGTTCGGCATTGCGCGCGAGTTCATCGTTGACGGCCTGCGACATCCCGTCGGCTTGCGCCCGCGCCATGTCGAGCCCGGCGGCGCGCGCGGCTTCGGCGGGATCGCCGATACGGAACATGGCTTCGTGAAAAGCGCGATACTTGCCCTGCATTGCGGCAGCCAGCGCCATCCGCGAGGCAATGTTGCTGCCCTCAAAGATCGGCCATTCGCGGATCACGACCTTGAGATCGGGGTCATCCGCGACCAGCCGCTCCACATCTTCCAGGCTCTTGGCGCAATAGGGGCAGTTATAGTCCGTGAATTCGACCAGCACCCGCTTGCCTTGCGGGTTGCCGATCACCGCGCCGGGAAAAGGCGTGAAGACCTGGCTGTCGATATTGGCAAGCCGCTTTTGCGCTTCCTGCGCTTCGTAGGCCGAAACCATCTGCGGCAGGAGATCGGGATTGGCGAGCAAGTAGGTGCGGGTGCGGCTGTCACCCAGCCCGGAATAAGACCAGATCGCCGCGCCAGCGAAGCCGAATATCAGCGCGAGCAGCGCGGTAAGCAGGGTGTGCGACCAGCGCAGCGGCTGGCGGGGGTTCGGATCGGTCATCAGAGGTCCTTAGCGCTGCTTGCTCAGCCGTTCCAGTTCGGCGCGCGCCTGCAAGGAGATATCCTGCGCGCGGATCCAGTCGGGCGAGCCATAGGGCAGCGCAGCCTCGGCAGCCTGTGCGTTGCGCAGCGCTTCGGGATAGCGGCGGTTCATCACCTGCTGTTCGGCACTGGCCAGCCGCGCGCGGGGAATATCACCGCGTTCGGCATAGACAACGCCGAGCTGATACCACGCGAAAGGATTGAAGCGATCGCGCGATACCGCCGCCCGCAGCACCCGCTCGGCCTCGCCGTGGAAATCGCTGTCCTCGGTCGCGATCAGCGCATGGCCATAGACCGAGGCGATCAGGGGGTGATTGCGGGTCAGCTCGGTCGCCCGCTTGAGCGGCTCGAGCGCTTCACGCACCCGGCCTGATTCAAGCAGGACCTGGCCTTTCAGCTCAAGGAAATAGGGATTGTCCGGCTCGCGCGCGATCAGGGCCTCCACCTCGGCGAGCGCTTTGTTGATCTGCGCGTCCTTGTGGTAGGCATAGGCCCGCGCATAGCGCGCCGGGATCGTCGTATCGGAGGGCGGGAAATAGGTCAGCGTGCGGCGCGGTTCGGCAAGATAGCCGTAAAGCTTGGCCCGCACCCGGACAAAGCGCTCCTGCAAGGCGGGATCATCGGGGGCATCCCACGCCGCGTCCTCTTCAAGCAGATCGCGCAGGGTCTGGATACGATCACCCGTCAGCGGGTGGGTGCGCATATAGCCCGCTTCTTGCGATTGGCTGAAACCCCGCCGGATTTCATTGCTGCGCAGACGTTCGAAGAACTTGATCATGCCGCGCCCGGAAATGCCCGCGCCCGACAGATAGCGCGCCCCGGCAAGATCGGTGGCGGCTTCCTGATCGCGGTTGAACGCAAGGAACGAGCCCATCGCCGCGGTCTGACCAGCCATGATCGATCCGAACGCCGCTTCCGGCGCGCCTGCCAAGGCCGCGCCCACCCCAATCAGCAGCGAAAGGATGCTGATGCCGGTGGCCGCCTTGGTCCGTTCCTCGAATCGGCTGACATGGCCTGCGGTGATATGGCCGATTTCGTGCGCGATCACGCCCTGCACTTCATTGGCGGTATCCGCGGCATTGAGCAGGCCGGAATGGACAAACACCATCTGCCCGCCCGCGACGAAGGCATTGATCGAGCCGTCATTGATCAGCACAAGCTCGAGATTGCCCGGCTCGAGTTCGGAGGCCGCCACCAGCGGGGCGGCCAGATCGATCATAAATTGTTCGGTTTCCGCATCGCGCAGGATCGATTGCGCTGCGATCGGCTGCACCACCAGCGCACTGGCTGCCAGCATCGCAAGGACGCGAGCGAGCAGGCGGAACGGCTGAAACGGGGGTGAAGCGCGCATTACCCACCCGCCTTACAAGGTTTTGGCCTGAACCGAAACTGAAGCGTGCCCGCAGGCGCGCTTTTAGCCGACCAGTTTACGCGCGGCCCGTTCGATCATGGCGACATCCTCGGGCAGTTCGCCGAGAATTTCGACACAGCCAACCTCGTCGCGGCGCACCAGCACCAGCGCGAATTCGGGGCCGCCGCCATCGAGCTCCTCGAGGCTCATCGCTTCGAGCGCGCGCAGCGCTTGCGCGAGCGCTTCACGCACCGCGCCATCATCCTCGACTTCCTTGCCCGCCTCGCCACGGCGCAGGCGGCGCTCGGCCTTGACGACGGCTTTGAGCCCGCCGTCATAATCCTCAAGGAAGCGCGCCAACGTGCCGCGCTCCAGCGTGAGCCGGTGGGCATGGCTGAGGACGGCGGCATATTCGGTAAGCCGCGTCTTGTCGTAATCCGCGCCAAACACCAGCTTGACCACAGGGGTCATCGGCGCACGCTCTTGGACCGTAAGGCCCGCCTCGGCGATCAGTTCGGCATAATCTTCGGGCGATTCCTCGGCAGCGAGCGAGAAATCATAGGCCCGGCTCACCGCCGCATAGAGCGCGCAGCGGCTGCGATCCTCGGTCGTGGTAGCGGCGTAAGCCAGTTCACGCGCGGCGGCGAGGAAATCATGGAGATTGGCATCCGCGCCAAGTTCAGGGGCTGCCACCGGGACCACGTCGGCGGCCTCGTGCGGTTCGTCGTCCGCATGATCCGACTCGAAAGCGGTGTAACCCGGCTCGACAGCAGCGTAATCGGCACCCGCGTCATATTCGGGCGCGTCATCCTCTTGCAGCACGAAGGCGCTTGGATCGATCGCCTTCTTGCCAGTGCCTTCGACACACTTTGTCAACGAGGCGAAGCTGTAGGACGCGCTGGCATCCTCTGCACCTTCTTCTTCGTCGTCGTCATCCTCGTCGAACGCACCTTCAAGCGCGTAGCGCGCAAAATCGTCCTCGCCCTCGTCCTCATCTTCCCCGGCACTTCCGAATTGCGGCATCGGGAAGTCTTCGTCGAGGTTCACCGGGTAAGCACCAAGGCCAAGCGACGCGATATTCGAGTCGTCGCCCGCCAATTCCGCAGCGGGCGAATCGGCCCAGGTCGTAAGCGCATCGGGCGCCCGGCCGGGTACTTCCTCATTCTCGCCATCGTCCTCCGCCATGGCGGAATCGAGGTCGAGCGCCTGATCAATTTCGAGCAGCAGTTCGTCAGCCGCGACCTGATCAGCGATCTCTTTCCAGTTGATCACCCCATAGAGGAAATCAATGGTCTCACCATCGCTCGAATAGGGCAGCAGAATGCCGCGATAGAGCGTCGAAGCGCCACGCTGGTTGACGAATTCGGCCTCGAACCCGATCGGCGCGTGGTTCGCGAGGATTTGCAGATAGTGATCGGTGATGCGCGAGAGCAGCGAACGCGGCGGCACATCGGACAAGTGCTGGATCGGCCCAGAGGCGCCGCATTCAGCGGCAAGGCGATCGCCGAGGAACTGCACCGCCGGGTCTTCGATCCCTCCGGTGAAGTCGATCAGCACGCTAAATGGGCCGAAATCGGCGAGACTGGCGGGATCGAGATCTTCGATCAGCGGGAACATCCGGTCTTCAAGCTGGCTGGCCCAATGGTTATAGGCGCGCACCTGCATCCGGCGCTCGTCCTGACCAATCGCGCTCACCGAGACGGTTCCGGCAGCAGACGCGCGCGCTGCCACGCCCTCATCCTCGGGGCTGTCTGCATCATCCAGGCCGGCCGAGTCGCCCGAACCGAAAGTGCCTCGCAAAGTGTCCATGGCCGCAACCTGCCCCTTATGTCGATCTCAGGGCAAAGTGGCAGGTTGTAGTAAACATTGCGTTAAGTGCAGCGCGAAAGTCGTCGCATGCCCGATCAGGCATGCCTGCGTGGTGGAGCGCTAAAGGAAATAGCGCATCTTGACCGTCAGGCGCTGGGAGGTCTCGCCCTGTTCGAACACGGCGTCACGGAACTTGGGCGGAGCCATGCGCACGGGCGCATCGCGGGAGAAGCCATAGCCTTCCTTGGGCATCATCCCCATCGCACGATCCGCCTTGCCGTTGTTGTTTTCATCATGGAGCAGCGCGATCGCATAGCGGCCGGGTTTGACGCCGGTGAAGCGGATTTCGACCTTTTCTCCAGCAGGCACCACCACGCGGTGCGATTCCGGGTCCTTGATGCATTTGGGAAAGACATCCTCGCGCGTGGTCATACACGCCCGCACCACGCCTTTGGTGCTGCGCAGATCGGTGACGGTGATCACCACCTCGCCAGCGCTCGCGGGGGCCGCAGCGAAGCCTGCTCCGATCAGGCCCGTGAAGAGCGCGAGCCGCTTCACTCGGCGGGCACTGAGGCGGGCGAAGGGACGGCGCGCCCCGCCGCTTCGACGATCCGGCGCGACAACCCGCGGTCCGTGCCGCACAGCCGGTCCCAGAAGCGGAAATAGAGCGCGTAATTGCATTGGTAATCCTCGTGATGCCGCTCGTGATGGCTGGCGGTTATCAGCCAGTCGCCCAACCGCGAATGAACAAGCCAGCGCGGGAACATCTCCCACCCCATGTGATTGGTGACGCCCATGACGGTCGCCACGGTCAGCACTGTAGCAAGCGCCGACAGGTGGATCGGCACGAGGAACACCAGCAGCGGGATCAGGAGCGCCCCGCTCACCGCCTCGATCGGGTGAAAGCTCATCGCGGTCCACGCCGTGGGCGGGCGGCTGTGATGATGCACCGCATGGGCCAGCCGGAACAGGCGCGGGCGGTGCATCGCGCGGTGGCTCCAGTAAAACCACGTATCCTGCGCAAACAGGTAGATCAGCACCGAGACCGGCCAATACCACGCGGGCAGCGCGTCCCACGCCAGCGTGATCTCGGTCCAGCCGAACTTGCGCCAGCCCCATAGCACGATCCCGGCTGGCACGCCGTAAATCGCGGCAGACATCAGCGACCAGCGGATCTCCTTGCCGATCTGCGCCCGCTTGCCATCGTACAGACCGGGGCGGACCCGATGCGTCAGCCAGGCAAACAGCCCGCTGGTAAGCAGGTAACGCAGCGCGACGATCAGGGTAACGGCAAAGCCAGCGACGAACAGCGCCAGCGGGACAGGCCAGTGAGCAGGGATCATGGTGGCATCATGGCGCAATTTTGCGCGGCGCGACAGCGGTGAAATGCGGGCGGGGCTAATCCAGCACGGCGCAGAGCGGATCGATTAGCGCGGCATGTCGCCGCAGCGCGATCCGCGCGAGGTGTTCGACCTGCACCTTCCGCCGCGCGGCGGCCAGCGGAGCCAGCGGGGCCGGGCGAAGGATCTCGCCATCATAGCCATCGGCGACAATCACGCCGCAGGCCTCGGGCCGGAAGGCATCGCTGGCGAGCGGTGCGCGGTCCAGCAGCGGCGGCACCCCCCAGTAAAATCGGTCGCAATAGTCGAGGTAATCGCCCCATTTGCCATCGCCCAGCAGATCGCTGCGGGCGACCTTGATCTCGACAATCACCACGTGTCCGCGGGCATCAATCCCCATCAGATCGGCGCGGCGCCCGTTGCGCAACGGCACTTCGCCAAGGCACCAGATGTCATTGCGGGCAAACAGCCGCGCGATTCCGCGCGCGACATCGGCAGCGCCAAGCGACGAATCAGAAGGGGCAGGCGCGGGCTCGACCATGGCCCTGCATGGAACATAGATCGAACATCGGTCAAGCCTGCGATGGGCTCAGGCGGTGGCCGTGGCCGTGCTCTCGTTGGCGAGGCGCAACATCGCCAGCAGGTTGCGCTGCGCCGCATCGACTTCGCGCCACAGCGTCAAAGCCGGGATGCGCGGCGCGATGCCCCGGCTTTCCAGCACCGCCAGCGCCGCCATGCCGACATCGAGCATCGCGGCCATGTCCTCGACAGCCTGCCAGGCGAGTTCGCGCTGCCAGTCCCCAGCCTGTTCCAGCGCGGTGATGAAATCAGTCTCGCCAAGCGGCAGGCTGTCCTGCCCGAGTTCGGCCAGCCCGGCCAATTTGCGTGCGCTGTTCTGGATCGCATGCCAGCGGGCGATCATCGAATCGACCGGGTGCCGCGCGGCAAAGGCGGTCTGGCGCAGGTTGCGCATGTCATCAGGGGTAAGCGCAGGCATGGCTCGATACTAGGCACCTTGCCTTGAAGATTGGTTAAGACGGCGTAGCGGCGGATGCAAGGCCGAAGCGAAGATCGCGGCGATTGCGGCGCGGCGGGCAATTCCGGGGCTAGCGCTGCAGCCACAGGCTTGCTAATCGCGTGCCGTGCTGCCAACCGCGCCCCGGCGCAGGCCCAGATGCACCCGTAGCTCAGCTGGATAGAGCGCTGCCCTCCGAAGGCAGAGGTCACAGGTTCGAATCCTGTCGGGTGCGCCATTTTTTCAATCACCTCAGGGGCGACCGCTTCGGCCAGAGCGAGGCTGAACCAGCTCCATGCCGGTCCCAATTCAGCACCGCAACGAATGTCAGCGGCGAAATTTTGCGCCGAAGAGGACGGAACGCCCTGTTGGAGCTGCCTGCACGGAAGATCGAGAGCCTTGGGCGTAAATTGGCTTGGCGCAGGAAGAGTGCTCGCGGTCGCAGCTAACTTTCTGCCCCAAAGAGCTTCACTCGGCTGGAAAACTGGTCTGGTCGTAGCATAGCCTTCCACCTTCAACCCATCATGCTCGACAATTCTGCTCGCCCGTAGCGCGTTCGACCACCTCAGCCCACCAACCAGGCAACTCTTATCAGGAGGCGCGCGAGGGCACCGCGCGACGCGCCGCTGCGGCAATTCCGCTGCCGACCAGCAAGACGCCAAGGACATGGAACCAGCGGATCGGCTCCGAGAGCAACAGGGCAGCCAGCCCGGCCCCGATCACCGGCATGATGTTGAGATACATCGCAGCGGCAGCCGAGCCGAGCAATTCCACCCCGCGATTGAAAAAGAGATAGGCAATCAGCGACGGGAACAGGCCAACATAGGCAATCGCCAGCCAGCTTTCCGGCTGGTGCGCCATCACTCTGCCGCGGGCGATTTCGGCGAGATAGAAGGGCGCGATCACCATCATCCCGATGAGGAAGGTCGCGGCGAGAAAACTCAGCGGATGGACCGCCGGGCGCTTGCGCAGCAGTATCGAATAGAAGGACCAGACCACCACTGCGGCGCAGATCACCAGATCACCGGGGTTGAACTGCCACTTGGCCAGAGCAGCCAGATCGCCGCCGAGCACAATCAGCAAAGCGCCCATCATGGCAAGCGCGATCCCGATGATCTGCGGCCCGCGAACGGCCTCGCGGAACACCCATGCGCCGAGCAAGGTGATCAGCGCCGGTTGCAAGGATTGGAGCAGCAGACCATTCACCGCCGTGGTGGTTTGCAGGCCGGTGTAAAGCAGCGTGTTGAAGCCGCCGATGCCGAGCGTTCCCAGCGCGAGCAGCCATTTCCATTCCTGTTTAAGAACGCCGAAATCCCGTCGCAGATAGGGCCAGGCGAAGGGGAGCAGGATCACAAGCGCCAAGGTCCAACGCCAGAACGCCAAGGCCACCGGCGGCATGACATCGCGCACCGCCCGTCCGACCAGCGAATTGCCCGCCCAGAACAGCGCGGTGAAGGTCAACAGCAGGTACGGGCGTGACCAGAACCAGCTGCGCAGGCGTGATCCGGGGGAGGGCATGGCGATGTGGTCCTGCGTTTCTGATCGGGCGCGCCGCAGCGGCACGCGTCGCTATCCGGCGACCTGTTCGAGCGCCGCCCGCGCGCAGTGATCATCGCTGGCAGAGCTACCCGATCCTGCCACCCCGATGCCGCCGATGGTTTCTTCACCATGGCGGATCGGCAACCCGCCGCCCAGCAAAAGCAGCTCGGCAACCGAAGTCAGATTGCGTGATCCGGGATCGGAGGCCGCGCGCTCGGCAAGGCTTGCCGTGCTGGTTTTGGTCGACAAGGCGGTAAAGGCCTTGCGTTCGGCAGCACGCGTATTGTGCGGCCCGACCTGGTCGCCGCGTTGCAACACGACGAGATTGCCGCCGCGATCCACAATGGCCACCACTGCATCCCGGTCGATCGCGCGGCAAGAGGCGAGCGCCGCATCGGCGAGAGCCTTGGCCATCGCGAGCGAGACCGTCCGCTGTTCCAGCGGGGCGTGCGGGTTGTGCGGGGTGGCGGCAAGCGCGAGCCCCAGCGTGATGGCAGCCTGCATGGTCATCATCAGTTGCCGCGATAGGTGGAATAGCCAAACGGGCTGACCACCACCGGGACATGGTAATGACCAGCCTGATCAGTGACCCGGAAGGTGACGGTGATTTCCGGGAAAAACGGCTGCGCCGCGGCATCGGGATAGGCCGTCATGTCGAATTGCAGGCGGTAGATGCCCGGCGCGAAATCCGCGCCTTCCTCGAACCGGCGCACCCGGCCGTTCGCGTCAGTGCGGGCCTTGCCGACCTCAACCCAGTCGCCGCGCGCATCGCGCTGCGACAGCGTGACGGGGACATCGGCACCCCCGACCCCTCCGGCGAGATCAAGCACATGGGTCGAAATCTCTGCCGCCGTCGCGGGAACGGCAAGCAGACTGAGCGCAAGGGGAGCAAGCAGGCGGGTGATGGTCATCGGCGTGATCCTGAGATGGGGCAAAGCGGCCTTTGGGGGGTGGAGGTCGCAATAGGCTCGCAGCATTTCATTTGCGAATTAAATGATTGGATATTTATCATTCGCATTTGTAATGATTTGGGCGTGTTTGATCACAAGCTCCTCCTGACCTTCGTGACCGTGGCTGACACCGGCAGCTTCACTGCCGCGTCCGAGCGACTGCATTCGACCCAATCGACGGTCAGCCAACAGATCAGCCGCCTTGAAGAAGGGGTGCGCGCGGTGCTGCTCGATCGCAGCGCGCGGCCGGTCAGCCTGACTCCGACGGGCGAGCGCCTGATCGGCTATGCGCGCCGTATTCTCGCGCTGCAACGGGAGGCCGAGCTGCTGCTCACCGATCCCGCGGGCACGCGCACCATCAAGCTTGGCGTGCCCGATGATCTGGTGACGGCCTGCATGAGCGCCGAGTTCGCGCGCTTCATTGCAGCATTCCCCGAAGTGCGCCTCGACGTGACCACCGGGCTCAGCCGGGAGCTGGCGCAGCGTTTCCGCGAAGGCGCATGCGATGTGGTGATCGTCAAGGAACCGCAGGCGCAGGCCGATGCCCGCGTCAGCTTTCCCGAACCGCTCGTCTGGGTGGAAGCCGCCCGCCGCGCCGCGCCGTGGCCCGATCCGCTGCCGCTGGTGGCCTTCCCGCCGGGAGGCCTGTATCGCGATCAGATGATCGACCTGATCGAGGCAGCGGGGCGGCGCTGGTATCTGGCCTTTACCGGCAACAGCCTGATGAGCGTCCTGCGCGCGGTGGAAGCCGGGCTGGGTCTGGCAATCCTGCCGCGCGGCACAATCGGCGGCTACGCAGTCCGGGAATGCACCGCGCTGACGCCGCCTGCCCCCATGACCCTATCGGTCTATGCGTGGGAACAGGATGCGGTGACCCGGGCGTTGCTGTCAGGCGTGATCGCGCAGGTCACACGGGATCGCACCGGCGAGGCCGGGTGATCCGACAAGGTGGGATGAGAAATCACCATGACGAACAACCTGCGGCGGATGCTGCGCATGATCGGACCCGCCATGCCGCGCCCGCGCGCGTCCGAAGCCTTGCGCGCTGCCTGTGGTGCAGGGCTGGCCTTGACCCTGTGCGGCGGGCTGCTGGTGATCCTCCATGGCTGGCGCGGCGACATGGCCAGTTTCCTGCTGATCGCGCCGCTTGGGGCGACCGCGTTCCTGCTTTTTGCCGTCCCCAATTCGCCGCTGGCCCAGCCGTTCTCGGCGGTGGTCGGCAACACCGGTTCCGCACTGGTGGCGATCGCGGTGCTCCAACTCGGGTTGCCCGCCGAAATCAGTGTCGGGCTGGCCGTCGGCGGCGCGATTATCGCGATGGCCGCGATGCGCGCCATGCACCCGCCGGGCGGCGCGGTGGCACTGGCGACGGTGTTGCTTGCGCAGGAAGGGACACCCGTCGGGCTGGCCTTTGCCATCTCTCCCGTGCTGCTCGATACCGCGCTGCTGGTGCTGCTGGCGATTGCCTATAACCGCCTGACAGGGCGCCACTACCCCTTCCGCCAGCCGGATGCGCCGGGAGTGCATGCCACCGCCGATGCCGGGCCTGAGAGAAGGCTCGGCCTCTCCGCCAGCGCGCTCGAACAGGTGCTGGCCCAGTTCAATCTCGGCGCGAATATCGGGGCCGAGGATTTCGGGCGCATCCTTGCCGTGGCCGAAGCCGAGGCGGCCCGCCGCCATTTCGCAAGCCTGACATGCGGGGAGATCATGTCGCACGATGTCGTATCGGTCGGACCGGAAACCGGGCTGGCCACCATCGCGCGGTTGTTCCGCCAGCATCACTTCAAGACCCTCCCGGTTGTCGCTACCGACAAGCGGTTGCTCGGGATCATCTCGCAGAATGATCTGATCCAGCGCGCGCAAGGACTGCCCTTTTCGGGAGCAGGCGGGTTTAGCCAAGCCCTGCGCCGCCTGTTCGCACCTGCGCTTGGCCAACAGACCGCGCGCGACATCATGACCCAACGCTTGCAAACCGTCAGCCCGGCCGATGGCATCGGCGTGCTGGTGCAGATGCTGGCCGATGGCGGGGTGCAGGCAGCACCGGTTATCGCGCAAGAGAGGCTGGTCGGCATCGTGACCCGATCCGATCTGCTGGCGGTACTGGCTCGCCAGACTGTGCTGGCCGGAGCAGGCGCGGCGACGCCCTAGCGCCGCGCTGCCACGCACGGCACAGCGTCAGGTCACCGCCGCGCGCTGGCGGAAGGCCGGGTTCTGCCATTCGCCCCCGGTCACCACTTCGGCGAGATGACGGGCAGCCTCGGCCACATCGGCAAAGCGCAGATAGGCCGGGGCAAAGCCCAGCCGCAGCACATCAGGCGCGCGGAAGTCGCCGATCACCCCGCGGGCAATCAAGGCCTGACAGATCGCATAGGCATCGGGATGGCGGAACGAGAGCTGGCTGCCGCGCTGCGCGCTCGCCGCCGGGCTGACAAGCGCAAGCGCCACATCCAGATCCGCAAGGCATGCAAGGAAGAACTCCGACAGCGCGCGCGATTTGGCATAGAGCGGGGCGACCCCGATCTCGGCAATCAGATCAACCCCCACTTCGAGCGCGGCCAGCCCCAGCACCGGCGGGGTGCCGCATTGCAACTGGCCGATGCCGGACGCGGGGTCGTAATCATCGCTGAAGGCAAACGGCGCGGCATGGCCGAACCAGCCGGTCAACGGCTGGGCGAAGCGGCCATGGTGCCGCTCGGCGACGAAGGCAAAGGCGGGCGCGCCCGGCCCACCGCAGAGATATTTGTAGCCGCAGCCCACCGCAAAATCCGCAGCCACACCGCGCAGATCAACCGGCAGTGCCCCCGTCGAATGCGACAGATCCCACAGCACCAGCGCCCCCGCTTCGTGCGCAGCGCGGGTCAGGGCCGCCATGTCATGCAGTGCACCGGTCTTGTAATGGACATGGGTGAGCATCAGCAGCGCGACATCCTCGCCCAGTGCTTGGGCCAGCTCTTCGCGCGGTGCCAGTCGCCGCTGGGCCAAGCCTTGCGCCTCGAGCCCGGCAATCATGTAGAGGTCGGTCGGGAAATTGCCGGGCTCCGACAGGATCACGCTGCGCCCCGGACGCATCTGCAAGGCCGCTGCAATCAGCTTGAACAGGTTCACACTGGTCGAATCGCAGGCGATCACTTCGTGCGGGGCAGCGCCGACCAGCGGGGCAATCTTGCCGCCGATCCGTGCGGCCATGTCAAACCAGCCCGCGCTGTTCCACGATCGGATCAGACCTTCACCCCATTCCTGCGTCACCACGCGGGCGAGCACATCGGCGGTTTTCACCGGAAGCGCGCCCAGCGAATTGCCGTCGAGATAGATCACGCCCTCCGGCACGGTGAACGCCGCGCGATAGGCGGCCAGCCCATCAGCAGCATCAAGCGCGCGGGCGCGTTCGGCAATGCGGTCGCGAGGCGGCATGCGCGGTGAAGACCTTTCAGTTTTCCGGTTGCGAGAGCGGGAACAGCGGATGCAGGCCCCATTGGTTGGCCTGGTAGCCACGCACCGTGCTGCGCACCAGCGACCAGCGCACCGGCGCACCCAGCGG
This sequence comes from Erythrobacter epiphyticus, assembly GCF_034653295.1. NCBI lineage: Bacteria > Pseudomonadati > Pseudomonadota > Alphaproteobacteria > Sphingomonadales > Erythrobacteraceae > Erythrobacter > Erythrobacter epiphyticus. The sequence continues at coordinate 543,587 of NZ_JAYEEU010000007.1, read as the reverse complement.
GATAAACACCTCGGCCTTCACCAACGCTGCGTGCGCTTCGGCGAGCAGACGCTCCTTGGCACCGGCATCACGCTGCACCAGCGATTGGCGCACCAGTTCATCGGCTTCATCCGAACACAGCCCGGCTTTGAGCGCGCAGTGAAACTGGTTGAGGAACCAACGCGGCGAGGCATAGCGCGCCAGCGTGTCGCGCAGTTCGAGATCGGCAGGCTCACCCGGCCGGACGCGCACGGTTTCCACGCCGATATCGGTCCATGCCGTGGCCAGCTGATCGAACAGCAGATCGCTGCCCGGCCCCGGGGGCAAGGCAAGCCGGACGCGCGCCTCGCCGCCTGTTTGCGCCTCCCACGCGCTGATCCGCGAACGGGCAAGCCCGCGCCGCTGATCGAGCGACAGGTTCTCCCAGCGCGAGGCAGGATAAGGCGGTGTCGCAAACAGCTCGGGTGGCACTATCCAGCTGCTCGGTTGCCAGCCGCCAAGCCCGAAAGGCTGGATCAGCGCCGCGCGCTCAATCGCCATTGAGAGCGCCTCGCGCCGCGCCGGATCGGCGAGCACGCCGCTGTCTGTCACGATGACAAGGCCAAGCAGGCCGATCGCCGGATCAACCTGAATGGTCCCGCGCGATAGCGGCCCCACACGGGCGAGCGGGAAATCAATGATCCGGCCGTTGAGCACCAGATCAACCTCGCCATTGGCAAACGCCTTGACGGCTTGCTCGGCCGGCAGCGCACGCACATCCAGCGGGCGAGACAATTCCTGCCAGTTCTCGCGCGGGGGCAAGCCACGCGTCTCGGGCGGGAGCGCGCTGAGCCGGGCAACCGGCGCGGTATCATCGCGCGACAGCACCATCGGGCCTGCCCCGCTGCCGCTTTTGACAAAGCCCATTTCCGGCTGGGCGAGCAGGCGCAGGAAATCCGGCATCGGGCCCGTCAGACGAATTTCGATCACCCGCGCGGTCATCGCGCGCACCTCGGCAACCTTGGCGAAATCGAGCCCGAGCGACGTGCCTCTGAGACGCGCCATCGCCTCACGCAGTTGCACCCGCACATCGCTCGCCGTGATCGGTTCGCCATCGGGCCATGTGCTGTCGCGCAGGCGGAAGATGTAGCTCAGACCGTCATCGGTCACGATCCAGCGTTCGGACAAGGCCGGCACCACCTGCCCGGCAGGATCGAGCGCAACCAGCCCTTCGTAGCTTGCCGCTCGCATCGCTTGCGCCGCCGGGGCAAGACGGACGCCTTGCTGGAACAGGCTTTGCGGCTCGCCAATGATCGCCACACCAAGCGGCCCACTGCCCGAAGGGCCACAGGCACCAAGCACAAGAATGGCCGCAAAGATCCCGATCATGCGCCGCATGCCAAGCCTCTAGCAGCTTGGAGCGCGCTGGTCAGGCCTGCATGACGGGAAATTGCAGCAGTTTTTGCGGATATGGCCGCGCGGCTGCATGGCGCAGCCGTTCTATGCTGCAGCGTCGCTTTCGCTGGTTTGGCTGCTGTCGGCCTGCCGCGAATCAATCGGCGAATCAAAGGCAATGCCGAAGCGATTATCCTGCACCCAGGCGACACTGCCGCGCACCGCACCCAGATCCCGCAGTTCGACAGTCACCCGGTGGCCGCGCTGAACGCGGGTGTTGGTGGCTTCGGCCATCATGCCGCCGTCGGAAAGGTTGCGCACCCGGACGCGGTGGCGTTCGGACTCCTGCTCGATCTGGACGCTCGCGAGCTGGAACAGGCTCTCGCGCGCTGTGCTGCGTGATTCCGTTGCTGTCATCGCTGCCCTGCCTCCGTGAACTATCCGCCGGGCGATGCGTGCGCCCGTTCGTGTGTCGCCCTTCCTCTTGCGACAACACGGTTAATGAGGCGTAAAAACGCTGCAACGCCTGCATCACCGTGCCAATCTGGCACTGTGATGCAGAAAACACCAGCAAGGGAGACTTGCAGGGCCAGCAGGCCCGCCTTCAATCGTCGCGGGAGATCTTCTCGCGGCGTTCGTGGGCTTCCTGTGCTTCGACTGTCATGGTCGCGACCGGGCGGGCGATCAGGCGCCTGATCCCGATCGGATCGCCGGTGACTTCGCAATAGCCATACTCGCCTTCATCAAGGCGCCGCAGCGCGGAATCAATCTTGGCGATAAGCTTGCGCTGGCGATCACGTGTGCGCAATTCGATTCCCCAGTCGGTCTCGCTCGACGCGCGATCCGTGAGATCGGCTTCGCGGATCGGTCCGTCCTGGAGGGATTGCAAGGTCTGGCCCGCGGCGGAATGGATCGAGCGTTTCCATTCGATCAGCAGCATCCGGAAATAGGCCTGCTGCGCCTCGTTCATATATTCCTCATCCTCGCTCGGTGTGTAATCCGGAGCAAGCATGCGCTTGGCTTTTTCGAGTACGTCGATGTCGTCAGACAGTGCCGATGGCATATGGCCCTCTAATCCCATAGGCCTCGCACGCAGCCATCTCAGAACAGCACCTGAATTTTTTCATTGGCACACCTGACCAACCGCAAGTCGAAGCGTTGCCAGCGCCTATAGGCAAGCCCCTTGGGGCGCACAAGCGGCTTTGCATGTCTATCCCCGCGTAAACCGTCTCACACACCCCGAAATTATCGTTAACCATTTGTTAGCCATGTTGGGCGAATTTCAGACCTGTCGGCGGCACCAGCACAGGCCGCGAAGCCGGCACATCAAGGGGGAATTGAAATGCACCTGACCGCGATTGCAACCAACCGGGCCACTGTCATCGCTCCGGCCATTACCGATCTGACCCTGGCGCGCGCGCTTGCCAACGCGGCCCGCGGCGATGCCAATGCCTGTTTCGATCTCGGCGTTGCTTTTTCGACCGGCGATCAGGGCGCTGCCTGCGATCTCATCGAAGCGCACAAGTGGTTCAACCTCGCCGCCGCGCGCGGCCACGAAGAAGCGGCCGATTGCCGCGCGGATATTGCCGACGAGATGACCGCGCGCGAAATCGCCGAAGCCCAGCGCCGCGCCCGCGAATTCCTCGCGGCCGAACGCCGCAAGGTTGCCTGATCACGCTTTCCTGAAAGGGGTGCGTGCGTCGAGGTAGAGCTGATCCGATGCCACCCCTGCCCGCTCACGGGCAAGGAAATCGGCAATCGCGGCGCGAAAGCCGGGATCGGCGATCCAATGGGCTGAAACCGTCTGCACCGGCTCATAACCGCGAGCCAGCTTGTGCCCACCCTGCGCGCCCGCTTCGACCCGCGCCAGACCCCGGGCAATCGCGATGTCGATCGCCTGATAATAGCACAGCTCGAAATGGAGGAAGCGCACCTCGCGGGTGCACCCCCAATAGCGCCCGTAGAGCGCATCCGACCCGGCAAAATTGAGCGCGCCCGCAATCGGCGTAGCGCCGTCATAGGCAAGGATCAGGATGATCCGATCCCCCATCCGCTCTCCCAGCAGGCTGAACGCCTCGCGGGTCAGATAGGGCCGCCCCCATTTGCGCGCGCCGGTATCCTGATAGAACACCCAGAACGCGTCCCAATGCTCTTCGCGGATATCCTTGCCCGAAAGGTGCCGGGTGGTCAGACCCGCGCAGGCCGCCGCGCGCTCCTTGCGCAGGTCCTTGCGTTTGCGCGACGTCAGGGCACCCAGGAAATCGTCGAAGCTTGCGTAGCCGCGATTGAGCCAGTGAAACTGGATATCGCTGCGCATCAGCCAGCCACCCGCTTCGAACAGCCCGCGCTGTTCCGGCGCGATGAAGGTCGCATGCACCGAGGACAGGCCATTATTGGCGCACACCGTCTCGGCCGCTTTCAAGAGATGCGGAGCGAGGCTTTCGTCTTGCAGCAGCAGGCGCGGCCCATTCGCCGGGGTGAAAGGTGCCGCAATCTGGAGCTTGGGGTAATAGCGCCCGCCTGCCCGATGCCAGGCATCGGCCCAGCTGTGATCGAAGACATATTCGCCCTGGCTGTGGCCCTTGGCGTAGGAAGGCATGGCGGCCACCAGCTTGCCCGCACTGTCCGTGATGACAATCGGCACCGGATCCCAGCCGGTGCCCTCACCCACGCTGCCCGAATCTTCCATCGCAGTTAGGAATTCGTGCGAGACGAACGGATTGCGATCGCCGCCCAGCGCGTTCCATTCCGCCGCGGCAAACTGGCCGACCGAGGGCGCGAGCCGGACCGTCAGCTCCTGATCACTCACGCGAGGCCCGCCCCTTCGGCAATCAGCGCATCGGCATGGGCCAAGCCCCGCGCGCGGGTTTCGGGTGAGCGCACTGTCCAGGTCAGCAGGGGACGGCCCGTCTCACGCCACAGGCCCGTGAACGCATTGGGAAGATCGCGGACATCGCAGGCGAGAAAATCCGGCTGGGCGCGTTCCAGCGCATGCGGCGCGCGCCACGCGCTCTTGAAGCCGTGGTCAAGCGTATCGGTGATCACCAGCCCGCGCGGGGTTTCGGGCGCGTGCTTGGCAAACCATTCGCCCATGCGCGGGTCAAAGCTCATCACGGCATAGGCCCCGTTATAGCTTGCCAGCACCTTCGCAATCGCGATGCAGGCTTCGGGCAGCGCGAAGTCGGGGCGCGATTTGACTTCGATCAGCAGCGGCACGGCGCCCGCCACATGATCGAGCAAATCCTCCAGCCGCCATAGGGTCTGCGCCGTTTCCACAAGCGGGATACGGCAAAGATCGCCCGAAGCACGCGCCGCCACCTTGCCGCGCTCGCCGGTCAGCCGGTCAAGCTCCCAATCGTGGAATACCATCGGCACGTGATCGCGGCTCATCTGGATATCGCATTCGATACCCATGCCCGCCGCGATGGCCGCCGCCGCCGCGGCCTGCGAGTTTTCGGGAACGCCGGGGGCATGACGCCCGCGATGGGCATATTCCCACTGCGTCAGCCATGCCGGAGCGCGCCGCGTCTCCATCGCGGATCAGGCCGACTTCAGCGCCACGATCGCATCGACCTCAACCGCCGCGCCAAGCGGCAGGGCCGCCACCCCGACAGCGGCGCGGGCATGCTGACCGGCCCCGCCAAAGACCTGCTCCATCAGATCGGAAGCGCCATTGGCGATCTTGGGGTGATCGGTGAAATCCGCGGTCGAATTGACGAAAGCGCCAAGCTTGACCACGCGCTCGACCTGTTCGAGCAGGCCAGCCGCTTCAAGCTGGGCCAGGATCATCAGCCCGCAGGCGCGCGCCGCGGCAATGCCATCTTCGAGCGTGACATTCTCGCCCAGACGCCCCTTGATCACATGGCCATCGTGGAACGCGATCTGGCCCGAGACATAGGCCACGCCGCCATGCACCACCACCGGCACATAGCTCGCAACCGGCGCGGCAGGGCGCGGCAAGGTGATGCCGAGATCGGCGAGACGGGCTGCAATAGTCATCCAATTTCCTCCACACGGGCTGGTTCTTCGAGGCGCTGGAGAATCCACGGCAGCGCCTCGTCCCAGCGATCAATCCGCGAATGGGCATGGCCTGCCTTGTGCGCGCAATCAATGGCGTGCGCGATCATCGGTTCGCCGCACATGTGCAGCCGCGTGACCTGGGGTGCGGTTTCGGCGACCGAGGCGTGATGCTGCGCCAGATCATCGATGAATAGCGCCTTCGAGGGCGCATGTTCGGCGATGATCTTCTGCAAGGCCGGGCCTTTGGGCCCCTGATTGGTATAGACCTCGGCATGGATGCCGATGGCTGCGAGTTGGGCGGCGCGCTTGTCGCGCCGTTCATCGATCAGATTGGTAAGGATCACCACATCGGCCACTTCGGCAAGCGTGTTGATCGCCTCGACCGCCCCCTTGATGGGTTGCTGTCTGTCCATTTCGGTATCGAAGAACCGCCCCAGCATCCGCCAGATATCGACCGGTTGCAGCAATTCGCCGCTCGTCTGCCAGCGCAGGGCTTCGGCAAAATTGTGCCCTATAAGGTGGAAATTGACCCCTTGGCTCGTCTCGAGCCATTCCTTGAAGTGCACGACCATGTGCAGCAGCACTTCATCGCAATCGCTGATGATCAGAGGGCGGTTCATCGGTTCAGTTCCTTGGCAGCGAGAATCAGGTCTTCGGGGTCGACGGCAAGTGCTTCGGCGGCCGCTATCAGATCAGGCTCGTGCGCGCTCAGGAATTCGAGCGCGCTGGCCAGCACCACCGGATTGCCGAGCCCGGCGCGCAGGCTATCGGCATCAAGCCCGGTCAGATCAAGATAGCGCTGCGCCCGCGCTGGTTCCCCCAGCAGCCAGCCAAGGGCTGCCAAAGCGAGCATGTCGGGCGCAGTCTCGGGGAGGCTCTGCGACATTTCGGGTCCTTGCGGGATTGTGGTTACCTCGAAGCGGGGTTAGGCAGGGGTATGTCAGATGCGGGGCCAGCAGTGACAAAACGTATCATGGTTGTCGAGGATAACGACCTCAACCGCAAATTGTTCTGCGATGTGCTACGCGCCAACGGGTTCGCGGTTGAACCGGTGTCGGATGGCCATCTGGTGCTGGAAACGGCACGGCGGGTTGCGCCTGATCTGATCATCATGGATATCCAGCTTGGCGGTGTGTCGGGCGTTGATCTTATTGCCGCAGCCAAACAGGACAAGGCCTTGCGTGCAATCCCAGTGCTGGCCGTCACCGCCTTTGCGGCCAAGGGGGACGAGGAACGCATCCGTTCCGCAGGCGCTGCGGGCTATCTCGCCAAACCGGTCTCGATCAGCCCGTTCATGAACGCGGTGCGACAATTGTTGGCAGCCGAAGACGCCTGACATCCGCGCAGGGGGCGTGGGGTTACAGCGCGGTCTCGATCAGGAAGATCGCCAAGGTCAGCCCCAGCCCACCCAGAAAGATCCGGTAGGCCATCGCCAGATAGCGATATTTCCGGCGATGCAGCACCAACCCGTCCTGATAGAGATCGCGCAGCATTGCGCGGTAAATCTGTTCATCATCGCGCAACCGTGCGAGCATGTTTTCGGTCCACTCCTGCTCGCTTTCAAGCGAGAAGTGACTGAAGAACAGGGGGTTGAACTGGTCCTGCGGCACCGCTTTGGCACGGGTTGGCGGGGTGATCGCGAGCACCGCGCAGATCGCTGAGGCAAAGGCCGTCACAGCCAGACAGATCACCGACCACTGGATCTCATCGCCAAGGACTTTGGTGACGACCAGCGAAAACACCACGAAGGTCGCGCCGATCAGGATGTTGGCCTTGCCATCTGCCATCTGCGAGAGCGCGAGCGTGTTGACCTGCGCGGTGCGGATAAGATGCACACCTTGCTGCGAAAGCGGCGCGGGCTCAGACCGTTTCTCGCTGTGCTGCGGGCTGCTTTCGTCCATCCCTATGCCCCCGAGAATGCGCGCAAAACTTGACAAGCTGCATCATCCGCCGCTTTGCAGCCGTAATAGCGGGCTAAGGTCTGCCCCACAACCAACCGAACAAGAGCCATTCGCCACTATGAGCCCAGCCGATATTGACGCGCGCATCCGCACTCTGGTCGAGCCCTTCAACAAGAAGGGCATCGCCATCACGGACGCCACGACCTTCGCCCATGATCTCGAGTTCGACAGTCTGACGGTGATGGATTTTGTCGCCGAGATCGAAGACGAATTCGACGTGATCATCTCGATGAACCAGCAGGCCGAGATCGAAAACTGGGGCCAGCTGATCACGGCAGTCCACAAATTGCAGGATAGCTGATAATGGCGACCGCCATGACCGAGACGACCACCGCTGCCGAGCCGGTTGACCTGCTCGCCAAGTTCGATCCCATCATCCAGACCCGCGAGAGCTTGCTGGCGAGCGGGGTGGAAGATCCGTTCAATCTGGTGATGGAGCAGGTGCTCTCGCCCACCCGTGCGATCTGCAACGGGCGCGATACGATTCTGCTTGGCACCTATAACTACATGGGCATGACCTTCGATCCCGATGTGCTCGAAGCGGGCCGCACGGCGATGACCGAATTCGGCGCCGGCACCACCGGCAGCCGCGTGCTCAACGGCACCTTCCGCGATCACCGCGATGTCGAAGCGGCGCTGCGCGAATTCTACGGCATGGATCATGCCATGGTGTTTTCGACCGGGTATCAGGCGAACCTTGGCATCATTTCGACGGTGGCGGGCAAGGGCGATTACATCATCCTCGACATCGACAGCCATGCCTCGATCTATGATGGCTGCGCGATGGGCCGCGCCGAAGTCGTGCCGTTCAAGCACAATGATATCGAAGCGCTCGAAAAGCGTTTGAAGCGCCTGCCGCCCGAAGCGGGCAAGCTGGTGGTGCTCGAAGGCGTCTATTCGATGATGGGCGATGTCGCGCCGCTCAAGGAAATGGTCGAAATCTCGAAGCGCTATGGCGCCATGGTGCTGGTCGATGAAGCGCATTCGATGGGCTTCATCGGCGAGCATGGCCGCGGCGTTGCCGAAGCGCAGGGTGTGATCGATCAGGTCGATTTCATCATCGGCACCTTCTCGAAGAGCGTCGGCACGGTGGGCGGGTTCTGCGTGTCGAACCACCCGAAATTCGAAGTGCTGCGGCTGGTGTGCCGTCCCTATGTGTTCACCGCGGCGCTGCCGCCGAGCGTAATGGCGAGCTCCGCCACCTCGATCCGCAAGCTGATGCACGGCGGGAACAAGCGGGCGCATCTGTGGGAGAATTCCCGCACGCTGCATGCAGGCCTGACGGCACTCGGCTTCAAGCTTGGCACCGATACCCCGCAGAGCGCGATTATCGCGGTGATCATGCCCGATCTCGAAAAGGGCGCGATGATGTGGGAAGCGCTGCTGCGCGAAGGCCTTTACGTCAATCTCGCACGCCCGCCGGCAACCCCGGCCGGGATGACCTTGCTGCGCTGTTCGCTCTGCGCCGAACATTCGGCGGAAGAGGTGCAGACGATCCTCGGCATGTTCGAACGCGCCGGCAAGGCGATCGGGATCATCTGATCTCCGCGGCCCCCGAAGGGGATGGGCCGGGGTCGGCGGCTCACCCCCTCAATGCAGGGTGATAATCCCGTCAACGGCGCGCCATTCCTGCGGGCCGATCAGATGCTTGTGCGCGACCCGCACCGAATGCAGCACCGCATCGATCTCGCGCCGCCAGAAATTGAGGAAGCGGTCAAGCTCGGGAAATTGCGGGGCGACATCATATTGCTGGATCACAAATTGCTGCAGCAGGCTGCGGTGATCGGGCATGAAATAGTGGATCTGAACGGTGGTAAGGCCGTAGCCTTCCATCTGGCGGATAAAGTCGCGATCGCTCATCAACACTCCTCTGGTCTAGGCTGAGAAGGGCCGCCATCAGAGTGTCACAAAATGTCGCGGATTCAATCCCGCTTGGTAGATTCACATAGGAATTACGCAGCGGGCTGTTGCAAAGCTGCCGCAGCGCAGGGATCGCCCGCCTTGTCTTCGCCGCCGCCAACCTGGGTGATGAGAAAGATCCCGCCAATCACCAGCGCGACGAAGCCTGCTGTCACCAGCCCGAGATAGCGATCGATGAAGCTCTTGATCGGCGCACCAAAGATGCGGAACAACACGCCCACGGTGAAGAAGATCATGCCGCGCCCGGCAAGGCTCGCCAGCACAAAGGTGACAAGGTTCATCCCGATAAAGCCGGAGGTGATGGTCATCAGCTTGAACGGCACCGGGGTGGCCCCGGCAATGATGATCGCCTCCCAGTCATATTGCTTGAGATAGCACGCCGCGACCGGGAATTGCTCGGCAAGCCCGATCGCACCCAGCAGCCATTGGCCGACCGAATCATACAGCACCGCGCCGATCAGATAGCCGAACAGCCCGCCCGCCACCGACGACAGCGTGGCGATCACGCCAAAGCGCATCGCCTTGCTCGGCTCGGCAAGGCACATCAGACCCAACAAGGGATGCGGCGGAATGGGAAAGAAGCTGGCTTCGATAAAGCAGAAGAACGCCAGCCAGGCCTGCGCATGCGGATGCGCGGCCTTGTCCATCGTCCAATCATACAGATTACGCAGCCACGCCATATGCGATCCCCGACAGGCCCAAACGCTGCGCCCCTAGGCGAGGCGGCGCGCCCGCGCAAGCGGCCATGATTAACCTATATGGTTCTTTATTCTTGACATCGTAACGCTATTGGGTTAGCAAAGGACATCATCACAAAAGTGTGATTCGCCGACAGGCGGCCTTCCGGGAGCGGAAGCGCCGCCTTTTTGCGTGTCTGCAAGTGGGAGAGCGATCATGGACGATGCAGGAGAGACCGGCCCGTCCTGCCGGCGCTGGCGGGCACATTTCCTCGCCTGCCTCGCCGAAAGCTCGAATATCACCGAAAGCGCCCGCCGGGCCGGGGTCAGCACCAGCAAGGTCTACAAGGAGCGGCGGCAGGATCCCGAATTCGCCCGGGCATGGCTCGCCGCCTTGTGGGAAGGCTATTTTCTGCTCGAGATCGAAGTCCTGCGGCGGCTGCGCGAAGGCGATCAGAAAGCCAAGGATGGCGAACGCTATGACTTTGCCAATGCCCTGCGCTTGCTGGTCGCGCACCGCGAAAATGCCGCCCACGCCGCAGCACAGCAACGCAATGTCAGCGCCGCCGAAGTGCGCGCCTCGATCGATCGCAAGGTCGAAGCGATCCGTCTGCGGCTGGAGCGCGAAAAGGCGCTCAAAAGTAACGGCGCATGATCAGCGACCGCTTGCAATGGATCGATAAGGACTATCCGACCGCCGCCCGCGAGATTTCCCGGGCGCTCAATCCGGCCGAAAAGTCGGAATTCGCCTATCACTGGGGCATGCAGGCGCGCGCCGAGCAATTGCCCCCGGCGGGCGATTGGCGCATCTGGCTCATTCTCGCCGGGCGCGGCTTCGGCAAGACGCGCGCGGGCGCCGAATGGGTCCGCGCCACCGCCGAAGCCTGCCCCGAGGCGCGCATCGCACTCGTCGCGGCAACCCTGGCGGAAGCCCGCGCCGTGATGGTGGAAGGGGAAAGCGGGATCATCGCCTGCTCGCCGCCGGAACGCCGCCCGGTGTTCGAAGCCTCGCTCAAACGGCTGCGGTTTCCCAATGGGGCGCAGGCGCTGATCTATTCCGCACAGGAGCCCGAAAGCCTGCGCGGGCCGCAGCACAGCCATGCTTGTAGGGCAGGCGCAGAAGGAGTTCTTCGTCAATCAGTCGCTGTCGGTGATCGACGGTTTGATGATGCGATCGGTGGCAGGCGCGCTGTCCGCGCCGCCTCAGGCGCCGCAGGATGGGGAGTGTTATCGCATCGCCGCGCCCGCCACCGGGGCCTGGGTAGGACAGGAAAACCAATTGGCGCTCGCCATCGCTGGTGATTGGCATTTTGTGCGCCCCAGCAGAGGAAATCTGCTCTTCGACCGTTCTCTCGAGCAGTTCATTGTGTTTGATGGCGCTTGGCAGCGTGCCTGTCTGCCTCCCGCTGCAACCACCGGGACAACCGTCGACGCGGAGGCGCGCGCATTACTGGCACAGGTCATTGACGCCCTTGCCAAACTGGGGCTAGTGGCGACCGAACCAGCATGATTCAGCTCCCTGGAATGTGCTGGTGAAGTTTTGTTGGATCGGTAATACCACGCAACACAGCTGTATGAGGCTTTATTGCAACACCTGAGTGGCTTTGATCTTTACGATATCTTGCCTCTTGGTGGTGGAAAAGATACAGACCAATAGTGCCTAAGTTTGATAACGAAGGGGAATAACATAATGCGCAAAATTGTCATCGGGATGGCAATGGCCTCGACCGCGCTGACTGCACCCGCCATGGCCCGTGAAGGCCAATGGTATATTGAGGGTAATGCCGGTGCGATGATTGTTGAGCAAAGCGACGTTGATGTGGCTGGTGTCGAAAACGTTGCTCGCCTCAAGTATAACACCGGTTATGACGTCGGTGGTATCGTTGGCCATGACTTCGGTCCGTTCCGTTTGGAAGCCGAAGCCAGCTACCGTCGCGCCACGATCAATGGTGCAAACGCTCAGGCACCGGGTCTCCCGGTCGCTCGTACGGGCACCACCACCCGCTTCTTCAGCGGTCAGGCACCTGCCGAAGGCAGCATTGACGCGCTGAGCTTCATGCTCAACGGCTTGGTCGACCTTGGCGACGATGACGGCCTCCAGGGCTTCATCGGCGGCGGTGTGGGCGTCGCTCGCGTGGGCCTCGAAGGAACCTATGACCGTCAGAATGCTGCTGGCACTGGCTTCATCAACGATTCCGACACCGGCTTTGCTTGGCAAGTGCTCGCGGGCATCCGCGCGCCGATCAGCAAGTCGTGGGACGTTGGTCTGCGTTATCGCTACTTCAACGCACCCAGCCTCGGACTGGTTGATCCGGTTGGCCGTTCGTTCGAAACGGACATGACGAGCCACTCGATCCTCGGCACCATTTCGTACAACTTTGGTGGTCAGGAAGCGCCGCCCCCGCCGCCGCCGCCGCCGCCTCCGCCGCCCCCTCCGCCGCCGCCCCCTCCGCCGCCGCCGCCGCCGCCGCCGCCGGCCCCGTGCAACACCGGGCCTTACATCGTGTTCTTTGATTTCGATTCTTCGGCTATCACTGCTGAAGCCTCGGCTATCCTGAACAGCGCTGTGACGGCTTACGCGAACTGCGGCACGGCGAACGTGATGCTGGCTGGTCACACCGACCGCGCCGGTAGCGCGACCTACAACATGGCACTGGCTGGCCGCCGCAACGCGGCTGTGAGCGAGTACTTGGTTGGTCGCGGTGTCCCGGCTGGCCGGATCTCGGGCGAAGCCTTCGGTGAAGCCAAGCCGCGCGTTCCGACTGCTGACGGTGTGCGCGAACCGCAGAACCGCCGCGTGGAAATCACCTACGGTCCGGGTTCGGGCATGTAATCGGTTTCCAACCGTATCTTGAAAGGGGCCGGAGCGATCCGGCCCCTTTTTTGTTGCCTTGCCCCTATGTAGCAATCAATCGCAGTACCGGGGCGACGAACGATCTTCTCGCGATAGCAAAGCGCCAAGGATCGGGACTTGCTTGGCTGTCAATCACGCAAGTCCCGATTACCCCACTGCTTCTTGCTTCGAAGCAGGGAACACAGCGCACCAGATGCGGTGCGCAGACTGTTACCAAACCAAGAGACTGGCACGCCGTCGCAGGCCCAAGGCGTCAAAAGCGCACTTCCGACGCTTACAAGGGCCCATAAGCCATCGCGCTAATCGCGACGCCACTTAACCGGACACCTGACCGCCTGCGCCCTAGCATGGAACGCTTTGCGCCTAGCAGGGCACATGCGCCCTAGCCGCTCGCAGCCGTCCCCATCGCTGCGCTGGCGCGTTCCGCAATCGTCGCTTCGGCCTTCGGCAAGACGCGATAGGGATAGATCAGCAGCACCAGCGAGATCGGCGCAACCCCTATCAGCGAAAGCACTCCGATCCGCAGGCTTCCGCTGAGATCAGAGATCGCGCCGACCATGAACGGTCCCAAGCCCAGCCCGACCAGCGTGGTCGCCAGAAAGAACGAGGCCGTGGCCGTCCCCCGCATTCGCGGCAGCACCAGATCCTGCGTTGTCGCTGCCGCCGCGCCCAAAGCTGTCGCCGCGAACATCCCCGCCAGGAAGTTCATCACGTAGAACACCAGCGCGCTCGCGGTGGTAAAGCCGATCCAGATCGGAATGACAGGCGCAACAATCCCGAACATGATCACCAAAATCCGTCCCGATGGATTGCGCTGCCGGAGCCAGTCGGACATCCGCCCCCCAAGGATCACGCCGAGGAATCCAGAGGTTGCCCCGCAGCCGCCCAGAATGAAGGCCAGTTCATCCTTGGGCAGCTTCAGCACCGTCTCGGCGTAGGGCGCCGACCAGAATGCCAGCGCATAGGCGCCCAGTGACACCAGCCCATAGCCCAAAGCCGTGCAAATAAAGGCCGGAGTCCCCCAGATCAGCTGGAAGGTTGCCGGATCATGACGTCGCAGGGTCGAAGCCCACGAAAACACCGCGTAGTAGCCAAAAGCGATCGAGCTCCACTGCGGGATATTCCCGGTCAGCTTAATCATCACCAGCGCGAAGACCGTCATCGCCACGGCCGCGAGCAGATTGACGAGCAAAGCCTTTGGCCCGCGTAGGAGGGCATGGATGAGCGTCAGGGGCGGCAGCAGCATCGACAGATCTATGAAGAAATCGATCAGAGGATGGCGCGTCCCGCTGGCCGCATCAGGCTGCCGAACAGGTTCGCGCAGCGAGGCAACCCACATCGCGAGCAACACGCCCGGCAGGCCTACCGTCAAGAAGGCCGCCTGCCAGCCCACCAGCCCGCCGATCCCGCCCCCGGGGTAGGCTGCATCCCACCACTTGGAGATATTGGCGCCAATCAGCAGTGAAACCCCTCCGCCGATATACAGGCCCGAGGAATAGATCGCGAGCGCGGTCGCACGCTGGCGCGAGGGGAAGTAATCGGAAATCAGCGAATAGGCGGTCGGGCTGGCGGTCGCCTCGCCCACGCCGACGCCCATGCGCGCGAGCGATAAGGTGGCAAAGTTGCGGGCAAAGCCCGAAAGCGCCGTCATCGTCGACCACAGCAGCAGGCCGATGGTCAGCAAGCGCACGCGGTTCCAGCGATCCGCCAGCCGTCCGAGCGGCACGCCGAACAGTGCGTAGAACACCGCAAAAGCCGCGCCCCCGAGAAAGCCCAGATCACCATCCGACAACCCGAGGTCGCGCTTGATGTCGACCGCGAGGATCGCAAGGATCTGCCGGTCGATGAAGTTGAGGATATAGACCACCACCAGCACGCCCAGCACATACCAGCTGTAGCCAGACGCTGCCTCTTCGCCGCGGCCTTGTGCCGCCGTCGCTTCGTCGCTCAACGAAAATCCCCAATCCCAAGACTTGCCCGACCGCAACGGCCCGAGGCGCGCTTATGCGCGGTATGGGGTGCTATCGATAATTCCCGCTTCGGCAAAACCCTTTTTGCGCAGCCGACAGGAATCGCACAATCCGCAAGCCGTGCCTTCAGGGGTCGGATCATAGCACGACCAGCTCCATGCCGGGTCAAGCCCGAGCCGCGCGCATTCCCGCGCGATGTCGGCCTTGGTCATGTGCTGCAAGGGCGCGTGAATGGTGAAAGGGGATCCTTCGACCCCCGCCTTGGTGCCCAGTCGGGCCGTTTCGGCGAAGCTGGCGATGAATTCCGGCCGGCAATCAGGGTAGCCCGAATAGTCGAGCGCGTTCACGCCGATGAAGACGTCGCGTGCACCGGACGCTTCGGCAAAGGCCGTGGTCAGCGCCAGAAACACCAGATTGCGTGCCGGCACATAGGTGACAGGAATATCCTCACCCACGCCGCCTTTGGGGACATCGATGCTATCGGTCAGAGCCGAACCACCAAAGGCCCGCAGATCGAGTGCGATCTCGACATGGCGAGCAGTCCCGAGCCGCGTGGCGATCCGCCGCGCCGATTCCAGTTCGAGCCGGTGACGCTGGCCGTAATCGACACTCAGCGCGTGAACAGCGAAACCCCGCTCCTGCGCCAGCGCGGCGGTGACCATCGAGTCCAGCCCGCCTGACAGCAGCACGACCGCAACCGGGCGGTTATCCATGTCTTCGCCGAAATGCATGCCGCGCTCAGCAACGCCCGGTGTGGCGCGCCTCGGCCGTGAACTGGAACGGCAAGCCATCAGCAATACCCTGGCTTTCGAGCTGGACCAGTCCGGCCGTTTCGCGGCGGACACTGGTGCGGCCAAAGCCATTATTGGGGCAAGTGTACTGCACCGTTACTTTGGCTTCGCCATCTTCGATCACGAATTGGCTACACCCGCTTTCCGGGTGGCGCAGCTGAATCAGCTCCTGACCGCTGCGCACGCAGATCTTGCGATCCGGCGAGCCATCACGATGCTTGACCGTCCACTGCCCTTTGGTGAGCCGCCCGAGCATGGCCAGACCTTGCCCTTGGGCAGCGGCCTCGGACAGGACAAGCGGGCCAAGCCCCCCTGCCACAGCAAGAACGCCCACCAGTCCCGCGGTGATGGCTGCGCGCCTGTTCATGCCCGTTGGTCCATCATGCACCACCCTTTTGTTCGAGGCAGAGAATAGGCCCTGCGACCTGCGGATGTCTTGGCTGGATTCGTCACAGCGTAAGTTCGAAAACACGCGAACAGAACGCGCAGTCAATCGCGATGATCCCTTCCGCGTTGCACATCTCGCGCTGTTCCTCTTCGGGAAAGCGCGCGATCACCGAGGCGTAGTGCTCGAGCGTGCAGCGACAACCCCGGGTCAACGGCGCGCCCTCCTGGACGCGGATCTCGTCTTCCTCGTGGAACAACCGCCAGGCAATCGCCTCAAGCGAAAGAGCAGGGTCCAGCAATTCCTGATGGCTGATGCTGCCGCCGAGAATCGCCACATGCTCCCAATCGGGGTGATCCATCCGCACATGGAGCCGCTCGCGCCCTTCCTCGCCATCGGGGAGGTGCTGGATCAGGATGCCGGCAGCCGAACGCTTGCCGCCAACCGCGCGGCTGGCGACGCGGATCAGAGTCGGCACCTGTTCGGACTGGCTGAAATAGATCTCGCAGGCCTCGGCCATGCTGTCGCCCTCGAGCGGAACGATCCCCTGATAACGCTGGCCGTGCTCGGTCTCGAACGTCACCGCGAGATAGCCCGCGCCGAACAGCGCCGCGAGCGACGGATTGGCCCCCAAAGCCGCTAGCCGCTCGGGATCGAAATCGGCATAGCCGCGCACCGCGCCGTCGCGATAATCGCACACCAGCAGGTTCACGATCCCGCCCTGGGTTTGCGCCTGCATGGTGAGCTGCGCCTTGTCGCCCTTGAGCAGCCCACCCATCAGCGCCGCCAGCACCAGCGCCTCGCTCAGGAGATGCGTGATCGGTGGCGGATAATCATGCGCCGACAGCACCGTATCAAGCAGCGCATCAAGCCGCACCATGCGTCCGCGCGCACCGCGCGACGGCAGGGTGAAGCCCAGCAACTTGTCCGAAAAAGTCTCGGCGGAAGGTTCGATCAGATAATCCATCACGGGCCTATATGGGGTTGCAGAGCGCAGGCGTAAGCCCTGCTCAAACGCCGAGCTTGCCGAAAGCCCACAACAGCACGGATTTCTGGGCGTGAATGCGGTTCTCGGCCTCGTCGAAAACGACCGATTGCGGCCCTTCGAACACCTCTTCGCTGACCTCGTCGCCGACATGCGCGGGCAGGCAATGCAGGAAGATCGCATCCGGCTTGGCCTCGGCCATCAACGCCGCGTTGACCTGATAGGGGGCCATCGCCGCAAGCTTCTCCTCGGCCTCGGCCTGCCCCATCGAAATCCACGTATCAGTGACCAGCACATCCGCGCCGCGTGCCGCTGTTGCCGCATCCTGCGTCAGCGTGACCGCCGCGCCGCCCGCACGGGCCATCGCGACAAAGGTCGGATCGGGCTCATAGCCCGCAGGCGTCGCCACCCGGACATTGAACTTCATCAGCCCGGCGGCTTCGAGGATCGAGTGCAGCACGTTGTTGCCATCGCCGAACCACGCCACCTCCAGACCGGGCAGGGCCTTGCCATGCTCGATCGCCGTGAGGAGATCGGCGACGATCTGGCACGGGTGCGAACGATCCGTCAGCCCGTTGATGACCGGCACGCTGGCGTGGCGCGCCATCTCCTCGATCTTGGCGTGATCATCGGTGCGCAGCATGATGCCATCAACCATGCGGCTGAGCACGCGGGCCGTATCGGCAAGGGTTTCGCCGCGCCCGAGCTGGCTTGATGCCGAATCGAGCAACAGCACCGAACCACCCAGTTGGCGCATCGCGATATCGAAGCTGACCCTTGTGCGGGTCGAACTCTTCTCGAACACCAGCGCAAGCACATGGCCTTCGAGCGGCGCATCGGGATCGGGCGCCGCTTTGGGAAGGCCAGCCCGTGCCGCCTTTCGATCGAGCGCATCATTGATCATCGCCGCCAGTGCATCGGCACCGGCATCGCTCAGATCGAGAAAATGCGCCATCTCACGCAGCCTCGGGGATGGCGAAGCTGGCCGCGCCAGCGGAAAGCTTGTCGAAGAATTCCTCGATTTCGGCATCGCCAATCACCAGCGGCGGCAGGATGCGGATGGTGTTGTCGCCCGCCGCCACGGTCAGCAACTGATGATTGTCGCGCAGGTGGACATAGAAGGGACGGCTTTCGAACTTCATCTTGAGCCCGAGCATCAGCCCCTTGCCGCGAACCAGTTCAAACAGATCGGGGTAATTGCCAATGAACTGTTCGAGCCGGGTGCGCAGGCGTTCACCCTTCTCGCGCACCGCAGCGAGAAATTCCGGATTGGCGACAGCTTTCATCACCGCCATGCCCGCCGCCATGGCGAGCGGGTTGCCGCCATAGGTCGAACCATGGGTGCCGAAGGTCATGCCGCGGGCGGCTTTCTCGGTGGCGATGCAGGCCCCAAGCGGGAAACCGCCACCAATGCCCTTGGCCGTGGCAAGAATATCGGGTTCAATGCCATATTGCTCATAGGCATAGAAGGTGCCGGTGCGCGCGACACCGCATTGCACCTCATCGAGCACGAGCATCAGATCATGCTCGTCAGCAAGCGCGCGCAGGCCCTTCATGAATTCATCCGAAGCCGGACGGATGCCGCCTTCGCCCTGGATCGGCTCGACGAGGAAGCCCGCGGTGTGCGGGCCGATCAGGGCCTTGGCGGCTTCGAGATCATCGAAGGGGGCATATTTGAACCCGTCGAGCAGCGGGGCGAAGCCGTGATGCATCTTGGCTTGGTTGGAGGCACTGATCGTCGCCATGGTGCGGCCGTGGAAGGCATTGTGGAAGGTGATAATCTCGAACCGGCTCGCATCGCCGCCTTCGGCGTTCTGGTGATAGGCGCGCGCGGTCTTGATTGCGCATTCGACCGCCTCGGCGCCGGAATTGGTGAAGAACACCGTATCCCCGAACGTCACATCGACCAGCGATTGGGCCAGCGCCTCGCCCTGCGGGCTGCCATAGAGGTTCGACACATGCATCAGGGTGGCCGCCTGATCCTGAATCGCGCGAATCAGGCCTTCGTGCGAATGGCCGAGCAGGTTCACGGCAATCCCGCTTGCGAAATCGAGATAGCGCGTCCCGTTCTCATCGATCAGATGGCAATGCTCGCCGCGCACGGGCCTCACCCCGCAACGCGGATAGACAGGCATGAGCGGCGTGATCGACATGGCAATTTCCCGATGATTGTTACGAAAGACTGGAGAGATACGGAGTCAAAAAGCAAATGGCGGCCCCGTTGAGAGCCGCCATTGGCGTGTCAATAATCCTGCCCGAAGCGCGCGTCAAACGCGGCACCCGTCAGGACAGGATCAGGCCTCGATCGGAACGAGATTGACCGCCGAATGCTTGCCACGTCGGTCAACTTCCAGATCGAATTCGTAACGCTCGCCTTCGTTGATGCCCGCAAGGCCCGAACGTTCGACGGCGCTGATATGGACGAAGGCATCCGGCTGCCCATCATCGCGCACCAGAAAGCCAAAGCCCTTGGTGCCGTTGAAGAACTTGACGGTGCCCGTCACCCGCTCACCCGTCAGCTCGCGCTGCGGAGCCGCAGGGGCGCGCGGAGCGACAGCGATCACATCGCCGACGACCTGCAAATCCTGTGCGGAAATCTTGCCGCCGCGATCAACGAGGTTGAATTCGAGCTGCTGACCTTCGGCGAGGCCTTCAAGGCCAGCACGTTCGACCGCGCTGATGTGCACGAACACATCTTCGCCGCCGGTTTCCTGCTGGATGAAGCCAAAGCCCTTTTGCGCGTTGAAAAACTTCACCACGCCCTTGCCGGTGCCGACAACCTGGGCGGGCATGCGGCTGAAACCGCCGCCACCGCCAGCACCACCGCCGCCGGGGCCACGCGGGCCACCGCCGCCGCGCGGGCCGCCACCGAAGCCGCCACGATCACCGCCGCCAAAGCCACCGCGATCATTGCCGCGATCAAAACCGGAGCGCTCGCTGCCGAAGCTGCGCGGCGGCGGGAATCCGTCCATGCCGCCGCCAAACGGATCGAAACCGTCTTCGCCGAAGCCGTCACGCTTGTCTTTGCCGCGACGGCGCCCCCTATCATAACCCATAAATCAATTCATACCTTGTCACACCGCCACTGAACTTTCACGCAGACTATGGCGGAGCGGTGAGCCATGGCCGACGCAAGACCCCAGTGCCGGGAAGCACACGTAGGTCGTCAGCTGGCACATAGCGCACAAAGAGTTACTTTGCGAATAATTTTACAGAGGCGGCTCTTTTTGTAAAAAAGTGCAATTGTCGGGCAACACCGCGCGCCCTTGCAGCATGGTCACAGCGCGGTACAAGCCCGGTCGCAACCACCGGCGCCCTGCGCGCCGCCGAGAGAGGAAGTCGACGCCATGAGCGCTTTTCGAAAGCTGTCCGAAACCATGCTGGCCAGCCCGCAGATCGACCTTGTCGATGTGGCCGCCGCCAAGGCCGCGGGCGTCACCCTGATCATCAACAATCGCCCGGACGGCGAAGACCTTTCGGCGCCGCAGGGGGATGAAATCGCCGCAGCCGCCGCGGCCGCAGGGCTTGCCTATGTCGCGATTCCGATTGGCCATGCGGGCTTCAGCGAACCGCAGGTCGATGCCCTGAACGCCGCGCTCGACGCCAATCCGGGGGTGGCGCTGGGCTATTGCCGATCGGGTACGCGCTCCACGCTGTTGTGGGCGCTGGCGCAGGCAAAGCGTGGCATGGCGCCTGATACGATTGCCGCCGCTGCCGCGCAGGCGGGTTACGATATCAGCCCGGTGCGCCCGATGGTGGATATGCTGGCCGCGCGCTAAGACCATTGCTGGCGCATGGACCTGCCGCCGCTCCTGATCCAGACCGCCGGATCGCTGGTGGCGATTCTCGCACTGGCCGGGCTTGCCCGCTGGATGAAGCTTGGCAGCGCGCCGCGGATCGAGAACGCAGCCGATGCCAGCCGTGCAGCGCATCTCGTCGAGGATGGCTTCACCCCGGTTGATTCGGCCTGCGATGCCGCGGGCGCGGGCGCGCTGGTGCGCGATGCGCAGGGGCGGATCATGGTGATCCGCCGCCATGGCAACCACTGGGCGGGCCGGGTGTTGACGCCACAGGCGCGCGCAACTTGCGAGAGCCATCCTGGCAACGGCACAATCGTGATCGATTGCGGCGAGACGCGCTTCGGCCGGACCGTTCTGACCATCCCCGATCCCGAGACTTGGGCCGCTGCGATCAATCGGGTAAAGGACGCGCACAATGCCTGATCTCAACCCCACCCAATATGCCGTGCCGCTGTTCGTGATCGCGGTGCTGGCCGAGATGATCTGGGCGAAATTCCGCGCGCCGGCAGCCTATGAACCGAGGGACACTCTTGTCAGTCTTGCCTTCGGGCTCGGATCAACCGTGGCGGGCGCGCTTCTGGGCGGCTTTGCGGTATGGGTGTTCTTCGCCGCCTACGCATATCGGGTCTTTGATCTGGGGCCCCAGTGGTGGACCGTATGGTGGGCGTGGCCCGTCTGTTTCCTTCTTGATGATTTCAAATATTACTGGGTCCACCGCGCCGGGCACCGCATCCGCTGGATGTGGGCGGCGCATGTGAACCACCATTCGAGCCAGCATTACAATCTCTCGACCGCGCTCCGCCAAACCTGGACGGGACCGATCACCTTCGGGTTCCTGTTTGCCGTGCCGCTGGTGCTGCTTGGCTTCCACCCCGTGATGATCGCGATCTGCGGCGGGTTCAACCTGACCTACCAGTTCTGGATCCACACCGAAGCGATCAAGCGGATGCCGCGCTGGTTCGAAGCCGTGATGAACACGCCGAGCCATCACCGGGTCCACCACGCCACCAATCCGCGCTACCTTGATCGCAACTACGCGGGCGTCTTCATCGTGTGGGACAAGCTGTTCGGCACCTTCACCCCCGAAGTCGATGACGAGCCGATCCGCTATGGCATCATCACGCAGCTTGGCAGCTTTAACCTCTTGTGGGCGGTGTTCCACGAATGGATCGGGATGATCACCGATATCTGGCGTGCGCCGTGGCGGCACAAGCTGTCCTATCTGCTGCGCGAACCCGGCTGGAGCCACGACAACAGCCGCGAGACCTCCGACATGATCCGCGCGCGCTGGGAAGCCCGTGCTGGCGCCGCTGTTGCGCCCGCTGCAACATCAGTGGCGGATCGAAACCGGATTGCGGGCGCGCAAGAAGCTGCCTAGTCTCTCGCCCCATACAAGGGAGAGAGCATGGAAAGTTTCGACTACATCGTGATCGGCGGTGGCAGTGCGGGTAGCGCGGTGGCAGGGCGTCTGGCGGTTGATGGAACGCGGCGGGTGTGCCTGCTCGAAGCGGGCGGTCGCAATGACAATGTCTGGATCAAGACGCCGGGCTTCATGCCCTTCATCCCGGAAAAGTCGAACTACCGTTATGAAACCGTCCCGCAGAAGGGTCTGAACGGCCGCACCGGCTATCAGCCGCGCGGGCGCGGGCTGGGCGGCTCCTCGGCAATCAACGCGATGGTCTATATCCGCGGGCACCGCTGGGATTACGACAATTGGGCTGACATGGGCTGCACCGGCTGGGCCTATGAGGATGTGCTCCCCTACTTCAAACGCGCCGAGGCCAATGAACGCGGCGGCGATGACTACCACGGCAGCGGCGGACCGCTGTTCGTCTCCGATCAGACCGCCGCCAACGCCGCCAGCCACGCCTTTGTCGAGGCCGCGGCCGCCCTGCAATTGCGCACCAACTCCGATTTCAACGGCGAGCGGCAGGACGGGTTCGGGCTCTATCAGGTGACCCAGCACAACGGGGAACGCTGGTCCGCCGCGCGCGCCTACGTCGAGCCGATCCGCGAGGCGGGGAATTTCGCGGTGCGCACCGATACGCTGGTGGAAAAGCTCGTGATTGCCGATGGCCGAGTCACCGGGGTGCAGGTGCGGCGCGGAGGCGCATCCGAGGTGCTCCACGCCCGGCGCGGGGTCGTGCTGTCGGCGGGCGCGTTCAACTCGCCGCAGATCCTGATGCTGTCGGGCATCGGCCCGGCTGACCACCTCAGGCAGCATGGCATTGATGTCGTGCTCGACAAACCCGCCGTTGGCAGCAACCTGCAAGACCATATTGATTACGTCTCGGGCTGGGAGACGCAGAGCGATGTGCCGATCGGCAGCACGCTCAAGGGCAGCCTGCGGATGGTCGCCGCGATGATCGAACACCGCCGCAAGCGCACCGGGGTGATGACGACACCCTATGCCGAATCGGGCGGGTTCTGGCAGGTCATGCCCGATAGCCCCGCGCCCGACATCCAATGGCACTTCGTCCCTGCCGTGCTCGAAGATCACGGGCGCGAGAAGGTGAAGAAGCACGGCTTCTCGCTCCATGCCTGCGTGCTGCGCCCGGAAAGCACCGGCACAGTGCGACTGGGATCGCGCGATGCCGGTGCAGCGCCGGTGATTGATCCCAACTTCCTTGATGATGACCGCGATCTGGCGGTGCTGCGCGCGGGCGTGCGCCTGTCGCACCGGATCGTCGATACCCCGCCGATGCAGGCCTTCGGCCCGACGGATCGCCATCCGGTCGATCTCAACGACGATGCCGCGCTCAACGAAATGATCCGCAACCGCGCCGATACGGTCTATCACCCCGTGGGCACCTGCCGGATGGGCGCGGATGAGGCAGCGGTGGTCGATCCGACGCTGCGGCTCAAAGGGCTCGAAGGGCTATGGGTGGCCGATGCCAGCATCATGCCCAAGATCGTGGGCGGGAACACCAATGCGCCGAGCATCATGATCGGCGAACGCTGCGCCGACTTTGTGATGGCGGGGGAGTGAAGGGAAATAATCGGGTAAGGCCAACTTGGTCTTGCCTCACCCTGCCTCATCATGGATTATCTAAAGCGGGGGCGACGTCGCGCATACAGACGTATGAATAGTCTGATGGGCTGCCACCTGAGCGCCGCGCCCCCTGTCTTGCGGTTTGGACCCGGTCGATCACTAGATGATGAATCAGCGGGTAAATCCCGTCAACTGACGATTAACCGTCAAATCAGCGCCCGCGTCATTTCGAGGACACAGTCAACGAACGCGACGCGTGGACAAAGCTCGAGTCGCGCCCGCCGCAAGCATCAAATTGAATCTGTGAAGAAAAATTTGGTGATTGAAACAAGTGAATCGTTGGTTGCGGTTTTGGTGCCCTAGGAAAGGGCTTTTTTGCACTGATCTCCGCGGAGGGTCCTGCAATCTTCCAAAACAAAAAAGGGCCGGAGGGTTTTTACACCGCTCCGGCCATGCCTAGTTTGTTCGTTCGCAGGAGGAACAAGGTGAGGCGGGGAGAGGAGGAGAGGGAGAGAGGCCTCACCCCGCCAAACTGGTGAAAGGGTTGATCTAGTTGTAGGCGCGCTCCCCATGTTCGGAGATGTCGAGGCCGTTGACTTCGTCCTCTTCGTGGACGCGCAGCCCGATGGTCGCCTTGACGGCAAAGCCTGCGATCAGCGTGCCGGCGGTGGCCCAGCCGATTGTCACCAAAACGCTGAAGATCTGCACCCAGAGCTGCTCGGCCAAGGCCACCGAGCCGTCGCCGGGCCCGCCAAGGAACGGCTGGTACACCACGCCCGTGCCAATCGCGCCGACAATGCCACCCACGCCGTGGATGCCGAAAGCGTCGAGCGAGTCGTCGTAGCCGAACTTGGCCTTCACCTTGGCGACGAAGAAGTAGCAGACCACCGAGGAAATAATGCCGAGCAGGATCGCGCCGAACGGCCCGCTGTTGCCCGCGGCCGGGGTCACCGCCACCAGCCCGGCGATCACGCCTGAACAGAAGCCGAGGGCCGAACCCTTGTGGCCCGCTGCCCGCTCCACCACCATCCAGGCAAGCGCGCCTGCCGCCGTGGCCACGAAGGTGTTGATCATCGCAAGGCCCGCCGAGCCATCGGCTTCGAGCGCCGAACCCGCGTTGAACCCGAACCAGCCCACCCACAGCAGCCCCGTGCCGACCATCGTCAGGGTGAGGCTGTGCGGCGGCATCGGCTCGTTCGGCCAGCCTCGGCGCTTGCCGAGCAGGAAGGCAAGGACAAGGCCCGAAACGCCCGCATTGATGTGCACCACGGTGCCGCCGGCGAAATCGAGCGCGCCGTCTTCGAACAGCAGGCCGCTTGCACCCGCATCGCCGCCGTCAAACCACACCATGTGGGCAATCGGGAAATAGACGATGGTCAGCCAGATCGGCACGAACATCATCACGGCCGAGAACTTCATGCGCTCTGCCGTCGCGCCAAGGATCAGCGAGGCGGTGATCGCCGCGAACGTCATCTGGAAGCTGACGAAGACATATTTGCTGATGACTTCATCGCTGAACGTGGCAGCCGTGCTGCTGAGATCGGTGCCCTTGAGGAAATAGCTCCCCCCGCTCACAAACCAGCCGAGTGGCGCGGGGTAGGCAGTATCGCCAAAGGCGAGGCTGTAGCCCCACATCACCCAGATCAGCATGGCGAGCGATGCGGTCGCACCGATCTGCGTCATCGTTGACAGCATGTTCTTCGAGCGGGTCAGGCCGCCATAGAAGAGCATGAGGCCGGGCAGGATCATCATCAGCACCAGCAGGGTGGATGTCATCATCCAGGCATTGTTGCCCGGATTGGGCACCGGCGGCGCCACAGGTGCGGCAAGGGCCGGCGCAGCCAGCAGCGCTGCCATCCCCAGACCCGCCAGTTTCACAAGATCACGCGTCATGCTGTTGCCCCTAAAAATCGCGGTCACAGAGCGGTCTCGCCCGATTCGCCGGTGCGGATGCGGGTGGCGGACGCCAGATCGAACACGAAGATTTTGCCATCGCCGATCGAACCGGTGTTGGCGGTCTGCTGGATGGTTTCGACCACTTGTTCGGCGACCTCGTCGCTCGCGGCGATTTCCAGCTTCACCTTGGGGAGCATGTTGGTGGAATATTCCGCGCCGCGGTAAATCTCGGTCTGGCCTTTCTGGCGGCCGAAGCCCTTGACCTCGGTCACGGTCATCCCGGCAACGCCAATCGCGCCGAGCGCTTCGCGCACCTCGTCAAGCTTGAACGGTTTGATTACGGCGATGATGAACTTCATCACATACCCCTGTGACCCGCCGGGCGATCCGGCTTGTCAGGGGATCAGCAACAAGCGTGCCAAACCAGATTCACTGGTGAATGCCGGGGTAAAGGCGCGGTTCTTCCGCACCTGCGAACGCAAATTTGCCTAGAATTTAAGCGTCCGCCTGATTTTTAGGCAAATCTTGCCGCAATCTTACAGGAAATCCCGCAGCGTGGCGATGAAGCGGTCGAACTGGTCGTGGTGGAGCCAGTGGCCGGCCTTTTCGAACTCGATCACGCTGGCGGTCTTGAAGTGCGCGATGCGACCGTCCTTCTCCGGGTTCGAGGCCCAGCTGTCCGCGCCGTACAGCAGCAGCGTCGGACAAGTGATCGCGCTCCAGAGCTGCTCGATGAATTCATCGCCGATATCCTCGACCGGCCAGACATTAAGGTGCGGATCGAACTTCCAGCTATAGGTGCCATCCTCGTTGCGGTTGACCCCGTGGACGGTGAGGTGCCGCGCCTGCTCCTCGGTGAGGTAGGCGTTTTCCTCGATCATGCGGGCAAAAGCCGCCTCGATACTCTCATACTTGCGCGGGGTGCGCCCGGCAGCCTTGCGCTTTTTTGCGATCCATTCGGCGAGGCGCTCAGGGTAGGGTTGGCTGCGCTGCTTGGCGCGGTATTCGGGCGAAGGGCCGAGGCCCTCGATCGCCACGAGCTTGGTCACCATGTCGGGGAAGGCCCCGGCATAGCGCAGCGCGACATTGCCGCCCATCGAATGCGCCACCATCCGCACCGGGCCGACGCCCAATTGGTGGATGAGCTGGGCGAGATCATAGACCATGTCGCCTGCGGAATAGACCCCGTCCGAGACCCAGTCGGAATCGCCATGCCCGCGGTGATCCATCGCGATGACGTGGTAATCCGCACGCAGCGCCTCGGCGGTCCAGTCCCACGAGCGCGCATGATCGCGCCCGCCATGCACCAGCACCAGCGGCGGCTTCCCCCGCCCGCCCCAGTCGAGATAGTTCAGCTTGAGGCGCTGCGAGATGAAGCTTTGCGAAGTCGGGCCGGTGTCGTGCATGGGGGACGCTTTGGCCAAACTGCAGGGTTTGGGCAAGTCACCCTGATCCGTTCGTGTCGAGCGCAGTCGAGACACCTGCGCACAGGCCTCTCGACTTCGCTCGAGGCGAACGGGGTTTTGTTCAGCGTTCCTTGGTGGCCGAGAAGGTCAGCTCGGGGTTCTTCTCGACCTGATAGCTGACGTCCCACGGGCTCTTGGCCATGAACACCATGTCCCCGTCACGATCCTTGGCGAGGTTCGCGCGGTTGAAGCTGGCGAAGTCGTCCAATGCCTTGGCGTCGCCCTTGATCCAGCGCGCGGTGGCGAAGGGCGAAGGTTCGAGCGCGGCTTCGACCTTGTATTCGGCCTCGAGCCGGCTGATCAGGACCTCGAGCTGAAGCTGGCCGACCACGCCGACAATGTGGGCCGAGCCGATTTCGGGATAGAACACCTGAATGACCCCTTCTTCCGAAAGATCATCCAGCGCCTTGCGCAATTGCTTGGTCTTGGTCGGGTCTTTCAGCTGCACGCGCCGCAGGATTTCGGGCGCGAAGTTGGGCAGGCCGGTGAAGCGCACCTGATTGCGTTCAGACAGCGTGTCGCCGACCCGCAAAGTCCCGTGATTGGGGATGCCGATGATGTCGCCCGCTTCGGCGGTGTCAGCCAGCTCGCGGTCCTGCGCGAAGAACAGGATCGGCGAGTGGACCGCAATCGGCTTGCCGAGCCCGCTCGGGGTCAGCTTCATGCCACGTTTGAAGGTGCCCGAAACCTGCCGCATGAAGGCGATCCGGTCGCGGTGGTTGGGGTCCATATTGGCCTGCACCTTGAAGATGAAGCCGGTGACCTCGTCGCGGCTCGGCTCGATCTGGGTATCGCCCGCAGGCTGGGGCCGAGGCGGCGGGGCGAAGCGGGCGATGGCGTCGATCAGCTCGGTCACGCCGAAATTCTTGAGCGCCGATCCGAAATAGACGGGTGTTAGGTCGCCGTGGCGGAAGGCTTCGAGGTCGAATTCGGGATAGCCGCCGCGCGCCAGCTCGATCTCGTCGGCGAAGCGCTGGGGGATCGCTGCTGTGTCGCGCGTGCCGAGGAATTCGCGGCTCGGCCCATCGGGGCGGCTGACGGTCTCGGTGGCGAAATCGAGCAGGCCCTCGAACTCGCCGCCCATGCCGATGGGCCACATCTGGGGCGAGACGTCGAGCGCCAGCATGTCGGCGACCTCGTCGAGCGTCTCGAAAGGATCACGGCCCTCGCGGTCAACCTTGTTGACGAAGGTGATGATCGGAACGGAGCGCAGGCGGCAGACCTCGAACAGCTTGCGGGTCTGCGGCTCGATGCCCTTGGCCGCGTCGATCACCATCACCGCGGAGTCCACCGCCGTCAGCGTGCGGTAGGTGTCTTCCGAGAAGTCCTCGTGGCCGGGCGTGTCGAGTAGGTTGAAGACGATCCCGTCCTTCTGGAAGGTCATCACGCTGGACGTCACCGAGATCCCGCGCTGCTGCTCGATCTTCATCCAGTCCGACCGCGCCCGCCGCGCTTGCCCGCGCGCCTTGACCTCGCCCGCAAGGTGGATCGCGCCGCCCTGAAGCAGGAGCTTTTCGGTCAGCGTGGTTTTCCCCGCGTCAGGGTGCGAAATGATCGCGAAGGTGCGGCGGTTGGAGGTCATCTTTGGTCTCTAGATAGCAATCTCAACACCCGCTCGTGCTGAGCTTGTCGAAGCACCGTCTTTTCTTCAAGTGCGGTGCGGGGAAAGAAAAAACAGCCCTTCGACAAGCTCAGGGCGAACGGGAAAAGACAGTGCAGGCTAGTTTTCTCGCGCCACCCGGAAGCCCGCGAAGTCCTGGTTGACCGGCATCAGCTCGATCCGGTTGATGTTGAGATGCGGCGGCAGGCTGGCGATCCAGCCGATGGTGTCGGCAATGTCCGCGCCGGTCATCGGGTGGACGCCGGCATAGAGCTTGTCGCTGGCTTCCTGGCTGCCGGTGCGCACCAGCGTGAATTCGGTCTCGACCATCCCCGGCTCGATGCTCGTCACCCGCACGCCGGTGCCGTGCAGGTCGGCGCGCAGGGCGAGGGTGAAGTGGTTCACGAAGGCCTTGGAGCCCGCATAGACGTTGCCGCCCGGATAGATGTAGCTCCCCGCGACCGAGCCGATCGCGATGATCGCGCCCTTGCGCGCGATCAGGGTGGGCAGCAGCATGCGGGTCAGCACCACCATCGCGGTGATGTTGGTGTCGATCATCGTCTGCCAGTCATTGAGATCGGCATCCTGCGCGGGCGAAAGGCCTTGGGCGAGGCCCGCGTTGTTCACCAGCAAGTCGATCTCGCGGAATCCCTCGGGCAGGCTCGCAAGCGCCGCGTCCATCGCGGCGGTGTCACGCACGTCGAAGCACAGCGGCAGCACCTTGTCCGCGCCCAGCTCGGCAACCAGTGCGTCAAGCCGCTCCTGCCGCCGCCCGGTGGCGACGCAGCGCCAGCCGTCCTTGACCAGACGGCGCACCGTGGCGAGGCCGATCCCGGCAGTCGCGCCGGTGACGAACGCGGTCTTGCTCATCCGCGCAGCTCCGCGCCCAGCTTGGCAGCGGCGGCCACCACCTTCTCGGTGATGGCCTTGAGCTCGGCATCCTTGAAGCTCGCCTCGCCCGGCTGGAGCGTGACTTCGACCGCGATCGACTTGTGGCCCTCGGGCACGCCCTGCCCGGCGAACACGTCGAACACGCGCACGCCGGTGATCGCTACCTTGTCGGCACCTTGCACGGCACGCACGAGGTCACCTGCCGCGAGGTTCGCGGGCACGAGGAAGGCGAAGTCGCGGGTCACGGCTTGAAGCGCGGGCGGGGTGAAGCCCGGGCGGGCGAAAGCCGCGCCCTTCTTGGCCGGGATCGCGTCGAGGAACAGCTCCACCGCTGCAATCGGGCCGTCAGCGTCGAAGGCCTTGAGCGTTGCCGGATGCACCATCCCGAAGCGCGCCAGCACCACCTTGGGGCCGAGCCGCAGGGTGGCCGACTGGCCGGGATGGAACTGCGGCCCCGCCTCGCCCATCACCATGAGGTTCGCCACCGGCGCGCCAGCGGCTTCGAGCAGCTGCATCGCCAGCGCCTTGGCGTCATAGGCGTCAAACGGCTTGGCCTTGCCCGCCTGCCATCCGCGCGGGGTCTTCTCGCCCGCGAGCACAATGCCGAGCGTCGGCTTCTCGTCGGAGAGGCCGTTCGCGCCCCGGAAATAGCGCCGCCCGATCTCGAACAGGCGCGAGGAGGCTGCGCCGCGATCGGCGTTGCGCTTGGCGGCCATCAGCAGGCCGGGGAGCAGCGAGGGGCGCATCGCCTTCATGTCCTCGCTGATCGGGTTGGCGAGCACCCAGAGGGGCTGGTCGGATGCGAAATGCTCCGCCGCCCAGGTGGGGAGGAAGCTCCAGGTCACCGCCTCGTTGAGCCCGCTGGCGGCAGCGGCGCGCCTGAGGCCCCGCTCAAGCTTCTGCTGCGGCGTGGCGGTGGGGCGGGCGATGCCTTCTGCGCGGGGCAGAGCGACGCTCGCGACCTTGTCGAGGCCGTGGATGCGCACGACTTCCTCGACGAGGTCAGCCGGGCCTTCGATATCGTGGCGGCGCAGCGGGCAGGTGATCTGCCAAGGGACGATAAGTTTCTGAATAAGCTCGTCGTCAGATACCCAATTTGGGTTGTCGCTGGTGAAACCCAACTTCGCCAGAATGTCACGTTGCTCTCTTAGCGAGACATCGATTCCCCCAAGCTCCTTTGTCAAACCGGGGTCGAAGGCGACGACCTTCGCTTGTGCAGGCGGCGAACCGGCGCGCACGGCCTCGCTGGGCGTGCCGCCCGCCAGTTCCACAATCAGCCCGGTGAGCAGATTGAGGCCCGCGTCCAGAAACTCCGGATCAACCCCGCGCTCGAAGCGGGTGCGGGCATCGGAGGACAGCCCCAGCTTGCGCCCGGTCGCGCCGATGCGCGCGGGATCGAAATAGGCGATTTCGAGCAGCACATCGGTGGTGTCGTCGGTAACGCCCGAATGCTCGCCGCCCATGATCCCGGCAATGTCATGCACCTGGCTCTCGTCAGCGATCACGACCATTTCGCTGTCGAGCGTGTAGGTCTTCTCGTTGAGCGCCAGCACCTGCTCGCCGTCCTTCGCGCGCCGCGCCACGACTGCGCCTTGCAGCTTGGCGAGGTCATAGACGTGCGCCGGACGACCGAAGCCGAGCATCAGGTAGTTGGTCAGATCGACCAGCAGCGAGATCGGTCGTTGCCCCGCGCTCTTGAGCCGCGCTTGCAGCCACTCGGGCGAGGGGCCGTTCTTCACGCCCTTGACCACGCGGCCATAGAAGGCCGGGCAGCCCTCGGCATCGTCGGTGCGGATTTCGACCGGGCACGCGCCCGATGCGCTGAACGCCGGCATGGCAATGGGCTTCAGCGTCCCCAGACCCTTGGCCGCCAGATCGCGGGCGATGCCGTAGACGCCCATGCAATCGGGGCGGTTGGGGGTTACGGCAACTTCGATCACCGGATCGGAGCCGTGGTAATCGGCAAAGGCCGTGCCGACCGGCGCATCATCGGGCAGTTCGATGATCCCGTCGTGATCCTCGCCCAGCTCCAGCTCGCGGGTCGAGCACATCATGCCGTTCGACTCGACGCCCCGGATCGCGCTCTTGCGCAGCACCATGCCATTGGCGGGGACGACCGCGCCGGGCAGGCCCAGCACGCCCTTCATCCCGGCCCGCGCATTGGGCGCGCCGCAAACGACTTGCAAGGGTGCGCCGTCGCCCGTGTCGACGGTGAGCACCTGCAACTTGTCGGCATCAGGGTGGCGCGCGGCGGTCAGCACGTGGGCGATGCGGAAGCCCGCCAGCTTCTCCGCCGGGTCCTCCACGCCCTCGACCTCGAGCCCGATGGCATTCAATGCGTCGCAGATTTCCGCGACGGTGGCGGTCGTATCAAGGTAGTCCTTGAGCCAGGTCAGGGAGAACTTCATGCCCGTGCTCCCACACCCGCAGAGAGGGTCGGCTGGTCGAAGGGCGAGAAGCCGTAATGCGCCAGCCAGCGCGGATCGCCGTCGAAGAAGGCGCGAAGGTCGTTCATCCCGTATTTGAGCATCGCGATGCGGTCGATACCGAGGCCGAAGGCGAAGCCCTGCCACTCCTTGGGATCAAGCCCGGCGAATTCCAGCACGCGGGCATTGACCATCCCGCTGCCGCCCAGCTCCATCCACGCATGGCCCGGCGCATCGCCATGCCCGCCGACGACGCGGCGGCCGCCTTCGGTGGAGTAACCGACATCGACTTCGACGCTCGGCTCGGTGAAGGGGAAATAGCTCGGGCGCAGGCGCAAGGTGATATCCTCACGCTCGAAGAAGGCCTTGAAGAAGGTCTCGAGCGTCCACTTGAGGTGACCCAGGTGAATGTCGCGGTCGATCACCAGACCTTCGACCTGATGGAACATCGGCGTATGGGTCGCATCGCTGTCCGAACGGTAGACCCGGCCCGGCGCGATGATGCGGATCGGTGCGCCCTGATCGAGCATCGAACGGATCTGCACCGGCGAGGTGTGGGTGCGCAGCAGCACATCCTTCCCGTCAGCCGTTTTATCCGAGAAGTAGAACGTGTCGTGCATCGCCCGCGCGGGGTGCGTCTCGTCCATGTTGAGCGCGGTGAAATTGTGCCAGTCGTCCTCGATCTCGGGGCCGGTGGCGACCGCGAAGCCGAGATCGGCGAAGATTTCGGCGAGTTCGTCCATCACTTGGCTGACGGGGTGCACCGAACCCTTGGGCTGGGCAGGGGTAGGCAGCGTGAGGTCAACCGTCTCGCTCGCGAGCCGCGCGGCCAGCTCGGCCGCTTCGAGCGCGGCCTTCTTGGCATCAAGCGCATCAGCGATCTCGGCGCGGGCCGCCTGGATCGCGGGCGCGGCAGCAGCGCGCTCTTCGGGGCTCATCTGCCCGAGCGTTTTGAGAGCGAGGCTGACCCAGCCCTTCTTGCCGAGCGCGGCAAGACGCGTCTCTTCGAGCGCGGTCAGATCGCTTGCGGCGGCAATCGCGGCCAGCGCGGCCGCTTTCTGGTTGTGGAGTTCGGACATAGCAACGCGCCCGCTAGCGGCAAATCGCCGCTCTTGCAAAAGGCTTTGTGGCCCGCGCCCCGTACAGCGACAGGCGTTCAGCGGCGCGGCGGATCGAGCGTCTGGGCCGCGCTGCCCCAGACCCGCGCCCGCGCTTCCATGAAGCTGGCGAGGATCGGGTGATCAAGCGCAGCATATTCGCGCGGGTTCATCGTCATGAATTCATGGAACTCGCGCGTGAATTGCGCCTGATCGTGATAATGCGCGTCCATTGCTTCGGTCCAACGGGCGGCATCATGCAGCATGAAATTGGTGAGACTGCGCATGAAGCGCTGGCGCCGGATCAGCAGCTTGGGCGCAAAGCCGAAATAGCGCAGGCACACCCGTTCGAGCGTGCGGGTGCTCATCGCGCAAGCCGCAGCCAGATCGTGGACGGTGGCATGGTCGCCGCTGACAATCGCTTCGTGAATGCGCGCGATCTTGCCATCATCGGGGGTGGGACGCATCAGCGTGTCGAGCGCGGCGATGATGGCGCCGAATTGCGCATCAAGATCGCCGTCGGGATCGCACAACACCTGCGACAGCCCGTCGAACGGAGCAAAGGCCGGGTGCTGCGCGCCATCGCAAATGACATTGGCAAGACTGCTGGCATTGCAGGGAAAGAACCGCGCCCAGCCGAGCGGCAGGAAGCCAATGCCCCACATCCGCGATGTGCCGAGCGTAAAGCGACAGGGCAGGGCGCTCGGCCCGGTAGCGACAAAGCGCGCGCCGCTTACCGCCGTGGTGCCGATGACCGCATCGGGCGCGTTGCCGCTAAAGAAGCGGATATTGCCCCATTCGGGCTGGAGATAATCAACCAGCGCATCGCCGTGATGCACCGTCAACGTCATGTGATAAATGCTGGTAAAGCAGCCCGCGAAGTGTTCCGGCGCCGCGCGGAATTCGCTGTGCAATGTGAAGGCGGGCGCCTCTGATCCCGACCCGGTCGGCTCACCCGTATTGCGATACCCCTCCATGGCGAGGAACGTGGCGCAAATGACGCATTTTTACAAGCGCACAACGGGCCGAACGCACACGGGGCGGATTCCCGTGAAGGAACCCGCCCCGCTGAATGATAAACAAACCGGATGGCTCAGGCGGGCAGTGCTGCCTTGGCCTGTGCGATCACCGCCTTGAAGGCGCCGCCCTCGTTCATCGCGAGATCGGCCATCGCCTTGCGGTCGAGTTCAATGCCGGCCAGCTTGATGCCGTGCATGAACTGCGAATAGGTGAGGCCTTCCATGCGGACCGCTGCATTGATGCGCTGGATCCACAGGGCGCGGAAGTTGCGCTTCTTGATCTTGCGATCGCGGTAAGCGTACTGGCCAGCCTTCTCGACCGCCTGACGGGCGATGCGGATGGTGTTCTTGCGGCGGCCGCGATAGCCCTTGGCCTGCTCCAGAATCCGCTTGTGCTTGGCGCGGGTGGTAACGCCGCGTTTGATGCGTGTCATGTGAGTATATCCTTATTGTGAGGACGCGGGGCACGAGGCCCGTCGCATCAATCCAGCCCGTACGGCGCCCAGCGCTTGATCGTCGGCGTGTCGTTTTCCGACAGGACCGAGGTGCCGCGGTTGGTGCGGATATACTTCGCATTGTGGCTGATCAGGCGGTGACGCTTGCCAGCGACGCCGTGCTTGACCTTGCCGGTGGCGGTGATCTTGAAGCGCTTCTTCACACCGCTCTTGGTCTTCAGCTTGGGCATTTTCATCTCCTGTGCAGAGACACGTCGGAACCGGCCATGGCAGCCCTTGTCGCCAGGCTGGCTGATTGATTCGTGTCAGTGAAGTGCGCGCGATTAGGCGTGCGGGGGGCGAAAGGCAAGCGGTTTGCGCATAATGCGCCCGCCACGGCCCGGCCGGTGAATTGACAGCCCGCCCCGCGCTGCCTGATATGCGCGCCGCACACCACAAGGATTTTTGCAGGATAGAGATGGCGATCGGATATCTGGTGCTGGCGCTTGTGCTGGCGGCAACCCTCAATGCGCGTCCGGCATGGCTGCGGGTTACAGGAACGCTGATCGCCGCGCTCGGCCTGTTCATGATGGTCTATTCGATCATCCTTGCCGATCTCGACGGCACTTTCGCCGCGGTGCCGCCCACCGCTCCGCTGATCGCGCGCGCAACCCCCGCCATTCTCAACCTGCAAGCCGGCATCGCCGCCATGGCCATCCTGTTTCTGCTGTGGTCAGCCTGGATACAGGCGCGGCGCCCGGTGGCAACGCCCATGCCCGTGAGCAACACCGACGCCCAGTTCGGCGCGGTGTCACGCGGGTTTCACTGGGTGATCGGCATCATGATGCTTTGCCTCGTGCCGATCGGCCTGTTCATGGCGATCCTGCCCGACAGCGCAGCGGAACGCGGTGACTTTGTCAGCGCGCACCAATCGCTCGGCCTCACGGTGCTGGTGCTGGTCGCCGGACGGATCGTGTGGCTGATGAAAAGCCCGCCGCCCGCACCGCTTTCCCGGCAAGGCAGCCGCGATCATCGCTTGGCGCGTGCGGTGCATCTGTGCCTCTACACCGCGCTGCTGGCCTTCCCGGTGAGCGGCTATCTCATCGATCAGGGGCGCAGCGTCGATTTCTACGGCTGGGCAATCCCGCGGCCCGACTGGCCGGCTGCATCCGCCATCGCCGTGTGGGTCCATGCCTGGGTGCTGCCCTTGCTCTTCTATCTGACGCTGGCCGCGCATCTCTCAGCCGTGGTGAAGCGCCATTTTGCCGATGGCGACACAGCGGCAGTGCGCCGGATGCTGCGCTGAGCCTCGGGGCTAACCCATCGCGTCGAGCACATCCTCGAGCCGTGCCGGATCGCCCAGCGCGATCACGGTGCCATCGCTCCCGGCATCGAGCGGATTGCCCTGCCAATCAGCCATCATCCCGCCTGCGCCTTCGACCACCGGCACCAGCGCGGCATAATCATAAAGCTTGAGCCCGGCCTCGATCACGATATCGACATGGCCCGAGGCGACCAGCGCGTAATTGTAGCAGTCCCCGCCGAACACGATCTTCTTTTCCGCGACTTGCTTCGCCACGGACATGAAGGCATCGGCTTCTTCGTTGGTGAAGAGATGCGGGCTGGTGGTGGCGAGCACCGCATCGCCCAGCTCCTTGAGCGGCTTGGTCTGCGCCGGCTTGCCATTGAACAGCGTCGGATGGCCGATCCGGCCGACCCAGCGCTCACCCGCAATCGGCTGATCAATCACGCCGAGCACCGGCCAGCCATCCTGCAACAAGGCGATCAGCGTGCCGAAGATCGGGCGGCCGGCGATAAAGCTGGTGGTGCCGTCGATCGGATCGAGCACCCATTGGCGGCCTGCGCCTTCGTTGCGGGTGCCATATTCCTCGCCGATGATGCCATCATCGGGAAAGGTGTCCTCGATCAGCTTGCGCATCGCGGCTTCGGCGGCACGATCGGCTTCGGTCACGAAGGTGCGATCGCGCTTGCGCTCGTGGCTCCAGGCGCCGCGGAACAGCGGGCGGATTGCGGCCCCGGCGGCATCGGCAAGCGCGAGGGCAAGGGCGAGGTCTTTATCAGTCATCCAGCAAATCTTCCGTTCGCCTCGCGCGTAGTCGAGACGCTGATTCGGGGCGCCTCGTGTCTCGACTTCGCTCGACACGAACGGCGGGGGTTATCGTGTGGCCCAATAGTCGAAGGCTTCGCCCTGTCGAGCCTCGACATAGCGGCGCGCTTCCGTGCCCTCCCAATCGAGCGGCAGATCCGCGTGGCTGCCCGAGCGCGCAACGAACCAGCCCTGCCCCGGCAAGCCATCGGACTGGCGCACCACCAACACGGCAAGGCCTGGCTCCCCGGCGGCGCGGCCATCTTCGTCGATCGCGTCGAGCACCTTGCAAAGCTGGCGCATCAACGGGCGGGTAAAGCGGTGGCCAAGCGCATGGAGCACCTCGGAATAGGTGAGCGCCATGCGCTGCTGCGCCGCGCTGATGAGCATGCCCCGAATCTCGTCGGGGTCAAACATCAATCGAACAGCGAGCTCACCGAGCTTTCATCCGCGATCCGCCGGATCGCCTCGCCGATCAGCGGTGCGATGGTGAGGATGCGGATCCGCTCGGACTGTTCGGCGGCTTCGGTCGGGCGGATCGAATCGGTGATGACCAGCTCCTTGAGCCGCGAGCCGTTGATCCGCGCCACCGCGCCGCCCGAAAGCACGCCGTGGGTGATATAGGCAGCCACGCTGGCCGCGCCGTTTTCGAGCAAGGCTTCGGCAGCGTTGCACAGCGTGCCGCCCGAATCGATGATATCATCGATCAGGATGCAGTGCCGACCCGAAACATCCCCGATGATGTTCATCACTTCGCTTTCGCCGGGGCGATCGCGGCGCTTGTCGACAATCGCGAGCGGGGCATTATCGAGCCGCTTGGCGAGCGCGCGGGCGCGCACGACCCCGCCGACATCGGGCGAGACCACCATAAGATCCTGATCCCCGTAGCGCGCCTGGATATCGGCAGCCATCACCGGGGCGGCATAGAGATTATCCGTCGGGATATCGAAAAAGCCCTGAATCTGCCCGGCATGCAAATCGGCCGCGAGCACACGGTCAGCCCCTGCCTCGGTGATGAGGTTGGCGACCAGCTTGGCGGAAATGGGCGTGCGCGGGCCAGGTTTGCGATCCTGCCGGGCATAGCCGAAATAGGGCACCACGGCCGTGATCCGCTTGGCCGACGCGCGCCGCAGCGCATCGATGCAGATCAGCAATTCCATGAGATTGTCATTGGCCGGAAAGCTGGTCGGCTGGACGACGAAGACATCCTCACCGCGCACGTTCTCGTGAATTTCGACAAAGACTTCCTCGTCCGAGAATCGCCGCACGCTGGCATCGGTCAGCGGGATTTCGAGATAGGCGGCAATCGCCCGGGCGAGCGGCAGGTTTGAATTGCCGGACATGATTTTCATGGTGCTGCGAATCCCCTGAATGGCGCCCCGTCCCCGCCTAGCGCCGCGTCATGGAAACGCAACATGCGAGGGATGGTTTGTTGGCAGACAGAAGCCGCGCCCACGCTCAATACATGTGCTGGCCGCCGTTGATGCTCATCGTCGAGCCCGTCATGAAGCCGCCGTTTTCGCTGGTGAGGAAGGCGACACCGCGGGCGATTTCCTCCGCCATACCCAATCGGCCGACCGGGATCTTGGCGACGATCTTCTCCAGCACCGGCGCAGGTACGGCGGCGACCATGTCAGTATCGATATAGCCCGGCGCGATGGCGTTGACCGTCACCCCGAACTTCGCACCTTCCTGCGCCAGCGCCTTGGTGAAGCCGTGGATGCCGGACTTGGCGGCGGCATAATTGACCTGACCGTATTGCCCCGCCTGCCCGTTGATCGAGCCGATATTGACGATCCGGCCCCAGCCGCGTTCGCGCATGCCGGGGAAGGTCGCCTTGGCCATGTTGAAGCACCCGCCAAGGTTGATCCGCAGCACTTCGTTCCAGTCTTCAAAGCTCATCTTGTGCAAGGTGCCATCGCGGGTGATCCCGGCATTGTTGACCACAATGTCGACGGGGCCGAATTCCGCCTCGACCGCAGCGCAGCCCGCAAGACAAGCCTCGTGATCGCCGACATCCCACTTGCGCGCAGGAATTCCGGTTTCGGCGGTGAAGGCGGCGGCCTTTGCGTCATTGCCGGCATAATTGGCGATGACGGTGTGGCCTTGCCTCTGCAGGCGCTTGCAGATCGCCTCCCCGATGCCGCGCGTTCCCCCGGTGACAATGGCAACCCGGCCCATGGCAATTCCTCCCTCGCTTGACTGATTGTGTTGGCGGCAAGCCTAGCCGTGCCGTAGCGTCAGGAAAAGCGCGGAATAGCTATGCGTGGGACCGAGGGCAGGTGTGACCAGACTGGATCGACATTCAGATGATGGAGAGCCGAAAATGGTGGGGTTGCGGGACCCGGAGCGCAGCGGCCTTGATGGCCGTGAGCACCGGAAGCCCGGAAACACGCCATTTGCAGGCCGCCAGCGCTGAATGTCGGTGCAGTCTAGAACTTGATCTGGGTGCCGACGTAAACCGCCTGGCTATCCTGGATCGAATTGGTGAGCGGATCGAGCCGATCACGTTCCTGCGAGATGCGCACACCGGCGCGCACATCGAGATTGGGCGAAAGCCGGAAGCTGCCGCCGAGATCCACCGTCTGCGAGGCCAGCGAGTCCAGCGTATTGGGCGAACGGCCCGCGACCTGACGATCTTCCAGACCGATCCGCGGCTGGAGACGGCCGGGCTTGTCTTCGGCCGTGGGGCGCGAAGGTTCAAACTCTGCCAGATCAGGCATTGTCATCTTGCGGACGCTGGCCGACAGATCAATCGGACGGGCAAACGTCTTGTAACCGCGCGCGGCGCCCAGTTCGAACTTGCTGGCCTGCAACCCGATCAGCGTCCCGCTGTTACCAAGGCCCGGCGCGTTTTCAAGCGCGCGGCGCACCGAAATGGCCTGCGCCAGATCATCATCCACGCGCACCGCAACCGTCACCGTGCGCTTGCCCACGGTGGGGGTGGCACGTGCCGGGGTGAAGCGGATGCCCTTCGCCTGCGCCTTCTCGGCAACGCGCGCGGCGAGGGCCGGATCAACGCTGGCAGGGGTGAAGACGTTGAGCCCGAGCGCTTCGATCGAGCGAGGGCCATTCTGAGCCGTTACCAGCGCAAGACTTGCCGTGGGCAGCGCGAGCATCGCGGCAGCCACAAGCGCGAACAGCGGCGCAGCATGCCGCTTGCCCCCTGCTTTGCCTGTCTGCCGTACCATTATGCCCGCTTCCCCTGAACCCGCGACCGAACCAACCAGGAGCGTCGCGGCGTGTATCGTGCAACGTCCCTGAATATTCGCTGACAAAAAGCGATCCGAGTCGCAGCACAACTGCCCGTAAAGCAATAGGCCAATGCCCGTGTCACACAATGCGTAGAAAGACCAATAGCGCGATTCCCCAGTCACCTGTTGCGCTAGACACACAATTTCGTTTGCCCCACGCGGCCTCGCCAAGCGTGTTCAGACAGGATAAAGCGGCCATAGCCCGTGATGACGCTTGCCGCAGACGGACTGAAAGCTATACAGCCCTGCGCCGACGACGGAAGGAATTCAGCCAGTGAAACGCGCTCTCAATGCCCAATCCCCCATTCTGCGCCGCCCGGCTGCGCGTCTGGTGCTGGCCTCGTCAGCCTTGGCGATGCTGCTGGTGCTGCCGGGCTGCGGCGGCGGGAGCCGCGCCAAGGTCGCGAAAATGGAAGCGGCGCAGGTCAACACCATCGGGGTCAATGCCTTCCTGTGGCGTGCCGCGCTCGAAACTGCGGGCTTTGCCCCGCTGCTGACAGCCGATAGCGCGGGCGGCGTGATCATCACCGATTGGTATGCCAATCCGGCCAACCCGGGCGAGCGGGTGAAGCTGACCATTGCGATCCTTGATCAGGATCTGCGCGCCGATGCCTTGCGGGTGAGCGCAAGCCGCCAGACCTCGCAGGGCGGCAATTGGGTCGATGCCCCGGTGCAGGCCGCAACGGTGCAGAAGCTGGAAGACATCATTCTTACCAAAGCGCGCGATCTGCGCCGTCAGGCGATGTCGCGAGGCTGATCAGCCGGACACGCGCCGGTTCTCCTGTCATTATCCGAGCGGATTGCTGCATGAGTGATATTCCTACTGATCCGTCCGCCAGTGGCGGCCGCGGGCGTTTCGATCCGTCCGTGGCTGACGGGCGCTGGCAAGCGGCATGGGCCGAAGCAGGCACTTTCACGGCAGACAGCAACAGCTCCAAGCCCAAGAGCTACATCCTCGAGATGTTCCCCTATCCTTCGGGGCGCATCCACATGGGCCACGTGCGCAACTACACGATGGGCGACGTGCTCGCGCGCTACCAGAAGATGCGCGGGTTCGAGGTGCTGCACCCGATGGGCTGGGACGCCTTCGGCATGCCGGCGGAAAACGCCGCCATGGAAAAGGGCGTGCACCCCGGCGGCTGGACCCGCCAGAACATCGCGCAGATGAAGGCGCAGTTGCAGCGCATCGGCTTCGCGCTCGACTGGACGCGCGAACTCGCCACCTGCGATCCCGAATATTATGGCCACGAACAGGCGCTGTTCCTCGACCTGTATGAGGCGGGTCTGGTCTATCGCAAGGAATCGACCGTCAACTGGGATCCGGTCGACATGACCGTACTCGCCAACGAACAGGTGATCGACGGCAAGGGCTGGCGCTCGGGCGCGGAGGTCGAGAAGCGCAAGCTCAACCAGTGGTTCCTCAAGATCACCGACTTTGCCGATGATCTGTTGGAGGGCCTCGGCACTCTGGAGGACTGGCCTGAGAAGGTCCGCCTGATGCAGGAGAACTGGATCGGGAAGAGCCAAGGGCTGGAGTTCAGTTTCGACCTGTCGGACGGCGGGAAGCTGGCAGTTTACTCGACCCGTCCCGACACGATCTTCGGCGCAAGCTTCTGCGCCATCGCCGCCGATCACCCGATCGCGCAGGGGCTGGCAGGCGATCCGGAAGTCGCCGCCTTCATCGAGCAGTGCAAGAAGGGCGCGACCACGGCTGCCGCGCTCGAAACGGCGGAGAAGCTGGGCTATCGCACACCGATCACCGCGAAGCATCCCTTCACGGGAGAAGCCCTGCCGGTGTTCATCGCCAACTTCGTGCTGATGGAATATGGCACCGGCGCGGTGATGGGCGTGCCGGGGCATGACCAGCGCGACTTCGAGTTTGCGACCAAATACGAACTGCCGATCCTGCGGGTCGTCGCCAGTGATCCTGCCCGCGCCGACGAATCCTTCAAGGGCGAGGCCGAGGCGGGGGACGGGGTGATAGTGAACAGCGATTTCCTCAATGGCATGAGCGTTGAGGAGGCCAAGCAAGCGGTCATCACCCGCGCCGAACAAGGCGGCTGGGGCGAGGGCCGCACCGTGTGGCGGCTGCGCGACTGGGGCGTCAGCCGCCAGCGTTACTGGGGCACGCCGATCCCCTTCATCCATTGCGATGCCTGCGGCGTGGTGCCGGTGCCCAAGGATCAGCTCCCCGTCACCCTGCCCGAGGATGTCAGCTTCGACATCCCCGGCAACCCGCTCGAACGCCACCCGACCTGGAAGCACGTCGATTGCCCCAAGTGCGGCAAGCCCGCGCGGCGCGAGACCGATACGCTCGACACCTTCGTCGACAGCTCGTGGTACTTCCTGCGCTTCGCCAGCCAGCCTGCCGACCGTCCCTTCGACCCGGAAGAGGTCGCCAAATGGATGCCGGTGCAGCACTATATC
Organism: Erythrobacter epiphyticus; assembly: GCF_034653295.1. Lineage (NCBI taxonomy): Bacteria > Pseudomonadati > Pseudomonadota > Alphaproteobacteria > Sphingomonadales > Erythrobacteraceae > Erythrobacter > Erythrobacter epiphyticus. The sequence continues at coordinate 501,262 of NZ_JAYEEU010000007.1, read as the reverse complement.
GGCGGGATCGAGCACGCGATCCTGCACCTGCTCTACGCCCGTTTCTGGACGCGCGCGCTGGCGCATATCGGCAAGATCACCGTGCAGGAGCCGTTTGCCGCGCTGTTCACACAAGGCATGGTGACGCACGAGACCTATCGGGCGGCGCACACCATAACCGAGGAAGACCTGGGGCACCCTCCGCGCTTCAAAATGGAAGAGTTTTACTGGGTAGATCCACAAGATGTGGAACGACGCCCGGAGGGCTTGTTCGTCAGAGGAACGAACGACCCAATCGAAGTCGGCCGCGTCATCAAGATGTCGAAGTCGAAGAAGAACGTCGTCGACCCGGATGCGATCATTGCCAAGCATGGCGCCGATGCGGTGCGCTGGTTCATGCTGTCGGACAGCCCGCCCGAGCGCGACCTGCCGTGGTCCGATGCCGGGATCGAAGGCTGCGCGCGCTTCGTGCAGCGGCTGTGGCGCTTGTTCCAAGCCTACGACGCCTCCGCCGAAGGCGAGGACAAGGCTTTGATGCGCAAGACCCACCAGACCATCGCGGCGGTGGCGTCGGACATCGAGGCGCTGGGCTTCAACAAGGCCGTGGCGCGCATTTACGAGTTGACCGGCGCGGTCGAGAAGGCCGCGCCCTCGGCCAGCCGGAGCTCTGCCATCCGGGCCTTGGTCCATCTGGCAGCTCCCATGATGCCGCACCTCGCGGAAGAAGCATGGACGACAATCGGAGAAGGTCTCATCGCCGACGCCGCATGGCCCGAAGTCGATCCGGCATTGCTGGTCGATGACGAGGTGACCATCGCGATCCAGCACATGGGCAAGCTGCGCGATACCATCACCGCGCCCAAGGGCGCTGCGAAGGAAGATCTCGAAGCGCTGGCAATGGCCTCGACCAACCTCCAGCGCTCGATCAATGGCGCTGCAATCCGCAAGGTCATTGTCGTACCGGATCGATTGGTGAATATCGTCACCTGATGCGGATTCTCTTTGCCCTGCTGGCTCTGCTTGCCACCACTGCCTGCGGCCTGTCGCCGATGTATGCGGGCGGCAGCTCGTCAGCGGTCGCGCAGGGGCTGGCCGCGGTCGATATTCCGCCGATCCCGGGGCGCAGCGGCTGGCTTGTCAAGAATGCGCTGGAAGAACGCCTCGGCGCGGCCGGGCAGGCGACTCCGGCCTATCGCCTCGATGTGCGGCTCGATGATCGGCTCGATGCGCTCGGCGTGCTTGGCGATGATACCGTCACCCGCCAGCGCCGCATCCTGCGCGCGCGCTACCAGCTCGTTGACCTTGCCAGCGGCACCATCGTGCTCGATGCCACCGCCGGATCGGACGCCGGGATCGACGTGGTGTCGAGCGAATATGCCACCATCGCGGCCGAACAGACCGCGCTCGAAAACCTCGCGCGCGAAGTCGCCGATCGCATGGCAACCCGCATCGCCCTGACCTTGCGGGATCGGGCGCGCGATCAGGCCAAACCCGCCGACGCGGCGCCATGAAAGCCACGCAGAAGGATTTCCTGCGCGGGGTGCCCGCCGCCGCGCGGCAAGCCGGGATATTCTTCTTCTGCGGACCGGACGAAGCGGGCGCATCCGCTGCCGCCCAGCGCGTGATCGAAGCCCTGCCCGATCCGGGCGAGCGGGTCGAATTGTCGGGCGCAGACCTCCGGCGCGATCCCGCACTGCTGGGAGATGAGGCGCGTTCCGGCTCGCTGTTCGGCGACAAGCGGCACATCTACGTGCGCGCGAGCGGCGATGATGCCCATGATGCCGTCAAGGTTTTGATCGAAACGGCAGAGGCCGGTGCAGGCGCCGCTGCCCCGGTGGTGATTGTCGCCACGTCTGCCACCGACAAGTCGCGCACGGCCAAGCTGCTGGAAAAACGCGGCGATGCGCTGGTGGCGATGTTCCATCCGCCCGATCTCGGCTCGGTCGCCGCTGCGGTCAGGGGGATGGCCGATGCGGCGGGGCTCAGGCTCGGCGGGGATCTCGCCGAACGCATCGCGCGCGCCGCCGGGCTCGATGTGCGCCTTGCGCAGTCGGAAATCACCAAGCTCGCGCTCTATTGCGGGGCCGATCCGCAATCGCCCAAGCCCGCCACCGCCGAGGATTACGACGCCATCGGCGCGGCCACCGAAGAAGATGGCTTCATGCCGATCGTCAACGCGGTGCTCGGCGGGGAGACTGGGCGGATCGGGCAGGAAATCCGCCGGATGCGCGAACTCGGGCTCAATCCGGTCGGTGTCGCGCTCGCGCTGGAACGGCGGGCCGCGGTGCTGGCGCAGATCGTCAGCCGCATCGGGCCAAGCGGCGCGATTGACCGGCTCGGCCCCGGTGACAAGGCGCAGCTTGGCATCTTTTTCCGCGAGGAGCGCGATATCCGCGCGCAGTTTTCGCGCTGGATGCAACCGGCGGCGCGCGGCTCGCGCGAGACCCGGCTTGATCGGTTGATCCCGCGCCTGACCGCGTTGCACCGCCTGCTGCTGGGCAACAGCGCTGCGGCCGAACTGCTGCTGGCGCAGGAGTTGACCCAGATCGCCCGCTTCGCCGCGAAGCGTTAGGGCCAAAGGCTCAGGGCTTGTCCTTGCCCTGCGGCACCGCGAAAGTCCCGGTGACCCGGCCGCGCCCGGTGCTGCCCGGTGCCGCGCTGCCCGCAGGGGCGCCATCCACGCTCGACAACCCGGATTGCAGATCGATCACTAGCCGCCCGCCGTTGAGCGTATCCGAACCGCGCCGCAGCCGGACATTGCCCGCCATGGTGATGATCCGGCGGTTGAAATCATAGATCGCGGTATCGCCGCTCGCGCGTTCATTGCCGCGCGCGATATTGACCCCGCCGCTCGCCGTGATGCGATCAATCCGCAAGGCGCCCGCATCGTCATAATTGACCAGCATCCGCGCCGATTGCAGCGCAAGGCCTGCCTGTTCGATCGCGACATTGCCGGTGAGGATGATGCGGTTTTCGCGATCCTGCAATTCGATCCGGTCGGCGGCATAGGATACCGGCGCGCGGGAATCATGCGCAGCGATCGCTTGCGCATGGCCGGTGATACCCGCCATCAGCGCCGCCGTGCCGACAAAGCCTGCCGCCGCATAGGCGAGCGCGATGCGGCCCAGCTGCCGGGGATTTCGAGACTGCGTCATTGCGGGATCCTCAGCTTGCCTGGAACCATGGAAACACGGGCATCGCCAGCCAGCGTCAGCACCCGCGTGGAAAGATCAGCGCGCATCCGGTTGGCCGAGAAAGTCCCTGCCGGGATCTCGCCCGAAATGCCGTCGTCACCGGCAATCAGCCGCTCGCGCAGATTGACCGAAACACCCTTGGCCACCATTGTGTAGCCATCGCTCGCGGTCAGCAAGACCGGGCCATCGACGGTCACGACTTCGCTGGCAATATCGTAAACCCCGCCGCCCGCACTGATCCGCGCCGGGCCATCGCTCAAGGTCATCTGGCCGACCAGCTCGCGCATCCGCACCAGCCCTTCGACGCTCGACCGCTGCACCGCTTCGCCTGCGGTAAGGGCAAAGGGCCGCCCGCCGGTGTCGCGCCCGCGATACATCGCATTGCTGACGCTGAGGCGTTCATCGATCATCGCAACCTTGGTGCGATCAAGCAGGAAACTCACCTCGCCGCGCGGCGCGAGCGGGGAGATCACCATCAGGGCCGCGACAATCCCCACTCCCATCGGCAGAACCCGCGCCAGCACACCGATCAGCCGGTCATGCGAACCCCCGGGGGCGGCAAACCGCTGGCGGCGGCTGCGCAGCGCGCTCGCCTCGCGGGTTTCGTGAACGGCTGTGCGGGCGGGATCGGTCATGGTCTGCGGCCTACATGTGGCTGAAGATGTCGTTTTCGGCCCAGCCGGCGAGATCAAGCCGGGCGCGGGTCGGGAGGAAATCGAAACAGGCCTGCGCCAGTTCCATGCGGCCTTCGCGCTCCAGCCGGATCACCAGCTCATCGCGCAGCGCATGGAGATAGCGCACATCGCTCGCCGCGTAATCGCGCTGGGCTTCGTTGATCACCGGGCCGCCCCAGTCCGAGCTTTGCTGCTGCTTGGAAATCGACTGGCCGAGCAATTCCTCGACGAGGTTTTTGAGGCCATGGCGATCCGTGTAGGTGCGCACCAGCTTGCTCGCGATCTTGGTGCAGAACACCGGCGCGGCGAGCACACCGAGATAGTGCTCGATCGCGGCGAGATCGAAGCGGGCGAAATGGAACAGCTTGGTGCGCGACGGATCGGCCAGCACCGCCTTGAGATTGGGGGCGTCGTAAGCGCTGCCGGGATTGAAACGGACGAGATGCTCATCCCCCGAACCATCGGCAATCTGCACCACGCACAGCCGGTCACGCGCGGTGATCAGACCCATGGTTTCGGTATCGACAGCCAGCGCGCTGGTGCCGGTCAGAACGCCGGCGGGAAGATCTTCTTCATGAAAATAAACAGCCATGGCTTCGCACTAGAGACATTGGGGATAGAGGGGAAGGGGCAAGGCGTGTAGCAGGCCCAGGTGATGACACACGAGACGATCCCGGCAAGCTGGCGACCAGTGCTCGAACCGGTGCTGGCCAGCCCCGAAGCCCGCCAACTGGGCGGTTGGCTGCGCGCCGAGGAAGCCGCGGGCAAGCCGATCTACCCGCCGCGCGGCCGCCGGCTGGCGGCGCTCGCCATGACCCCGCTTGAAGACGTGCGCTGCGTGATTCTGGGGCAAGACCCCTATCATGGCGAAGGGCAGGCCAATGGGCTGGCGTTCTCGGTGGCGCCCGGGGTGAAAGTGCCGCCCTCGCTGGTCAATATCTACAAGGAACTCGCCAGCGATCTCGGCCTGCCGCGTCCGGCGCACGGCGATCTGTCCGGTTGGGCGCGGCAAGGCGTGCTGCTGCTCAACAACACGCTGACCGTCGCCGCCGGGCAGGCAGGCAGCCATGCCGGGCGCGGCTGGGATGCGATCACCGATGCCTGCGTTGCCGCAGTGGCCGAGCGCGGTGCGCCGACCGTCTTTATCCTGTGGGGCAGCCATGCCCGCAAGAAAGCCAGCCGGGTGCCCGCGCTGGGCCGCTGTGCGCATCATCTGGTGCTGACTTCGGCGCATCCCAGCCCGCTCTCGGCGCATAATGGCTTTTTCGGCTCGCGCCCGTTCAGCCAGACCAATGCCTTTCTCGAACGCCACGGGCGCGGTACAATTGATTGGAGTTTGTGAAGATGGATGAGGTGATCCTGCTCGATATTGCCGATGGCATTGCGACTGTCACACTCAACCGCCCGGAGGCGATGAACGCGCTGAACCGCGCGTTGCGCCGCCGCCTATACGAGGTGATGCGGCAGGTCGATGGCGATGATGCAGTGCACGCGGTGATCCTGACAGGGGCGGGCACGCGGGCGTTCACCGCGGGCCTCGATCTCAAGGAACTCGGCAGCGATGCGAGCGCGCTCGGCAGCGCCAATGCGACCGATCCGGCGGATAATCCGGTCAAGGCCATCGAGACCTGTTCCAAGCCGGTGATCGGCGCGATCAACGGAGTGGCGATCACCGGCGGGTTCGAAGTCGCGCTCGCCTGCGATGTCCTGATCGCGAGCGAGAATGCGCGCTTTGCCGATACCCATGCGCGGGTCGGAATCGTGCCGGGCTGGGGCCTGTCCCAAAAACTTTCGCGCATGATCGGGATCAGCCGTGCCAAGGAACTCGCCTTCACCGGCAACTTCCTCGATGCCGCGACCGCGCTGCAATGGGGCCTCGTCAACCACGTGGTTGCGGCTGATGCGCTGCTGCCGCTCGCCCGCAAGCTGGCAGGCGACATGGCGAGCATCGATCCGGCCTTTCTGGCCCAGTACAAGCGCCTGATCGATGATGGCTTTGCCCTGTCCTTCGGCGAGGGGCTGGCGCTGGAAGCCGCGCGCTCGGGCGCAGCCAATGCCGCTGTCGCGCCCGAGGCGGTCGAGGCGCGCCGCGCCGCCGTGCAGCAGCGCGGGCGCGGGCAGGGATAGCGCCCGCGCGCGGTTACGGCGCCGGGAGCGCTGCGGTGAGCGTGTCGCGGAAGGCTTCGGGCTGATCGAACATGATGAAGTGGTAGGAATCCTCGATCACCCGGAACTCGGTACCCGCCAGCTCCTGATAGGCCTTGCGGTAGAGCGGCTCGACCAGCGCGCGCGGGGCAAAACGATTGGCAGCCACCATGATCGTCACAGGTTGCCGAATACCTGCCAGTTCCGGACGGATATCAGTCGTCATCAGCGCGTGCATGGCGCCGGCAAAGCTCGCCCGGTCGCTGGCGAGCGACCATTCCACCACCTGCTCATGATAGGCCGGATCGCGCACGAGCGACGCAACGCCCATGCGCTGGCCAGCGGCAAATCCCATATCATCCTGCGCCATGATGCTTGCCCGCATCGCATCCGCCTGCGGTGCGGCCCGTTCGGGGGTGGCGGCGGGATCAAAGATCAGCGGGAAGAACGGCAGCGAATCAATCACCACCACTCGCGTAATCCGATCAGGGTGACGGGCGGCCAGCGTCAGACCGAGAAATCCGCCAAGCGAATGCCCGGCATAGGCTGCGCTGGTGACGCCTGTGCAATCGAGATGACGGATAATCTCGGCCCGGCTGCGTTCGAGCAGGCCTTCCGGTTCGCCTGATGGCGCACGGCCCGCGAAGCCTGCAATATGGACGAGGTGCAGACGATAATCCTTGGCCAGACTGTCGCGCACGCCATCCCACACTGCGGGCGAGGAACCGAGTCCCGGCACCAGCACCAGATCGGGCCCTTCGCCCATCACGGTGAATCCGGGGCATGGCACGACCCGGTCTTCCGCCGCAGCCACCTTCGCCAGCAGCAAGGCCGCCAGCACCACGACATATCGCACGGCACAGGTCATTCAGGCTCTCCATCTTTGAGAAAAATGGCCTCGATCGGCAGGCCGAATACGTCGGCAATCTTGAAGGCGAGCGGGAGCGAGGGGTCGTAACGTCCCTTCTCGATCGCGTTCACGCTCTGGCGGCTAACACCCAGCCGGTCAGCGAGATCCTGCTGGCTCCAGTCCCGCTCGGCGCGCAGCACCTTGAGACGGTTGTTCATGGGCAAGAACCCGCATCGTCATCGTCGCCGAAAGCGAAACGGTTGGCGATCTGCCCGACAAACAGGCCCCCGCACCAGATCGGGAAGACATAGAACACCGGGAGGCGCGGAAGACTCGCCGCATAGAGTTCCAGCAGACCCCACACGCTGGTGATCGCCAGTGTCACACCAGTGGCGATGATCAGCTTGCGCACTTCGAGCATCCGCAGATACTCATCGCTGATCTCGGCCACATAGCGTCCGATTGCGCCCACCGCTGCCAGCATCGCAAGACCGGGTATCAATGCCAGTCCGACCGTCAGAGCGCCAAGCGGGGCCTCGCGATCAATCATGAGGCTGGCCAGTACAATGCCGCCGACATAGGCCAACGAAATCACGATCATGCGCTTGGTGTAGCGGCCGGCTGCGGGGTTGCTGGGGTGAGGCACCATGGCTCAGCAGGCCCCCGATACACAAGAGCGGCGGCGCAGCAGGAACGGCACTGCAGCGACAGGGGCAAACTGCGCCACCTGCTCGGGAACGATCTCGAACACGGCGAGCAGCGCGACGAGAATCAGGGCGCTGCCAAGCAGCAAGGCTTCACGCGTCGTAGTCATGGAAAGCTCCGTTTTCATAATGACAAGGTCGCTTTACTTTCTGTGAATCTCTATGTCAAGCCTCCTTTCCATGATGTGGCTGCGGCTCGATGGTTTGGCCAGCTTGCCAGCCGCGCATGGGAACCTTAGGCTCGAGTCCATAATCACGCAGACTCGACGGGTGGGGCTATGACAGGACGGATGGCACTTGGGCGGATAACGCTGGCGGCAGCAGCCATGACAGGGATGCTGGTGGTCCCCGCGAGCGAGGCCTTCGCGGGCAAGACCTATCAGGCCAGCATCACCCGCACGACCTATGGCATCCCGCACATCACCGCACGCGACTGGCGCGGTGTCGGCTATGGTGTCGCCTATGCCTATGCCGAGGACAATCTGTGCCTGCTGGCCGAGGAGATCGCCACCGTCGCAGGCGAACGTTCGCGCCATTTCGGGCCGGAGAACAAGGCGACGCTCGGCTTTCAGGAGGTCGATAACCTGTCATCGGATGTGTTCTTCCGCGCGGTGATCGATCTGCCCGCCTTGCAGGAAGCCACCCGGTCGCTCACACCGCGCGCGCGGGAACTGATGGAAGGTTATGCCGCGGGCTATAACCGCTTCCTGCGCGATGCCGGGACAGCGGGCATTTCCGCCGAATGCCGCGGCAAGGCATGGGTGCGGCCGATCACCACCGATGATCTGCTGCGCCTCAATGAAAAGCAGATGCTGCTAGCGAGCTCGCTCAATCTGGCACCGGCCATCGCCAGCGCCGCACCGCCGGGCAGCCCACCACCCAAGGTCGCGATCCGGCTGCCCGAGCCGGGCGAACTGGGCCTTGGCAGCAATGGCTGGGCCTTCGGCGGCGATGCCACGGCCGACGGGCGCGGGCTTGTCATCGGCAATCCGCACTTCCCGTGGCAGGGGCCGAGCCGCTTCTGGCAGATGCATGTCAAAGGGCCGGATGGCTATGAGGTGATGGGTGTCGGCCTCGCCGGTACGCCCTTGCCGACGCTCGGCTTCAACAAGGACGCCGCGTGGACGCACACCGTGACCGCGGCCCGCCATTTCACGCTCTTCCACCTAAAGCTCGATCCCGCCGATCCGACCCGCTACCTCGTCGATGGCATCAGCGAGGCGATGACGCCGCGCACCGTCACGGTCCCGATGCCCGAGGGCACACCGCCTGTCACCCGGACGCTGTGGTCAACCCGCTTCGGCCCGGTCTTCGTCGTGCCCGCCCGCGGGATCACCTGGAACACGCAAAGCGCCTTCGCGCTCAAGGATGCCAACCGCGGCAACCAACGCGCTGTCGAAGCGTGGCTGCGGATTGGCGAGGCGAAGAATGTCGCCGAGATCAAAGCCGCAGTCAGCGAAACGCTCGGCATCCCATGGGTCAACACCATTGCCGCCGATCGCTACGGTGACGCATTGCATGCCGATGTCACTGCCGTGCCCAATGTCTCGGCGGAGAAGGCGACCGCTTGCGCCACGCCGTTCACGCCGCTCTTTGCCGAACTCGCCGTGTTGCTCGACGGCAGCAAATCCGCCTGTGATTGGGATGCGGCAAACGGCACGCCCGAACCCGGACTGATGCCGGCCAGCGATCAGGCCGCCACCATCGTGCGCGACTATCTCACCAATTCGAATGATAGCTATTGGCTGAGCAATCCGCGCATGCCGCACCGGCGGCTGTCTCCGATGATGGGTGCATACGCGGCCCGGCTGACCTTGCGCACGCGTTCCAACTTCATCGAGACCGAAGCCATGCTCGCCGCAGGCAAGGTCGATCACGCCCGGGCCAAGGCTCTGGCCTTCGCCAACAAGAGTCTCGCCGCTGATATGGCCGTGGACGAAGTGCTTGCGCTGTGCGCGGCCGCCAGCGCGCCGGCAGCGGATGTCGCGCGCGGCTGCGCCGCGCTGGGCAGATGGGATCGCCGGTTCGACAGCGACAGCCGGGGCGCAGCGCTGTTCCGCGAATTCTGGGCCAAGGTCGGGACGATGGCGGGGCTATGGGCCGTGCCGTTCGATCCCGCCGATCCGGTGAACACGCCGCACGATCTGGCGACAGACAAGCAGGGCGACAAGCTGCTCGCCGCGCTGGGTGATGCCGCAGCGGCGCTCGACAAGGCGGGCATCGCGCTCGATGCGCCATGGGGCAGTGTGCAGCACTGGCGCGCCGGGGACGAACGCATCCCGATCCATGGCGGGCCGGGCACGGCGGGTGTGCTCAATTATCAGGACGCGCGTCCGGCGCCGGGCGGCGGGCTCGTGCCGGTGCATGGCACCAGCTACATCCAGATCGTCGGCTTTGACGCGGCAGGCCCGGTCGCCGATGCGCTGCTCAGCTATTCGCAATCGACCAACCCGGCCTCGCCGCATTATGCCGATCAGACCCGCGCCTATGCCACCAAGCAATGGCACCGCCTGCCGTTCCGCCAGCGCGATATCACCGCACAGCGGATCGGCAAGACGCGGCGGATCGCCGAATAAAACTCAGCGCGGCAGCGCGGTCGCGCCCATCAGCGCTTCATCGACGCTGCGCGCGCATTGGCGTCCTTCACGGATCGCCCAGACCACAAGGCTCTGCCCGCGCCGCATGTCGCCGCAAGCAAACACGCCCGGCACATTGGTGGCGTAGCTGTCGGTGTCGGCCTCAACGTTGCCGCGCGCCGACAGATCGACGCCTGCCTGCTCGAGCAGCCCTGCCTTCTTCGGCCCGGTAAAGCCCATGGCGAGCAGGATCAGGTCTGCCGGAATGGTGAAGGTGCTGCCGTCCACCTCGCGCATCTGGCCGCCCGACCATTCGACCCGCACGCATTCAAGCCCGGTGACTTTCTCGCCATCGCCGATCACCCGCTTGGCCAGCACCGCCCAGTCGCGCTCGACACCTTCCTGATGGCTTGACGAGGTGCGCAGCTTCATCGGCCAATCGGGCCAAGTCAGCGCCTTGTCTTCCTTTTCCGGCGGCTTGGGCATGATTTCGAGCTGGGTGACGCTTGCCGCGCCCTGCCGGTTCGAGGTGCCGACGCAATCGCTGCCCGTATCGCCGCCGCCGATCACCACGACATGCTTGCCCGTGGCGAACAGCGAACCGCGCGGCGCGGCGCGCAATTCATCATCGCCCGCAACGCGCTTGTTCTGCTGGGTGAGGAATTCCATCGCCAGCCGCACGCCGGGCATTTCCGCACCCGGAATATCCAGCCCGCGCGCTTCTTCAGCGCCGCCAGCCAGCACCACCGCGCCGTAATTCTCCTGCAAGGTCTTGAAGGAGATATCGACGCCGACTTCCTTGGAGGTTTTGAAGGTCACCCCTTCGGCTTCCATCTGGACACAGCGCCGGTTGATGAGGTGCTTTTCCATTTTGAAATCGGGGATGCCGTAGCGCAGCAACCCGCCGACGCGATCCGCCTTCTCGAACACCGTCACCGAATGGCCGGCGCGCGCAAGCTGCTGGGCGCAGGCGAGCCCGGCCGGGCCGGAGCCGACCACGGCGACCTGCTTGCCGGTTTTCTTCTCGGGCAATTGCGGCTTGATCCAGCCTTCCTGCCACCCGCGATCAACGATGGCGCATTCGATCGATTTGATCGTCACGGGCTGATCAATGATGTTGAGCGTGCAGCTCGCCTCGCACGGGGCGGGGCAGATGCGGCCGGTGAATTCGGGGAAATTGTTGGTCGAATGCAACACGGTGAGCGCGTTCTTCCAATCCCCTTCATAAACCAGATGGTTCCAGTCGGGGATGATGTTGTTCACCGGGCAGCCGTTGTGACAATAGGGAATGCCGCAATCCATGCAGCGCGAGGCCTGCGATTGCAGGGTCGCATCGTCCGGCTGGATCACGAATTCGCGGTAATTCTTCAGCCGCTCTTTCGGATCGAGATAATCCCGCTCGCGGCGGTCCAGCTCGAGAAATCCGGTTTCCTTGCCCACGTGTCTTTACCTTCGCTTCAATTCGTCATTGCGAGGGGCTGAAGGCCCCGCAGCAATCCAGAGCTGCGCCCTGCCGCTCTGGATTGCTTCCCCCGGCTCAAGGCCGGGGTCGCAATGTCGAGACAATCCGACATCACTCCGCTGCTACGCTTGCCGCCTCGGCCCGTTCCGCTTCGAGCAGTTTGAGCGCCTTGGCGTAATCGCGCGGCATGACCTTGACGAAGCGCGTGAGCGCCGCGTCCCAATCCGCCAGCAATTCGCCCGCGAGCTTGCTGCCGGTGTGGAGCTGGTGACGTTCCACCAGAATGCGCAGCCGCTCGGCATCGTGGCGCAGCATGTCGCCCATGCCGAAATCGTGGACCGAGCGCGGGCGCTGTGACGGGCGGCCCGTCCCTTCCTCGGCATCGGGCGCGGCGCTGACCGGCAGCAGATCGACCTGCGCATGGTTGACGAGGTCCGTGAACCGCCCTTCCGGATCGTAGACATAGGCGACCCCGCCGCTCATGCCCGCGGCAAAGTTGCGCCCGGTCTTGCCCAGCACCACCACCACGCCGCCGGTCATGTATTCGCAGGCGTGATCGCCCGCGCCTTCGACCACCGCAATGGCGCCCGAATTGCGCACCGCGAAGCGTTCACCCGCGACCCCGTTGAAATAAGCCTCGCCCGCAATCGCGCCATACATCACGGTGTTGCCGACGATGATGTTATCCTGGCTGCTGCGCGGTGCCTCGGCAGGCTGGCGCACGATGATGCGCCCGCCCGAAAGCCCCTTGCCGACATAGTCATTGGCATCGCCTTCGAGATCAAGCGTCACCCCATGGGCGAGCCACGCGCCGAAGCTCTGCCCGGCAACGCCCGTCAGATTGATGCGGATCGTGTCGGTCGGCAGGCCTTCGTGCCCGTGCGCCTTGGCGATTTCGCCCGACAGCATCGCGCCGACCGTGCGGTTCACGTTGCGCACTTCATAGGCCAGTTGCACCGGGGCCTTGGTGTCGATGGCGTTCCGGCAATCGGCGATGAGCTGATTGTCGAGCGCACCTTCAAGCCCATGCTCCTGCACCCCGATCTGGCGCAGCGAAGCCCCTTGGGCGAGCGGGACCTGATGGAGGATGCGCGACAAATCGATCCCGCGCGCCTTCCAGTGGCGCTCCATCCGGCGGGTGTCGAGCCGGTCGACCCGGCCGACCATCTCGGCAACCGTGCGGAAGCCCATTTCGGCCATGATCTGGCGCAGTTCTTCGGCGACGAAGAACATGTAGTTCACCACATGCTCGGGCTGGCCGGTGAAGCGCGCGCGCAGCACCGGGTCTTGCGTGGCGACGCCAACGGGGCAGGTGTTGAGGTGGCACTTGCGCATCATGATGCACCCGGCGGCAATCAGTGGCGCGGTGGCGAAGCCGAATTCGTCCGCGCCGAGCAGCGCGCCGATGGCGACATCACGGCCGGTGCGCAGCCCGCCATCGACCTGCACCGCAATGCGGCTGCGCAGATCATTGAGCAACAGCGTCTGCTGGGTCTCGGCCAAGCCGATCTCCCACGGTGAGCCCGCGTGGGTCAGCGAGGTCAGCGGCGAGGCGCCCGTCCCGCCGTCATAGCCCGCAATCGTCACATGGTCCGCGCGTGCCTTGGAAACGCCCGCCGCGACCGTGCCGACGCCGACTTCGGACACCAGCTTGACCGAAATCCGCGCGACGGGGTTCACGTTCTTGAGATCGTGGATCAACTGCGCGAGGTCTTCGATCGAGTAGATGTCGTGGTGCGGCGGCGGCGAGATCAGGCCCACACCCGGAGTCGAATGGCGGACCGCGCCGATGCGCTTGTCGACCTTGTGACCGGGCAGCTGGCCGCCTTCGCCGGGCTTTGCGCCCTGCGCCATCTTGATCTGGATATCGTCCGAATTGACGAGATATTCCGTCGTCACGCCAAACCGGCCCGAAGCAACCTGCTTGATCCGGCTGCGCATCGAATCGCCATTGGGCAGCGGCTTGAAGCGGAACGGCTCCTCCCCGCCCTCGCCCGTGTTCGAACGCCCGCCGATGCGGTTCATCGCGATCGCCATGGTCGAATGCGCTTCGTGGCTGATCGAGCCGAGGCTCATCGCCCCGGTGGAGAAGCGCTTCACGATTTCGGCCGCGGGTTCGACTTCGTCGAGCGGGATCGGCTGATCGGCTTTCTTGAATTCAAGCAATCCGCGGATCGTCAGCAGCCGTTCCGACTGCTCGTTGATCGACTTGGCGAATTCCTCGTAGTTCTTGGGATCATTGCCGCGCACCGCGTGCTGCAACTGGGCGACATTCTGCGGCGTCCAGGCGTGTTCCTCACCGCGCAGGCGGTATTGGTAGATCCCCCCGACATCGAGCATCGTTTCATAGAGCGGATCATCGCCATAGGCGGCGCTGTGCCGCCGCAAGGCTTCCTCGGCGACTTCGGCAAGGCCGATGCCTTCGATGGTGGTTGCCGTGCCGGTGAAATATTGTTCGATAAAGGCCGAGGACAGCCCGACCGCGTCAAAAATCTGCGCGCCGCAATAGGACTGGTAGGTCGAGATGCCCATCTTGGACATGACCTTGCGGATGCCCTTGCCGATGGCCTTGATATAGTTCGAACGCACCTTTTCGGCCGCAAGATCGGGGTGGCGGCGGGCGCGCAGATCTTCCAGCGTTTCGAGCGCGAGATAGGGATTGATCGCTTCCGCGCCGTAACCGGCGAGCACGCAGAAGTGATGCACTTCGCGCGCTTCGCCCGTCTCCACCACCAGCCCGGTCTGCATCCGCAGACCCTGCCGGACGAGGTGATGATGCACCGCGGCGGTGGCGAGCAGCGCGGGCATCGGCACGCGGCTTTCGCTTTGCGCGCGGTCGGACAAAACAAGGATGTTCTTGTCCTGCAACACCGCTTCGGTGGCGGCCCAGCACATTTCCTTAATCGCCTGCGCGAGGCCCGCAGCCCCGCTCGCGACGTCCCACGTCATGTCGATGGTGCTGCAGCGGAAGGCGCCATCCAGCACTTCTTCGACCGAGCGGATCTTGGCGAGATCCTCGTTCGAAAGGATCGGCTGATCGACCTCAAGCCGCTTGTGCGTCCCGGCATCGCGGCCGAGCAGATTGGGGCGCGGGCCGATCATGCTGGTAAGGCTCATCACCAGTTCTTCGCGGATCGGATCGATCGGCGGATTGGTGACCTGCGCGAAGTTCTGCTTGAAATAATCATAGAGCAGTCGCGAACGGTTCGACAGCACCGCAAGCGGCGTATCCGTACCCATCGAGCCGACCGGATCATCCCCCGCAACCGCCATCGGTTCGAGGAACTTGCCGATATCTTCCTGTGTGTAGCCGAAGGCCTGCTGACGCTTGAGCAGGCTTACCCCTTCGGAGGCCGCCTCGCTCGCGCCGGGCGCGGCTTCGATGCCGGTGATGTCTTCGAGCTTGTACTGCGCCTGAGCGAGCCACTTGGCATAGGGCTGCGCGGCGGCGAGATCGGCCTTGAGCTCATCATCCTCGATGATGCGCCCCTGTTCGAGATCGATCAGCAGCATCTTGCCCGGCTGAAGCCGCCACTTGCGCACGATATCCTCTTCGGCAAACGGCAAGACGCCGCTTTCCGAAGCGAGGCAGACGATATCATCCTTGGTCACGCAGTAACGCGCCGGGCGCAGCCCGTTGCGATCCAGCGTCGCGCCGATCTGGCGGCCATCGGTGAAGCAGACCGCCGCCGGGCCGTCCCATGGCTCCATCAGCGCGGCGTGATATTCGTAGAAGGCGCGCCGCGCAGGGTCCATCAGCGCATTGCCGCTCCACGCTTCGGGGATCAGCATCATCATCGCATGGGCGAGGCTGTAACCCCCTGCCAGCAGCAGTTCGAGCGCGTTGTCGAGGCACGCCGTGTCCGATTGCCCGTGCGGGATGATTGGCCACATCTTGTCGAGATCGGGGCCGAGCAGCTCGCTTTCCATGGTGCGGCGACGGGCGTTCATCCAGTTGACGTTGCCGCGCACCGTGTTGATCTCGCCGTTGTGGGCGATGAAGCGGAACGGGTGGGCGAGCCGCCAGCTCGGGAAGGTGTTGGTCGAGAAACGCTGGTGGACGAGGCCGAGTGCCGAGACGCAATCGGGATCGCGCAGATCGTCGTAAAAGCTGCCCACCTGCGTCGCCAGCAACAGGCCCTTGTAGACCAGCGTTCGGGTCGAGAAGCTGGGAAGATAGGTATCCACCAGCGTCGGCAGGCCGTGCTTTTCAGCAAGCTGCGCCAGCGGGTTCTGCACCTGCTTGCGGATGGTGAGGATCTTGCGTTCGAATGCATCCTGATCGGCGCAGTTCTCCCCGCGCGCGACCACCGCCATCTCGATCACCGGCATCGAGGCAATCACCGCCGCGCCAAGCCCGTCCTGCGTTGTCGGCACGGTGCGCCAGCCGACAAACCGCTGGCCTTCCTTGGCGGTGAAGACTTCCATCCGCTCCTTCACGAAAGCACGCGCGGCCTCGTCCTGCGGAAGGAAGCACATCGCAATCGCATAATCGCCCGGCGCAGGCAGATCATGGCCTGCGCCTTGCGCCCAGCGGCGGATCAGCGGATCGGGAATCTGGATGAGAATCCCCGCGCCATCACCCAGCAGCGGATCCGCGCCAACCGCGCCGCGGTGATCGAGCTTTTCGAGGATCTCGAGCGCCTGCGTGATGATGCCATGGCTCTTGTCGCCCTTGATATGAGCGACCATCCCGACACCGCAGGCGTCATGTTCGTTGCGCGGGTCATAGAGACCCTGGGGATGGGGGTATCCCATGGCATTATCCGTTCTGTCAGACGCCGACAGGCACGCCGTCACCGTGCGAAAAGGCACGAATCACGTGTGCTTACCGGCAGGAATGATGGGCGATTTGAGCCGGTTACGGCCATATTCACCCTGTTTCGCTTCCCTCATGCCGACAGGAAGCGGATTTGGCAATGGGATAAGGCGATGGATTATTACGCGAGCCAAAGGAAAAACTTTAGTTAGATTGCGCGGCAAGCATCATTTCCGCCGCACACTTGCATCGCGCGCGCTTACCCCGCGTTTTGCTGCATCCACGGCACGGCAGTGATCGTGTCCGTGCCGCGGCGGCGCGCGAGTTCGGCGCGCGACACCCGGGCCAGCGCTTCGAGCGCTTCGCCCAGCATCAATTCGCGCTGGGTTACGGTTGTCGCCGCGGCGGTCGGGGCGGCAGGTGGCGGTGCCGGGGTGGCGGCGGGCAGATCAGGCTGTCCGGCCTGATAATCCTGCAAGGCGGCGGCAAAGCGTTCGACCATCTGGCACAGGCTGAGCTCGGCCGGGGGTACGGCGCGCAGCTTGGCCAGCGCAGCGGGCATGGCGGTGGCAGGCTCCGCCGCGGGGGCCTGCGCGGCAGGCTCTTCCACCCACACCGCGTTGCGGCCCGGCAGCACGGCAAATTCCGCCAGATCCAGTTCGCGCGGCGCAGCAGATACCGCCTCGATCACCTCGGGCACGGGCGCAGGGCCCGGCAGCACATCCGCGCGGGCGGCGGCAAGTTCGGCCGCCGCTTCTTCGGCCAGCACCTCATCAGCGGGCTGATCGGGCAGCCAATCGGTGCTGCGCGAAAACAGGCCGGCGGGCAGCGGGGCATCAAGACTTGCGCCATCAAGATCCTCCGCCGGATCGAGCGGGCGCACGCGGCTCGACTGCGGGCTCTCGGCGGCAGCCGAAGCGGCGCGAGCGCCAAGGCCGCGGGCCAGCGCAAAACTCACAAGGCCCAGCACGACGGCGCCGCCGACCGCGAAGGTCAGGCGCGCCGGGAAAGGCGCGAGTTCGGCCGGCATGGTGCTGGCGAGAGACGCAAGGATTGCGGCGGGAAGCACGCCCATCATAACCCCGCCAAGCGCAGCGCCCCAGATGCCGAGCAGCGGTGCAAAGGCGGGATGCGCACGCAGCGGAACCCGTGTCCGCGCTTGCCCGGCGCGCGGCTGCGCCATCGCCCGTGCCTTTGCCCTGTGCTCGCGCCCGAAAGCCATGCTGCCCGTTCCCTGCCTGTCCTGCCACTGGCCCGGCGGAATCATCCGCACGGCCAAGGTGATGCTTTGTCCTAGCAAGAGTAAGTAAACAGGCAGATAATTTGCCGCACGGCGCTGATCCGTGATCCTTTGGTCAGCGCCCGTCCGGCATGGTGTGATTCGCGCCCACCCGCGCCCCGCCACCGCCATGTGCCGCGCCAGCCTCGCCGTGCCGTAACGGCAGGGCGCTCGGCGTTGCACTCCCCCCGATGATGCGCCATGAAGCGGCGCGTCACAGCAGCGGCGGACACGGGATTTCGCCGCCTTTTGAAGAGGAGGAGCCCGATGACCCCGCAAGAAATCGCCGCCAAGGTTGGGGAGCATTTTGCCACCAGCGAATGGGTCGAGATGAGCCAAGAGCGCATCAACCAGTTCGCCGAGGCGACCGGTGACCACCAGTTCATCCACGTCAACGAAGAAATGGCCAAGATGACGCCGTTCGGCGGCACCATTGCCCATGGCTTCCTGACACTGTCGATGATCCCCTACCTGTCGGCCAACAGCGACATGCCGCGCGTCGACGGGATCAAGATGGCCGTCAACTATGGTGGCAACAAGACCCGCTTCATCGCGCCGGTCCGCTCGGGCAAGCGCATCCGTGGCCAGTGGAAGCTGCTCGAAATGGCCGAGAAGCGCCCCGGTCAGTGGCAGCAGACCGTCGAGATCACCATCGAGATCGAAGGCGAGGACAAGCCCGCGCTGATCTGCGAGTGGATGACGCTGTTCTTCGTCTGATCGCTATCCCGTCACCCCAGCGCAAGCTGGGGCCCAGGGCCTTCAGCGCCCCTCCCGGCCGCCCGAGGTCCCAGATTGCGCTGGGATGGCGGCTGTAAAGAAAAGGATACCCCATATTATGTCACGCGACGCTGTTATCGTCTCCACCGCCCGCACGCCGATTGGGCGTGCCTACAAGGGCGCGTTCAATGCCACCCCCGGCGCCACGCTGGGTGCGCTCTCGCTTGCTCCTGCCATCGAACGGGCCGGGATCGAAGCCGGTGCGATTGATGATGTGGTGTGGGGCGCAGTGCTCACCCAGGGCACGCAATCGGGCAATATCGGGCGACAGGTGGCCCTGCGCGCCGGTTGCCCTGTCACCGTCGCAGCGCAGACCATCGACCGCCAGTGCTCTTCGGGCCTGATGGCGATTGCCACCGCGGCCAAGCAGATCATCGTCGACAACATGGATATCGTTGTCGGCGGCGGGCAGGATTCGATCTCGATGGTGCAGACGCCGGAAATGCGCGTGGCGCCTGATCGCTCGCTGATCGCGATGCACAAGGATGTCTACATGCCGATGCTCGGCACAGCGGAAACCGTGGCCAAGCGCTACGGCATCAGCCGCGAGGCGCAGGATGAATACGCCCTGCAATCGCAGCAGCGCACCGCCGCCGCGCAGGCGGCCGGGCTGTTCGACGCCGAAATCGTCCCCGTCACCGCCACCATGCAGGTGAAGGACAAGGCGACCGGCGAAGTCAGCGAAGTCGAAGTGACTCTCACCAAGGACGAAGGCAACCGCCCCGAAACCACGCTGGAAGGGCTGCAAGCGCTCCAGCCGGTGATGGGCCCCGGCATGAACATCACCGCCGGCAATGCCTCGCAGCTGTCGGACGGTTCCTCGGCCGCCGTGCTGATGGAAGCCAAGCTCGCCGAACAGCGCGGGCTCCAGCCGCTCGGCCGCTATGTCGGCATGGCGGTCGCGGGCACCGAGCCTGACGAGATGGGCATCGGCCCGGTCTTCGCGATCCCCAAGCTGCTCAAGGCCGCCGGTCTCAAGATGGATGATATCGGCCTGTGGGAACTCAACGAGGCTTTCGCGGTGCAGGTGCTCTACTGCCGTGACAAGCTGGGCATCCCCAACGACATCCTCAACGTCAATGGCGGCTCGATCTCGATCGGCCACCCCTATGGCATGACGGGTGCGCGCTGCACCGGCCACGCGCTGATCGAAGGCAAGCGCCGCGGCGCGAAATATGTCGTCGTGACCATGTGCGTGGGCGGCGGCATGGGTGCGGCAGGCCTGTTCGAAGTGTTCTGATCCGCAGCCTCATGGCGCGAACAGACAGCGGCGCGGGGGTCATGCTCCCGCGCCGTTGCTGTATGCGCGATGCGCTTTCACAAAGCGGGTGGCCAATGATCCCGCAGAAGCGGGCTATTCGTGGCGCAGCGCATCAATCGGATCGAGCTGCGAGGCGCGCCGTGCCGGGTAATAGCCGAACACGATCCCCATGCAGGCCGCGAACACGAAGCTGACAATGTTAATCACTGGATCGAACAGAAAAGGCACGTCGATCACGGCAGCGAGCCCGACCGAAGCGGCAAAGCCCAGCGCAACCCCGGCAAGGCCACCCAGCGCGCAAAGCACCACCGCCTCGGTCAGGAATTGCAGCCGCACCTCCCGGGCCAGCGCGCCGATGGCGAGACGGATGCCGATCTCGCGGGTGCGCTCGGTCACCGAGACAAGCATGATGTTCATGATCCCGATCCCGCCCACCAGCAAGCTGATCGAGGCAATCACCGCGACCATCGCTGTCAACGCGCCCGTCGCTGCGCCGAGCGCCTGATTGACCTGTGCGGTATCGATCACGTTGAAATCATTGGGCTCTGCATCTTGCAGCAGCCGCCGTTCGCGCAGCAGATCGACCAGCGAATCCTGGATCACCCCCGGCGCATAGGCCGGATCATATTTGATCACGAAGTAATCGAGATTGTCATTGCCGCGAAACCGGCGCTGCACGTTCTTGAGCGGCAGGTAGACCGCATCATCATCATCCGCGCCGCCGCCGCCCTGCCCACGTTCCTCGACCAGCCCGATCACCTGACACGACACATTGCCAAGCCGCATCCGCGCGCCAACCGGGCTGGTGCCGGGCGGGAAAATCGCCTCGCGCACCTTGATGCCGAGCAGGCAGACATTCTTGCCCGCTTCCTCTTCCTCGCGGGTGAAGCGCCGCCCTTCTTCCACTGCGATCGCCTGCGCCTCGAGGAAGGCATTGCCGATCCCCTGCACCCGCGTGTCCCAGTCCTGTCCGTTGTAGAACGCGGTCGCATTGGCCGAAACCTGCCCCGCCGCGATCTCGACCCCGGCGATCTGCTGGGCGACCGCGCGCACATCAGCCTCGTCGAAAGGCCGAACCGTGCCGCGCGTGGTGCGCACCGGGAAGACGATGAAATTGCTCGCCCCCAGCGAGGAGATTTCCTCCTGCACCGAAGCCGTCACCCCGTTGCCGAGCGTCACCATCGTCACCACCGCGGCAACCCCGATGATGATGCCAAGCGTCGTCAGGATCGAGCGCAGGATGTGGCGGCGGATTTCGCGCAGCGCGAGGAGGATCGAGGTGCCGAGCATCAGGCGGGGCTACCCTGATCCGTGCGCGCGCCGCGCTCGATGCGTTCGACCAGCCCATCGCGGAACCGCACGATAGTGCCGGCAAAGGCGGCCATTTCCTCTTCGTGGGTGACCATCAGGATGGTGATACCCTCGCGGTTGAGGCGGCGCAGCAGCTCCATGATCTCGACCGAACGTTCGCTGTCGAGATTGCCGGTGGGCTCGTCGGCGAGCAGCACATCGGGCTCGGTCACCAGCGCGCGGGCAATGGCGACGCGCTGCTGCTGGCCACCGGAAAGTTCGGCCGGGGTGTGATCGGCCCACGGCACCAGCCCGACCTGATCGAGCGCACGCAGCGCCGCCGCGCGCCGCGCCGCCTTGGGCTCGCCGCGATAGAGCAGCGGCAGTTCGACATTTTCGAGCGCGGTGGTGCGGGCCAGCAGGTTGAAGCCCTGAAACACGAAACCGAGATAGCGCCGCCGCAGCAGGCTGCGCTGATCGCGATCAAGCTTCTGCACTTCGACGCCGCGAAACCGGAACACGCCCCCGGTGGGCACATCAAGACAGCCGAGGATGTTCATCGTCGTCGACTTGCCCGAACCCGAAGGGCCCATGATGGCGACAAATTCGCCGCGTTCGATCGTCAGATCAATGCCTTTGAGCGCCTGGAACGCCGCCGCTCCGCTCCCGAAGGTCTTGGTGATGCCTTCAAGCTGGATGAGCGGCTCGGCCATTACTTGCGGGCCGCCTTGACCCCGGTGACGACCTTCATGCCCGGCTTTAGCGTGTTTGACCGCACCACGGTGCGGCGCCCGTCGCTGCGGCCGGTGATGACTTCGATCGCCTTCAGGGTGCCGTTGGCTTGCAACACCTGCACTTGCTGGCGGCTGCCTTCGCCGATGGTCGCCTGCTGCTTGCCATCCTCAAGCCCGATCTGCGGCTGGAACACCCCGCCACCTTCCTCCTTCTTTTCATCAGGCCGAAAGCGCAGCGCGGCATTGGGCACCAGCAGCGCATTGCCGGTGTTCTGGGTGGCGATGGTGGCGGTCGCGGTCATGCCGGGGCGGAGCAGGCCTTCAGGATTTGCCACATCAAGCCGCGCCTCGTAGCTCACCACCGATCCGCTCCCGCTTGCAACAGCCGCGCTGGCACCGCCCGACTGGCTGTCGACGGTGTTGCGCGAGGCGAGATCAACCCGCTGGAGCGTCGCCGGAAAGCGGCGGCCGGGATAGGCATCAACGGTAAAGCTGGCTTGCTGTCCGGCCTGAACCTGCCCGACATCAGCCTCGTCGATCGAGACCCGCAGCTGCATCTGTGACAGGTCTTCGGCGATCACGAACAGGGTGACGGTGTTGAAGGCGGCCACCACGGTCTGCCCCGGCTCGACCCGGCGGGCGAGCACCACGCCATTGACCGGCGCGCGGATCACCGCGCGAGTGCGGGTGGTAAGGTTGCCATTGAGCGAGGCCTGCGCTGCCTCGATATTGGCGCGCGCGGATGCGACCGCAGCAAGATCGCGCTGGACTGCCGCCTTGGCCTGCTCGACCTCGATCTGCGAAGGCACGCGCCCATCCGACAGGCGCCGCACTTCCTCAAGCCGGGCCAGCTGCACCTTGTCGATGTCGAGCGTCGCCTGCGCCTGCCCCAAGGCCGCGCGCGCCGCATTGAGATTGGCGCGCGCCTGCGCGATCTGCTGATCGATGATCTCGGTGTTGATCACCGCGATCACCTGCCCCTTGGTCACCTCGTCGTTGACATCGACCAGCACGCTATCGATCGGCCCGGTCACTTCGGCGCCGACTTCAACCTGATTGGTCGGGCGCAGATTGCCTGTCGCGGTCACCGACAGTGCCAGCGATTCCTGCGCCACGGCTTCGGTGATGTAGTCAGGCGGTGGGGCTTCGGCGGTGCATTGCGCGATGCCGACAATCAGCAGCGCCACCACCAGCGCGGGCAGCCAGTATTTCATCCAGCGCCGCCAGCGCGGCCTTGGCTTGGTGCCGAGGAAATCATCGACGCTGGGCGCCTCTGCCAGCTTGCTCGTGTCGTTCACGCGGAAGGCTCCCTTACCGATTCTGGTTCAAGGCCCGCGCCCTCGGGCACTGACCATCCGCCGCCGAGCGCACGGGCGAGACTGACGAAGGCCTGCGCCCGCGCGGCCTCGGCCCCGACCAGCGCGTTGCGCGTGGCGAGCAATTGGCTTTCCGCCACCAGCAGCCGCTGGAAATCGATCAGCCCGGCCTGATACTGGCTGCGCGCGAGCAGGGCGGCGTTCTGCGCGCCCTCGCTCGCTTCGGCGAGCGCGCGGACTTGTGCGGCATTCGCCTCGAGATCAACCGCCGCGCTTTCGACTTCCTGCAGGGCGACAAGAATGCTCTGCCGCCATGCCGCAAGCGAGGCATCGGCGGCGGCCTCGGCGCCATCGATCCGCCCGCGCGCCCGCCCCCCATCAAAGATCAGTTGCGACAGGCTGGCGAAGATATTGCCCGAAACCAGATCGAACAGGCTCCCCACATTGCGGGCACTGGTGCCGATCGTGCCGGACAAGCGGGCCAGAGGATAAAGCTGGGTGCGCGCCACGCCCACCCGGTCAAGATCGGCGGCGAGCCGCGCCTCGGCGGCGCTCACATCCGGCCGGCGGCGCAACGTATCGGCAGGCGCATTGATTGCCACATTGGCGGGCGGAGCGGGGACCGCGCGCGGGCCAGTGGTGAGCGCACGGTAGACCTCGCCCGGCGGCTCACCGATCAGGGTTGAAATGGCATTGGCGACCGCGACGAGATTGCTTTCAAGCTGCGGGATGGTGGCGGCGGTCTGGGCGCGCTGGGTGCGCGCCTGTTCGACATCAAGGCTGTTGGCGAGGCCCGCCTGATTGCGCCAGCGCGCGATCTGGAGATTGTCGTCCTGATTGGCGAGCGTGTCGCGGGCAATGGCAAGCTGGGCGGCAAGCGCACGGGCGCTGACGACCTGGGTTGCGACCTGCGCGACAACCAGGCGCTCGACATCGCCGCGCGAATAGCCTGCCGCCTGCAAATCCCCGCGCGCGGCATCAATCGCACCATCGATCCGGCCGAACAGATCGATCTCCCACGCGGCATCCACACCGAGCGAGAGCTGCACATCGTCGCTGGCAAGATCGCCAACATCGCGCCGCGCCCCGCCGTTGGCATTGAAGGTTGGCAGCAGATCAGCCCGCGCCTGCCGCAGCCCCGCCCGCGCCGCGCGCAGCCGGGCGGCGGCCTGTGCAATATCGAGATTGTCGCGCCGCGCACGGGCGACCAAAGTATCCACCAGCGGATCGCCTAGCATTTCGAAGTAGCGATCGAGCGGCACCGCGGTTTCCCCCGGTGCGGCCAGCACCCAGCGTTCGGGGACCGGCTGGACGCGCGCCATGGCGGGGGGATCAGCGCCAAGGCTGGCGCAACCGCCCAAGGCCAGCGTCGCAACAAGCGCCGCGCTGGCGGCGGCAAGGATCTTTACCCGGCGGCGCTCGCTGGTGGCCACTATGCGGGGCCCTGTTGCTGATCCTGCGGCACGTCGCACCCCCTATCCCGTTCCTGGCACTGACGCCCTCGCGCGAACACCGCACGGATGACGGCATGGGCAGGACTGCGCGCAGTATGATCGCTGTGCTACCAGCATGGCACCGCCCGCACAACGCGCATCCATCGATCACCATGTGCGCTTCATCTATGGAAACAGAGGCTCGCCGCGGGGCAGTTGCGCCTGTCCTTCCGGCACCCCGCCCGCTAGCGCCGTTCGCGGAAGAACCCGCGCAGCAAGTCGGCCGCTTCAGCCTCACCCATGCCGGAATAGACTTCGGGCCGGTGGAGGCATTGCGCCTGATCAAACACCCGCGCCCCATGTTCGACCGCGCCGCCCTTGGGATCAGCCGCGCCGTAATAGAGCCGCGCGATCCGGGCATGGGCAATGGCGCCGGCACACATCGCGCAAGGCTCAAGCGTGACATAGAGATCGCAGCCCGTCAGCCGTTCATCGCCCAGCGCTTCGGCGGCAAGGCGAATCGCCCGCAATTCGGCATGGCCGGTGGGATCAGGCGGCAGGCGGGTCGCATTCCCTGCCACCGCGATCACCCTATCGCCCTTGACGATCACCGCGCCGACCGGCACTTCGCCCGCAGCCGCCGCCTCGCGCGCCGCATCAAGGGCAAGGTGCATCGGAGAAGGCAGCGGCCAGCGGTTCATGATGCCCCAGCGCTAGCGCTGGTGCGGGAGGGGCGCAACTTGCTTGACGATTCGCCTATCGCCCGTTATGCGCGCCGCTTTCCCAGCACTAGCTGCCTTATTCACGAGAAGAGACACACCATGTCGCGCATCTGCGAACTGACCGGCAAGGGCCGCATGACCGGCCACAATGTCAGCCACGCCAACAACAAGACCAAGCGCGTGTTTCTGCCCAACTTGCAGAACGTCACGCTGATGAGCGAAAAGCTCGATCGCAGCTTCAAGTTCCGCGTGTCGACCCACGGCCTGCGCTCGGTGGAGCACAATGGCGGGCTCGATAACTGGCTGCTCAAGACCAATGACGAAAAGCTCTCGCCGCGCGCGCTCAAGGTGAAGCGCGAGCTGGTGAAGGCGCAGGCACAAGCCGCCTGATCATCCCCCCGGCTCGGGCCGGGCGCAGCGAATCACAAAAAGCGCGGGCAGGGGTAACCTCGCCCGCGCTTTTTTGTGCGCGTTTTGCAGTATGCCGTATCGCTTGATCGCTTGGCGCGCGGCGTTCAGCCGTCGAGGCCGAGCAGCCGCCGGGTTGCGATCTCGCACGAGGCATAGGCTTCCTGCCGGGCCGCGCTCCAATAGTGCAATTCTTCGAGCGCGATCGCCTCGCCCGTCACGGCGCACAGCACATAGCGCCCGGGGCGCAGGACACGAAAGCTCGATGGGCCGTAGTAAAGCTTGGCCTCTTTGTCAGAACCGGACATCAACATGGCAAGCCCTGTAGCACCGGCAGGCTAGCCGAACAAATCATCTTGTTGCGGCGGCGCGGCTTTGGCGGGCTTGGGCGCAGGCGGGCGCGGCGCAGCGGGTGGCGGCGGGGACGCCGCGCCAATGGGAGCCACACCCAGCGTGCCGTCGCGGAATTGCAACGTGAGCGCAGCCTCCTGGGCCGCAGCCGCACGGGTCGTCAGCGCCACGCCTGCGGCATTGCGGATGATCGCATAGCCCCTTTCGAGCGGCTTTTCGGGATAGAGCTGCCCGGCGAGCCGCGCCAGCGCGGCCAACCGCTCGTGTGCGAGTGAGTGCGGGCGTTGCACCAGTGCGGGGATAAGCTGCGCCCGCTCAAGCCGGCGGCACGCCTCGCCATGGCTGCGAACCAACAGACTGGGCGAAAGCCGCGCAGCCGCACCTGCGAGCTGCTCACGCCCGGCGCCTGCGCGAGTCACCAGCCCGCGCCGCAACCGCTCGGCGAGATCATCGAGCCGCTGGGTCTGGGCTTGCAGGAGGTTCTCGGGCCGCGGCAGCAGCCGCGCGCGGGCGTCGAGCCGTTCGCGCCCCAGTTCAACCGGGCGATAGACCGCGCGGCGCTGGCGCGCGCCAAGATCGGTCAGGGTGAAGGCGAGATCCGCGCGCACCGGCACTGCCATTTCCGCCGCTGCGGTGGGCGTCGGCGCGCGGCGATCGGCGGCGAAATCGGCAAGCGTGGTATCGGTCTCATGCCCCACCGCCGAAATCACCGGAATGGTGCATTCGGCAATCGCCCGCACGACCACTTCCTCGTTAAAACTCCACAGATCCTCGATCGAGCCGCCGCCGCGCGCCACGATCACCAGATCGGGACGCGGCACCGGCCCGCCGGAGCCAAGCGCGGAAAAGCCGCGCACCGCGCTCGCCACCTGTTCGGCCGCGCCCTGCCCCTGCACCAGCACCGGCCACACCAGCACATGGCTGGGGAAACGATCCGCCAGCCGGTGGAGGATATCGCGGATCACCGCCCCGGTGGGCGAAGTCACAACCCCGATCACCTTGGGGAGGAAGGGCAAGGCCCGCTTGCGCTCGACAGCGAACAGGCCTTCGGCGGCCAGCCGGGCGCGGGTCTTTTCCAGCAGCGCCAACAGCGCGCCTTCGCCCGCGAGTTCGAGGCTGTCGATCACGATCTGGTATTTCGAGCGGCCCGGATAGGTTGTCAGCTTGCCGGTCGCGATGACCTCCAACCCGTCTTCCGCGCGGAAATTGAGGCGGGCGGCGTTGCCCTTCCACATCACCCCGTCGATCACCGCGCCTTCGTCTTTCAGCGCGCAGTAGAAATGCCCCGAAGCCGCCCGCTTCACCCCCGAAAGCTCGCCGCGCAGCCGGACAAAGCCGAAGCGATCCTCGACCGTGCGCTTCAGCAACTGCGAAATCTCGGTGATCGTCAGCGGCGCGGCATTGTCGCCCTCGCGGTCACGCGCTACCAGCCCGGAATTGTCATCGGAAATGGGCGGAGGGGCCATGAATATCCTGCTCTTGGGTTCGGGAGGGCGCGAACATGCGCTGGCATGGAAGCTGGCGCAATCCCCGCTGACCGATCAACTCTTCGCTGCCCCCGGTAATCCGGGGATCGCCGCCATCGCCAAATGCGTGCCGCTGGGGGTGAAGGATCACGATGCGGTGATCCGCTTCTGCGCCGAGAACGTGGTGGGCCTGGTGGTGATCGGGCCGGAAGCGCCGCTGGTCGATGGCCTGTCGGACAGCTTGCGGCTCGCAGGGCTCGCGGTGTTCGGCCCGTCGCAGGCGGCTGCCCAGCTCGAAGGCTCCAAGGGCTTTACCAAGGATCTGTGCGCGCGCGCGGGTATCCCGACCGCGGGCTATGTCCGCACCGCCTCGCTCGAAGAGGCCCGCGCCGCGCTCACCCGCTTTGCACCGCCCTATGTGCTCAAGGCCGATGGCCTTGCGGCGGGCAAAGGCGTGGTGATCGCCGAGACCCTTGCCGAGGCCGAAGCCGCGCTCGCCGACATGTTCGGCGGCAGCTTTGGCGAAGCGGGCGCCGAAGTGGTGATCGAGGAATTCATGGTGGGCGAGGAAGCGAGCTTCTTCGCGCTGACGGATGGCACCGCGATCATTCCCTTCGGCTCCGCGCAGGATCACAAGCGCGTGGGCGATGGCGATGTCGGGCCGAACACCGGCGGGATGGGGGCCTATTCCCCCGCCCCCGTCCTGACGGCGGACTTGCAGGCGCGTGTCATCGCCGAGATCATCGCGCCGACCGTCGCCACTATGCGCGCGGACGGCATCCCCTATCAGGGCGTGCTCTATGCCGGCCTCATGCTGACGGCTGCAGGGCCCAAGCTGATCGAATACAATGCCCGCTTCGGCGATCCCGAATGCCAGGTGCTGATGATGCGGCTGGAAAGCGATCTCGTCGCAATCATGCTGGCCTGCGCGCTCGGTAATCTGACGGGCATCGAGGCCAAGTTCAGCGATCAGACCGCGCTCACTGTGGTAATGGCCGCCAAGGGCTACCCCGGCACGCCCGAAAAAGGCGGCGCGATTGATCTGGATGACGCGGAGGCCGATGGCGCCAAGGTGTTCCACGCGGGAACCGGGCTCAACAAGGATGGCGCCCTGGTCGCCACCGGCGGGCGGGTGCTCAATGTGACGGCGATGGGCCCGGATGTCACCACAGCGCAGGCCCGCGCCTATGCGGCGGTGGACCGGATCGGATTTGCTTCGGGCTTCTGCCGGCGTGATATAGGTTGGCGCGAGGTGGCCCGGGAGGCGGCCGCAGCACAGGAGTAAACGCCCATGATCCGCACCGCCCTGCTTTCCGCTGCCGCCCTGCTTGTTACCGGCTGCCAGACCGCCGCGCCGCAAACCAAAGCGCCCAAACCCCCTGCCTTTGTAGAGGCGGCGTGCGGCGGGTGCCATGCGGTGGAACCGCCTTTCCTCTCCCCGAACCCCGAATCGCCCAGCTTTGCCGCGATTGCCAACCGCGAAGGCTTGAGCAAGGCCACGCTCGCCGAATGGCTGGTGGACGCGCACAACTATCCCGAACAGATGGATTTCGATCTCACCCGCGAACAGGCACAGCAGATCGCCGATTACATGATCACGCTGCGGCGCGCGGATTACGTGCCGGAGCAATAGGTCGGATACGATCCGCCCCCTCCCCCAAGGAGGCAGGCGGGCCTAATCCCCCTACAGCCGCTCGTTCATCAGCGCGATCATGTCAGCCTCGGGCCGCGGGCCGTAATGCGCAATCACTTCGGAGGCGGCAATCGCCCCGCGCTTGAGGCAACGGGTGAGAGCTTCGCCGCGCGCATAGCCCGACAGGAACCCGGCGGCGAACTGATCGCCTGCGCCGGTGGTGTCGACGACCTTGAGCACCGGCACCGCCGCCACATCGGCACGCTCGCCATGCGCAATGGCAACCGCACCCTTTTCCGAACGCGTGGCGACCAGCACCGGCACCTTGTCCTTGAGCCAGGCGAGACCCGCCTCGAAATCGTCCTCACCCGTCAGCGTTGCCAACTCGCTTTCGTTGACGAACAGGATGTCGATCACCCCATCATCGAGCATCTGGCAGAAATCATCGCGGTGCCGCTCGATCACGAAGCTTTCTGAAGCGGTGAAAGCGACCTTGCGCCCGGCATTGCGCGCAACCTCGATGGCGCGGCGCATCGCACGGCGCGGCTCGTCGGGATCCCACAGATAGCCTTCGAGATAGAGGATGGCAGCACTTGCGATCAGATCTTCGTCGAGCGCCGAGGCCGGGAGATACTGCCCCGCCCCGAGGAAAGTGTTCATGGTGCGCTCGCCATCGGGCGTCACGAAAATCAGCACCCGGCCGGTGGCCGGTTCGCCTTCGCGGGCAGGCGTGTCGAAATCAATGCCGGTGGCTCGCATGTCGTGGCGGAACACCTTGCCAAGCTGGTCGTCGGCTACCTGCCCGATGAAAGCGCATTGCAGGCCCAGCGTTGCAAGGCCCGCCAGCGTATTCGCCGCCGAGCCGCCCGAAACCTCGCGCGCGGGCGGCATGGCTTCGTAAAGTTCCTCAGCGCGCGCTTCGTCGATCAAGGTCATCCCGCCGCGGTTGAGCTGGAGCTCATCAATCAGATCCTCCTCACACGAGGCGATCACATCGACCACGGCATTGCCGATCGCGATGACATCATAACGGGGCGGATTGATCTCGGGCACGGGCATGGGTTCCTGTTGCTGCAAAGCGAAAATACGCGATTGGCCAGAGCGCCTAGCTCGCTTGTCGTCGCAGGCCAAGCGCTGCTTGCGGCTTTGCACATTGACTTGGGGCGAGCGGGCAAGCATCGCAGGCGCCGATGACGCCTCACTCTGCCCTGTTTCGCCCCATGGTGGGGGGTGCGCTTGCTTTGCTGGTCGCAAGCTGCGTCGGCGCGCCTGCTGCCAAACGCCCGGTTGTGGCCGGAACGCCCGGCAGCGCGATCATCCGCATGCCCGATGTGATGCAAGCCGCCGGGCTGGAAAACGTGATCGGCGCATCGGCAAATTCGCTCACCCGGCGGTTTGGCGAACCGCGGCTCGATGTTGCCGAAGGCGATGTCCGCAAGCTGCAATTCGCCGGACGCGATTGCGTGATGGATATCTATCTCTATCCGCTGCAACCTGGGGGCGAGCCGGTCGCCACCCATGTCGAAGCGCGCCAGCGCCAGGGCGGCGCAGCGGTTGACCGGCGCCAGTGCCTCGGGGAAATCACGCGGCGGTAACCCCGTCTTAAGCCTGTTTGTGGCATCACCCCCCTTGAATTGCAGGGGTTTGACCGCGCCATGACGACACATTTCAGCCAAATCGCCGCCCGCGCGGCCGCCGATGGGCAGATCGCGCCCGAGGAATTGATGGAACTGCGCCGCTACCTGTGGGGTGACGGCATTGTCTCGCAGGCCGAGGCCGAAGCCCTCTTCGCCGCCAATGACGCGCTGGCTGATCGCAGCCCCGACTGGTGCGATTTCTTCGTCGAGGCGATCGGGGAATTCGTGCTCAACGGCACCGCGCCGCGGCTGCAATGCTCCGACAGCGAGGCCCAGTGGCTGATCGACCAGATTGATCGCGATGGCGTGGTCGAGACCATGGTCGAACTCGAATGCATGGTGCGCATCATCGAGCGCGCGCAGAATGTGCCCGACCGGCTCAAGGATTATGTGCTCGCCGCGGTCGAACGCGCCGTCCTCACCGGAACGGGGCCGACGCGCTCGGGCGGGGAACTCGCCGCCACCCACATCACCGCCTCGGAATGCCGCATCATCCGCCGCGTGATCTTTGCCAGCGGCGGGCATGGGCCGGCTGCGGTCAGCCGCTTTGATGCCGAGATGCTGTTCCGCATCAAGGACGCGACCCTCGCCGATGAGAACGCCGCCGAATGGGACGAGCTCTTCATCGATGGCGTGCTCAATTATCTCAAGGGCTTCACCCTGCCCCACGCCCAGATCAGCCACGAACGCGCGCTGGAGCTGAAAGCCTTTGTCGAGGATGCGCGGCCCGATGTGCGCCGCTTCTTCGGGCGCGTGGCGCGCGAGGTGCCGGCGGCGCGCAATCATTTCGGCAAGGTTTTCGGCAGGCGTAGGGATGAAGGCACGGATTACGCCGCCCTCGCCACGGCGGGCGAAGCAGTGACAGACTTCGAGCAGGAATGGCTCGAGAAGATGATCGATGCCGATGGCGAGGTTGACGAGCTGGAAAGCCGTTTGCTGGCGCGCCTCGCGGCAGGGGAATAACGCTAGGCGCCGAAATCCAGGGGTGCCGCCGCGCCGCCTTGTAGCGGCAGTGGCCCGCGCGGCGGAACTGCGGGAGCCATCATGCCATCTTCGGGTGGTTTGCGGGGCCTGCGCTGACGATTTCTGAACATTTGATCCGGCGAGAATGGGCTGGCAGTTGCCTCAACACGGCTGGCACGTTGACGCTTGTTGAGCGCGCGCGCGGCCAGGCTGGCCGCAAACAGCAACCCTGCGCCGATGCGCACAAGATCGCCAACGAGTCTGCGGTTCGGGTGTTCGGTCTCAGCCATAGGGCTGTCTATACCATAAAACTTTCGCCGCAGCCACACGCGCCCTTGGCGTTGGGATTCTCGAACACGAAGCCGGCGGTGAAATCATCCTCGCGCCAGTCCATCACCGAGCCGATGAGATAGAGCACGCTGGCCCCGTCGATATAGAACACCCCGCCGGGGGTCACGATCTTCTCGTCAAACTTGGCCTCGGTGGTGACGTAATCGACCGAATAGGCAAGGCCGGAACAGCCGCGCCGCGGCGTCGACAGCTTCACGCCGATCGCGTCGTCCGGGGCCTTGCTCATCAGCTCGGCAATGCGCGCCTCGGCAGAAGGCGTCAGCGTGACAGCAGCCTTGGGGGCGGGGCGAGAAGTCGTGGTCGTCTCGGTCATGTCAGCCTCTTCTGCCAGAACAGCGCGTGGCCAGCTGCGGGATCGAGCTGGTAATCGCCATAACCCTGGCGTTCATACAAGTGCCGCGCCGGATTGCCGCTCAGCACTTCCAATGTGATCTTGGTGGCCCCGCGCTGCAAGGCCTCGGTCTCGATCGCGGCGAGCAAAGCCGTGCCGATGCCTGTCCCACGATGGCCGGGGAGCACCGTCAGATCATGAATGTTGACGAGCGGCGCGGCGGCAAAGGTCGAATAGCCGATGAAGCAATTGGCCACGCCAACCGCCGCATCATCCAGCCGTGCCAGCAGCGAAAAGGCGTGCGGATTGGCGGCGAGATCGCGCACCAGCCGCGCCTTTACCGGGTCAGACAGGGGTTCGCCGCCACCCATCGGATCGCGCGCATAGGCATCGAGCAGCGCGACCACATCCGCCGCATCGCGCGGATCGGCATAGTCTGCCAAGGCAATCGTCAGGGCCGGGGCGCTGGTGAGCATGAGCGTTACAGCATCCCCAGTTCGAGCCGGGCTTCATCGCTCATCTTGTGCGGGCCCCACGCCGGTTCCCACACCAGCACCACCTCTGCGTCGCGAATGCCCGGCACCGAGGTGACGCGCAGCTCAACCTCGCCCGGCATGGTCTCGGCGACGGGGCAGTGCGGCGTCGTCAGCGTCATGGTGACGGTGGCATCGCCTTCGTCATCGACCTCGACCCCATAGATAAGGCCGAGATCATAGATATTGACCGGGATTTCCGGGTCATAGATCTCGCGCAGGGCCTCAATCACCGCGGCCTGCAAATCGCTGCCATCTCCGCCCACGGCATCGGCGGCGGGCTTGGCCGCGAGGAAGCCGTCGAGATAGTCGCGGGTGCGGGGTGCATCGCTGTCGACAGCATCCTCCACGCGGGCGCGCGGTGGCTTTTGCGCTGTCATGTCCGAAGGATCGCGGGTGCTGTCCATTCGCCTTTATCCTTTGCCAAAAATCTTGCGGGTGCGGGCAATGCCCTTGAGCAGCGCCGCGATATCCGCCTCGCTCGAATAGAGCCCGAAGCTGGCGCGCGCCGTGGCGGGGACGCCGAGGTAATCCATCAGCGGCTGGGCGCAGTGGTGCCCGGCGCGAATCGCGACATTGCTCTCGTCGAGGATCGTGCCGAGATCATGCGGGTGAATATCGTCGATGGTGAAGCTGACGATCCCGGCGCTATCTTCGGGGCCGAACACAGTCACATCATTCATCGCGATGAGTTCGCGGCGCAGCTGGGCAACCAGCCGCGCTTCGCGTTCGTGCAGCGCGGCAAGGCCGATGCCGCTGACATAATCCACGGCCGCGCCGAAAGCGATCGCTTCGGTGATGGCCGGGGTGCCCGCCTCGAACCGCTGCGGGCCGGAGGCGTAAGTGGTGCCAGCGAAGGTCACCCGGTCGATCATCGCCCCGCCACCTTCCCATGGCGGCATGGCATCGAGAATGTCCGCGCGCGCCCACAAGGCGCCGATCCCGGTCGGCCCGTAAAGCTTGTGCGCGGAGAACACGTAGAAATCGCAGCCGAGCGCGCGCACATCCACCGGCATATGCGGTGCCGACTGACAGCCATCGAGCAGCAGCTTCGCGCCGACCTTGTGCGCCAGCGCAGCAGCGCGCGGGGCATCGAGAACCGAGCCGAGCACGTTCGAAACATGGCCGAAGGCAACCAGCTTGTGCGCTTCGGTCAGCATCTTTTCCGCCGCATCAAGATCGATGCGGTGATCATCCGTCAGCGGGCAGACATCGATCACCGTGCCCGTCGTAGCGGCGATCATCTGCCACGGCACGATGTTGGAGTGGTGCTCCAATTGCGAGAGCAGGATGCGATCGCCGGGCTTGAGATTCGTCCGGCCCCAGGTGTTGGCGACGAGATTGATCGCCTCGGTCGCCCCGCGGGTGAAGACCAGCTCGTCCTCGCTCCCGCCGATAAAGGCGGCGACTTTGCGCCGCGCCGCTTCGAAGGCGAAGGTCATGTCAGCAGAGCGCGCATAAACCCCGCGGTGGACGGTGGCGTAATCCTCGCCCAGCGCGCGGGCCATGGCTTCAATCACAGCGCGCGGCTTCTGGGCGGTCGCGGCGGTATCAAGATAATGCCACGGCTTGCCATCATGGGTGACCATGCCGGGGAAATCAGCGGCACAGTCGCGGGTGAGCGTGGCGGGCGCGTTCACAGCCGTGCCCTTTCCAGCGCGCCGAGCGCGGCATCGAGCAGCTTTTCGCGGCTGGCCTCGTCCGTCAGCGCGACGAAGGCATCGCCGATAAAGGCCTGCACCAGCAGGCGCTGCGCGGTAGCGGGATCGAGCCCGCGCGCCATCATGTAGAAGCGCGCGGCTTCGTCCAGCGCGCCCACCGTGGCGCCGTGGGCGCATTTCACATCATCGGCGAAGATTTCGAGCTGCGGGACGGCATTGGCGCTCGCCCGGGCTTCGAGCAGCAGGCCCTTGAAATCCTGCGCGGCATCGGTCTTTTGCGCGTGGCGCGCGACCTTGATCTCGCCGAGGAAATTGCCGGTCGCCCCGCCCCAATGGACCGCACGCACCGTCTGGTTGCTGGTGGCTTCGGGCTCGGCATGGACAACCTGCGTCACGAATTCGCGGGTGACGCCTGCTCCGCCAATCGTCACCCCGCCGAATTCGAAATGCGCGCCCTTGGCGAGCCGTACCTCGATTTCGACACGGGTGTAATCGCCGCCCGCATTGGTAACGAAGAACGCGGCACTCGCGCCTTCGCCAAGGGTGACACGCATCCGGTGCACTTCGGGCGCATCGCTGCCGACGATCATGCAGCGGGTCACGCTCTCGCCAGCGGCGACGTTGATCGTCTGCCACTGGTCAAGCGCCGTCACGCCCAGCCGCGCGACCGCGTCCATATCGGCATAACGCCATGCTTCGTCGCGGCGGGTGGGGAGGGTCAGGGTAGCGGCCTCAGCCATCATGCCATCACCGCGTCATAGCCCTCGGCCTCGAGCCGCAGGGCGAGTTCCGGCCCGCCGGTTTCAACGATGCGGCCACCGGCAAGGATACTGACCTTGTCGGGCGCAACCACATCAAGCAGGCGCTGATAGTGGGTGATCAGCAGCACCGCCTTGTCCGGGCTGCGCATGATCGCATTGATCCCGGCGCCAACAATCCGCAGCGCATCAATATCGAGGCCACTATCGGTCTCGTCGAGCACCGCGAAGGCCGGGTCGAGAATGCCCATCTGCACCATTTCGGCGCGCTTCTTCTCGCCGCCCGAAAAGCCGACATTGACCTGCCGCTTGAGCATTTCCATGTCCATTTTGAGCAGCGCGGCTTTTTCCTTAGCAAGCTTCAGGAACTCGCCGCCGCTCAGCGGCTCTTCCCCGCGGCTTTTCCGCTGCGCATTCAAAGCCTCGCGCAGGAATTGCACGTTGGAGACGCCGGGGATCTCGACCGGGTATTGAAAGCCGAGGAACAGGCCGGCCGCCGCGCGCTCATGCGGTTCGAGCGCGAGCAGGTCCTGCCCGCGGAAGGTGACGCTGCCTGCGGTCACTTCGTAGCCGGGCTTCCCGCCGAGCACATGCGCAAGGGTCGATTTGCCCGCGCCGTTGGGCCCCATGATTGCATGGATTTCGCCTGCCGGGATCGACAGGGTGAGACCCTTAAGAATGGGCTTGTCGCCGACGGAGGCGTGGAGGTTGGTGATTTCGAGCATCGTCATTCTTTCATTTCGTCATTGCGAGCGGAGCGAAGCAATCCACAGCGGCACGCGCATCGCTCTGGATTGCCGCGTCGCCTGCGGCTCCTCGCAATGACGGGGAAGGGGAGAGTTCACGTCCTGCGCCCTCGCGGTTTGTTGCCTGCGTCTGCACGCTTGGGGCGCGAATAGGTCTGCTTCGGATTGGCCGCCTTGTGCGCGCGGGCGGCGGCTTTGCGTTCCTCGATCCGCTCGCGCATGACCTGGGTGAGCTGCTTGAGCACGGTGTCGAGGTCGTCGAGGATATCCTTCGCCGCGATCCGCATCACCTTGATCCCGACGCTCTCGAGGCTCTTGTCGCGGCGCTTGGCGAGGGTGTCGTTCTGCCCCTCCTCGTCGATCGCGAGCGCGAGGCCGAGGTTGTGGCAGTTGAAATCGACGATCGCGCTGCCGACCACGGCGTGACGCTTGAAGGTGTAGCGGCCCATGTCGGCGGCGGCGAACTTGGCCGCCAGCGCCTTGTGCGCCTCGGACGAATGGCGACGCAGCTCGCGCGCCTGTTCGTGCAGGGCATCGAGCCGCTTGTCCGAAATCTCCCACCCGCGCCCCTTCTTCTTGAGCGCGGGGGCTTCGGCGGTGGAAGCGGCCTCGGGGTTGAGGGCGAGGGTTTTGCGGGTGGTCATTGGTTTGCTGCCCGCCAAACGCGTTGCGAGGCCGCGAGAGCGTCGATCGCTCCGAATGCCCGCTTGATAATGCGCGTTCGAGCTTCTTCGGATTTGATGCCTTCACGATCGAGGACTTTGTTCACGTTCACCAAAGCAGTTTCGCGAATTGCCTGACACTCGGACTCGCCGCTTGGCCCCTCAACCACTTCGCCCTTCGAAACCACCCTCGAGCCAGCCCTACGCAGCTCGCATTGCAAGTAGGGCCGCAAGGCGGGTGACAGGGCGTCGGAGTACTCTGCGGTCGCCGTGAAAGAGGACTCATCGTCGATGGCCTTTGCCCTACCTTCAAGCTGGGACTGCGCCATCACTGGTTGCGAAAGCGCCAAGTTGGCAAGCAACACACTGATAATTGAAATCTTCACCCCACGCTCCCCTCAAGCGAAATCGTCCATCCGTCATTGCGAGGAGCCGCAGGCGACGCGGCAATCCAGAGCGTTTCGCGTGCCGCTCTGGATTGCTTCCCCCGGATCAAGTCCGGGGTCGCAATGACGAGGGTAGAGAGGGCCTTCATCCGACCGAACCCTCAAGCGAAATCGCCAGCAGCTTCTGCGCTTCGACCGCAAACTCCATCGGCAGCTCTTTCAGCACGTCCTTGGCAAAGCCGTTGACGATCAGCGCCACGGCTTCCTCTTCGCCGAGGCCGCGCTGCATCGCGTAGAACAGCTGTTCGTCGCTGATCTTGGAGGTGGTCGCCTCGTGCTCGATCTGCGCGCTGGGGTTCTTCACCTCGATATAGGGCACGGTATGGGCGCCGCATTGGTTGCCGAGCAAGAGGCTGTCGCACTGGGTGAAGTTGCGCACGCCGCTCGCGGTCGGGCCGACGCGGACGAGGCCGCGATAAGTGTTGTTGGACTTGCCGGCCGAAATCCCCTTGGAGATGATCGTCGAGCGGCTGTTCTTGCCGTTGTGGATCATCTTGGTGCCGGTGTCGGCCTGCTGGTAATTGTTGGTGACCGCGACCGAGTAGAACTCGCCGACGCTATCCTCGCCGTTGAGCACGCAGGAGGGATACTTCCACGTCACCGCCGAGCCGGTCTCGACCTGCGTCCACGAGACCTTCGAACGGTCCCCTTGGCACAGCGCGCGCTTGGTGACGAAGTTGTAGATCCCGCCCTTGCCCTCGGCGTTGCCGGGATACCAGTTCTGCACGGTCGAATACTTGATCTCGGCATCGTCCAATGCGACCAGTTCCACCACGGCGGCGTGAAGCTGGTTTTCGTCGCGCATCGGCGCGGTGCAGCCTTCGAGGTAGCTGACATAGGCGCCCTTGTCGGCGATGATCAGCGTGCGTTCGAACTGGCCGGTGTTTTCGGCATTGATGCGGAAATAGGTCGAGAGCTCCATCGGGCAGCGCACGCCTTCGGGGACGTAGACAAAAGTGCCGTCGGAGAAGACCGCGCAGTTCAATGCCGCAAAGTAATTGTCGCGCACCGGCACGACCTTGCCGAGCCACTGCTTCACCAGATCGGGATATTCGCGGATCGCCTCGGAAATCGAGAGGAAGATCACGCCTGCGCGAAGCAGTTCCTCGCGGAAGCTGGTGGCGACAGAAACGCTATCGAACACCGCATCCACGGCGACCTTCTTCGCGCCCTTCACCCCGGCCAGCACCTCCTGCTCGCCCAGCGGGATGCCGAGCTTGTCATAGACGCGCTTGATCTCGGGATCGAGTTCATCAAGGCTGCCGAGCTCGACCTTCTTCTTGGGCGCGGCGTAGTAATAGGCGTCCTGATAGTCGATCTTGGGATAACCGACCTTGGCCCAATCGGGCTCTTCCATGGTCTGCCACAGGCGGAAGGCCTTCAGCCGCCATTCGAGCATCCATTCGGGTTCGTTCTTCTTGGCGCTGATGAAGCGGACGGTGTCTTCGTTGAGACCCTTGGGCGCGAATTCGGTGTCGATATCGGCCGACCAGCCATGCTCGTAATCGGCGACCTTGGCGGCGGCTTCGCGCGCGTCCTTGTCGAGTTCGGGCCGGTCTTGAATGTCGATCTCTTCGCTCATGCCAGATGGTCCTCGGTAACAGAAAGGCGCGCAAGCGCCGTGGGGCCGCGCAGCTGGGCCAGCGTGATGCCCGCCAGCGCCCCGCGCAGCGCGTCGTTGATGATCGGCCAGTGCGGTTTCATGTTGCAGCCGGCCTCGAAATCGCAGGGGGTGTGATCGACACAGGCCGTGAGCGTGATCGGGCCTTCGATCGCCTCGACAATGTCCGCCACCGTGATCGCCGCCGCCGGGCGCCCGAGCTGCAAGCCGCCATGCGCGCCGCGCACAGAACGCAGCAGGCCCGCCGCCGTCAGCTTCGACACCAGCTTCTGCACGGTCGGCACCGGCAGGCCGGTTTCACTCGCCAGTTCCGCCGCGCTTACCCGCCCGTTGCCGCAATGCAAGGCGGCCTGGCACATCGTGATGACGGCGTAATCGGCAAGGTTGGACAGGCGCATTTGCGAGCGGTTCTCAATTCGGACGGATTCGTTCCGAATTGGAAATAGGAGCAATGCGCTCCGATTTCAACCGCAAATGCGCCTGTCCCCTAGCCGCCCTGCTGACTCGTCACCCAGCCTTGCACATTCTCTTCCATGATCGACAGCGGCACCGGCCCGCTGGTGAGAATGACATCATGGAACGCGCGGATATCAAAGCGATCCCCCAGCGCGGCCTGCGCCATGGCGCGCAGCTCCATGATCTTGAGCTTGCCGATCATGTAGGCCGTCGCCTGCCCCGGATAGACGATATAGCGCTCGATCGCCTTTTCGATATCGCCGGGCGGGTTGGGGGTGTTGTCGGCGAGCCATTGCATCGCCTGCTTGCGGCTCCAGCGCCTGTGATGGATGCCGGTGTCGACCACCAGCCGCCCGGCGCGCCACAACTCCATGCCCAAGCGCCCGAAATCGGAATAAGGATCGGTGTAGAAGCCCATGTCCTTGCCCAGTTCCTCGGTGTAGAGGCCCCAGCCTTCGGAATAGGCCGTTACCCCGCCAAAACGGCGGAAGGCAGGCAGGTCGCCGAGCTGGGTCTGCACCGAAAGCTGCAAGTGATGGCCCGGCAAGCCTTCGTGATAGGCGAGCGCTTCGAGCTCGTTCTTGCTCATATCGCGCAGATTATAGAGGTTCACGTAATAGACGCCGGGGCGCGAACCATCCGGCGCGGGGCGCTGGTAGAAGGCCTTGCCCGCGCTCTTTTCGCGGAACGCTTCGACCGCGCGGATTTCGAGGGGATCGGTCGGCAGGGTGGCAAAAAACTCCGGCAGCTTGGCTTCCATTGCGGCGAGATATTGGCTCGCCTCGGCCAGATAATCTTCGCGGCTGGTGTGGAAGAAGCGCGGATCATCGCGGGTGAACGCGAAGAATTCCTGCAAACTGCCGGTGAAGCCGACCTTGGCCATAATGGCCCGCATTTCGCCG
Source organism: Erythrobacter epiphyticus (assembly GCF_034653295.1). Classification (NCBI taxonomy): domain Bacteria; kingdom Pseudomonadati; phylum Pseudomonadota; class Alphaproteobacteria; order Sphingomonadales; family Erythrobacteraceae; genus Erythrobacter; species Erythrobacter epiphyticus. The sequence continues at coordinate 461,182 of NZ_JAYEEU010000007.1, read as the reverse complement.
TGGATGCGGGCGGTTTCCTTGAGGCCGATGTCGTGGATTTCATCGGCGGAAAGATCGGTGGTGGTGTAGTTTGCGAGCAGCGCGGCGAAATATCTGTCGCCATCCTTGAAGCGCCAGACCCCATCCTCGGTCGGCGCGATCGCCTGCTGGCGTTCCATTTCGGCAGCGAGGCGCTGGTAGGCGGGCACGGCGGAGCTGTTCCATGCCGCCGCGGCACGGGCGTTCAGATCAGCTTTCTGCGCATCGGGCAGATCGAGCGCGGCGACCTTCTTGGCGAAGTCCTCCAGCACCGCATTGCCATCCCCCGCGCCGAGCAAATTGCCGATGTCGGAGATCACATAGGGATACACCCAGCGGGGCGGCATGACGCCGTTGCCCGCGCGGCTCGCCGCCTCGGCGGTGAGCGCATCAAGCTGCGGCCCCATCCCCGCGATCCGCGCAACATAGGCTTCGGCCTCGGCAAGGTTCGCAACCCTGTGGGTGCCGATCAGAAAGGCAGGCATCCGGCTTTGCGCGCCGTTCATCTGATCGAAGATATAGCCATATTTGCGGAACGGGTGGAGCGCGGCGCGGCGCTGGGCAAGCGCATCGAACAGCCGGAACGAGAGCGCCTGCTGCGTCGGCAAGCGCGCGGGATCGAACTGCGCGCGCATCTGCGCAGCGGCATCCTTAAGCCGGGCGAAATCGCGCTCGTCCGCCGCATCCGACGGATCATCCCACTTGCCGTAATCGCCATCCCTGATCCCGCGCGAGGCCTTGGAGAGCGGCGAGGCCGCAAGGCTTGCCGCATCATAGGTTGCAAACAGCGCGTCGAGCGCGGCGGCTTCGTCGGGCGTGGCGGCCGCCGCTGCAACGGGCGCGGCTTCCTGTGCGGCAAGGCTGGCAGGCGCGAGCGCGAGCGTCAGCGCAATAATCGACACATTCCGGAACGGACGGGGGGGCATGGCTCTTCTCTCTCTTGTGGGGCAGACCTGCGATGCGGTGTACCCATCGCCCGGGCCGCGCGCTAGCCTTCGAGCTCGCGCAGGTTGCGCGGGGCAATCATCTCGGCGAGGTAGGGCGTGGTCTTGTCTTGCAAGCGCGCCGGGGTGCGCCCGACAAATCGGGTGATCTCGCGGATCATATGCGACTGATCGAAGAAGGCTTCCGCCAGTTCGGCCTCAAATTCGGGCGAAAGCTGCGGAAGAGACAGCAAGGCCGCCGCTCTGAGCGCGCGGTATTTGCGCGCCAGCGCTTGCGGCGGCAGCCCGAAATAACGCTCGACTAGCCGCTGCACCTGACGCTGCGAATAATTCGCCCGCGCCAGCAGGTCATCGATCGAGGGATTGAGCGCAGTACCAAGCCAGCGGTTGACCTCGCGAATCAGATTGTGATGGCGCGGATCGATTGGGCGCACGGTGCGGGCAATATAATCACCGATGGCAAGCGCTGCCTCGCGCCCAGTGATCGCGCCCTTGCGATAATCCGCATTGAGCCGTTCGCCGAGCGCGGCGATCTCAGGGCCGAGCACATCGGCGGCAGGGTATAGCCGATCACGGTGCTGGCCGGCATGCAGCCCTGTCAGCGCCGCCCAGCCAAGCGGCGAAAGCGCAGCGCCGATCGAATGGAACGGCCCCACCACCTCCATCGGGCAGGCCGCGCTCAGCGGGGTCATCAGAGCGATTTCATGATTGGGATCGCGGTGACCCTTGGGAAATTGCAACTCGCCCTTGCCATAGGGAAACAGGCTGAGATTCCCGATCGACGCGGGCTGGATATCGCGGATCAGCGGTTCATCGCAGCGGAAATGATAAAGCGTCGTGACGTAATCGCTGATTTCAGGAGGGGCGGCGATATAGTCGACCGCCATCAGCGCGCTGGCTGTCAGCGCGGCATCTTGGACTGCGAAAAGCTTTGCTTGCCCCGACACGGCTTACGCCCCTGTTCTTTTTATGACCCTACAGGCCAGCCAGCGAACAGGCGACGGCAAAGTTCCCGTCGAAATGGCTCAAAAGACCCAAAAAAAATTGGGCGGCCCCCAGATGAGGGGAGCCGCCCATTAAAGTTGAGGAACTCGTTGCATCACTGCTTCGAGCCCTTCGGGTCGCAAGGGTCCCTATAGCGCGCGAATCAGCCGGAGAATTGTAGCTAAGCGACAAGAATGGGGCGCGCGATCGCCCCTAGCCGGACAATCCGCCGCGCATATGTCGACAAGGCTGCGAAGCTGGCATAGGCGCTTGGGCCATGCTGTTTCGTCTGCTGCGCCCCGCGCTGTTCGCTCTCGATCCGGAAACCGGGCACCGCCTCGCGCTGGCGGGGCTGAAAGCGCTGCCGCCGCGCGCGCCGATGCCGCTACCCGCGATGCTCGCGGTCGAGGTGGCCGGGCTGCATTTCCCCAATCCCGTGGGTGTTGCCGCCGGGTTCGACAAGGATGCCGAAGTGCCCGATCAATTGCTTGATCTCGGGTTCGGTTTTGCCGAGGTCGGCTCGATCACACCCTTGCCCCAGGCGGGCAATCCCAAGCCGCGCCTGTTCCGCCTGGTTGAAGACCATGCCGTGATCAACCGCATGGGGTTCAACAATCAGGGCGCCGAGTCCGCGCTCACCCGTCTGCGCGCCCGCGCCGGGCGGAGCGGGATTGTCGGGGTGAATATCGGCGCCAACAAGGATGCGGCCGACCGGATCGCCGATTATGCCCGCATGACAGAACTGATGGCGCCGCTGGCGAGCTATCTGTGCGTCAATATCTCCAGCCCGAACACGCCGGGCCTGCGCGCCTTGCAGGATGAAGGCGCGCTCACCGCCTTGCTCGATGCGGTGCTGGCCGCGCGCGCCGATGCCATGCCGGTGGGCGCGCCGCCGGTTTTTCTCAAGGTCGCGCCCGATCTCGAACCGGCGGATATTGATGCGATTGCCCGCATCGCGCTCGAAAAAGGGCTGGGCGCGCTGGTTGTCTCGAACACGACCATCACCCGCCCGGCTTTGCGCTCGCACCACGCGGGCGAAAGCGGCGGGCTGTCCGGCGCGCCGCTCAAGGCGCTGGCGCTGCAACGCCTGCGTGATTTCCGCAAGGCGACCGGCGGCGCCATCCCTTTGGTGGGCGTCGGCGGGATTGCCAGCGCCGCAGACGCGTGGGAGCGCATCCGCGCCGGGGCATCGCTGGTGCAGCTCTATTCCGCGCTGGTCTATGAAGGCCCCGGGCTTGGCGCACGGATCGCGCGCGGCCTGATCCCGCTGATGCAGCGCGACGGCTTTGCCAGCATTGCCGAAGCGGTGGGAAGCGAATAGCAGGAGGCCCCATGCGTTTCATTCCCGCCCTGCTCGCCCCGCTGGCGCTGGCCCTCTCGGGCTGTGCCACCACCAGCCAGACCGCTTTGGCGGACGCGCCTGCGCCCACCGTGGCCGGCGCAGTCAGCAGTGCCGATCCCCGCGCCACCGCCGCCGGTGAGGCGATTCTTGCGCAAGGCGGTTCGGCAGTTGACGCCGCGATTGCCGTGATGCTCGCGCTGACCGTGGTCGAGCCGCAAAGCTCGGGCATTGGCGGCGGCGGTTTTCTGGTGCGCGCTGATGGCGAAACCGGCGCGCTTGTCACCTATGACGGGCGCGAGACCGCGCCGGCCGCCGCAACGCCAACGCGGTTCCTTGATGCAGAGGGCAAGTTGCTCGGGCGCGATGCCCGCGTGTTCTCGGGCCTCAGTGTCGGCGTGCCGGGCAATATCGCGCTTGCGGCCAAGGCCCATGCCGCGCACGGCACCCTGCCCTGGGCCAAGCTGTTCGAACCCGCCATCGCGCTCGCCGAAAACGGCTTTGTGATGAACCCGCGGCTTCACCAGTCGCTCAAGGGCAACAAGGGCCGTGCCGACAAATCGGACTATGCCCGGTCGGTGTTCTTCGGGCCGGATGGTGAGCCTTTGCCGATTGGCGCGACGGTCAAGGTGCCACTGCTGGCCGAAACCTTCCGCGCGCTCGCCAAGGATGGCCCGCAGGCGATGTATGGCAGCCAGCCTGCCGCCGCGCTGGCTGCCTATGTCGCCGATGCAACGCCGCAGGACGGCAAGATGACCGCCCGCGATGTCGCCACCTATAGCGCCAAGGAGCGCGCGCCGGTCTGCACCCGTTACCGCGTTTACCGCGTGTGCGGCATGGGGCCGCCATCTTCAGGCGGGATCGCGGTGGCGCAGATGCTCGGCCAGCTTGAGCGCTTCGATCTTGCCGCCATGGGGCCGCAATCGCCCGAGTTCTGGCACCTTTTCATCGAAAGCCAGCGCCTCGCCTATGCCGATCGTGAACTTTACGCCGGTGATGCCGATTTCGTCGAAGTCCCGGTCGCCGGGCTGATCGATCCCGCCTATCTCGCTGCGCGCGCGGCGCTGATCAACCCGGCCGCGCGCAACCCCAAGGTCGAAGCCGGGGTGCCGCCCGGGGCGCCGCTCGCGCGCGGGGATGGGCCGGAAGAGCCGGAGAACGGCACCACCCATTTTTCGGTGGTGGACCGCGCGGGCAACGCGGTGAGCTACACCTCGACCATCGAAGGCGCCTTCGGATCGGGGCTGCACTGGCGCGGGTTCTACCTCAACAACGAATTGACCGACTTCACCCTGACGCCCGAAGCCGATGGCAAGCCGGTCGCCAACCGGGTCGAAGGCGGCAAGCGGCCGCGTTCGTCGATGGCGCCCACGATCGTCTATGATGCCAAGGGCAAGGTCGTGCTGGTGATCGGCGCTGCGGGCGGGCCGACCATCCCGGTCTCGGTCGCGCGCGGGATCATCGGCGTGCTGGATTTCGGGCTCGGTGCACAGGACGCGCTGGCGCTGCCCTTCGCGATGGCTTTCGGCAACACCTTGCTGATCGAGGAAGACAGCGCGCTGATGGCGATGCAGGATGATCTCGCCGCGCGCGGGCACACCGCAATCCGCCCCGGCGCCGCCCCGATCAAGGCCAATGCGCTTGGCCGCAGGGCCGATGGAACGTGGGAAGTGGCGACCGAACCGCGCCTCACCAGCCTCGTCACCCCCTGAGCCCACGACCTGCGGGCATCCGCATCGCGGGTGCTTGCCGCTCGGGAAATCCGCGCCTAACTTGATGGCATTCGGGGCAATCCCTTGCCCCTTCACAGAACAAAACAAAGGGACCAGGAGCCTTTGCCAGTGCATGCCCCCCAGATGCGCCATTCGGGCGCGCCGCACGCCAATCCGGCGGACGATCAGATTTTGCAAGATATTGATAATGCGGCCAATCTTGTCAATCTGTTCCTGACGCGCGCCGATCAGAAAGGCGATGCGCCCTTTCTCGGCCACAAGGAAGGCGGCCAGTGGGTGACGCAAAGCTGGCGCGAAGCAGCCGAGCAGGTCTGCCTGCTGGCCGAAGCGTTGCGCCGCCTTGGTCTGGAGGATGGCGACCGTGTGGCGCTGGTCTCGGAAAACCGGCCGGAATGGTGCATCGCCGATCTGGCGATCATGGCCGCCGGCTGCATCACCGTTCCCACCTACATCACCAACACCCGGCGCGATCACGCCCATATTCTCGACAATTCGGGCGCGCGCGCGGTGTTTGTGTCGGACACCAAACTGCTCAAGCCGCTCGCCGAGGCGATCACCCAAACCGGCCTGGTCGAACATGTCATCGGGATCGAGGATCTGCACCGCCAGCAATCGGGCAGCTTTGATTATCATGACTGGAAAGCGCTGACTGTGGGCGATGCCGCGGCGGCGCGCGCGGCGGTCGACGCGCGGATTGCCGGGATCAGCCGCGCGGACACCGCCTGCCTGATCTACACCAGCGGCACGGGCGGTGCGCCGCGCGGGGTGATGCAGCACCACGGCGCGATCCTGTGCAATATCGCGGGCGCGGCCGAAGTGCTGATCGAGGATTTCGGGGTGAAGGACGAACGCTTCCTGTCGTTCCTGCCGCTGTCCCACGCCTATGAACACACCGGCGGGCAATATCTGCCAATCGGCATTGGCGCGGAGATCTTCTATTCCGAAGGCCTCGAAAAGCTCGCGAGCAATATCGAGGAGACCCGCCCGACCATCATGGTCGTCGTCCCGCGCCTGTTCGAAGTGCTGCGCACACGGATCATGAAACAGGTCGAAAAACAGGGCAAGGTCGCCAACTTCATGATGGATGCCGCACTGAAAATCGCGGACAATTCCACCGAGGGCAAAAAGCGCCTGCGTGACAAGCCGCTCGATTTCCTCGTCGAGAAAACCCTGCGCCCCAAGATCCGCGCCAAGTTCGGCGGGCGGATCAAGGCGATGGTTTCGGGCGGCGCGCCGCTCAACCCAGAAGTCGGCAATTTCTTCGAGGCCATGGGTCTCACCATGCTGCAAGGCTACGGCCAGACCGAGGCCGGCCCGGTGATCAGCTGCAACCGGCCCAAGGTCGGGCTCAAGATGGACACAGTTGGCCCGCCGCTGCGCGGGGTCGAGGTGAAAATCGCCGAGGATGGCGAGATCCTGTGCCGCGGCGAGCTGGTGATGCACGGCTATTGGCGCAACGAGGCGGAAACCGCGCGGACGCTCAAGGTCGATCCCGCCGATCCGCAGGGCGCTCCGTGGCTGCATACCGGGGATATCGGCTATCTCGACGAGAAAGGCCGCATCAAGATCACCGACCGCAAGAAAGATATGATCGTCAACGACAAGGGCGATAATATCGCCCCGCAAAAGGTCGAAGGCATGCTGACCTTGCAGCCCGAAATCGCGCAGGCGATGGTGAGCGGGGACAAGCGCCCCTACGTTGTTGGCCTGATCGTCCCCGATGCCGAATGGGCGCTCGAATGGGCCCGCGCCAATGGCGAGAAGTTCGATCTCGCCGCGCTCCAGCAGCTCCCCGCCTTCAAGAACGCGGTGCGCGCGGCGGTCGATCGCACCAATGCCGACCTGTCGGTGATCGAAAAGGTGCGCCAGTTCGCCTTCGCCGATGAGGCCTTCACCATCGAGAACGAGGAAATGACCCCGAGCATGAAGATCCGGCGTCACAAGATCCGCGAACGCTATCAGGAACGGATCGACGGGCTTTACCGGGGATAGGGCCTAAAGCCTCGGGTGATACAGGTGTGGCACATTTGACTCATTGCCGATTCATTTAATTTCATTACGATATTCGACACCGAAACATCGCAAGATCAAACACAAAGACCTGAATCCCATGGAAGAGGTTTGCCCGATTCTTGGAAACGATGACAAACGGGAGTCATAGCCGTGCAGCACACAACCCAAGAGTTAATTGAAAGAGCCAGAGCTCACAAAATGACGCCAGCGGAGAGGCGTCAGCAGCGGGTAAGCCTTGTTATGGGCATGCGCGGAGACAAATCGACTCTAACCAGAGAAAAGGTTGAAACCCTCCTTGCGGAGATCGAGGGATTGCCCAAGGCCTGACCTAGCCCTATGAAAGCAAACAGATAATTCTTCTGTCGCTTTCGAGGTCAGCATGATCGATGACAATTGGGATCTGATCACCGGGGAGCCGGCCCACGCGATCGAGGTTCTGAATTATTCCAACCAAGTGAACGTCATTGAGGCACTGGTCCATTTGATGATGTTCCACAAGCGAGGTGCGGACAACAGTTGTTCCGAGGCACCGCCAGTTTGGACGCTGCGAGAGTTTCACCGGACCGCGACTCTGTTTCTGTTGTTGAAGCCCGGTGAAATCCGAGAAGAGGCCGTTCTAGTCGTAAAGGGTGGGGTCGTGGTGCATCAGCCGCCACGCCACGATGATGTGCACGAGCATCTAGAGGTGTTCAATAATCATCTTAAAACGCATTGGGCATCTGCCTCTGTGTTTGAGTTAGCGGCTTATTCTCTTTGGATGATCAATTGGATACACCCATTTAAGAATGGTAATGGGCGGACAGCACGAGCGTTTGCCTATGCGGTGATATCTTTGAAGTTGGGCTTCATATTGCCGGGTCAGAAGACTCTTATTGACCTCATCATGGATGATCCAACCGATTACTACACGGCCTTGGGGATAGGTGATAAAAGCCTCAAAGATGGCGGCGCTCCTAATCTGAAGCCCATGATTGAGATGGTTGATCGACTCCTGGCGCAGCAACTCTCATCAATTTAAGCCGCCTCGACGTGTTCGACATATTCCGGATAAAAGATCGGCTCGCGCGGGGACCAGCCCGGCGCCGTCGCTGCGGCCTCGGAGAGCGATTGCAGCAGCAGCTTGCGCCGCTCCGGGCGGATCGAAGGCAGCGCTGCCGCTGCGCAGAAGGCCGCAGGCAGCCACGGGCGCACCCGCGCCCCGAGCAAGCGTTCATAGAGGAAACGGAAAGCGGCAAAGCTTGCCAGCCGTTCCTGTTCGAGATCAAAGGCGGCGAGCCGCACCAGCTTGGCCAGCAGGTTTTCAACCTCACCCGCCGTCCCTTCGTGCGGGATCGCCGCGCGCAAGGCCTTCAAATCCTGATAGGCGACATATTGGCGGCGGATCGCGACGTTCTCCGACTCGCTGCGGCCCCACAGACGGAAGGCATCGCAGCGCGCAAGCCCGATATCGAGGCTGCGCTTGATATAGCGCTGCTCGCACGGCGCGAAGCTGGCGAATTCACGCAGCTCGTTGATGGTCATCTGGGCGCTGCTGCTGTGGGCAAGGGTCATCACGGTCTCCCCGGTTACCGGCAGACTGTCGCGCACTATGGTTAATTAAAGGTTAGGTGTGTTCTTGGGGTCCGCTTCGCCTTCGCGATGCGGGAACGGCTCTCAAATCAACCCGGCCAAGGGGCTTGAGGGATCGGCATACATCCGCCGCGCCATGCGCCCGGCAAGATAGGCCTCGCGCCCGGCCTCAACCGCAAGCTTCATCGCCCGGGCCATGCGGATCGGGTCTTTCGCCTCGGCAATCGCGGTGTTCATCAGGATGCCATCACAGCCGAGCTCCATGCCGACCGCCGCATCCGATGCCGTGCCCACCCCGGCATCGACCAGCACCGGCACCTTGGCTCCTTCGACAATCAGGCGGATCGTCACGCGGTTCTGGATGCCGAGGCCCGAACCGATGGGGGCACCCAAGGGCATGATCGCGACCGCGCCGGCATCTTCCAGTTGCTTGGCGGCAATCGGATCATCCGCGCAATAGACCATCGGCAGGAACCCTTCCTTGGCGAGCACTTCGGTCGCCTTGAGAGTCTCGCGCATGTCGGGATAGAGCGTGCGCGCTTCGCCCAGCACTTCGAGCTTCACCAGATCCCAGCCGCCCGCCTCGCGTGCCAGCCGCAGGGTGCGCACCGCTTCTTCGCCGGTGAAACATCCGGCGGTGTTGGGGAGATAGGTGATTTTTTTCGGGTCGATGTAATCCGTCAGCATCGGGGCCTTGGGATCCGAGACATTCACCCGCCGCACTGCGACGGTGACGATCTCCGCGCCGCTTGCTGCCACAGCCGCCGCGTTCTGTTCGAAGCTCTTGTACTTGCCTGTGCCGACGATCAGCCGCGAGGTGAAGGTGCGGCCCGCCACGGTCCAGGTGTCCGGGGCATGATCGCCGCCGCCGACGAAATGGACGATTTCCAGCACATCCCCTTCAGCAAGCGGCGCTTCTGCCAAGGTCGAGCGCGGCACGATGGCGCCATTGCACTCGACCGCGACTTTCTCGGGCGCGAGGTCCAGTTCGCGGACAAGCTCGGCAATCGTGGTGGCAGTGGTGCGGCGCGGATCGCCGTTCAAGGTGATGGTCTTGGGGCTGGTCATGGCGCGTGACATAGGCGCTCAGCCCGAGGGTGCAACCGCAAGTTTGCCGGGTTCAGCGCGCGGCGCGCAGATTGAGCACGTGGCCGGCCGAGACCAGCGCGACCCCGGCGAGCGTCAGCCACAATTCGCCAACGCCATGCTCCACCAATAGCGCCGCTGCCATCAAGGCGATCCCGCTGCCCGCAATGGCGAGCGGGGCGACCCGGCGATGCCGCATGAAACCCCAGCCGATCGCGAGGGCGGCCACCATCACCGCCAGCATCAGGCCGGTGCGATGGATGCTTTCTGCCAGCAGGAAGTGGCTGCCCAGCCCCAAAGCCGACACAATCAGCAGCGTGGCAAGGCAATGCACCGCGCACAGCCCCGCCAGCGCGATCCCGACATGATCGAGACGACGGCGCAGCGAAATCCGATTCGCATAAGGAGCGGGCGAGGAGGCCATCGCCTCGCCCTATGTAATGTTGTGACATTTCGCAAGGCAATTCCGCCGCGACCGGCTGCCCTTGCAAGCCGCGCATCGGCCTTTGCGGCAAACAGGCTTGCAGATTCGTCCCGTTCGGCACATTTGCCGCAGGATCATGGCCACATCTGCTCGTCTTGCTGTATTCCCTGCGGCGCAAACGCCCACACGTGCGCGCCCGCTGGCGCTGGCGCGATGGCTCGAGATCGTGGCCTTTCTGGTCGTGCTTATCGTGATGGTGGGCGGGATCACACGCCTGACCGAAAGCGGCCTGTCGATCACCGAATGGAACGTGGTCAGCGGCATCCTGCCCCCGCTGAGCGAGGCGGCATGGCAGGCCGAATTCGCCAAGTATCAGACCACCGCCGAATACCGCCTTGAAAGCGGCCCGGCGGGGATGGATCTTGCCGCCTTCAAGTTCATCTTCTTCTGGGAATGGTTCCACCGCATCCTGGGCCGGGTGATCGGACTGGCCTTTCTGCTGCCGCTGATCGTGCTCGCGGCGCGCCGCATGATCCCGGCGGGCTACGGCTGGCGCTTGGGGGCGATGTTCGCGCTGATCTGCGGACAGGGCGCGCTCGGCTGGTATATGGTGTCATCAGGCGTGGGTGAAACCGATCTGACCGATGTAAGCCATTTCCGCCTGTCGGCTCATCTGCTCACCGCGCTGTTCCTGCTTGCCGGGCTGGTGTGGACCGCGCGCGATCTGCGGATGCTGGCGCGCGATCCGGCGGCGCGGCCGGCACGCCTGACCGCCGGGGCCGCCTTAGTCGGCGGCGTCTTGTTCATCCAACTGCTGCTGGGCGCGTGGGTCGCCGGACTCAATGCAGGCCATGCCGCCTATGACTGGCCGCTGATGAACGGGCAGCTGATCCCGACGATCGACTGGCGCGGCGGCGTGCTGTGGACGCTCACCCATGATCCCTTCCTGCTGCAATTCCTCCATCGCTGGTGGGCATGGGTGGCGGTAGCGGCGCTGGTGTGGCTGGCGCGCGCGGTGCGCATGGCTGATCGCTTCGCCAGCATCGCGGTGCACAGCGCCTTTGGGGTGATGGTGCTGCTCGGCATCGCCACGGTGATGAGCGGCGTATCACTGTGGGTCGCCGCTGCGCACCAGCTTGTCGGCGCGTTGCTGGTGGCGAGCACGGCCTGGGCGATGCACGCACGCGGTGCCCGGCGCCCGGCATGAACGGGGCCGCGCTGATCTGGTGCCCGTGCCCCGATCAGGAATGCGCACGCCGGATTGCCGGGCAATTGCTGGCCGATGGCTTGATTGCCTGCGCCAATATCTTGCCGCAGGTGGAATCGCTGTTCCTGTGGGAGGGCAAGGCCGACAGCGCGCAGGAAGTGGGCATGCTGTGCAAGACCACTCCCGCGCAGATTGAGGCTGCGATCGCGCGGATCGGCACGCTGCACCCCTATGAAACCCCGGCGATTATCGGCTGGCACGCGGATGCCGCGCACCCCCCGACCGCGCAATGGCTGGGTGGGTTGGACCGCATGATTTGAGTCACGGTATTATTTTACCACCGCCGAAAGGCGCGGTTTTGCTTGACTTAAACGGCACCAAACGACAAATGCCCGCCACTTCGTAAGGGGCGGGCGTGCCTTGCCCCGGCGATTCTCCGGACAGCGGCTCATCCCGCAGTCCGATCTTCGAACCTAAGGATCCAAAGCCATGAAGGCGCTCAGCAAGCAGACCCGGTCGATCAAACCGGCCGAGGTCGAAAAGAACTGGCACATCATCGACGCCGATGGTTTGGTCGTCGGCCGTCTCGCCGCGATCATCGCCAACATCCTGCGCGGCAAGCACAAGCCGAGCTTCACCCCGCATGTCGATTGCGGCGATCATGTCATTGTCATCAACGCCGACAAGGTGAAGTTCACCGGCAACAAGATGACCGACAAGTTCTACTACAAGCACACCGGCCACCCCGGCGGCATCAAGGAAACCACCCCGGCCAAGGTGCTGGGCGGCCGTTTCCCCGAGCGCGTGCTGGAAAAGGCGGTTGAGCGGATGATTCCGCGCGGCCCGTTGGGTCGTCAGCAGATGAAGGCGCTGCACCTCTATGCCGGCACCGAGCACCCGCACGCTGGCCAGCAGCCGCAAGTGCTCGACGTTGCTTCCATGAACCGCAAGAACAAGGTCACCGCATAATGGCTGACGAGAACAACACCGTGTCCGATCTCGCCGATCTCAAGGACATCGCTGGCAACGCCCCGCAGGGTGATGCCGCCGAAATCGCCCGCGTCACCGCGCCGCTGCGCGAGCGTGAAGTCGATGCGCAGGGCCGTGCCTATGCGACCGGCCGCCGCAAGGACGCCGTGGCCCGCGTGTGGGTGAAGCCGGGCACCGGCAAGATCACCATCAACGGCAAGGACCAGGAAACCTATTTCGCGCGTCCGACCCTGCGTCTGGTTATCAACCAGCCTTTCACCATCACCGACCGCGTCGGCCAGTATGACGTGATCGCCACCACCACCGGCGGCGGTCTGTCGGGTCAGGCCGGTGCCGTGAAGCACGGCATCGCGCAGGCGCTTTCGAAGTATGAGCCGGAACTGCGCGGCACGGTGAAGGCCGCTGGCTTCCTCACCCGCGACAGCCGCGTGGTCGAGCGTAAGAAGTACGGCAAGGCCAAGGCCCGCCGCAGCTTCCAGTTCTCGAAGCGCTAAACGGTTTTACCTTTTGGTACGTGGAAAAGGGCGGCCCTCACGGGTCGCCCTTTTTTGCATCTGCGGTGACAGGATCAGGCGGCGATCACCCGCAGCTCGCTGGTGAGCGGCTGCCCGCGCGCCGCTGTGATGACGCGGTAGGATGGCGGCGCGCCGTGGCGCAGCCGGGTCGAGAGCGTGCCCGCGCCGATCATCCGCATCGCGTGCCCGCCGCGGCTGCGCACCTCATCCAGCGGGACATGGACATGGCCCGAAAGCACCGCGTCAGCCCCCGCCGCTGCCAGCGCGGCAAAGGCAGCATCGCCGCCGATCGTGGGGTTCTTGCCCTCATCATGCGGCCCGAGCAGCGGGTGGTGCGCCAAGACCAGCTTGTGCCGGGGATCATCCTTGAGGTCTTGCAGAGCGGCCACGGTTTGCGCGAGGGCGGGGGCCTTCACCACCCCGTCAGACCACGGAAAGCGCCACTGCGCAGGCACCGTCGTCAGGAACGGCACCAGCACGACATCCTCCGATGCAAAGGAACGGCCCACCGCCGCATCGAGCGCGCGGTAGCGCCGGAACGGATCGGCAAAGCGTTCCCACGGGTTGTAATAGGGCATGTCATGATTGCCGGGTTGCAGGATCACCGGCACGCCCAATCCGGCAAACCACGCCCGCGCCGCCGCATATTCGCTGTGTTTGGCGCGCTGGGTGAGATCGCCGGTGCAGATCACGGCGTCGGGCTGTTCGGCGGCCACCGCCCGCGCGACTTCGGCCAGCGCAGCGCGGTTCTCGACCCCGAAATGCACGTCGGAAATATGGAACAGACGGGTCGTCATCACCGCTACACCCGCCCGCTCAGCATCAGCCACGAAGCCAGCGCATTGCACACAGTGTAGATCCCATAGGCAAAGGCAAAGCCCGGCCAGCCGTTGCTCGCCAGCATCAGGGCGAGCAGCAGCACCAGAAATTCGGTCCCGAACGCAACCTTGCGTCCGAGCGGATGAGCCAAGCCCGGCCAGGCGCGCAGCAACGGATGGCGGCTCTCCATCACCGCGCGGTGCATGGTGAAGTTGCCGATGCCCAGCACGAAGATGATGATCACCGCTACATTCATCGCAAGTCCCACTATGGGCTCGCGCCCGTCGGTTGGAAACCACCTTTCGTCGGCGCTTTTCTGTCGCACATCCAAACGGCGCATCGTCAATCGGATGCGCGCCCCTGTTTGGTCGAGCAGGCCATGATCCCCGTTAAGCCCTGAGGTAAAACGACTTTCAGCAGGCCTTCCGGTAACCCCGCCCGGCCCCCGCCCGGATCTGGCAGGCCCTGCATGATGGAGGAAGAGATGAAACTGATTGCCACTGCTACCGCCGCCCTTGGGCTGGTTCTGGCCGCGACCCCCGCGCTGGCCCAGATCAGCCAAGTGCAGCCCGAAACCCGGATCGTCGCCTTTGCCACGAACGACATCGATCTGGCGACGCCCAAGGGCCAGAAGGAACTGAACTGGCGGATCACCCGCGCCGTGCGCAATGTGTGCCAGGTCTCGGTCCCTGACTCGAGCTCACGCATTCTGAGCGCCGATGCCAAGGCCTGCATGGCCAAGGCCCATGCCAGCGCGCAGAAGCAGGTCGCACAGCTGATGGCCAGCGATGCCCAGAAGGGCGGCTGACCTCTGGTTGCCCCTGATACCGCTTTGACTTTGACTGCATCGCGATCTTACCCCGAGCGGATGCAGCAACCTGACCCGGCGCGCCTGAGGCCTTCAGCGCGTCGGGTCATTTTCTTTCTGCCCGACGGCGCGCTCAGCGTCCGGCCATGGCCTTGACTTTGGGGAGATAGGTGCGCCCGATCCGCAGCGCCTCGCCATTGTGCAATTCGGCCGACCACACCCCCAACCCATCATGGCGCAGCCCGCGGATCACATCGCGCCGCAGGATGGTCGAGCGATGGATGCGGATGAAGCGTTCGGGATCGAGCCGCGACTCCAGCCCCGCAATGGTCTGGAGCAAGAGATAGGATCGCGGCGCTTCGCTGGTGCCGACATGCAGCCGCACATAATCACGTTCGGCATCGATGCGGTGAACCTCGCTCACCGCAATCCGCAGCAGTTCGGAACGGTTCGGCACCCACAATTCGTCGAGATGGCGTCCTGATTTCGCCCGTGTCGGCCCGCGCCGCGCGAGCGCGCGCTCGATCGCGCGATCAAGGCGGTCGGCGGCAACCGGCTTCAGCACGTAATCGACCGCTTCGAGATCGAAAGCCTCGACCGCGAAATTGTCGTGCGCGGTGACAAAGATCACGGCCGGCGGGGTTTCCCCTTCGGCCAGCTTGCGCGCCACTGACAGCCCGTCGAGTTCGGGCATCGTCATGTCGAGCAGCACCAGATCGGGGTGGAGTTTCTCGGCGAGCCGCAGCGCGGCGGCGCCATCGCTCGCCGTGCCCACCACGCGAATCGAGGGGATCTCGGCGCAGATCACCTGAATCCGTTCGACCGCCAGCGGTTCATCATCAACAATCAGGGTTCTGAGCGTGTTCTGCTCTTCGCTGTCAGTGCCCATGGCCAACCTCGATACGCGTCAGGGGAATCCGGATTTCGGTGTGATAGCCGCCATTGCCCGCGCCCGAAACAAAGCCGACTTCGGGGCCGAAGCGCGCTTGCAGGCGATCGCGCACATTGGCGAGCCCGATGCCCAGCCCGTGCACACTGCCCTTGGGCACACCGGGGCCATCATCGCTGACGGTGATCACCAGCTCGCCGAGCTCCTCGCGCGCGGCGACAGAAATCGTGACGGGTCGGGTCACCGCCGACACCGCATATTTGACCGAGTTTTCGACCAGCGGTTGCAGGATCATCCCCGGCACGCGCGCATCGGCGAGCGCAGGCGGAAGATCAAAGGAAGAGCGCAGCCGCTCGGGAAAGCGCACGGCTTCGATATCGAGATAAAGCCGCTGAAGATCGAATTCGTCGCGCAGCGGCACATCACTGGTCAGTTCGTCGGCCAACGAATGCCGGTAGAACCGGCTCATGGTCTGGATCATCTCTTCGGCCCGTTCGGCCTTGCCGGTCATCACCAGCGCCGAGAGCGAATTGAGCGTGTTGAACAGGAAATGCGGGTTCACCTGATAGCGCAGCGAGCGCAGCTCGGCCGCCTTGGCCGCTGAACGGAATTGCTCCTCGCGCCGCTCGGCCTCACGCGCCTGCACCCCGGCCAGCAAGGCGAAATAGGTTGTTGCCCACGCCAGCAGCAGGAAATAACGGCCGAGCGCGACTTCGAGCAGCCGCTTCCAGAAATCGCCATTCGGATCGGCCGGGGCGATGATCACGCTTTCCGAGCCGACCACTTCCTCGGACGGCTGGCCGCCGCCCTGTGCCGGGCTGACCCGGCGCACCGGCACATCGACCAGCAGGTTACCGGCCTCGTCGCGCCGCAGGTTGAGATTATACTTCTCGGCGTAGAGCTTTTCCTGCGCCTGCTGGATATCCTCGAACACCCATTGGTTGACTTGCCCGATGGCCATCGCGACCGGCAGCGCCAGCACGGTTGCCGCCGCGATCTTCACCGGGAGCGTGTGGCGATCGAACAGCCGCAGCAGCAACCACAAGACAATGGTAAGGCCAATGCCGACGGCCGACACCAGCCCGCGCCGCCACGCCATTTCGAATTGCAATCCGAAATCCATCACCAGACTGCGGAAGGTGGTGAGCAGGAAATAGGTTGCCCATAGTGCCACCATGGAAAGCAGCACGGTGCGGAAAGATACGCTTACCCGCGAGGGCGCGGGCGCAAGATCGGTTTCAAACATCGCCATGATAGTGCCAAGCGATAACCCACCCCGGCCCGGCACGCCACGTCTTGGCGGACGGGTTATCGGGCGAGATGGCGCATTGGTCGAAAGCTGAACGTCTGTTCATCGAGCGGCGGAGGGTGCCGGAGCGCCCTCCGTTCCGGCTCAATCCCGCGGACGGATCATGTCGGCGGGCACCACCCACTGCACGAATTGCTCTTCGGTCAAGAGGCCCAAGGCCAGCGCCGCCTCCTTCAACGTCGTGCCTTCGGCATGGGCCTTCTTGGCGATCTTGGCCGCGTTGTCATAGCCGATATGCGGGTTGAGAGCGGTCACCAGCATCAGGCTTTCATTGAGCAGCTGGGTGATGCGGGTGGTGTTGGCCTCGATCCCCACGACGCAATTGTCGGTGAAGGCATGGGCGGCATCGCCGATCAGCTTCATCGACTGCAGCACGTTGTAGATGATCACCGGCTTGAAGACGTTGAGTTCGAGGTGCCCGTGCGATCCCGCCACGGTCACCGCCATGTGGTTGCCCATCACCTGCGCGCAGACCATCGTCATCGCCTCGCACTGGGTCGGGTTGACCTTGCCCGGCATGATCGAGGAGCCCGGCTCGTTGGCGGGGAGCGAGAGTTCGCCGAGGCCGCTGCGGGGGCCCGAGCCCAGCAGGCGGATGTCGTTGGCGATCTTCATCAGGCTGACCGCCAGCACATTGAGCGCGCCCGAGATCTCGACCATCGCGTCATGCGCGGCGAGCGCCTCGAACTTGTTGGAGGCGGTGACGAAGGCGTGGCCGGTCTCGGCGGCGACTTCCGCGGCGAAGGCGGTGTCGAAGCCGACCTTGGCGTTGATCCCGGTGCCCACGGCAGTGCCGCCCTGCGCCAGTTCGAGCACGCGGGGCAGCGCGGCCTCGACCCGGGCGATGCCGTATTCGACCTGCTTGGCGTAGCCGGAGAACTCCTGCCCCAGCGTCATCGGGGTCGCGTCCTGGAGGTGGGTGCGGCCGATCTTCACGATGTCGGCGAATTCCTGCGCCTTGGCATCGAGCGCGCCGTGCAGTTTCCTGAGCGCCGGCAGCAGGTGATCCATCGCCTCGACCGCCGCGGCGATATGCATGGCGGTAGGGAAAGTGTCGTTCGACGATTGCCCCATATTGCAGTGATCATTGGGGTGAACCGGGGTCTTGCCGCCCTTGTTGCCGGTGAGGATTTCATTGGCGCGGCTGGCGATGACTTCATTGGCATTCATGTTCGACTGGGTGCCGCTGCCGGTCTGCCACACCACCAGCGGGAACTGGTCGGCCAGCGTGCCGTCGATCACCTCGCGCGCGGCCTGCACGATGGCCTCGCCCAGCGTGGCATCGAGCACACCAAGCTTCATATTGGCGCGCGCCGCCGCGAGCTTCTGGATCCCGAGCGCGCGCACCAGCGCCGGCGGCATTTTCTCGCCGCCAATCGGGAAATTGACGATCGAGCGCTGGGTCTGCGCACCCCAATGAACATGCGCCGGAACCGCCACTTCGCCCAGCGAATCCGTCTCGATCCGCACATCTGCTGCCTGCGCCGTCATCATGTCACTCATCGAAGCTATCCTTATCCCGGTCGATGCGCGCTCCCCTAAACCTGCAAATGGCGACAGGTCAAAGGTCTTGAATGCGGCAAAGCGCTTGGAACACGAGCGCACGATGGCTAGAGAGGGGCTTGATCTGCTGTATTGCACGTCTAATACAGCGGAGACGGAGTTGATATGATCGAAGCCACCATGACGAAAGACACCGCAGGCCACGACAGCAGACCCGCGCGCCGCGCGATGATTGACAGCCAGCTGCGCACCAGCGGGGTCAACGAAGAATTCGTGCTCGCCCGGATGCTCGCTGTCCCGCGCGAGGACTTCCTCCCTGCCGACAAGGCCGCGGTTGCCTATATTGATCGCGCCGTGCTGCTGGGTGCCACAGGCCATCTCGCCGCGCCGCTGTTCTATGGCAAACTGCTGCTCGAAGCGGCTCCGGTGCGCGCGGATCGCGTGCTGGTGATCGAGGGCGGCACGGGCTACCTCACCGCGCTGCTGCAACCGCTGGTCAGCGAAGTGACGACTTTGAGCGCGGCCGATGCTGCTGCGGGCAAGGCTGCAGCGGGCGCACCCTTCACGCTGATCGTGGTGGATGGTGCGGTCGAGCAGATCCCCGATGCGCTGGCGGCGCAACTGGCTGATGATGGCCGGATCGTATCCGGTCTGGTGCTGCGCCAGGTGACCCGGCTTGCCACTGGGCGGAAGATCGATGGCCGGATGACACTGCGCCCGGTGGAAGATCTCGGCATTCCGGTGCTGCACGCTTTCGACGCACCCAAGAGCTGGTCGTTCGCGTGACCGGTTCGCGCCCCATGACGCGGCTCGCCGGAACGGCCAGCCTGCTGGCCCTTGCCGCGCTGGCGGCGACGCCTGCAGCAGCCGATACCCTGCGTGATGCACTGGTGGGGGCCTATAGCAACAACCCCACGCTCGAAGCGGCGCGTGCGACGCAGCGCGCCACCGATGAAGGCGTGGCGATCCAGCGCGCGCAAGGCCTGCCGTCGGTGAATATCACCGCGACGGAGACCGAGTTCGTCCGGCAGTCGGCCAACGCCTTCACCGCGCCGGAGCGCAACCTCAATGTCGGCGCGCAGTTGCTGGTGCCGGTCTATTCGGGCGGGGCCGTGCGCAATGGCATCGCCGCGGCCAAACAGCGCGTCGAAGCCGGGCAGGCTGATCTGCGCAACACCGAAAGCACCGTGTTCGCGCAGGTTGTCGCCGCTTACATGGATGTGCTGCGCACCGAGGCGCTGGTCGGGCTGGCTGCCAACCAGGTCGATGTGCTGCGTACCAATCTCGAAGCGGCGAGTGATCGGTTCGAGATCGGCGATCTCACCATCACGGATGTGGCGCAGACGCGCTCGCGCCTTGCCGTGGCCGAAGCCGATTTCCAGCAGGCCGAAGCCAACCTGATCGCCGCGCGCGAAGCTTATATCCGGCTGGTCGGCAGTGCGCCGGGCGAACTCGAAGCACCGCCGCCACTGCCCGGCCTGCCGGAGAAGCCCGGCGATGCCATGGTGATCGCGCTCGAAAACAACCCCAATCTGATCGCGGCCAAGGAACGCGCCGAGGCGGCGGGCTTTGACACCAAGGCCGCCGGCGCCGGTCGCCTGCCCACGGTCGGTCTGTTCGCGAACGGGCAATATAGCGACTTTTTCGGGACGCTGGGCGGCCCGATTGCGGCCAATTTCGTCCAGGCTGAAACCACCGCCAATGCCGGCATCCGGGTGACAATCCCGATCTTTCAGGGCGGCTTGCCCGCCGCACAGCAGCGTCAGGCCGGGGCGCGCGAAAGCGCGGCGCTCGAAGATCTGATTGCGGCCGAACGGCAGGTGATTGCCGAAACCCGCGCCACGTTTTCCAACTGGCAGGCCGCCAATGCGGTGATCCGCAGCGCGCAGGCAGCGGTCGAGGCGGCGGAATTGAGCCTTGAAGGCGTGCGCGCCGAAAATTCGATCGGGAATCGCACGATCATCGAAGTGCTCAACGCCGAACAGGAATTGCTGCAAGCCCGCGCCCAACTCGTCACCGCGCGGCGCAATGCCTATGTCGCGGGCTTCAACCTGCTGGCGCTGATGGGCCGCGCGGAAGCCAAGGATCTCAATCTCGACACCGGCGGCGTGCTGTATGATCCCGATGTCAATTATCGCCGGGTGAAGGGCAAGGCGTGGGACTGGGATCGCGATCCCGAAGCCGCCGCGCGTTCCACCAGCACCGTTGACATTCCCGCGCCTGACGCAAAGATCGGTCCGCAACTCGAACCGTAAGCCCTCGTCTTTTCCCGATTCGGGACAGGCAATCGGGGCACGGTCAGATCAGGAAGCAGGGCAGCATGTCGCACAGCGGTGAACCTTCGGTGGAAGAGATCCTCGAATCGATCAAGAAAGTGATCGCCCGCGACAATCGCGCCGGCGCGTTGGAAGCGCGGCGGCAACGCGGGTTGGTGGCAACGACCGACGAAGCCGGGGAATCCGCCGATTCGTCCAGCACACCTGGCCGCCCGCATACCGTGCGCGATGAAGCCGAGGTGCTTGATCTTGCCGATATGGAACTCTCGGTCGAGCCTGAGTCCGCAGCAGAGGCCAGCAACGAGGATGCGCCGCTGATCACCCCAGCGTTGCGCGAAGCCATGCAGGAAAACCTCGCCGCGCTGGCGATGCTCGCCGAACCGGGTGCCCGCCCGCAGATCGTGCGATCAGGGGAAACCTCGCTCGAAGGGCTGACCCGCGATCTGCTCCGCCCGATGCTGGCGGAATGGCTCGACAAGAACCTGCCCGCCATGGTCGAACGCATGGTGCAGGCGGAAATCGCGCGGATCGTCGGCAAGCGGATGTAACCGGCGGCGAGCGCTCGCCTTCCGGCGTCTCGCCTCTGGCCATGAGGCGTCCGGCGCGTTAATCCGCTCCCCATGCATTGGACCACCCGATTGGCCGCAGCCCTGCTGCCCGCCGCCACCGTAATCGCCGCCACAACCCCGCTGGCGGCGCAGACCTCGTCACCATCCCCGGCGCCTGCGATGAGCGCGCGCGATCTTGTCACCCTGCCGCGCCTCGGCGCGCCGGTGGCCGCGCCCGATGGCAGTTTTGTTGTCTATGCTGTCACCACGACGGACGCGACGACGCTGGATCGCAAGCCGGTCTGTTATCAGCTTGATCTCGCCACGCCGGGCGCACAGCCCCGGCCGCTCGCGCTGCCGTTGCGCGCATCGGGCCTGACACTGGCTGGCGACGGGCACCTCTATTTCCTCAGCAGCGAACACCCCGACAGTGCGGCCCCGCGCCGGGCACGGGTGTGGCGCATCGCGATCAGCGGCACCGGGGTGACGGGCGCGCCGCAAGTCGTCGCCGCGTTTCCCGACATTGATATCGCCGGGTTCAAGCTGGCCCCGCAAGCCAACCGGATTGCCGTGTGGGCGCAGGTTCCACGCGATTGCCCGACCTTTGGCTGCGGCGACCGGGTCAACGCCCATTTGCCCGGCCCCGGCAGCGGCCGGCTTTACGAGGGCGGACAAGGCTTCGTGCGCCACTGGGATACGTGGTCAAACCCTGCCGCGCCGCACCGCGTGTTCGTGTTCGGTCTCGAGAATGGCGCCGTCGCGGGCGAGGGCGTGCCGATCGACGGGCGCGATCCGTCCAGCGGGATCACCGCCAACACCCCGACCTTGCCCTTCGGCGGCAGCGAGGACATTGCCTTCACGCCCGATGGCAGCGCGGTCTATTTCACCGCCCGCCTTGCAAACCGCACCGAACCGGGTTCGACCAATCTCGATATCTACGTCTCCGAACTCGACGGGGCGGCCCCCACTTTGGTGACGCGCAGCAACCCGGCGACCGACACCAACCCGGTGATCTCGCCCGACGGGCGCTTCGTCGCGTGGCTGGCAATGGACCGTCCGGGCTACGAGGCAGACCGGCTGTCGGTGCGGCTGCTTGATCGCTTCAATGGTCAGACCCGCAATCTCACCGCCAACACCGATCTGAGCTTCGGCGGGCTGGTGTGGAGCGCGGATGGCACTTTCCTGCTGGCGACCGCAGGCGAGGTGCTCGATACGCCCGCCTACCGGATTGATCTCGCAAGCGGCGCTGTCACCCGGCTTGAGCTGATGGCAGGCAACGAAGCGCATATCGCCAACCTCACGCCGCTGCCCGGCAACCGCCTGCTGTTCACCCGCGATTCGATTGGCCAGCCGGGCGAGCTTTACCTGTCGGCCGATCTCGCGCAGGCCAAGCCGCTCACCGATGTCGTCACCACCCGGATGGGCCGGATGGCGCCGACGATGACGACGCGGTTCAGCTTCAAGGGTGCCGATGGTGCGACCGTCTGGGGCCAGATCACCCGGCTGAAAGACCAGAAAGGCCCGATCCCGGCGCTGCTCAACATCCATGGCGGGCCGCAGGGCAGCTATAATGATTCGTGGTCGACCCGCTGGAACCCGCGCGTCTTCGCGAGCCAGGGCTATGCAGTGATCTCGATCGATTTCCACGGCAGCACCGGATACGGGCAGGCCTTCACTGATGCGATCAACAGCGATTGGGGCGGCAAGCCGCTCGAAGATTTGCAGAAAGGGTTGGCGCATGCCCTGACGCTTGATCCGCAGATCGATGGCACCCGCGCTTGCGCGATGGGGGCGAGCTATGGCGGGTACATGGTCAACTGGATTGCCGGACAGTGGCCCGAGCGCTTCCGCTGCCTCGTCAATCACAATGGGCTGTTTGATACCCGCGCCTTCTATTATGCGACCGAAGAGCTGTGGTTCCCGCGTTGGGATTTCGGCGGCACCTATGCCCAGACCGCGGACACCTACGAGAAGTGGAACCCGGTTGCCCATGTCAACAAGTGGCGCACCCCGATGCTGGTGGTGCTGGGCGAAAAGGACTTCCGCGTGCCCTATACGCAAGGGCTCGGCGCCTTCACCGCCTTGCAGGAGCGCAATATTCCGGCGCAATTGCTGGTCTTCCCCGATGAGAACCACTGGGTGCTCGGCGCGAAGAACTCGCTGCAATGGCACGAGACCGTATTCGCCTGGCTCGATCGCTGGTTGCGCGAGGAACCCGCGTCAAAATGAGCGAGAACCTCCCGCTGATGGCCGCGCAATCCGCGCTGGCCCGCCATTATGGCGGCGATGCACCGGGCAATGCGGTGGAGCGCCACATCTTCCTGTGCGCGCTGTCGAACAAGGCCAAGTGCTGCTCGCGCAAGGCGGGGGCGGAAAGCTGGCAATTCCTGAAAGAGCGGCTCAAGGAGCGCGGGCTAATCGGGCCGCTACGCGCACCGGATCATCCCAAGGGGCCGGGCGGCGGCGTACAGCGCAGCAAGGCTGATTGCCTCCAGATCTGCGGAGTCGGCCCGGTCGCGGTCGTGTGGCCGGATGGCGTGTGGTATCACTCGTGCAGCCCGCAGGTGCTCGACCGGATCATCGAGGAGCATCTGATCGGCGGGGTTCCGGTCGAGGAATACCGGCTCTATCCGCAGCGCTAGGCGGCGGGCTTACTTCTCGTCAGGCGACCAAAATTCATCCCGGCCCGGCATGCGGTTGTCGACCGATTCGTCGTGGCCCGTTCCGTTGGACAGGAACGCAAGGCCCATCAGCCCGCCGCCCAGCAGCATGGTGAAGCTGATGCCGAGTGCTACGGCGATGTAGTAATGCACCGAGATCGCGCCGTTAAAGGCAAACAGCAGGCCAAGCGCGAGCACCACGGTCACCACGGTCACCGCCATCAGCACTTTCATGATCTGGCGGTAACGCGCCCAGGCATGCGCGGCGTTGATCGGATCATCGAGCGGGGATTTCTGAACCATGCTTCCCCCATGGGCCGCCGCGCGCCGCTTTGCAACGGCCTCGCGGCGAGCCGCGTGCAGGCAGGATTCGCTTTCCGCCGGCAAAAATGGCATTCTGCCTGTCGGGAGAGAGAGGGAGAATGTCATGAACATTGCCGCGATCATCGCCGGGCGTCGTTCCGAAGCGATCATTTCCTGTACCGCCGAAACCCCGCTCGTCGAAGCGATCCGCATGCTCGGCCAGCAGCGCATCGGGGCCATGCCGGTGCTGCGCGAGGGCCGCGTTGTCGGGATCATCTCGGAACGCGATGTGGTCTATTGCATCGCCGAGGACGCGGGCGCCTGTCTCAACCAGCCGGTCGAAAAGCTGATGACCTCGCCCGCCATCACGGTTTCGCCGAGCACCACCATCGACGAAGCGCTGGGCCTGATGACCCGGCGGCGGTTCCGCCATTTTCCCGTGGTGGATGATGGGGAGCTGATTGCCTTCATCTCGATCGGCGATCTGGTGAAGCACAAGATGGATCAAGTGCAGCACGAGGCTGCGGCCTTGCGCGACTATATCCAGACGGTTTGATCCCTTGAGGATCGCCCCTGCCTGACCTACATCAGAGCCATGGCCGAACCTCTCACGCTCACCCCCGCCGCTGCGGATCGCATCGCCAAGATCGCCGCCAAGCAGACGCGCCCTGCGATCCTGCGCCTCTCGGTCGAAGGCGGCGGCTGTTCGGGGTTCCAGTACAAGTTCGATCTTGCCGATGCCCCCGAAGCCGATGACAGCGTGAGCGAAACCGATGGGGTCAAGCTGGTGGTCGATCCGGTGAGCCTCGATCTGATCGCGGGCAGCACCGTCGACTTCGTCGAATCGCTGGGCGGAGCGGCCTTCAAGGTCGAAAACCCGCAAGCCGCCGCAGGTTGCGGCTGCGGGGCAAGCTTCGGGATTTGAATTAGACTTGGGCAGCCATGTGGGGCATCACCGCGCCCATGAAAATTGCCACCTTCAACATCAACGGGATCAAGGCGCGGCTGCCGCGGCTCAAGGAATGGCTCGCCGAAACGCGCCCGTCGGTTGCCTGCCTGCAAGAAATCAAGACGCAGGATGATGGCTTCCCCGCCGAGGAATTCACAGAGCTGGGCTACAGCGCGATCTGGCACGGTCAGAAAAGTTTCAACGGCGTGGCCATGCTGGTGGATACGCAGGCGGGCCTCACCATCTGCGAAGTCCAGCGCGGGCTGGGGGTCAATGGCCCCAATGACGGCGAAGGCGAACAGGCGCGTTACCTCGAAGCCGAAGTGAACGGCATCCGCATTGCCTGCCTTTACCTGCCCAATGGCAACCCGCATCCGGGGCCGAAATTCGACTACAAGCTGCGCTGGATGGAAGCCCTGCGCGCGCGCATGGCGACGATCTGGGCCGAAGAAGTGCCCGCGGTGGTGCTCGGCGATTTCAACGTCATCCCCGAAGATGATGATGTCTGGTCGGTCAAGGCGATGGCGGATGATGCGCTGATGCAGCCCGAATCGCGCGCGGCCTATGCGCGGCTGCTCGGCGATGGCTGGTGTGATGCGCTCCGCACGCGCAATCCGCGCGGCGGGGTGTGGACCTACTGGGATTATCAGGCGGGGGCGTGGCAGCGCGATCACGGCTTCCGCATTGATCACATCCTGCTGTCACCCGAATGCGCCGACCGGTTGGAGGCTGCGGGCGTCGACAAGGCGCATCGCGGGCGCGAGAAAGCGAGCGATCATGCGCCGGTTTGGGCGCGCCTGAAGGCGTGAATCACAAAAGCCCTTCCCCTTGGGGAAGGGTTGGGATGGGGGGTATGCCCTCACCGGGGCAGAAGCCCCCACCCCCTAACCCCCTCCCCACGGGGATGAGATGGGATCACCTGTAGAAGATATGCGTGCTGATCTGGGCCAGTCGCTCTTTGCGCTGGCTCCAGCCGGGGCTGACATAGCGCGCGTGGAAGAACACCGCGTCATTCGCCTCGGACTGCCACAACCCGCGATGCGCGATTTCGGCAATCGCCCGCGCGCGCGCCCAGGCGGCGGAATGTTCGCGGATATGCGGCATCCGGCCGTTGCGAATGAACGAGAATTGACCGGCCTGCTGCACCACACCGCAATAGCTGGCGGGGAAACGCGGATCATCAGCCCGGTTGATAATGACCTGCGCCACCGCAAGCTGGCCTGCCAGCGGCTCGCCGCGCGATTCGAAATAGACCGCGCCGGCAAGACAGCGCATCTCGGCGCTCAGCTTGCGGCGCGTGTCGACCTGCTTCACCAATTCGGCAAGCGAGGCCGGTTGCGGATCGGGCTCGACCCAGTTTTCGGGCAGGGGTTGAATGACTTCACGCGAAACGAACACCGGGGTCGCGGGGACGATCTCGATCCCCTCATCCGGAGTGGTGGTTCCGGGGCTCGCGATGGCTTGCGCGGCGGCCCCTTCGGTCGTTTCAGCTTCCGCGCTGTTGGCGCTGGAAAAGATCAGGTTGGCGAAGGCACAGGCGGCGATCGCACCAAAAGACAGGGTCTTACGACTCATTATCTCAACAATTTAGGCGGTGAGCGCGCACAGACGCAGGCGGGAACCTGTTGCGATGTTTCGCAAGGAGAGGGGGTGGTTCGCGTTAAGCCTGCCGGCGGCTCCCCGTCTGCGTGCTGTGCGGATAGCCGGATTGCTACCCGATCAGCCTGCGCGAGAAGATTGCCGGCCCGTTAGCCATAAGGTGGCAGGGGTCAAGCAATTATGGCAAAATTGCGGTGAAGCGTTCCGCTGCGTCGATATCCACCTCCAGAATCCACAAATCCGGGTCCTGACGGCGGCGGCGATCGAGATATTCGGAAAATTCCGCAGGATTCTCAGAATCTTGGGATTTGGTCGCAACAAAGCTGCGCGATCCATCCAACCCCGGCATCCTTTCATAGAGCTGGGCGGGGCCGCCGCGACACATGATTGCAATCAGGATCGTGCCGCCGTCGCGCTCACCCTTGGCAAGCACCGTGGCGAAGCCGCCCAGCGATTCGACAAGCCGGATCAGGCCAGCCACCTCAAGATGCGCGGGCAGGCGCGCGTCGCTCACTGCGCGGCGCTGCTGTAACCCGGCAGCCCCGACAGCGCGATGCGCGAGCGCATGAAGGTGCCGGTGCCGCGCCCGATTTCTTCACCTTCGGCATCGATAAGCCGCGCCTCGGCCACAAACACCCGCCGCTTGCCGCTGATCCAGCGCCCTTCGGCCACCACCGTGCCGGTACGCACCGGCTTGGTGAAATGGAGGTTGAACCCGGTTGTCAGCAGAAAGCGATCGGTCACCAAGGTGTTCGCCGCATAGAAGGCGGCATCATCAAGCATCTTGAAGTAGATCGTGCCATGCGCGGCGCCTGCCGCGTGGTAATCCGCCGCGGTGACATCAAAGGTCAGTCGCGACAGCCCTTCGCCGGGGATGTGAAGCGTCGAGGCGAATTTGCGATTGATCGGCGCCGAGGCGTAAAGCTGCTCCAGCGCGCGGTAATGCAATGCAGCCCCCAACGGGCCTTTCGCCGAATGCGCGCCGCTCATGGGATGGCCGGCTCAGGCCGCGTCCTGCAAGAACTGGTTGGAGAGCAGCGCATAGAGCCCTTCGGGCGTTTCGGCTTCCATCAGCAATTGCACCATCGCTTCACTACGGGTGAGCCGCGAGATCGCAGCGAGCGCGTGGAGATGGGTCGCCCCGGCATTTTCCGGCGAGACCAGACCGAACACCAGGCTCACCGGAACCGCATCGGGCGAGCCGAATTCGACCGGGGTTTCCAGCTTGATCAGCGCCAGCGTCGGGCGCTTCACGCCCGGATGGCGGCAATGCGGAATCGCGATGCCGCGCCCGAAACCGGTGCTGCCGAGCATTTCGCGCTGCTCGAGCCCTTCGAGGACGCTGGTCTTGTCGAGCCCGTAGGCCGCCGCAAACGACGTGGCCAGCGCGGCAAAAACCTTGGATTTGCTATCGAGACGGGCAAAGGTCACGGCTTCGGGCAAAACGACGAGATTGATGTCCATTGCGTGATGAAATCCAGACTGAATATGCCCCGGCAACAGGCAGATAGTCGCCTTCGCGCCTGAGGTCCAGTGCGCGAGGGCGAGGCGGAAGCCCCTCCTGCATCCGCCGACCGGGCCTTCTTGATCAAGCTCCGGGCATAGCCCAGCGAGGCCCTAGCGCGGTTCGACCCAGCCGATCGAACCATCGGCACGCCGGTAAATCATATTATGCCGCCCGGTGCCAGCGTTTTTGAAAAACAGCGCCGGCGTGTTGCGCAGGTCCATCAGCATGACAGCGTCAGCAACCGTGGCGGTGGGAATGTCAACGCGGGTCTCGGCAATCACCAGCGGCGCATCAACGGTGACTTCCTCTTCCTCGTCAGGGGGGAGGGCGAAAATCGTGTAGGCGGCTTCTTCCTCGGCCCGGCTGGCCAGCGCCTGTTGGTGATGATCGGTGAGCCGGCGCTTGTAGCGGCGCAGCTGCTTTTCGATCTTGCCGACCGCTTCATCGAGCGCGAGATGCGCATCCTGCGCGGCGCCCTGTGCCTTGAGGATCAGCCCCTGCATCACATGGGTAACGATATCGCAGGTGAAGGCACCCGCCGGGGCCTTGCCGAACGTGACGTGGGATGAAAGCGCGCGATCGAAATATTTGTCGACGATCGCGGCGAGCTTTTCCGAAGCATGTTCCTGGAGCGCGGCTCCGGTGTCCATCTGGTGGCCGGAAATGCGAATGTCCATGCGGTGTACCCCCTTCTTCCCAAGTGGTGGACAGGCCATCCCTTGCCCGCCCGGTTCAAGCCATCAGCGCGTCCAGACCGCCTCCTTGATTTCGGCGGCAAGAAAGGCCTCCCAGCGCGCCCGCTCTTCGGGAGACGCGGCATGGGGGCGCGGTTCACGGCGCGGGCGGTTGGCAACGGGGCGATACCACGGCGCATCGCTGGCGGCGTGCGCGCTGTCGGCATCAGCAGTCAGTTCGAGGCCGATCTGGCGCCCGCCTGTCAGCTCGACATAGACCTGCGCAAGCAATTCGGCATCGAGCAACGCGCCGTGCTTGACCCGGTGCGAGCGATCAATGCCATAACGGGTGCATAGCGCATCGAGCGAAAGCTTGGCCCCGGGGTGTTTCTTGCGCGCAATGGCGACGGTGTCGACCATGCGCCCAAGATCGATGGGCGCGCGCCCGCACAAGCTCAACTCGTTGTTGAGAAAGCCGAAATCGAAGCCCGCATTATGCGCGACGAGCGGGGCATCGCCGAGAAAGGCGAGCAATTCATCCGCCGTATCGGCAAAGCGCGGCTTGGTGGCGAGGAAGGCAGACGACAGGCCATGCACCTTTTCCGCTTCCACCGGCATATCGCGTTCGGGATTGAAATAGGCGTGGAAGGTGCGGCCCGTTTCGACCCGGCCGATCATTTCCACACAGCCGATTTCCACCATGCGATCCCCGGTTTTGGGATCGAGCCCGGTGGTTTCGGTGTCGAAAATAACCTCACGCATTTGACGCACTATCTGCCTGGCACGCCCGCGACGCAAGCGAAGTTTTCATGAGCCCGTCCCGGCATCGGGGGCGAGCAATTCGGCAATCAGCGCACTGACTTGCGCGCGGGTTTCCGCCAGCGAGGTGCCGGTATCGATCACATGATGCGCGCGTTCGCGCTTTTCCGCATCGGGCGTTTGCAGCGAAAGGATGTGTTCGAGTTTCTCGGCGCTCATACCCGGACGGGCCAGCACCCGTGCGCGCTGTTCGTGGTGCGGGGCCGAGACCACGACGATCGCATCGACCGCTTCATGCCCGCCGCGCTCGAATAGCAGGGGGATATCGAACACCACCGCAGGCTTATCGGCATGCGCCGCAAGAAACGCAGCGCGTCTGGCGCCGACAGCGGGGTGGACAATCGCCTCAAGCCGGGCGAGCGCGGCCTTGTCGGCAAAGACCTGATGGCCGAGCCGGTCACGGTCGACCCCCTGTGGCCCCGTTGAACCGGGAAAAGCGGCCTCGATCGCAGGCAGAAGTTCACCGCCCGGACCTTGCATCACGCGGACTTCGGCATCGGCATCGAACACCGGGATCCCGGCCTCGGCAAACATCGCCGCGACAGTCGATTTGCCCATGCCGATCGAGCCGGTGAGGCCAATGATCTTCGGCTTTTTCATGAAGTCAGCACGCGGCGCAGTTCGGCATCATGCTCCCGCGGCGGGGCTTGGCCGAAAAAGCGTTCGAAGGCGGCGGCAGCCTGTCCGACCAGCATCGCAAGGCCATCAATCGTGCGGAAGCCCGCCGCACGCGCGCCTTTCAGGAAGGACGTATCGAGCGGCGCCGTGACAATATCATAGGCGATGGCGCCAGGCGGGGCATGGCTCCAGTCAAAGGCAAGCGGCGGCTGGCCCTGCATCCCGAGACTGGAAGCATTGATCACCAGATCGCAGCAGCCTTCGCGGTCATCAAACGCGAAATCGGTGGGCGCGGCAAAATGCGACAGATGCGGCGTGTGATGTTCGCCCTGGGGCGCGAGCTCGTCGAGCAGGCGGCGTGCCTTGGCGGGATCGCGCCCCGCGACCACCAGCGTGAAACCTTGGCCCGCCAGCGCGGTGATGATCGCGCGCGCCGCACCGCCCGTGCCGATGATCCGCGCCATGCGGAAATAATGCGTTTGGGCCAGTTCCTTGGCGAGGGGTTCGAGAAAGCCCACCGCATCGGTGTTGGTGCCGATCAATCCACCCGCACCATCAGGGAGCACGGTGTTGACGGCGCCGATGGCCTCAGCGGGCGCTTCGATGCGATCAAGCCCCGCCATCACCGCCTGCTTGTGGGGCATGGTGACATTGCAGCCGCGCCACCAGGGATCGCCGCGACGCGTCTTGAGATAGTCGGCCAGTTCCTTGGGCCGGACATGGCAGGCACGGTATTCCGCCGCGATCCCGAGCTTTGCCAGCCAGAAATTGTGGATCGCCGGAGACTTGGACTGTGCGATCGGATCTCCGATCACTTCGGCGTAGGCCTGTCCTGAGCCTTGTTGAAGGAGCTTGCTCATGCGCACAACATCCCTGCCTCCCGCAGCGCGCCCAGCACTGGCAGCAGCGGCATGCCGAGAATGGTGAAATGCTCTCCTTCGATCCGTTCAAACAGCTGCACGCCCAAGGCTTCGATCCGGAACACGCCGACGGTGTGGCTGACCTCGGGCCATTCCTGATCGAGATAATGCGCGATGAAATCTTCGGACAGCGGGCGCACATGGAGCCGCGCGAGCGCGCTGTGGCTCCATTCGCAGGTGGTGCCGCGCACCAGCGCCGCACCGCTGTGCAAGGCCATTTCGCGGCCCGAAAAGAACCGCAGATGTTCGGCTGCCTCTTCGCGGCTCGCGGGCTTATCAAAGCGCTGTCCGCCCGCCACCACCAGCGAATCACAGCCGAGCACCAGCGCATCGGGATGCACCGCCGCAACCGCCGCTGCCTTGGCCACCGCAAGCGCTTCGGCAACTTCGGCGGGGCTCGCCCCCACAAGGCTCGCCTCAAGCGCGCGTTCGTCAAGCGCAGCGGGCACGGCTTCGTAAGCCACACCGGCAGCATCAAGCATGGCGCGGCGCGAGGCCGATTTGCTCGCAAGGATCAGGCGCGCGGTCATATCGGTTTGCCCACACCATCAATCTGCCGGTCACGGCGCTGGCGTTCCTGCACCAGCCGGATGATCGCGGCCGCGCTTTCCTCGATCGAGCGGCGGGTCACATCAATCACCGGCCAGCCATTATCAGCAAACATCCGGCGCGCGAATTGCAGCTCTTCCTTGACCCTTTCGGAATCGACATAGGCCGTCTCGCCGGTTTCGTTGAGCGTAAGCAGACGGTTGCGGCGGATCTGGATGAGCCGTTCGGGCGCAGTCGTCAGCCCCACCACCAGCGGCTGGCGCAGGCCGAACAACGCCTTGGGCGGCGGGCTTTCCACCACCAGCGGGATATTGGCGACCTTGTAGCCGCGATTGGCCAAATAGATCGCGGTCGGCGTTTTCGACGAGCGCGAAACCCCTGCGAGGACGATATCGGCCTGTTCCCATTCCTCATGGCCGAGCCCGTCATCATGGGCGATGGTGTACTGGATGGCCTCGACCCGGCGGAAATAATCCTCGTCCATCGCGTGCTGGCGGCCGGGCTTGTGCAATTGTTCCTGCCCGAGATGGGCTTCGAGCGCAGCGGTCACCTGATCGAGCACCGGCAGGGCAGGCAGGCCAAGATGGCGGCAATGCTCTTCCAGCCGCTTGCGGGTTTCGGGATTGACCAGCGTATACAGCACCAGCCCCGGATTCTGCGCCAGATCAGGCGCAATGCGATCAAGATGCTGGAGCGAGCGTACCATCGGCCAGAAATGCCGGTTGACCGAGGGATCATCAAACTGGGCAAGCGCAGCCTTGGCGATCATTTCCAGCGTCTCGCCGGTTGAATCCGAGACAAGATGGAGATTGATTCGATTCATCATCAGCCCGCCCTGCCTGTCTTGCGGTCCCGCCTGTGGACAGGTTGCCGCATAAACCACGGGAGGAAAGCGTGGGCAAGGTGGGGAGACGTTTTCATACCCGCTACCGGCGCTTTCCTGCGGGTCTTTCTCGACACAATCGAGATTGTATCGACAGGCTGGGGACAATGGGGATATCTCAGGCTTGACCGGGCATTGCCGCAGAGTCGAGAGGGGATCTTGCACACATCCATCGCCGGATAAGTCCGGCAGCGCCGGGGAATTCCCGCTATCCACAGGGCCAACAGACTCCCTCAATCCTTTTAAAATCTATTTATATTTGCTTAGAGGAACTCCATGCCTGGCCCATTGCTCGATACGCTCAAAGGAATTCGTCAGCCCACAGCCCCCGTGTGGCTGATGCGGCAGGCCGGGCGCTATCTGCCCGAATATCGCGAATTGCGCGCCAAGAAGGGCGGCTTTCTCGAACTCGTTTACGATAGCGAAGCGGCGGCGGAAATCACCGTGCAGCCGATCCGGCGGTTCGGTTTCGATGGCGCGATCCTGTTTTCCGATATCCTGATCGTGCCGCATGCCATGGGGCAGGGGCTGGCTTTCATGGCAGGCGAAGGGCCCAAGCTTTCGCCGACCTTGCTTGAGGTCGATCTGTCAGAATTCGCCCCGGCGCTGCATCATTTCGATCCGGTCTATGAAACCGTGCGCCTGACTCGCGCCCAATTGCCCGATAATGTGACGATGCTGGGCTTTGCGGGGAGCCCGTGGACCGTCGCGACCTACATGATCGCGGGCGAAGGTTCCAAGGATCAGGGCCCGGCGCGGCTGCTTGCCTATCGCGATCCGGCGCGGCTTCAGGCGATCATTGATGCAATCATTGATCACTCGGTCACCTATCTGCGCGGCCAGATCGATGCGGGCGCGGAAGCGGTGCAATTGTTCGACAGCTGGGCTGGCAGCCTTGCGCCCGACCAGTTCGAACGCTGGGTGATCGCGCCCAATGCCAAAATCACCGCCGCGCTCAAGCAATCGCACCCCGATACGCCGGTGATCGGTTTTCCCAAGGGTGCGGGGGCCAAGCTGCCCGCCTATGCCCGCGAAACCGGCGTCGATGCGGTGGGCCTTGATGAAACGCTTGATCCGGTGTGGGCGCATCAGAGCCTGCCCGAAGGCATGCCGGTGCAGGGCAATCTCGATCCGCTGCTGGTGGAAGCCGGCGGCCCGGCCTTGCCCGCGCGGGTCAAGACCATCATCGCGGCATTCGAAGATCGCCCGCATGTCTTCAATCTGGGCCACGGGATCGGTCAATTCACCCCGATTGATCACGTGCACCAACTTCTCGCCGCATTAAGGGGCTGAGCCGATGCAGGATGCGCTGCTTTCGATCTACCTGTTCCTGAAGTCGGGGCATGTGATCTTCATGGTGTTCTGGCTGGCGGGGCTGTTCATGCTGCCGCGTCAGTGCATCTACATGCTCGATCACGCGCCGGGCTCGGCGGGGGAGGCCAAATGGGCGGACCGGATGGGCAAGCTGAGGAAAATCATCCTCACCCCCAGCCTGATCATTGTCTGGGTGCTGGGGCTGACCATGGCCTATGCAGGCGGCCATTTTTCCTCGGGCTGGTTCCACGCCAAGCTGACGCTGGTGCTGGTTTTGACGGGTTTTCACGGCTGGCTGGTGGGCCAGACCAAGAAGATGGCACGGGGTGAGCGCCCGCTGACCGAAGGACGCCTGCGGATGATCGGCGAATTGCCGGGGCTGGTGCTGATCGTCATCGTCGTGCTGGTTTATCTCAAGCCGTTCTGAGGCATTTTCCGCGATTGACCTCGGGCAGGGCCAATTCTATGGCCGTGCTCACCATATCCGGTTGACCGGGACGATGATGATCCCGGCGGTCTGCTTTCTCCAAGCCCGGCCTTGCTGCCCCTGGCGCACAAGGCACCTCTCTTTCCCAGAGAGGCACTGACCATCCGGCCCACCTGACCCTTGCGGATGAAGACGACATGCATCTCAAAGACCTCAAGCAGAAGACCCCGGCCGAACTGGTCGCGATGGCGGAAGAGCTCGGCGTGGAAGGCGCCTCGACGATGCGCCGCCAGGATTTGCTGTTCTCGATCCTGCGCGAACTCGCCGAGGATGAAGAATACGAAGAAAAGATCATGGGCATCGGCACCATCGAGGTGTTGCAGGATGGCTTCGGCTTCCTGCGCAGCCCCGAGGCCAATTACCTTGCCGGGCCGGATGATATCTATGTCTCGCCCAACCAGGTCCGCAAATGGGGCCTGCGCACCGGCGACACTGTCGAAGGCGAAATTCGCGCCCCGCGCGATGGCGAGCGCTATTTCGCGCTGACGACGCTTTCCAAGGTAAATTTCGATGATCCCGATGCGGTGCGCCTGCGCACCAATTTCGACAACCTGACGCCGCTCTACCCCGATGAGAAGCTGATCCTCGATTCGCTTGATCCGACGGTCAAGGACAAGAGCGCGCGGGTGATTGATATCATTGCCCCGCAGGGCAAGGGCCAGCGCGCCCTGATCGTCGCGCCGCCGCGCACGGGTAAGACGGTGCTGTTGCAGAACATCGCCAAGGCGATCACCGATAATCACCCCGAAGTGTTCCTGATCGTGCTGCTGGTCGACGAACGGCCCGAGGAAGTGACCGACATGCAGCGTTCGGTGAAGGGTGAGGTGGTGTCCTCGACCTTCGATGAACCCGCGCAGCGTCACGTGCAGGTGGCCGAAATGGTGATCGAGAAGGCCAAGCGCCTCGTCGAGCACAAGCATGACGTGGTGATCCTGCTCGATTCGATCACGCGTCTCGGCCGCGCCTACAACACTGTGGTGCCTTCGTCGGGCAAGGTGCTGACAGGTGGTGTCGATGCCAATGCGCTCCAGCGCCCAAAGCGCTTCTTCGGCGCGGCGCGCAATATCGAGGAAGGCGGCTCGCTTTCCATCATCGCCACCGCGCTGATCGACACCGGCAGCCGCATGGACGAAGTGATCTTCGAAGAATTCAAGGGCACCGGTAACAGCGAAATCGTGCTTGATCGCAAGGTCGCTGACAAGCGCATCTTCCCGGCGCTTGATGTCGGCAAGTCGGGCACCCGCAAGGAAGAACTGCTGGTCGAGAAGGACAAGCTCTCGAAGATGTGGGTGCTGCGCCGCATCCTGATGCAAATGGGCACCGTAGATGCGATGGAATTCCTGCTCGACAAGATGAAGGATTCGAAGACCAACGCGGATTTCTTCGATACCATGAATCAGTAAGGCCCGGTGGGGGGCGGTTTACAGCGACGGGAAAGCGGTTCGGCCAGTGCTCAGTCAATATCTCTACATCAGCACCGCGCCGACCCTATCGCGCGATGAAGTGGACGCGATTCTCGCGACCAGCGCGCGCAACAATCCGGCGCGGGAAATCACCGGCTTGCTGCTCTATAATGGGCGCAACTTCCTCCAGCTGATCGAAGGCGAGGAGGAAGCGCTGGTGGCGCTGATGCTGCGCATCACCGAAGATCCCCGCCACAGCGGGATCACTTTGCTGGATCGCCGTGCAATCGAGGAACGGTCCTGCCCGGATTGGGCGATGAAGCGGGTGCTGATTGCCGAAAGCATCGCCAGCCGGCGTGAGATGCTCGAGCGCGAATTGCCCGAAGGGATCGCGCCCGAAGTGCGCAAGATGATCGTCAATTTCGCGGTGCTGAATTAGGATTTGGTGGCGGCGAGCTGCGCCGCCATCATCTCCCACACCTTGTTGATCGCCTTGAGCGGGCGTACCATCACCTTGAAATCCTGAATTTTCCCTTCCGCGTTCCAGCGGATGATATCGACCCCGTTGATCGTGGTGCCGTCAAGCTCGGTCACGAATTCGAGCATCATCTCGTCGCCGTCCACCAGCTCGCGGACATAGTGGAACGTGTCATTCCCCAGCACGTGACTGGCGGCCACCAGATAGGCCATCACCACGGCCTTTCCGGCCTGTGGAGTGTGGACCACCGGAGAATGGAACACGGCATCCTCGGCCAGCATGGCGGCAAGGAGCGCGGGATCGCTCCCGCCCTCCATATAGGCATGCCAGCGCGCGAGGTTGGCCGCACTCACGCGAGATGCTCGGCGAAAAAGGCGCTGGTGCGGGCATCAGCGAGCGTGGCAGCGGCTTCATCACGCCGCTTGCCCACCTCGGTGGCAAAGCCGTGATCGAGCCCGGCGTAATCATGCAAAGTGACCTTGGGGTGATCATCAAGCCCGGCATGCATCGCGGCCTGCGTTTCGGGCGGGACAAAGCCATCGGCTGTCGGGATGTGCAGCATCACCGGATTGGCAATGGCCTTGGCCTCGCCCAGCAACCCGTCAATGCCCACCCCATAATAGCCGACGCTGG
Source organism: Erythrobacter epiphyticus (assembly GCF_034653295.1). NCBI lineage: Bacteria > Pseudomonadati > Pseudomonadota > Alphaproteobacteria > Sphingomonadales > Erythrobacteraceae > Erythrobacter > Erythrobacter epiphyticus. The sequence continues at coordinate 424,412 of NZ_JAYEEU010000007.1, read as the reverse complement.
CATCAATATCGGTGCGCGCGGCGGTCATGAATGCGAGCCTGCCGCCGAGGCAATAGCCCACGCAACCGACCTTGGCTGCGCCTTCATGCGCGCGCAGGTAATTGATCGCGGCCTGAATGTCGCGAATGCCGGCATCCTGATTGAACTTGCCCATCCAATCGAGCGCTTCGGTGAACTCGGCTGCGATATCGGGATCGAGCGAAATGCCCGTCTTGAGCCGCCAGAACAGATCGGGCGCCAGCGCGAGATAGCCTTCGGCAGCGAGCTTGTCGCACTTCTGGCGGATGCCCGGATTGACCCCGAAAATCTCCTGAATGACAATCACAGCCGCTTTGGCGCCACCTTCGGGCCGGGCGATATAGCCGGTGAAGCTGGCATCGCTGTCGAGCGTGGGGATGGTGACGGTGGTCATCAGGGTCTCTCCTTAGGTTATGCCCTGCCTCCTATCTATTGCCTTGCCCGCTTGCCAACCCCAAATAGGGCATATTGGCCGCGTGCCGGACGGGAGAGAGCCCCATGAAGATCAATATCGAAATCGAATGCACCCCGGAAGAAGCCCGCAATTTCATGGGCCTGCCGGATGTGAGCAGCGCCAATAACATCTATGTCGAAAACATCGCCAAGGCGATGAAGGGCGTCTCCAATCCCGATCAGTTGCAGGAATATGCGCAGGCACTTGCGCCGATGGGGCAGGTGGGGCTCAAGCTGTTCCAGAGCTTTGTCGAAGGCGGGATGAAGGCGGCCGCCTCCAAGCGCGAGGGCGGCGGTGGCAAGTCTGGTGAATAGCACCGCCCGCTTCACGTGAATGCCTCTGACACCATTTTCGCGCTGTCGAGCGGCGCGCCGCCCGCTGCGATCGGTGTGATCCGCATATCGGGGGCGCAGGCTGCGCTTGCCGTGCAGGCTCTGACGGGCCGGTTGCCAGCGCCGCGCCGGGCGAGCCTTGCCACCTTGCGCGATGCGGCGGGGGTGATGCTCGATTCGGCGCTGGTCTTGTGGTTTCCCGGCCCCAACACCGCGACGGGTGAGGATCTCGCCGAGCTGCATTGCCATGGCGGGCGAGCGGTTATCGCCGCGATTGAGACTGCGCTCGCTGCACTGCCGGGGCTGCGCCGGGCCGAGCCGGGCGAGTTTACCCGGCGCGCCTTTGCCAATGGGCGGCTCGATTTGGCTGAGGCCGAAGGGCTCGCCGATCTGCTCAGCGCCGAGACGGAATTGCAACGCGCCGCCGCGCTTGGCGCGATGCAGGGAGCCTTGTCACGGCAGGTCGAGGGCTGGCGCGCGCGGGTTCTGGGCCTTTCGGCTGAATTGGAGGCAGTGCTGGATTTCTCCGACGAGGAAGACGCCGCCGATCTGCCCGATGGTTTCACGTGGAACATCGCCGCGCTGGCCGGGGAACTGGCCGAGTGGCTGGCGCGGCCACGATCCGAGAAACTGGGGGAGGGCTTTCGGGTCGTCCTCGCTGGCCCGCCCAATGCTGGAAAATCGACTCTATTCAATGCGTTGGTCGAAAGCGAGGCAGCCATAACTTCGCCGATTGCGGGCACGACGCGTGATGTGATCGAACGATCGGTGGCGATTGCCGGCGTACCCTTTACCTTCGTCGACACGGCAGGGCTGCGCGATGCCAGCAACGATGCGATCGAGACGATCGGGATTGATCGCGCGCGCGGGGAGCTTGAACGGGCCGATGTGGTGCTGTGGTTGGGCCCGGAAGGCAAGGGGCCGTCTGCGGCGTGGGAGATCGCCGCGCAGGCGGATCGGGCAGACTTCATGGCGAAGGCGCAGGCGCGCTTCACGCTATCGGCGACGACAGGCGAAGGGCTCGGCCCGCTCAAATCCGCGCTGGTGGAGGCGGCGCGGGCAGCCCTCCCCAAGCCGGGCGAGGCTGCACTCAACGCCCGGCAGCACGCGCGTCTCGCAGAGGCGGCGGAGGCACTGGCTGCGGCGCAAAGCCTCACAGACTCGCTGTTGACGGCCGAGGAACTGCGCCGCGCGCGCCTCGCCTTTGATCGGCTGATCGGGCGCGCGACGACCGAAGACATGCTCGACGCGCTGTTCGGACGGTTTTGTATTGGCAAGTAGCCTTGGCAACCCGGCGATGTTCCACGTGAAACAGGTGCGGGAACAACTTTGACGAAGGCGCGGCAAACGCCTATTTGCCGCACCATCATGCACCAATTTGATGTCATCGTGGTCGGCGGAGGACACGCCGGGGTCGAAGCGGCTTGTGCCGCCGCGCGCATGGGTGCGCGCACGGCGCTTGTCAGCTTTGATCTGTCCGCGATTGGCGCGATGAGCTGTAACCCGGCGATTGGCGGCTTGGGCAAGGGCCATCTCGTCCGCGAAGTCGATGCGCTTGATGGTGTGCTGGGCCGTGCGGCGGATGCAGGCGCGATTCATTACCGCATGCTCAATCGGTCCAAGGGCAGTGCCGTCTGGGGCCCGCGCGTGCAAGCGGATCGCGTGCTGTTCAAGGCCGCGGTGCAGCGCATGGTGCGCGCACAGCGTGGTCTCACCCTGATCGAAGGCGAGGCGGCGGCGCTGGTGATGCAGGGCGGGCGGGTTGCCGGGCTGGAACTTGCCGATGCCACGATACTCCACGCCGAGCGGGTGGTTCTTTGCACCGGCACCTTCCTTGGCGGGGTGCTGTTTCGCGGCGAGGAGCGCTTTGAGGGCGGGCGCATTGGCGAAAATGCTGCGCATCGCCTTGCCCGGCAATTGCGCGGGGCTGATCTGCCGATGGCGCGGCTCAAGACAGGCACACCGCCGCGGCTTGATGGGCGCACGATTGATTGGGCCGCGCTGGAAGAACAGCCCTCCGACGCGGATGCCTGGACGATGTCGCCGCTCACCCCGCGCCGCATCAATCCCCAAGTCTTCTGTGCGATCACCCGCACCACGCAGGAAGGGCATGATGCGATCCGTGCCAATCTGCACCGCTCTCCGCTGTTTTCGGGTGCTATTGCTGCGGCGGGTCCGCGCTATTGCCCCTCGATCGAGGACAAGATCCATCGCTTCGGTGATCGTGACGGGCATCAGGTGTTCCTCGAACCCGAGGGGCTGACCACGCATCTCGTCTATCCCAACGGAATCAGCACCTCGCTGCCGACTGACGTGCAAGAGGTGGTGGTGCGCGCGATGCCGGGCTGCGCGCGGGCGGAGATCGTGCAGCCGGGCTATGCGGTCGAATATGATCATATTGATCCGCGTGCGCTGACGTCCGATCTGCAACTGCGCGCCATTCCCGGGCTCTATTGCGCAGGGCAGATCAACGGCACGACCGGCTATGAAGAGGCCGCTGCGCAAGGTCTTGTGGCAGGGCTTGAGGCTGCAGCCGCCGCGCTGGGCAAGGCAGCACCGGCGCTGGACCGTGCGAATGCCTATATCGCGGTGATGGTTGATGACCTGACCTTGCAGGGCGTGTCCGAACCGTACCGGATGCTCACCGCGCGGGCGGAATATCGCCTGCGGCTGCGCGCCAACAATGCTTCAACCCGGCTCACCGGGTTGGGGATCGCGGCGGGGTGCATTGGCGAGGAGCGCCGCGGTTGGTGGGAGCGGCGCGAAGAGATCCGCGCGATGTTCCACGTGAAACATGCGCAGAGGGTCCATGCGCGCGAGTTGGCAGATATGGGCTTGCCGGTGCGGCGCGATCACGGCGAAAAGCCCTTGGCCGAATGGCTGCGCTATGATGGCGTAACCCTGGAAGCGCTTGCCCCGTGGCTGGGTGAGGTGACGGCGCTGGATCCCCTGCTGGCCGAGGAAATGGCCGAAGACGCGGCCTATGCGCCTTATCTCGCGCGGCAGGACGCCGAGCTGCGCGATCTGCGTGCTTCGGAAGCCCTGCCGCTGCCGGCCGACTTTCCCTATGGACAGGTGCCGGGCCTGTCGAACGAGATGGTCGAACGCTTGAGCAAGGCGGCGCCGGTTTCGCTTGCAGCCGCAGGGCGGGTGGCGGGTATCACGCCTGCCGCGCTGTCGGCCTTGCTGGTGCATGCGCGCCGCCGCGAGCAAGCGGCGTGAGCGCCGCCGAACTGATTTCCTGCGAGGAGGAGGCACGCGACTTTGTCGCCCGGCTTGCTGACGAGTTGGCCGCACCTGACGCGATGGCGATGCTTGATCGCTATGCCGTCCTTCTGTTGGAGGAGAACCAGCGCCAGAACCTCATCAGCAAGCCAAGCGAGGCGCAGCTCTGGCAGCGCCATATCGCCGATTCGGCGCAGCTCTTGCAATTTGTTCCACGTGAAACATTGGGCAGCGGCGCGCAGGGGCCATGGCTTGATCTCGGCTCGGGGCCCGGCCTGCCGGGGCTGGTGATCGCGATCCTGTGCCCGCAGATGCCTGTCACCATGGTCGAATCCCGCGCCCGACGCGTGACCTTTCTCAATCACTGCCTTGCCGAGCTGGCGCTGCCCAAGGCGCAGGTGATCGGTGAGCGGCTTGAACGCATCACACCCTTTCCTGCGCGGGCGATTTCGGCGCGCGCCTTTGCGCCGCTTGAAACCCTGCTCAGCTTATCCGCGCCTTTCTCCACAGCCGCCACGCGCTACGTCTTGCCCAAGGGCCGCTCGGCGGCGCACGAATTGGCTTCGCTCAGGCCGTCGATTCGGAAAATGTTCCACGTGGAACAATCCTTGACGGATAAGGATGCCGGAATCATCCTCAAGCTGTGATAGATGTGCGCGCGAGAGGTAGGGTCACAACTATGCTGACAATCGCCATAGCCAACCAGAAGGGCGGGGTGGGTAAGACCACCACCGCGATCAATATCGCGACGGCGATGGCTGCAACCGGTTGGCGCACGCTGCTGATTGATCTCGATCCGCAAGGCAATGCTTCGACCGGGCTCGGCGTCTCGGCGGCTGCGCGCAGTCTTTCGAGCTATGATCTGCTGGTTGATCAGGTGTCGCTGGCAAGCACGACCGTGCCGACGACGATCCCCGGTCTCGATCTCGTGCCGGCAACTGTTGATCTCTCCGGTGCGGAGGTTGAGCTGGTGTCGGTGGAAGAGCGCACCGCGCGGCTCGCCCAGGCGCTGCGCGGCCACAAGGGCCACGATATCTGCTTCATTGATTGCCCGCCATCGCTCGGGCTGTTGACGCTCAACGCGCTGTGCGCCGCTGATACCTTGCTGGTGCCGCTGCAATGCGAATTTTTCGCGCTCGAGGGTCTGAGCCAACTGCTCCAGACGGTTGAGAAGGTGCAGCAATTGTTCAACCCGGCACTGGGCATTATCGGCGTGGCGCTGACGATGTATGATCGTCGAAACCGGCTGACCGATCAGGTCTCCGAAGATGTGCGCGAATGCCTCGGCAAGCTGGTGTTCGAAACCGTGATCCCGCGCAATGTGCGCCTGTCCGAGGCGCCGAGCCATGGCTTGCCCGCACTGGTCTATGATCATTCCTGCGCGGGCAGCCGCGCCTATATCGCGCTCGCCCGCGAATTGATCGGGCGCTTTCCGGCAGAAAGGCAAGCAGCATGAGCGAGGACACTATCCAGCCGTTGCGGATGGTTGCCGACAAGCCCAAGCGGCTCGGACGCGGCCTTGGCGCGCTGCTCGGCGAAACCCGTCGGGAAGAGCCTCTGGTGGTCGATCGTGACACCAGCGGTGCCGCCATCCCGGAGAGCGGAGCGAATGCCTCCCCGCTGCGGATGATTGCGGTTGCCGCGATCAAGCCGCTGCCGGGCAATCCGCGCAAGCATTTCGATGAAGCCGCGCTGGATGAGCTTGCAGCTTCGATCGCGGCGCGCGGCGTGATCCAGCCGATTATCGTGCGCCCGGTGGGTCCGGGCCAATACCAGTTGGTGGCGGGCGAGCGGCGCTGGCGCGCGGCGCAGAAGGCGCGGCTCCACGAAATCCCCGCTTTGGTGCGCACGCTGGACGAGCGCGAGGTGATGGCGCTGGCGCTGATCGAGAATCTCCAGCGCGAAGATCTCAATCCTATCGAAGAAGCCAAGGCTTATCAAAGGCTTGCTGATGATGAAGGCCTGACTCAGGCCGAAATTGCACGGCTTGTGGATAAATCGCGCAGCCATGTCGCCAATCTCCAGCGCCTGCTTCACTTGCCCGATGCCGTGCTTGATCTGGTCGAGCAGGGCCAGCTGACGATGGGTCATGCCCGCGCGCTGATCGGGCGCGAGGATGCCGCCGAGCTTGCCGATATTGCCGTGCGCGACAATCTTTCGGTGCGTGAGGTTGAGATGTTGGTGCGCAAGCTCACCCGCAAATCCACCAATGCCGCCGGTACCCCCGGGACAGCGACGCCGCAAGAAGCCCCGGCGAGCAATGCGGATATCCTCGCGGTGCAGCAGCATCTCGAGGAGTTTCTTGGTCTGAATGTGCGGATCAAGCCCGAAGGCGATCCGCGCAAGGGCGTGATGTCGATCCGTTACACCACGCTCGATCAGCTTGATCTGCTGTGCCAGCGCCTCACCGGCGGCGAATTCTGACAGCGCCTGGCGTTTGAACGCTGCTTAGACCCGTTCGGCCAACAAGGTAGCGAGCGCTTCGATCCCCGCCGCATCCGCTGGCGTGAAACGGGCGGGTGAGGGGCTGTCGAGATCAATCACCGCCACCACCGCGCCGTTGCGCAGCACCGGCACGACCAATTCGCTGCGGCTGGCGGCATCGCAGGCGATATGGCCGGGGAAGGCGTGCACATCCTCGACAAGTTGCGTGGCGCGACTTTCGGCTGCGGTACCGCAGACACCCTTGCCGAAAGGAATGCGGATGCAGGCCGGCCTGCCCACAAACGGGCCAAGCACCAGCTCATCCGCCGCGCCATCCTTGGCAGGCGCGACGCGGTAGAACCCCGCCCAGTTGAGATCAGGCAGGAATTCCCACAGGAGCGCGGCGACATTGGCCATATTGGCCACCGCATCGGGCTCACCCGCGGTCAGCGCATCGGCCGCAGCGCACAGATCGCGATAGAGTTCGGCCGGATCAGCCCCGGGTTGCGCCTTGAAATCATACATGCTGCGCTCCTTTGACGAGTTCGCCCATTGCCGCAAGGGCAAGCGCCCTCTATCCCTGCGCACATGGGCATTTTTCGCAAGATCGCAATCGCGCTTGCCGTGCTGGTCGTGGTGGCCGGGGCGGCGTTGTTTTTCCTGACTCGCGGGCAGACCGCCGAGCTGGCGGTGGAGGATGTGGTCGGCACGGATCCGACCCTCGCCAAGCCGCAGGAGCAAAGCTTCCCGACGGTTCAGATTGCCGAGCCGGTGGGCTGGGCTGCGGACGAAGCGCCCAAGCCTGCCGCAGGGCTCGCGGTCAACCGCTTTGCCGAAGGGCTCGATCACCCGCGCACGCTGTACACCCTTCCCAATGGCGATGTGCTGGTGAGCCTGACCCGCGCGCCCAGGATGGAACAGGCGCCGAGTGGGATCATGGACCGGATCAAGGGCTGGGTGGCGAGCTATCTCTTCGCCAAGGCCGGTTCGGCCGGATCCTCGGCCAACCAGATCGTGCTGCTGCGCGATACGGATGGTGATGGCGCGGCGGACAAGCGCACCGTGCTGCTTGAGGACGGGCTTGATTCCCCTTCGGGCCTCGCCTGGCGCGATGACACGCTTTATGTCGCCAATCACAACGCCGTGTTGGCGTTTGATTACGCGCTCGGCGGCGACACGGTGACCAGCACCCCGCGCAAGCTGATGAATCTGGCGCCGGGCGGTGGCCACTGGATGCGCAATCTCGCCCTGCATCCGACTGATGATCTGCTCTACGTCGCGGTCGGCTCGGTCAGCAATATCGGCGAATCCGGCATGGCGGTGGAAGAAGGCCGCGCGATGATCTGGGAGTATAATCTCAGCGAAAAGCGCCAGCGACCCTTTGCGCTCGGCCTGCGCAATCCCAATGGTCTCGATTTCTCGCCGTGGAGCGGGGAGCTGTGGACCACGGTGAACGAGCGCGACATGCTCGGCTCCGATCTCGTCCCCGATTACCTCACCAATGTGCCGGTTGGCGCACATTACGGTTGGCCGTGGGTCTATTACAAAGACAATTTCGATCGGCGGGTGAAGCATCCGATGCCCGCCTTCCTCACCGAATATACCCGTAATCCCGAATATGCGCTGGGGCCGCACGTCGCGGCCTTGGGCATGGTGTTCACGGCCGAAGGCCACCGGATGGGCGACAAATTCGCCCGCGGCGCCTTCATCGCGCGGCATGGTTCGTGGAACCGCAAGCCGCCGTCGGGCTATGATGTCGTCTATGTGGCCTTTGATGCACGCGGCAACCCGGTGGGCAAGCCGGTGCCGGTGCTGACGGGGTTCCTGCGCGACGATGGCAAAACCAGCGGGCGACCGACCTGGGCCGCATGGGCGGGCGATGGTTCGCTGCTGATTTCGGACGACACCGCGGGCATTATCTGGCGGGTTGTTGCTCCCGGTGCCGCGCCGGGCGCAGGGATCGCCCGGGTCAAGAGCGAGCGCTTGCCGCCCGCGCGCGAGCTGCGCGATCCCACCCGCGAGCGCGAGGCGGATTACTTGCGGCAGCAGGCGGGGCAGAAGGTCAGCTAGAGCGCAACGCCCGCCCGTCCGGCTATCTCGGTGGCGAATTGCAGCGCGGTGCGACCTGATCGGTTGCCGCGCTGGATGGCGAAGGCCATCGCTTCCTCTGCACTGAACGCCAGACCCGGCGGATCAAGATAGTGAGCGATGATCGCGAGATAGGTCTCGCGATCCGCCGGATGAAACGCGAGAGTGAGGCCAAACCGGTCCGCTAGCGCGAGCGCATCATCGCGCTCGTCCCGCTCGTGCAACGCCGCGCTTTCATCGGCACTGCGGGTGACAATGCCGCGCCGGTTTGACGTGACAGCGATGCGGATGCGTGCCGGGCGCGGGATGATCCCACCATCGAGCAGGCTGCGCAGCGCGAGGTTTTCCGCCTTGGCGTCAGCCCCGAAGCCGAGATCATCGATAAAGAGGAGAAAGGCCCGGTCGCTGCCGGCCAGCGCGCTGATCAGGCGGGGAAAGCTGGCAAGGCTGCCGCCCGCCATCTGCACCAGCGCGATCCGGCCCGGATGCGCCTGTGCCACATCGGCAAGGGCAGCGCGCACCAGCGCCGACTTGCCCATCCCGCGCGCGCCCCACAGCAGCATGTCCTGCGCCGCCGCGCCTGTTGCCAGCCGGGTAAGATTGGCGCGCACGGCGCTTTTCTGCGGATCAATCCCGATCAGGCCTGCCAGCGGCAGGGCGGGGAGCATCGCCAGCGGCTGCGCGTGGGTGCCATCCCACCAATAGGCGGGGGCTGCGCCCCAATCGGTCGGCTCCGGCGCAGGCGGCGCTAGCCGTTCGAGCGCAGCGGCAATGCGGTCCCAGACGTCGCCGCCGCCCGTCATCACCCGGCGAGCTTTTCCGCCGGCAGAGCATAGAGCAGGTCTGCACCCGCCACCGCGCCCGCCTTGAGGCCCAGTGCCTCGGGCACCACCCGATCAAGGAAGAAGCGCACGGTCACCGGCTTGCTCTCCGCCAACGACGGCGCCGCGCCTGCGGCAACCGCCGCGGCTTGCTTCATCAATTGCCAGCCCGCGACGCACACGGCGGCCATGGTGCAGAAGGGCACACTGCCGGCGAGGCGATCATCGAGGCTGGCCTCGCCCTGCATCCAGCGTGCGATCCCGGCGCAATCCTCGGCCAAAGTGGCCAGCGTCCGTTCGCCTGCGGCCTCGCGCGCGATGCTTTCGAACAAGGCGATCATCGCTTCGCCGCCATCAAGCCCGAGCTTGCGGGTGACGAGATCAGCCGCCTGAATCCCGTTGGTGCCTTCGTAGATCGGCGCGATGCGCGAATCGCGCCAGTGCTGCGCCGCGCCGGTTTCCTCGACAAAGCCCATCCCGCCGTGGATCTGGATGCCAAGGCTTGCCACCTCGACGCCAATATCCGTGCCCCATGCCTTGAGCAGCGGCACGATGATCTCGGCGCGGTTCTTCGCGGCCTCATCGCCGCAATTGCCGCGATCGACCTGCCCCGCGCAGTAATAAAGCAGCGCGCGGCAGCCTTCGGTCAGCGCTTTCATCCGCAGGATCATGCGGCGCACATCGGGATGCTCGATAATCGCCACCGGAGTCTTGTCAGGCGAACCCGCGCGGGCCGATTGCACCCGGTCGCGCGCATAGGCGAGCGCTTGCTGGGTCGCGCGTTCGGCGATCTGCGCCCCCTGGTTGCCAACATTGATGCGCGCATTGTTCATCATCGTGAACATCGCAGCGAGACCCTTGTTGGGCTGGCCGACCAGTTCCCCGATGCACGCGCCATTGTCGCCATAGCTCATCACACAGGTGGGCGAGGCATTGATGCCGAGCTTGTGCTCAAGGCTGACACAGCGCAGATCATTCTTCGGGCCGAGGCTGCCATCATCATTCACATGATATTTGGGCACCACGAACAGGCTGATCCCGCGCGAACCTTCGGGCGCGCCGGGCAGGCGGGCGAGGACGAGGTGGATGATGTTCTCCGCCAGATCATGCTCGCCCCAGGTGATGTAGATCTTCTGGCCGGTGATCCGGTACTTGCCCGTATGTGGGCCGCTTTCGATGGGCTCTGCGGTCGAGCGCAAGGCGCCGACATCGCTGCCCGCGGCCGGCTCGGTCAGGTTCATGGTGCCGGACCATGCGCCGCTCACCAGCTTGGGCAGATATTTCGCCTGCTGATCTTTCGTGCCGTGATGTTCGAGCGCCTCGATCGCGCCTACTGAAAGCATCGGCAGCAGGGTGAAGGCCATGTTCGCCGCGCCGAGGTTTTCCAACACGTTGCACGCGAGGGTGAAGGGCATGCCTTGCCCGCCGAATTCGGCCGGGCTGGCAATCGCATTCCAGCCTTGTTCGACATAGGCCTTGTAAGCGCTTTCGAACCCGTCCGGCAGGCGGACCACGCCGTTTTCAAGCCGCGCGCCTTCGAGATCGCCAATGCGGTTGAGCGGAGCGAATTCCCCGGCTGCAAATTGTCCGACGCCTTCGACAATCGCTTCGACCAGATCGGCTTCGGCGTGAGCGAATTTCTCGCTCTGCGCGAGCTCTTCAATCCCGGCATTGACGCGGATGGCGAGCAGCTGGTCGGCGGTGGGAGGGGTATAGGCGTTCACGGGGGTGTTACATCCTTACTTGGCAGCGGACGGCTTTGAATATAGCGCCTTGGCATGAGCGGCAAGAACGTTACGGAAGTGCTGGCGGCCGACGCTGCGGGGATCGCGCGGGCGGCGCTCTGCCTCGAATCAGGGGGGCTTGTCGCGGTGCCGACTGAGACGGTTTACGGCCTCGCTGCCCGCGCGGATTCGCCCGCCGCCGTGGCGAAAATCTATGCCGCCAAGGGCCGTCCGGATTTCAACCCGCTGATCGTGCACGTCTCGGGCGCGGAACAGGCCGAGCGCTATGCGGTGCTGACCGATCCGGCGCGCGATCTGATGGCCCGATACTGGCCCGGCCCGCTCACGCTGGTGTTGCCGCGCCGTGCCGATGCGATGCTGGCGGACGCCGTGACGGCAGGCTTGCCAACCGTGGCGTTGCGTGCCCCGGCGCACTCGGTGATGCGCGCCTTGCTCGAAAAGGTTGATTTCCCGCTCGCTGCGCCTTCGGCGAACCGATCAGGCTTCATTAGCCCGACCACCGCGGCCCACGTGCTTGCCTCGCTCGAAGGGCGGATCGACATGGTGCTCGATGGTGGTCCCTGTGCTGCCGGGGTGGAATCCACCATCGTGGCCCTGCGGGCGGATGGCCGGATCGAGGAACTGCGCCCCGGCCCGGTGCTGATCGAGGCGCAGGCCCCGGCCAGCGGCGCGATCGAGGCCCCGGGCCAGCTTGCCAGCCATTACGCGCCGGGCAAGCCGGTGCGGCTTGATGCGCAAGCGGCAGAGGCCGATGAATTCCTGATCGGGTTCGGGCCGGTTGCCGGTGACGTCACGCTGTCAGCCACAGGCGATCTCGCCGAGGCTGCGGCGCGGCTCTATGCCTGCCTGCACGAAGGGGCGAAGGCTGTGCAGCCGCGCATCGCAGTTGCCCCGGTGCCGAACGCGGGGATCGGCCTTGCCATCAATGATCGGCTGCGGCGGGCGGCGGCCTAGCCGCGCTCAGCGTTCCGGTTCGACCGGGACGCCCGGCATCAGCGCTTTCATCTCGGCCCGGGCCGCCTGGGCGCGTTCGCACGCCACATCGTCCCCATCGCCGCAGCGCTGCATCGCCTTGTCATAATCGCGCTGGAGGGCGCCGAGCTTTTCCTCGCGCTTGCGGATCTCGCGGCCGCGCTTCTCGTCCGCTTCGGACTGGCTTTCGGTGGCAAGATCGACCCCGCGGCTGGCAACCTTGACCGGTAAGGTCACCGCACCCACGGCGGCTTTGGCGAGACAGCCCTGCAAGGCCAGCGCGGCGAGGGCGACAGCGAGAAGGTGGGGGGTGCGCATGGGCATGATCCTACGCGCACCCCTTATGAAAAGGCAAACCCTATTGCGCGGCTGCGGGCGCGGGTTCCTGCGGTTCGGCGGCGGGTTCGCAGATCAGTTTGCCCGAGCCGAAGCTGTTGGTGGTGCACTTGGCGCGGCCCGTCACCTTGACGGTGCCCGAGCCAGCGATGTTGGCTTCCACTTCGCCATCCGAGGCGAAGGCAACATCGCCGCTGCCGCCGATCGAGACTTCGCCGCGGTCGGTCTTGAGCCCGGCGAGATCGACCTTGCCCTTGCCGCCGATGTTGATTTCAAGCTGCTTGGCCGTGCCGCCGCCCTTCACATTGCCGCTGCCACCAATGCTGATTTCGAGCCATTCGCCGATGAACCGCGCGAAGTTGATCGTGCCGCTGCCGCCAATGGCTAAAGTGGCGTTGGGGTCGAGCGATTGCGCCTCGATCGTGCCGCTGCCCCCGATCATCAGCTCGCTCGGCGGGGCCATCGTCACGCGGATCGTGGCGGGCGCAGTGTCCTTGTTGAAGAGGCCCGACTTGCGTGCAATGCCGAGCAGATCCTTGTCGCGCACGAAGCGCAGATCTTCTTTCGCGGCGTCATCGCCTTCGATGGTGATGGCGAGCTGATCGCCTTCGGTGAGGATCACCTTGTCGCCCGATCCCAGCGCGATGCGGGTCGGCACTGGCCCGGACAGATCAAGCTCGGCCAAGGGCACGCCTTCGCTGTCGCCCACATTGACCGAAACCCCGTCGCATCCGGCAAGGCTGACGCCCATGCCCATCATCACCAGCGGGGCCATGCTTTTCAGGAACCGTTCGAATCGCATCACGAAACTCCTCACCACCTCATGTGTGTTGGCGATATAATACACTAGGGTGGGGGATTCAAGTGGCCGGAATTCCAAACCAAAAAGGGCCGCCCGGTGGGGCAGCCCTTTGGTATCCGGAGATGGGAGGAAGGTCTCAGCCTTCTTCGCTGGTCTCGTAATATTGCGGCGCGTGTTCGCGCAGCACATCGAGGATCTTGTTGAGCGCGGTCGGCTCGTCGGTTTCTTCCATCGCGGCGAGTTCGCGTGCGAGGCGGCTCGAGGCGGCTTCGAAGATCTGCCGTTCCGAATAGGACTGCTCGGGCTGGTCTTCCGGGCGGAACAGATCGCGGGTCACTTCGGCAATCGAGACGAGATCGCCCGAATTGATCTTGGCTTCATATTCCTGCGCACGGCGCGACCACATGGTGCGCTTGACCTTGGGCTTGCCCTTGAGGGTTTCCATCGCCTGCTTGAGCGTCTTGTCCGAAGACAGCTTGCGCATCCCGATCGATTCGACCTTGTTCACCGGCACTCGCAAGGTCATGCGTTCTTTTTCGAACCGAAGGACATAGAGTTCGAGCTTCATCCCGGCGATTTCTTCGCTCTGGAGTTCGATCACCCGTCCTACGCCGTGCTTGGGGTAAACAACGTAATCACCAACCGTGAATGCGTTTGCGACGCTTGCCATGCGAGTTCCTTTCTGCAGCCTTGCTACCAGCATGAGAGCGGACAAATACCCTGACGGCGCAGCATCCGAGGGGGCGGATCCAACACCGGGAAATCGTGTCCGGATAGAGGTTTGCTGGTGCGCGGCCTTTCTGGTTATCGACACCTACGCGCGGCACTGCCGGCGCGGTTGCGTATTATATAACACACTGACAGCAAAATTGCGAGTCACCCGTTCTGCAGACCTGCGAAGGTTCGCAGATAGGTGCGGCCCTGCGGCGACTCAGTCGCCTTCGCCGGGTTCGGTGCTGAAATATTTCTCGAACTTGTCCTTTTCGCCCTTGTGCGTATCGGCATCTTCGGGCGGCGCCTTCTGGCTGGTGATATTCGGCCAGAGCGCGGAATATTTGGTGTTGAGTTCAAGCCACTTTTCCAGCCCGTCCTCGGTATCGGGGAGAATCGCTTCGGCCGGGCATTCCGGCTCGCACACGCCGCAATCGATGCATTCGCTGGGATTGATCACCAGCATGTTCTCGCCTTCGTAGAAGCAATCGACCGGGCACACTTCCACACAGTCGGTATATTTGCACTTGATGCAGTCTTCGGTCACGACATAGGTCATTGCGGCTCTTTCTGCGAAGCGTTCGAAAAGCGGAATGGGCGGTCAGCCGCGCTCCGGGAGGGGCGCTGCTAGGGCCTTTTGCTCAATGGGGTCAAGATTGCCAGAGTCAAGATTGGTAATGCCCGAAAGCGCAAGATCAATCTCGCGATAATGGCTTTGCGCCTCTGCGGGTGAGCCGCGCCGGGCTGGCAGGGCGGTGATCTCGCACACCCGCACACCCGCTGCGAGTGCGATGGTCAGCACATCGCCGACCCGCACCGGTTCGTTGGCGCGGCGCACCGGCTGTCGATTGCGCCGCACCGCGTGGGCGGCGATCAGCGCATTGGCGGCGGATCGGGTCTTGGCGAAACGCAGGTAAACCAGCAGCCGATCAAGCCGCAGGGCCGTGGGTGGAGGAGCGCCGGGCGCGCCTGTCATCGTTTGAGAAGGTCTGCCAGGGCATCAAAGGCGCCGCCTGCGCGCGCCGGGCCGGTTTCGGCTTGGCGCGGCTGGGGTGCGCGCGGTTGCGGCTTGCCATGGGGCTTGCCGCGCGGGGCGGGTTTGCCCTTGGCGCGGTTATGGGGTGCGCGCGCTGCGGGGCCTTCTCCTGTTCGCCCCCCTTGCCGGCGCGGACGCCAGCTCCAGCGATCGGGTGCGGGTGCGCCTTGCGCGCCTTCGGGCAGGGGCCGGGCACGATCAAAGCGGAAGCCCGCGCTGCCGAGCAGGCGGCGGGCGTTCTCGTCGGTCAGGCCGATCGAGACCGGCAGGCTGAGATCAAGCCGGAACTGCGCGGCATCGGGCTTTGCCGCGCGGGCTTCGAAAGCGGCGCGGAAAATCTTCTCCGCCAGATCGACGCGGATCGCCTGATCGCCCGCCAGCCGGTAGCCTGCGGGCAGCCGCCCCTTGGGCCAGCTGCCTTCGGCCAGCACCGACAGCATCGCTTCGTTGAGCGGGCGCAGATCGAGCCCGAGCGCATGCAACAGGCGGCGCGGCGCGGGCTTGAGCAAGGGCGCGGCAAAGATATCGAGCGCGCCGAAAGTCACCCCCAGCTTGCGCAGGAACGGGCGGGCTTCCTTGGGGAGGTGTTGCAGGCCCGCTTCCTCGCGGGAAATCACCCCCCGCGCTTCGATCAGCGCAATCAGCAGCGCGCGCGCTTCTGTGCCCGCAGCCGGATCGCGCGCCGCCTCGGCGAGCTTGCGCAGCGGTTCGAGCGGGGCGAGCTGTTCGTCCAGCCACGCTGCCAGCCCGGCTTCAAGCTGGGCGCGGCTGGCCTCGTTCAGCAGCGCACAGTCGCGGGTGAGGGTGAGACGCGGCGTGCCGAAATCGCCCGGCATATTGCTGCCGGCAAAGCGGATCTCTGCCAGCGCGCGGCCTTGCCCCTGACCTTGCCAGCGCACCGCGCCGCCGCCGATTGCCAGCTCGGCACGCCCTTCGCTGAGCAGCCACGCCACCCGCTCGGCGAGCAGGCCCGGCAGCGCCTTCTCGCCCGCGGCAAGCAGCATCCGCCGATCCGCCACGCCCGCTGCGGGATCGACGGTGAAGCGCAGCCCATCGAGCCGGCCGATCACTTCGCCTTCGACAGTCAGGCTGCCATCCTCTTCAAGCGCGACCGGCAACAGGCTGGCATCGGCCCCAAGCGATTTCATCAAGAGTGTCGTCCTTCGGTTCACAAATCTTTCGGTCAGCCGTGCGTGGAGTGCATCGGACAGCCGGGCTTCGACCGCGCGGGCGCGAGCCGCCATCTCGTCACGCGCCAGCACCCAATCGGGCCGCTGGCAGATATAGGCCCAAGATCGGATCGCGGCTATCCTTCCTTGCAGCGTATCAATATCCCCCTGGGTGCGATCGAGCTCGGCAATGCGCGCCGCGACGAAATCCGCGCCGAGATAGCCGCCGCGCAGATCCTGCCACAGCCGCGCGACGAAGCGCGCATGGGGATCAACCCCGAGCTGGCGGAAATCGGGAAGCGAGCACGCCTCCCAGAAGCGCCGCACGCGCGCCAGCCCGCGAATATCCTGCGCGAAGGGCTCTTCGGCGAGCCGTTTGAGCACGGCCAGATCAATCGCTTGCGGGGCGGGGCGCAGCATCGCCGCATCGGGCTTGGATTCGAGATCGGCAATCAGCGCGGCGAGCGAATCGTAACGCGGCTCGGCCTCGCGCCAGAACAGGTGCGTGAGCGGCGCGAATCTGTGTTCCTCGATGGCGTAGATTTCTTCTTCGGAAAATTCGAGCGCTTCCCCCCCGCGCCCGTTCCGCGCACCCATCCCCGACAGCGTGCCGAAGGTGCCATCGCGCTGGTGCCGCCCGGCACGCCCGGCGATCTGCGCCATTTCCGCCGGGGTCAGTCGCCGCTGGCGCTGCCCGTCAAACTTCGAGAGCGCGGCAAAGGCGACATGATCGAGATCGAGGTTCAGGCCCATGCCGATGGCATCGGTGGCGACGATGTAATCGACCTCGCCCGACTGGAACAGGGCGACCTGCTTGTTGCGGGTTTCCGGCGACAGCGCGCCCATCACCACCGCCGCGCCGCCGCGAAAGCGCCGCAGCGCTTCGGCCATGGCGTAGACCTGCTCGACCGAGAAGGCGACAATCGCGCTGCGCGGCGGCAGGCGCGAGAGCTTGACGCTGCCGGCATGGCTCAATGTCGAAAAACGCGGCCGGGTGACGATTTCGGCACGCGGTATCAGCGCTTTGACAATCGGCTCGAGCGTGGCTGAACCGAGCAGCATCGTTTCCTCGCGCCCGCGGGCATGGAGCAGGCGATCGGTGAAGATGTGGCCGCGTTCGGGATCGGCCCCAAGCTGGGCTTCATCGAGCGCCACAAAGGCATGCTCGCCCGCAACGCGCGGCATGGCTTCGGCGGTGCACAGGAAATAGCGCGCTTCGGGCGGTTCGATCCGCTCCTCGCCGGTGATCAGCGCGACCTGCTTGTCGCCCTTGATCTTGCGCACCCGGTCATAGACTTCGCGCGCCAGCAACCGCAGCGGAAAGCCCATCACGCCCGAGGAATGGGCGCACATCCGCTCGATCGCGAGGTGGGTCTTGCCGGTGTTGGTCGGCCCGAGCACGGCACGCACCCGCTCATCGCCCGGCGCGACCCTCGCGGGGTGATGGCTGGCTGGAAAGGTCACATTGTGGGTTGTGTCAGGCTTGCCCAAGGCGGGCAAGGGGCTGCAAACCTGTCCTGCACAGCGCCTCGCAACGGCTTGCCGCGATCAGCAATCACTTGGCCGATGGTTAATGCGAACTTTACTTTGTTCCGGCAGGAAAAGCGGGCATGAGGTGCACGCTTACGCCGCATGTACGGGGAATTGCGGGACAGACGTGTTGGAATATCCGCGAAATCTGGCTGAAACGCCGCTCGACGAGGCCATCAGCGCCGCGCCGCTGGCCGAGCGCTATGCGGAGCGTGATGTCGCCGCGTTGCAGAGCGCGGCGGCGCTCGCGGCCCCGCAGGATATGACTCGCAAGGTGCTTGCCCGTGCCCGCACCCTTGGCGATCGCTATGAAGAATGGCGTCTTGACGCCGAACATTGGCTTGCCGGGCTCGATCTTGCCCCGGATCTCGCCGAAGACATCGGCAGCCGCCGCTGGTTTCGCGGCCTTGCCACGATGCTGGCACTGGGGGCCTTCGCCTTTGCCTTCTGGCCGGAATTCGCCCCGCTTGAGGCTTCCTCTGCCATGCCGGAAAGCCCTGCAATCCGCGATGAATTCCGCAGCCAGATGATCACCCCGCTAGCCTTCGGGGCGGATAGCGGCCGCCGCATGGGGCCGACCGCGCAGGTCATCCCGCTCACAAGCGCGCCCGAACGCCCGCAGATCCAGCTGGTGATGACACTGGCCCCCGGCGACAGCTTTGCCTCGATGCTGCGCCGTGCCGGGGTTTCGGGGGATGATAGTGCGCAGGTTGCCGGGCTGGTCGGGCAGGTCATGCCGCTGTCGGAGATCACCCCCGGCACACAGATGGATGTGGTGCTTGGCCGCCGCCCCGGGCCCAACGCGCCCCGCCCGCTCGACAAGCTGGCGTTTCGCGCGCGGTTCGATCTTGAATTGGAGATTGCCCGGCCGCTGGTTCAGCCTGCTGCCGAAGGCGCCGCGCCGCTGCGCGCCGGGCCGCTTGCGCTGCAGCGGAATGTGATCCGCGTTGATGATACCCCGCTGCGGTTGCGCGGCCCGATCGGGAACAGCCTCTATCGTTCGATGCGGCAGGCGGGTGTCCCGGGCTCGGCCGCGCAGGATTATCTGCGCGCGCTCAACGATCAGATCGATCTGTCGCGCGATACCCGCCCGTCAGACGAATTCGATATCATTCTCGAATATCGCCGCGCGGCCACGGGCGAACGACAGGCCGGCAAGCTGCTTTATGCCGGGATCGATCGCGGCGGGAAGCCGAAGACCCAGTTGCTGCGCTGGGGCCGTGAGGGCCGCTTCTTCGAGGCTTCGGGCGTGGGCGAACAACGCCGCGGGCTGCTGGCCCCGGTGCCCGGCCCGACGACTTCGGGCTTCGGGATGCGGCGGCATCCGATCCTGGGCTATCGCCGGATGCACGAAGGGCTGGATTTCAAGGCTAACCATGGCACCCCGATCGTGGCGGTAACAGACGGGCGGGTGAGCGCAGCAGGGCGTGCCGGCGGTTGCGGTATCGCGGTGCGGCTTGAGCATGGCGATGGCCTGTCCACCCGCTACTGCCATATGAGCCGGATGGCGGTGGCCCGCGGCCAAGCGGTCAAACGCGGGCAGGTGATCGGCTATGTCGGATCGACCGGGCTCTCGACCGGGCCGCATCTCCATTACGAGATGTATCGCGGCGGGCGGGCGATCAATCCGGCGAGCGTGCAATTCGTCACCCGCGCGCAGCTTTCGGGCGCCGAGCTGGCTGATTTCCGCCGCCGCTTGCAGGAATTGAAGCAGGTCGAGGTCGGCGCGGCGCTGGCGGATATGGCCCCGCTGCCGACCGAACGCAAAGAGCCGACGCGCGAGATCGAGAAGGTTGATCTGCTGGCGCGCGGGGCGCAGCCGATCCCGCAAGGATAGGGTCTGGCCTCTTGTCGGACGCGCGCGAATGCGCCTACACCGCATCGCATGACTGGCAATTACCCTTTGACCCGCCTGCGCCGCACCCGTGCGAGCGCGTGGAGCCGCACGCTTCACCGTGAAAACATCCTCACCCCGGCCGATCTGATCTGGCCGCTGTTCATCACCTCGGGCGAAGGGGTGGAAGAGCCGATCGCCAGCTTGCCCGGTGTCTCGCGCTGGTCGGTCGATCTGATTGTCGCGCGCGCGCAGGAGGCGGTCGCGCTGGGCATCCCGGTGGTGGCGCTGTTTCCGAACACGCCGCATGACTTGCGCAGCGCCGATGGCGCGGAAGCGCATAATCCCGATAACCTGATGTGCCGTGCGATCCGTGCGATCAAGGCCGCCTGCGGCGACACCCTCGGGGTGCTCACCGATGTGGCGCTCGATCCCTATACCTCGCACGGGCAGGATGGGCTGGTCGACGAAGCGGGCTATGTGTTGAATGACGAAACCGTCGCCGCGCTGGTCGATCAGGCTGTCAATCAGGCGCGTGCGGGTGCGGATATCATCGCCCCTTCGGATATGATGGACGGCCGCATCCACGCGATCCGTCAGGCCCTGGAAATGAACGGCTTTCCCAATGTCCAGATCATGTCCTACGCCGCGAAATATGCCAGCGCCTTCTACGGCCCGTTCCGCGATGCGGTGGGCAGCGGCGGCCTGCTGAAAGGCGACAAGAAGACCTATCAGATGGACCCGGCCAACGGCGATGAGGCGCTGCGCGAAGTCGCGCTTGATCTCGCCGAGGGCGCCGACAGCGTGATGGTGAAGCCAGGGCTGGCCTATCTCGATATCGTGCGGCGGGTGAAGGATGAATTCGCGGTCCCCGTCTTCGCCTATCAGGTGAGCGGCGAATATGCGATGATCGAAGCCGCCGCCGCAGCGGGGGCAGGCGATCGCGATGCGCTGGTGCTCGAAACCCTGCTCGCCTTCAAGCGGGCCGGGGCGAGCGGCATCCTGACTTATCATGCGCCGCACGCTGCGCGCCTGCTCCATGGCTGACACCGTGCTGGAAACGGCGCGGCTGGTGCTGCGCCAGATCGGCGAAGACGATCTTGATGTTCACATGGCGGTGCTCAACACGCCCGCGGTGATGCGCTGGCTTGGCGGCGTGCAGCCGCGTGCGGTGATCGCGGCCAAGCATGCGGCGTCGCGCGAAGGCTTTGCGCGCGAAGGCTTCGGCTTCATGATTATGATCGAGAAGGCGAGTGGCGCGCTGGTCGGCCATTGCGGGCTGCGCCGGATCGCGCATCCGCTTGCTCCCAATCCGGGCGATCACGAGATCGGCTGGCTGGTGCGCGAGGATCGCTGGCGCATGGGCTATGCCTATGAAGCGATGCGCGCCGTGGTCGACTGGGGCTTTGGCACCCATGATGCGCCGCACATCGTGGCGATGACTTGCCATGCCAATGAAGGCAGTTGGCGGCTGATGGAAAAGCTCGGCATGACGCGGCGGGACGACCTCGCCTTCTGCAATCCCGAAGACCCCCCTGAAGAAACACCCACCATCCAGTATGCGATCACCCGTGCGGAGTGGGCGAAACCGAACAAGGCGACATCATGAGCAAGGATCCGCGCTTTCCCGGTGCCCATATCATTGCGATACACGGCAAGACGCCGCAGATCCACGACACGGCTTTCATCGCGCCCGGCGCGGTGATCATCGGCGATGTGGTGATCGGGGCGGGCAGCTCGATCTGGTACAATTGCGTGGTGCGTGCGGACGTTTACACCATCCGCATCGGGGAGCGCACCAATGTGCAGGATGGCAGCGTGCTGCATTGCGATCCGCCGCGCCCCGGCGACGAGGAAGGGTGTCCGCTGCTGATCGGCGATGATGTGCTGATCGGCCACATGGCGACGGTCCACGGCTGCACCATCCATGATCGCGGTTTTGTCGGCCTCGGCGCGATTGTCATGAACAAGGCCGTGATCGGTTCCGACGCCATGCTGGCCGCAGGCGCGATGCTGACCGAGCGCAAGGTGATGGGCGAGCGCGAGCTGTGGGGCGGACGCCCGGCGGTGAAGATGAAGGACCTGTCGGACGCCGCGATTGCCGGCATGCGTGTTGGCGTGATGCACTATGCCGAGAACGCCAAGCATCACGCCGCCGCCGTGGCCGCAGCCGCAGCGGATTAAGCCGCCGCAGGCTTGCGCAGATATTGCGTCACATAGGGCAGGTAATCGGCCTTGCCGATTGCCACCCCTTCGGCACGCAGGATCATATAGGCCGCCATCAGGTGGAAATAGCACTGCGAAGTCGCCCAATCGCGGCAATATTCATGCGCCTGCATCGCAAAGGCCATGCCGTTGGGCAGATCGAATTCCACCGTGTCGCCCGCCGCGGGCCAGCTTGCCGGATCCGTCGCGGCCACCTGTTCGCGCGCCTTGGCGATGCGCGCATGGGCTTCGGCGAAGCTGGCAATGTCGCTGTCATCGGTCGTCATCGCGCGGTTGCCCAGCCGGTTGAGCGTGACGAGCACCTGCGTGATGGTGAAGCGGATCTGGGTGTGGAGCGGGAACATGTCCTCCGCCAGCCGGGCCTGGAGCAGCGCTTCGCCCTTTTCGTGGGCTTCCCCCTTAGTGATGAGGTGATCGAGCGTGTCGAGCAGATGGGCATAGGTGGCAAGCGCGGCGGTGGCATAGGACATGGACGAGTCTCCCGTTGTGTGCGGCGGAGGTAGGGGCCGCGCAGGGCTTTAGCAATCGGCATCGGCCCGCACAGGATCAACGCCGAGGATCAGCTAATCTTTGATGAGCGCACGAAGGCTCGCGATCCGGTCGGCCTCGTGCGCGGGCTTGTCCCAGCGGATGCGGTGAATTCGGGGGAAGCGCATGGCGAGCCCTGATTTGTGGCGCTTGCTCGTGTGGACCGAATCGAACGCCACTTCGAACACCAGCCGCCGTTCCACCTCGCGCACCGGGCCGAAGCGGGCGATGGTGTGCTGGCGGACATGGCGATCCAGCTCCTTCAGCTCGGCATCGGTAAAGCCCGAATAGGCCTTGCCCACGGGGAGCAATTCACCGCCTGCCTCGGGATCGCCGGTCCAGCAGCCGAAGGTGTAATCCGAATAGAAGCTCGATCGCTTGCCGCTGCCGCGCTGGGCATACATCAGCACGCAATCCACCAGCAGCGGATCGCGCTTCCACTTGTACCACAGCGCCGCCTTGCGCCCCGCCACATAGGGGCTTTCCCGATGCTTGAGCATCAGGCCCTCGATCGCTTCATCGCGCGCGGTCTCGCGGATCGCGGCAAGGCTGGCGAAATCGGGCGCTTCGACCAGCGCGGACAGATCGAAATGGCTCGCAGGCAGGCGCGGCATCAACGCTTCGAGAGTTGCGCGGCGCAACTTCCACGGGTGCGCGCGCCAATCGCGGCCATCTGCCAGCAAGACGTCATAGAGCCGCACGAAAGCGGGATAGTCCCGCAGCAGCTTGGCCGAGACGTTCTTGCGCCCCAGCCGCTGTTGCAGCGCGTTGAAGCTGGCCGCGCCGCCTGTTTCGCCGCCCTGCGCCGAGCCCCGCACCAGCAATTCGCCATCGAGCACCGCCTCGAACGGCAATTGGTTGAGCAATTCGGGGAAGGTCGCGGAGATATCATCGCCCGAGCGCGAATATATTCGCGTTTCATCCCCGGCGCGCACGAGTTGCACGCGGATGCCATCCCACTTCCATTCGGTGGCGTAATCGCCGAGATCAACCGAACTCTCTTCCAGCGGGTGCGCGAGCATGAAGGGGCGGAAGCGCGGCTTGCCCGCCAGATCGGGCGCAGGGCCGCCCTTCGCGGCCCATGCGAACAGATCGGCATAAGGCGGCGTGAGCGCGTGCCAATATTCCTCGACCTCCTCGACATTGACGTCGAAAGCCTGCGCGAACCCGGTTTTGGCAAGCCGTGCGGATACCCCGATCCGCATGCCGCCGGTCGCCAGCTTGATCACGGCAAACCGGCCCTTGGCATCGAGCCGGTCGAACAATTGGGCAAGCTGGGTCGGCGCGCTTGCCCGGGTGAGCGCGGAAAGCTGGGCCACCACATCGCTGAGTGATGCAGGCGGCTGGGGCGCGGCGTCCTGCGGTTCGGGCCAGAGCAGGCTTGCCGTTTCCGCCGTATCGCCGACGAAATCGCGCGAAAGCTGCCACAGCAGCGGATCGACCCGCTCCATCATCAGCGCCTTGATGGTGGAGGATTTGACAGCGGGAAAATCGAGACTTTCGGTAAGCGCCGCCATCGCCCAACCGCGATCCGGATCGGGCGCGGCGCGCAGATAATCCGCGATCAGCGCCAGCTTGCGGTTGCGGCTGGTGGTATAGACCAGCGCATCGAGGAGGGCGGCGAAGTCCTCCATCAGTCATCCTCGTCCTCGTAGCCGACCAGCGCGAGCGCGCGGGCGCGGCGTTGGGAGAGATCGCACCAGCGCAGCAGCGCTTCCTCGCGGCCATGGGTGATCCAGGTTTCCTGCGGGTTCACGTCGGCGATGGTCCGGGTGAGTTCGTTCCAATCGGCATGATCGGAAATCACCAGCGGCAGTTCGACCCCGCGCTGGCGGGCGCGGCCGCGCACCCGCATCCACCCGCTTGCCATCGCGGTGACAGGATTGGGGAGGCGGCGGCTCCAGCGATCATTGAGCGCGGCGGGCGGCGCGATCACGATGGCGCCGCGCAGATCGTCCTTGCCCGCATCGCTCACCAGCTTGAGATCGCCGAGTGCAATGCCGTGCTCTTCATAGAGGCGACACATCTTCTCCATCGCGCCGTGGAGCCAGATCGTGTCGCTGTGCCCGGCGGCGCGCAATTCCGCGATCACCCGCTGTGCCTTGCCGAGTGCATAGGCGCCGAGGAGGATGGCGGAATCGGGATTGGCGGCGCGCGCGGCGAGCAGCTTGCCAATCTCCTCCTCGATGGGGGGATGGGTGAAGACAGGGAGGCCGAAGGTCGCCTCGGTAATGAAGATGTCGCAGGGCGTGACGGCAAAGGGGGCGCAGGTCGGGTCGGGCGCGCGCTTGTAATCGCCGGTGATGATCACCCGCTCACCCGCGTGTTCGAGCAGGATCTGCGCCGAGCCGAGCACATGGCCTGCAGGCAGGAAGGTCGCGGTAACGCCGCCGCCTAGGCCGATGCTCTCCCCATACTCCACCGGCACCGCACCATCCGAAGTCGCGTAGCGCAACTTCATGATCGCTAGTGTCGCGGGCGTCGCGATGGTCTCGCCATGCCCGCCGCGCGCGTGATCGGCATGGCCATGGGTGACCAGCGCCTTGGGGACAGCCCGCGCGGGATCGATCCACACATCGGCGGGCGCGATGTGGATGCCCCACGGTTCGGGCCGGACCCAGGAGAAGGGGGCGGTCATGGTGCACTTAACAAAAAGGGCGCGAGAGAGGTTCCTCTCCCGCGCCCCGAATGTGTTTTTGCCTGCCTCAGCCCTCGTCGGTTTCCGGAGCCGGCTTCTTCGCCGCGGACTTCTTCCTGGCGGGCGGCTTGCGCTTGACCTTCACCTTGGGCGGGGCCGGAGTCAGTTCGAACACCGGCTTGCCATCCTTGATGCTGACATGCACCTCGCCGCCATCGACGAGCTTGCCGAACAGCAGTTCTTCGGCGAGCGGCTGCTTGATCTTCTCCTGAATGAGGCGGCCCATCGGGCGCGCGCCGTAGAGCTTGTCATAGCCCTTGTCGGCGAGCCATGCCCGCGCGTCGCTATCAAACTGGATGTGGACGTTCTGTTCGGCCAGTTGCAGTTCGAGCTGGAGGATGAACTTGTCGACCACCCGCGCCACTGTCGAACGGCCGAGATAGCTGAACGGCACGATCGCATCGAGGCGGTTGCGGAATTCGGGGGTGAACATCTTCTTCACCGCTTCATCGCCCGCATCTTCCTTCGACACATCGCCGAAACCGATGCCTTGGCGCGCCATGTCCGATGCGCCCGCGTTGGTCGTCATGATCAGCACGACATTGCGGAAATCGACCGTCTTGCCGTGGTGATCGGTGAGGCGGCCATTATCCATCACCTGCAACAGGATGTTGAACAGATCGGGGTGGGCTTTCTCGATCTCGTCGAGCAGCAGCACGCAATGCGGGTTCTGATCGACCGCATCGGTGAGCAGACCGCCCTGATCATAGCCGACATAGCCCGGAGGCGCGCCGATCAGGCGGGAGACCGAGTGGCGCTCCATATATTCCGACATGTCAAAGCGCTTGAGCTCGATCCCCATGATGGTGGCGAGCTGGCGCGCGACTTCGGTCTTGCCGACGCCGGTGGGGCCGGAGAACAGGAAAGAGCCGATTGGCTTGTCGGGATCGCGCAGGCCCGCACGGCTCAGCTTCATCGCGGTGGCGAGGCGGGTGATGGCCTCGTCCTGCCCGAAGACGACGTGCTTGAGATCGCGTTCGAGGTTTTCGAGCGCTTTCTTGTCGTCCTTGCTGACCGACTTCGGAGGGATGCGCGCCATCGTCGCGATGACCTGTTCGATCTCGCGCGCGGTGATGGTCTTCTTGCGGCGGCTCGGCGGCACCAGCATCTGCATCGCGCCGACTTCGTCGATCACGTCGATCGCCTTGTCGGGCAGTTTGCGGTCATTGATGTAGCGGGCCGACAGCTCGACCGCGGTCTTGATCGCGTCGGGCGTGTACTTGACCTTGTGGTGTTCCTCGAAGGCGGTCCGCAGCCCCTTGAGGATCGCGATGGTGTCCTCGATGGTGGGCTCGTTCACGTCGATCTTCTGGAAGCGGCGCAGCAGCGCGCGATCCTTTTCGAAGTGGTTGCGGAATTCCTTGTAGGTCGTCGAACCGATGCAGCGGATCGCCCCGCTCGACAGCGCGGGCTTCAAGAGGTTCGAGGCATCCATCGCCCCGCCGCTGGTTGCGCCCGCGCCGATCACGGTGTGGATTTCGTCGATGAACAGCACCGCATGCGGCATCTGTTCCAGCTCGGAGACGACCTGCTTCAATCGCTCTTCAAAGTCGCCGCGATAGCGGGTGCCCGCCAGCAAGGCGCCCATGTCGAGCGAGTAGATCACCGCTTCCTTGAGCACTTCGGGCACATCGCCTTCGACGATCTTGCGCGCGAGGCCTTCGGCAATCGCGGTTTTCCCGACGCCGGGATCGCCGACATAGAGCGGATTGTTCTTGGAACGGCGGCACAGGATCTGGATTGTGCGATCCACTTCCGGCCCGCGTCCGATCAGCGGATCGATCTTCCCGGCTTCCGCCTTGGCATTGAGGTTGACCGTGAACTGATCGAGCGCGGTTTCTTTCTTGTTGCCGCTGTCCTTGGCGGCCTCGGTGTTGTTGGTGGCCGCCTGATCCGTGCCCTGCGGGCTCTTCGCATCGATCTGCCGCCCGCCCTTGCCAATGCCGTGGCTGATATAGCTTACCGCATCGAGCCGGCTCATATCCTGCTGCTGGAGGAAATAGACGGCATAGCTGTCGCGCTCGGAAAAGAGCGCGACGAGCACATTGGCGCCGGTGACGGTGTCCTTGCCCGAGGATTGCACATGCAGGATCGCGCGCTGGATCACCCGCTGGAACCCCGCGGTCGGCTGCGGATCGGCATCATCCTCGGTCTTGAGCGACTGGTATTCCTGATCGAGATACTGCTTCACGACCTCGCCAAGCTCGGCCAGATCGACGCCGCAGGCGGCCATCACCTGCGCGGCATCCTCGTCATCGATCAACGCCAGCAGGAGGTGCTCGAGCGTCGCATATTCGTGCCGCCGCTCGGACGCATTGCCGAGCGCGTTGTGAAGCGTGCGTTCAAGATTCTGGGCGAAACTGGGCATGGGCTTGGCCTCTGTCAGAAAAGGGCGGATGCTCGCGGAGTTCGAGCGGCGGGAGGGGTTGGCATCAGATATGGGCGCGCTTTGCGAGATTGCGAATCTTCATGCGCACGAATTGTGGCAGGAGCGTGCCGGGCGATCATCCCGCGCCTGCTTTCGGCCCGCCGAACAGGGCATCGGCCGCCGCACGGTGGGCCGCCGCCTTGTCGCGATGGGCTTTCACCCGTGCGATCTCCGCTTCAAGCTGCGCGATCCGCGCCGCGAGTTCTGCCTGCGAATAGGGGCCGAGATCCTCGCTCGCAAGCTGGCTCGCCGCATCGCCTCTTGGCCGTGGCAGATCACTTTCATCCATCAGCCACCAACATCGCAAGGGAACGGGCTTGCTGTCAATCGGGGAGACGGTTATGCGCCCCGCTAACTTATCAGCCTGAAACCACGCGTCTTGCTGGGCTTTCGGCCGGTCAGGGGGAAATCGCGATGGTGGGGGATTCCGCAGGGTCACTTCCTGCAACGATGCGCGCAATGGTCTTTACCGCGCCGGGCGGGCCCGAGGTGCTGGCGCCGGGCAGCGTTGCCTTACCCGTCCTGCGCCCCGATGATGTGCTGATCCGCGTCGCCTATGCCGGGGTGAACCGCCCCGATTGCCTGCAACGCGCCGGTGCCTATCCGCCGCCGCCGGGTGCATCGCCCCTGCTGGGACTGGAAGTCGCGGGGGAGGTGGTTGCGGTTGGGTCCGAAGCGCCGCGTGAAATGATCGGCGCGCGGGTTGCCGCTTTGACGCCAGGTGGCGGTTATGCCGAATATTGCGCGGCGCCGTGGCAGCATTGCCTGCCCGTGCCCGAGAATATGGCGCTGGCCGAGGCGGCGGCGCTGCCCGAAACCCTGTTCACCGTGTGGCACAACCTGTTCGAGCGCGGCATGGCCCGCGACGGGGAGCGCGTGCTGGTGCATGGCGGCACCAGCGGGATCGGCACCATGGCGATCATGCTCGGCAAGGCCTTCGGGCTCGAAATGATCGCCACCTGTGGGGACGAAGCCAAGTGCGACGCCGCGCGCAGTATCGGTGCGGATCTCGCGATCAACTACCGCACAGAGGATTTCGTCGAGGCGATCCGCGCGCATACCGGCGGCAAGGGTGTCGATATCGTGCTCGACATGGTGTCGGGCGATTATGTCGCGCGCAATCTCAAGTGCCTTGCCGAAGATGGCCGCCATGTCACCATCGCGGTGCTGGGCGGCATGGAGGCCAATCTCAACATGGCGGTGATCATGAGCCGCCGCCTGACCCTGACGGGATCGACGTTGCGCCCGCGTTCCAATGCGTTCAAGTCCGCCTTGGCCGACGAGATCGCGGCCAATGCGTGGTCGCTGTTCACCGGCGGCGAACTGGCGCCGGTGATGGACCGGGTATTCCCGCTGGCCGATGCCACCGCCGCCCATGCGCGGATGGAAGCAGGCCAGCATATCGGCAAGATCGTGCTCGAGGTGTCGGGTGGTTGAGGCGCTGATCCTTCACGAAGATCCGCGCAGCGGCAATTGCTACAAGATCAAGCTCACAGCCGCGCTGCTTGGCTTGCCGCTGGCGACGCGGCAATATGACATCACCAGGGGCGAGACGCGGACGGCGGAGTTTCTCACGCAGGTCAACGCCAATGGTCGCATCCCCGTGCTCCAGATCGGGCAGGGGGCACCAGAGGGCGAGGGCGCGCGCTTCCTTCCCGAAAGCAACGCCGCTTGCTGGTATCTCGCGCATGGCAGCGCGCTGATCCCCGAAGATCGCTTCGCGCAGGCCGATATGCTGCGGTGGATGTTCTTCGAACAATACAGCCACGAACCCAACGTCGCCACGCTGCGTTTCTGGCTGAGCATCCTCGGCGAGGCGAGCCTTTCGGATGAACAGCGCGCGCAGGTCATGCCCAAGCGGCTTGCCGGTTGCGCAGCGCTGCAGCTGATGGACGGGCATCTGGCCGACAGGGCTTTTTTCTGCGGCCATGCTGTCACCCTCGCCGACATTGCCCTGTTCGCCTACACCCATGTCGCGCAAGAAGGCGGGTTCAGGCTTGCCGAATATCCTCACGTCCAGACGTGGATCGCGCGGATCCAGGCGCTGCCCGGTTTTGTTCCGATGGCGTGACAATCGCGCGTCGCAAGACGCGGAACAGTCACCCCGTTGAGAATCCCCTGTAACAATCGGACGCTATGGCGGGTGGAGCAAATTCCACCCGAGGCTCTGCCCATGACCGGTTTCATGCTGTCCGATCTGCCTGGCCCGCGCGCAGATCTTGCCAATATCGCCAACTTTCCGCTCGCCGCGCCCCAGCGGCCCGAGCCGGAAGGCCATCAGCGGCACTCTTTTCGCACCATCTGGATCAGCGATGTCCATCTGGGCACCAAGGGTTGCAATGCCGAGATGCTGATCGATTTTCTCGACCACACTGATAGCGCGGTGATGTATCTCGTCGGCGACATCATCGATGGCTGGCGGCTCAAGAAGAAGTTTTACTGGCCCGCAGCGCATAATGATATCGTGTGGCGCATTCTCAAGCGGGCGAAGCGCGGCACACGCATCATCTATATCCCCGGCAATCACGATGAGATGTTCCGGCAGTTCACCGGGCTTAATTTCGGGGGGATCGAAATCCGGCGTGCGGCCTTCCACGATACTGCCGATGGCCGGCGGTTGATGGTGCTGCATGGTGATGAATTCGATGCCGTGATGCTCTCGCACCGCTGGCTCGCCTTCGTCGGGGATCATGCCTACCACGCGGTGATGAAGCTCAATGTCACCGTCAACGCGGTGCGCCGTTGGCTGGGTAAGCCCTATTGGTCGCTGTCAAAAGCCGCCAAGCACAAGGTCAAAAACGCGGTCGAATTCATTTCCCGCTACGAGGAAATCGTTGCCCGCGCGGCGGGTGAGCGCGGGGTTGATGGCGTCGTGTGCGGGCACATCCACACCGCGGAGTTCCGCACCTTCCAGCACAATGGCCGCCCGGTCGAATACTGGAATGATGGCGATTGGGTCGAAGGGTGCAATGCGCTGGTCGAACACCATGATGGGCGCATGGAGATCCTGCACTGGGCCGACGTGATCAAGCGCCGCGCGCCCTTCGCCGCGCCGTCGGATGCACCAACCCGTGAACGTGAGGCGGCGTGAACCGGCCTGCAACCTTCTCCTTTGATGCGACCGCGGCGCCGATCAGCACGCACGGGCCGCAGTCGATCGCGATCATCACCGATGCCTGGCATCCGCAGACCAACGGGGTGGTGCGCACGCTTGCGACCACTTGCGAGGTGCTGCGCGGCTGGGGTCATGACGTCACTGTGATTTCGCCCGATCAATATCGCTCGATCCCGGCGCCGACCTATCCCGAAATCCGCCTTGCCTTCACCGCGCCCGGCGCGGTGGGGCGGCGGCTCGCCGCGATCCAGCCCGATGCGGTGCACATCGCCACCGAAGGCCCGCTGGGCTTTGCCGCGAGGGCCTATTGCCTGCGCCGCAAAGTGCCTTTCACCACCGCCTATCACACCCAGTTTCCCGATTACCTCGCGCGCCGCACCGGCCTGCCTGCGCGGCTGTTCTGGCCCTACATCCGCTGGTTCCACCGCCCGGCGACGACGATCATGGTCGCCACCGCGACGATCCGCGCGCAATTGCGCGAACAGGGCCTGACCCAGCTCACGCATTGGGGCCGGGGTGTCGATCTCGCCTGCTTTTCGCCCGATGCGCCGCCGCCGCCGGAATATGCCGGGTTGCCGGGGCCGATCCTGCTGTATGTCGGACGGGTTGCGGTCGAGAAGAATATCGCGGCCTTTCTCGCCTGCGACTATCCGGGCACCAAGGTGGTGGTGGGCGATGGCCCGGCGCGCGCGGCACTGGCTGCGAGGTTTCCGCAAGCGGTGTTCCTCGGCAAGCGCACCGGGCGCGATCTGGCGGGCTGCTATGCCGGGGCTGATGTGTTTGTCTTCCCCAGCCGCACGGACACCTTCGGGCTGGTCATGATCGAGGCGCTGGCCTGCGGCACGCCGGTGGCTGCCTTTCCCGTGCCCGGCCCGCTCGATATTGTGACCGATGCGGTGGGCGCGCTGTCGGATGATCTGGCCCGCGCGATTGATGCCGCGCGCTATTGTGATCGGGCTGCCTGCGCCGCGCATGGCGCGCGCTTCAGCTGGGAGGCGGCGACGCGCCAATTCCTTGGCGGTCTGGTCGCGCTTGAGGAAGGCGCGGCGGTTGCGCTCGCCACTGCGCCTGCGTTTTGATCTCAGGCCGGGCATGGGCACGGCACGGACCTCCAACCCCAACGAATCCATTTCTTGCTGATTCGCCGCTGATCGCCTATCTGGGCGACACAAAGGCCGCTCCGCGAGGGGCGGCCCTTTACATTTTGAACGGAGATTTCCCATGGCCACCAAGGATCAGCCCAAGCCGCTGATGCCCCACGCCACCGCGACCTGGCTGGTGGACAACACCGCGCTGTCGTTTGAACAGATCGCCGAATTCTGCGGCCTGCACATCCTCGAAGTGCAGGCGATGGCGGATGATCTTGCCAGCAGCAAGTATACCGGCCGCGATCCGGTGCATGCGGGCGAACTCACCCAGGCCGAGATCGAGAAAGGTCAGGCCGACCCGTCGCATGTGCTCAAGATGCACAAGGCCCCGGTTGAAGTGACCCGCACCAAGGGCCCGCGTTATACCCCGGTGTCGAAGCGGCAGGACAAGCCCGATGGCATCGCTTGGATCATCCGCAATCACCCCGAGGTGTCGGACGCGCAGATTTCCAAGCTGATCGGCACCACCCGCAACACCATCACCGCGATCCGCGAGCGGAGCCACTGGAACATTGCCAACATCCAGCCCAAGGATCCGGTGACGCTTGGCCTGTGTTCGCAGCGCGAACTCGATGCGATGGTGGCCAAGGCCGCCAAGCGCGCCGGTGTGACCGGGGAAGCGCTGCCCGAAAAGGGTGAGCGCAATGATCGCGAGAAGCTGATCGAGGAACTGCGCGCCGAGCGCGAAGCGCAGGCCAAGGCCGCCAATGAAGCCGCGCAGGAGGCTGAAGCCGAAGCGTGGCTGGCGGCGCGCCGTGCGGCCGAGGCGGCGGAACAGCCGATCGACCCGGAAAGCGGTTTCGCCCCGTCACGCAGCGACGATTGATCGGCAGGGGGCCGGACCACGGCCTGCCTTGGCCATCACCAACACAAGCAGGCGGCGCAAATCCCCAGCGATTTGCGCCGCTTTTGCTTGCACGCGGCGGTGACCTCGGTCAAACTGCTGACATGGATGTAAGTAAGCTCCCCTATCACCACCCGGCCCCCTATCAGACGCGTTTCGAGGCCATGGCCCTGCCCGCCATGCTGGAGCGCACCACGCGCAAGGCGCCCGCCGCGCCGTTCCTGCATTTTCTCGGGCGGACCTATTCCTATAGCGACATCCTTGGCGAAGCGCGGTGCTTTGCCGCGGGCTTGCAGGCCGCAGGGATCAAGCCCGGCGACCGGGTCGGCCTGTTTCTGCCCAATGTCCCGATCTATGCTTCGGCCTATTACGGGGCGATGATGGCGGGCGCGGTGGTGGTGAATTTCTCGCCGCTCTATTCGGTCGAGGAGCTCGCCTGGCAGGTTGCCGATTCGGGCACGCGCCTGCTGGTGACGCTGAACGTCCCTGAACTTTATGCCACCGCGGCCAAGGTGCTGGCGACCTCCGCTCTCGAAACACTGGTGGTGGGCGAACTCGCCGCGATGCTGCCGTGGGTGAAGGGCGTCGCGCTCAAACTGCTGCGGCGCAGCCAGATTGCCGATGTCGCCTATGGGCCGAACGTGCGCCGCTGGGCGGAGCTGACACCCAACACACCGCCTGCGCCCTTCGCAATCGATCCGCACAAGGATCTCGCCCTGCTGCAATATACCGGCGGGACCACCGGGCGGCCCAAGGGCGCGATGCTCGGCCATGATCAGCTCAGCATCAACGCGCAGCAGGTTGCCGCGATCAATCCTTTCGCTGATCCTTCGACCGAAGTCTTCATGGGCGCGCTGCCGTTCTTCCACGTCTTTGCCAACACCGCTTTGCTCAATCACGCCGTGGCGGCGGGGGCCTCGATCGCGATGGTGCCGCGCTTTGAAACCAAACAGGTGCTCGAGACGATCCAGCGCTATCGCTGCACCGGTTTTCCCGGCGTGCCGACAATGTTTCAGGCGATCCTCGATCACCCTGATCTGGCGCAGTATGATCTCTCCAGCCTGAAAGTTTGCATTTCGGGCGGCGCACCCATGCCTGCGCCGGTCCATGCGCGCTTCGAAGAGGTGACAGGGGTGCGGCTGGTCGAAGGCTATGGCCTCACCGAAAGTGCGGGCGTGGTTTCGGTGAACCCCTATGAAGGCAGGCGCAAGCGCGGCACCATCGGGCAATTGGTGCCGGGCACGGAAATCGTCCTGCTCGACAAGGAAGACCCCACCAAGCTTGCCCCCGAAGGCGAGCCGGGCGAATTGGCGGTGTGCGGCCCGCAGATCATGCGCGGCTACTGGCACCGGCCCGAGACCGATGCTGACACCTTCGTCGAGCGCGACGGCAAGCGCTATCTGCGCACCGGCGATGTCGCCCGCGTCGATGCAGACGGGTTCCTCGAGATCGTTGACCGCATCAAGGACATGATCGCGGTCGGCGGGTTCAAGGTGTTCCCGAGCGTGGTTGAGGATGTGATCCTTGAGCACCCGGCGGTCAAAGAGGCGCTGGTGATCGGCGTGCCCGAAGAATATCGCGGCGAAGTGCCGCGCGCCTATATCACGCTCGAGCCGGGGGCGACGGCCACCGCGGATGAATTGCGCGACTGGCTCAACGCCCGGATCGGCAAGCACGAACGGGTTGATGCCATCGTGATCCGGGAAAGCCTGCCCAAGACGATCATCGGCAAGCTCGATCGCAAGGCATTGCGCGCCGAAGTTCTGTAATCGGGAACCCCGGCCGGGCGCGGCCGGGCGTTCAGATCAGGGACGCGGCCTTATTCGGCAGCGGCGATCCCGCCATCAATGCTCTTGAGCGGCTGGCGCCCGTTCGGGGCAAAGCGGCCATCAACCTGTGCGCCTTGTTCGATGGTGAGCGCATCATAATGGACATCACCATCAATGCGGGCGCTTTTGAGGATCACCAGCTCGCGCGCGGTGATCGAGCCGGTGACCGTGCCCGCCAGCCGCGCGCTTTCCGCCGTCACCGCGCCGTGGATCGCGCTGCCCTCGCCCTGCACCAGCGAGGCGCAGCGAATATCGCCTTCGATCGTGCCATCGATATGAAGATCGGCGGAGGCCACGATATCGCCGGTGATCGTCACATCGGCCCCGATGACCGAAAAGGTTGCGCCCGCGCCCATCGCCTTACCGGCTGCGCGCGGGGTTGAGGGGGCCGGTGCGGTCTGATCCGCGGGCTTCTTTGAGAACATCGGGAGCAGCCTCCAGGAACGGGCGCGGGTTGATCGCGCGGTCATTGATGCGGACTTCGAAATGCAGGTGCGGCCCCGTCGAACGGCCGGTGCTGCCCATGCCGGCGATGCGATCCCCGGCGGCAACCGCCTGACCGGGCTTCACATCAAAGCGCGAAAGGTGGGCATAGCGCGTCATCAGCCCGTTGCCGTGGGTGATTTCGACGGTTTTGCCATAGCCCGACTTCCATCCGACGAAGCTTACCGTGCCCATCGCAGCCGCATAGATCGGCGAGCCGATGGCACCCTTGAAATCGAGCCCGGCATGCATTGCGCCGCGTCCGTTGAAGGGATCGCGGCGATAGCCAAAGCCCGACGTGATGCTGGCGATGGTGGCCGGAACGACCTGCGGGATGCCCTCAAGCGCGCGTTCGAGCACCGCCATGCGCGCGAGGCTGAAGCCGAGCTTTTCAAAGCGCGGATCAAGCGCATCGGTGGCGCGCAAATCCGTGAGGGCTTCGAACGGGCCGCCCATCGCCTCGCGGGTTTCGCGGGTCAGGAACCGCGGATCGAGATTGAGCTTGCGGATTGCCGCTTCGGCGCGGCGCGCGCGGGCATTGGCGAAGCGGGTGAGTTTTTCAGCGAGCGCGATCTGGCGCGCTTCCAGCTCGGCAAGCCCGCGCGCTTCGGGGAAGACAGCGCTGACCTTGCGGATTGTCTCGGTGGTTTCGGCGCGCGAATCCGTCACGCTTGAATCCGGTGCATCTGCCACCGTGTCTTCGGGCAGCATCTGCGTCATCTGTTCGAGGAACTTCTGCTGCGCTTCCAGATCGGCAACCACGCGGTCAATATCGCCGGAATAGGCCTCGAGCCGTTCGCTCGCCGTGGCGACACGGGCTTTTTCATCGGCGAAAGAGGCAAGATCGGCTTCGGCGCGCCAGGTGTTCCAACCCATCACCGCAAGCGCGCAGAGCCACACGACCACCGCGGCAACAGCGCCTCCGGCAACGCGCTTTTGCAGCCGCGAGGACAGCCGGATGAAGCGCACTTCGCCATGCGAGCGCATGAAGAATTCGCGATCTGGGAACCACGCGTTGAGGCGAGCCTGCCACGAACGTGCGGTGGTTGGATCTGACACTGCGGCCCCGAATCTTCTGATTGTTACAATGTGCCCGGCGGTGGGCTAGCAGCGCAGAACGCCGGATGCGAATCGAGTCTGAGCCGACAAGCCGAGTCGAGAGCGAAATGCGACGAACCGTTGCAAGGCTGGTCCCGACACACGTTTTGCTGTAAATTCAATAATCTGAAGATGTGTCCCGTCTGGCGGATGCGCACGGCCCGCCACGCCTGACAGCCCGCGCAAGGCCTGCTAAGAGCCCGTGTCATGAGCACTGCACCCGTGTCTGTCCCCGCTGCTGACCCCATCGCCTTGGTGGCCGATTGCGCGCGCCGTGCGCGGCGGGCCCAATCCGCGCTGGCTGCCATGCCGAGCGCTGCCCGCGCCGCGGCCCTGCACCGCGCGGCTGCGCATTTGCGCGCGGCAGCGCCTGCTGTGATCGCCGCCAATGCCGAGGATCTGGCCGCCGGCAAGGCCGTCGGGCTGTCTGCTGCGATGCTTGATCGTCTGGCGCTCGATACCGCGCGGCTTGAGAGCATCGCCGCCGGGGTTGATGCGGTGGCCGATCTGCCCGATCCGGTCGGGCAGGTGATTGATCAGTCGGCGCGACCCAATGGGCTGCGCTTCCAGCGCATCCGGGTGCCGATTGGCACGATCGGGATCATTTACGAAAGCCGCCCAAATGTGACGGCCGATGCCGCTGCGCTGTGCGTGCGCGCCGGCAATGCCGCGCTCCTTCGCGGCGGGAGCGAGGCGGTGCATTCCAACCGCGCGATCCATGCCGCGCTGGTCGCGGGCCTCGTCGAAGGCGGCGTCCCGGCCGATGCCGTGCAACTCATCCCGACGCAGGATCGCGCCGCGGTGGGCGCGATGCTGACAGCGGCGGGGCTGATCGACATGATCGTGCCGCGCGGCGGCAAGGGGCTGGTCGCCCGCGTACAGGCCGATGCCCGGGTTCCGGTGCTCGCCCACCTTGATGGCATTTGCCACACCTATGTCCATGCCGCTGCTGATCCGGCAATGGCGACGGCGCTCGCGCTCAACGCCAAGTTGCGCCGCACCGGGATTTGCGGGGCGATGGAAACGCTGCTGATCGACAGCGCCTTTGCCGATCCCGCAGGGCTGGTGCGCGCGCTGCTCGACAAGGGCTGCGAGGTGCGCGGCGATGAACGGATTCGCGCGCTCGATGCCCGCGTCATCCCAGCGAGCGCGAATGATTGGGACACCGAATATCTCGACGCGATTCTCTCGGTGGCGATGGTCGACGGGCTTGATGCGGCGCTGGCCCACATCGCGCGCCATTCCTCGGCGCACACGGATGTGATCGTCACCGGGGATGACGCAGCGGCGGAGCGGTTCCTTGCCGAAGTCGACAGCGCCATCGTGATGCACAACGCCTCCTCGCAATTTGCCGACGGGGGTGAGTTCGGGCTTGGCGCGGAAATCGGCATTGCCACCGGGCGTCTGCACGCGCGCGGCCCCGTCGCGCTAGAGGGGCTCACCACCTACAAGTGGCAGGTGCGCGGGAGCGGCCAGATCCGGCCCTGACACCTTCGTGAACGCGACTTTCACCGGCCTGCTTGGCGGCAGTTTCAACCCGGCCCACGGCGGGCATCGGCGTATCAGCCTGTTCGCGGCAGAAGTTCTCGGGCTCGACCAGGTGTGGTGGCTGGTGTCGCCGGGCAATCCGCTCAAGCCCACAGAAGGGATGGCGCCGCTGCGCGCCCGGCTCGGCTCCGCGCGGACGCAGGCGCGGCGCGCGCCGATCATCCCGACCGCGATCGAAGCCCGGCTTGGCACCCGCTACACCATCGACACGCTGCGCGCGCTCAAGCGGCGCTATCCCAAGCGGCGCTTCATCTGGCTGATGGGCGCGGATAATCTCGCCCAGTTCCACCGCTGGAAGGACTGGCGCGCCATTGCCCGGACAATGCCGATTGCGGTGATCGCCCGTCCCGGCTATAGTGATGCCGTCATGACGAGCCCCGCCATGGCCTGGTTCAGGCGCTATTCGGTGCCTGCGGCCAGCTTTCGGAAACGGGGGCAATGGAGCGCACCGGCACTGGTCTTCTTGCGTTTCGATCCGGATCACCGCTCGGCCACGGCGCTTCGCCGTGCCCATGCCGGGTGGGCCGAAAATTACCTTGGAACCGCTGAACGACCTGCACCCCCCTTGCGCGACCGCCTGACCCATCGCCGCATCACAGGATTGCCACCAGCATGAGGCGCGAGACTCGCGTTTTGGCTGTTGCGCCCCATATGCCGCCTTGTGCCGGGCCTATCAGCCCTGAACTCTGGAGAACCTCACTTGCCGATGACCGAGGCGTTTTACGCAGCCGTGCCGCTGGGCGCGGTCAAGGCGGTGGCTGACATGAACAGCCCTGCCAACCTGCACGATCTGGTGCTGTCCCAGCTTGATGATGATCAGGCGCAGGACGTCGTGTCGATCCCGCTCGCGGGGAAGAGCTCGATTGCCGATCACATGGTGATCGCCAGCGGGCGTTCGACCCGTCAGGTCGCCGCGATGGCGCAGAAGCTGGCCGAGCGGATCAAGCAGGCCGGGCTCGGCCCGGTGCGGCTTGAGGGCCTGCCCGCAGCGGACTGGGTGCTGATCGATGCGGGCGACGTGGTGGTGCATCTGTTCCGCCCCGAAGTGCGCAGCTTCTACAACCTTGAACGCATGTGGTCATTCGAGGGCTCGGAAAGCGCAGCCTCGGGCCGCGCGTGATTGTCTTTGCGAAGGCGCTTGCGCGCCTTCGTCCCCGGCGCTGTTTCAAGCCCTGCGGGCTTGAGCGCTTCCGGTCGCTGCGCGACCGTTCGGCGCCAAGCTTTGAGGATTTTCCTATCCTTCTCCACATCATCGCGCGCGGGAAAATTGGCCGCTCGCCCGAAGGCGAGCTGGTGGAGCGCTATGCCAAGCGGCTGACCTGGCCGGCCAAGCTGACCGAATGGCCCGATACCGGCGCGGGCAAGGCGGCAGAGCCGCTCACCCCCTGCAAGACCGTGCTGCTCGACGAACGCGGCAAGGCGATGGCGTCGGAAGATTTCGCGGCGCTGCTCGGGCGCTGGCGCGATGATGGCGTGCGCGAGGTGCGCTTCATGCTCGGCGCGGCAGACGGCCATTCGGATGCCGAACGCGCCGCTGCCGATCTCCTTCTCGCCTTTGGCCCGGCGACCTGGCCGCACATGCTCGCCCGCGCGATGCTGCTCGAGCAGCTCTATCGGGCCACTACCATCCTTGCCGGACACCCCTATCATCGCGCCGGCTAATCGGGCAGAGTGACGTCATGACACCGCGCCCGTTCCTTGCTTCCTGTGCAGCTCTCGCCGCGCTGGGTGGCTGGGCGTTGTTCGGGCCGCAAGGCCATGCCGGGCCATCGGTTTTGCTGATCGAGCCCGACAAAGCGCAGGACGAACTCGCCCGTGCCACCCGTGAACGCTCTGCCGCCGCGGCGCGTGCGGCGCGCTTTGCCCGAGAGGCGCAGCAGGCCAGCGCAGCCGCAGAGCGCGCAGCCAGAGAGGCCGCCGCCCTGGCGGCGCAGATCCAGCAGGCCGAAGCCGCCATCGAGGTCGCGCGGGCGCGCTATTCGCTGGCGCGGGCGCAGCGGGCAGAGATCGCGGCGCGGCTGGCGGCCAAGCAGGAACCAACCGCGCGGCTGGCCGCAGCGCTGCAAACCGCGGCGCGCCGCCCGCTTGCGCTATCCGCGCTGCAACCCGGCTCGCTCAAGGATGTGGTGCATATCCGCGCCGTGCTGGCGAGCGCCGTTCCGCAGATCCGGGCGCGCACGGAGGGCCTGCGCGGGGAGTTGGCAGCGCGGCGCGCGGCGGAGAACACCGCGGCGCGCTCGCTGGCTGATCTGCGCGACGGTGAGGTCGATC
The DNA here is from genome assembly GCF_034653295.1 of Erythrobacter epiphyticus. Classification (NCBI taxonomy): domain Bacteria; kingdom Pseudomonadati; phylum Pseudomonadota; class Alphaproteobacteria; order Sphingomonadales; family Erythrobacteraceae; genus Erythrobacter; species Erythrobacter epiphyticus. The sequence goes on along the minus strand of NZ_JAYEEU010000007.1, from coordinate 384,699 downwards.
TGCGTGCGCGGCGACAGGAATTGGCGCGGCTTGAGGCGAGCCAGCGCCTCGCATTCCGCGCGGCGCGGGCCAATGCCCTGCGCGAGGAAGAGCGCGCGCTCGCCCTTGCCGAACAGGCCCGCGATCTTGACGGGCTGGTTGATCAGCTTGACCGGCAGGCCAGCCTGCGCCGCGAATTGGCGGCGCTGCCGGGGCCGATCCTGCGTCCGGCGGACCTTGCCAGCGCGGTGCCGATCGAGATGCCCACGGCAACGCCCACCACCAGCGCCGCGCCGCGGCTGCAATTGCCGGTCGCCGGGCGCACGCTTGCCGGGTTCGGGACGCTGCGCGAGAGCGGCCAGCGCAACACCGGGATCACCCTTGCGCCGGTTGCGGGGGCGCAGGTGGTGGCCCCAGCGCGCGGACGGGTGGCTTTTGCCGCTCCTTACCGCGGGTTCGGCCGGATTGTGATCATCGAACATGAAGGCGGGTGGACCAGCCTTGTCACCGGATTGGCGCGGGTCGATGTCGCCGTCGGGCAGAGCGTGATCGGCGGCAGCCCGCTTGGCGTTGCCGGACGGGGGGACGAGCCGGTGACGATCGAGCTGCGGCGCGAGGGCACGCCGGTCAATCCGCTGGGCTTTGTCGGCTAGATTCAGCCGTTCGACAGGCCGGATGTGCGTCTATCTGGCGTTAAGCCCCGCAACGCTATACACCAGCACCCGTAAGGAGCCTTGCTGAACCCTATGAAGATTGCCGCCTTGCTACGCAGCGCCGCCCTGGTGACGGCGGTTGCCCTGATCCCCACTGCGACCGCCACCATGGCGCAAGTCGATGGCCGTGCCGGGCCGGAATTCGCGCGGCTGTTCGCCGTGTTCCAGCGCGTCAAGGCCAGCTATGTCGATCAGGTCGAGGATGATGTGCTGGTGCGCGGCGCGATTGATGGCATGCTCGCCGCGCTTGATCCCCATTCGGCCTATCTCGATGGTGCCGCGCTGCAACGGCTCGAAACCATGATCGAGGGCAATTATTCGGGCCTTGGCCTTTCGGTGGTGATGGAGCAGGGCGCGGTCAAGGTGATCTCGCCCTTCCGTGGCTCGCCGGCCGAGCAGGCGGGCATCAAGGCGGGCGATTTCATCACGCATCTTGATGGCAAGCTGATCTATGGCGGCAATCTTGATGATGCCGTGGCGCAGATGCGCGGCCCGGCGGGCACCTCGATCCAGTTGACGGTGTTCCGCCCCGGGCGCGACGAACCGCTCGAAGTGCCGGTGACACGCGGTGTCATCACGCTCGAGCCGGTGACGCATGAACTGGCGGCGGGCAATGTCGGCGTCATTTCGGTCAACGAATTTTCCGCCAATGTCGGCGCCAATGTCTATTCGGCGTGGCAGGCGCTCAAGAAGGAATCGGGCGGCCGCATTTCTGGGCTGGTGCTCGATCTGCGCAACAATCCGGGCGGAAGCCTCGATGAATCGGTCGCGCTCTCCGATCTGTTCCTCAAGACCGGGCGCATTGTCTCGCAGCGCGGACGCGCGCGGGGCGAGACGATCCTCTATGATGCCGAAAGCGTGTTCCGCGGCGATATGGCCGAAGGCGTGCCGGTGATCGTGCTGATCAATGCCGGGTCCGCCTCGGCTTCGGAGATTGTCGCGGGCGCCTTGCAGGATCACCGCCGCGCGCTGATCATGGGCGAGCGCAGCTTCGGCAAGGGTTCGGTGCAATCGCTGCTGCCGCTGGGGCCGGATGCCGCGCTCAAGCTGACAACGGCGCGTTACTTCACGCCGATGGGCCGTTCGGTGCAGGAAGGCGGGATCAAGCCCGATATCACCGTGCCGCAGATTTCCGATCCCGATTACGCCACGCGCCAGAAATACCAGACCCGCGAAAGCGATCTGCGCGGCCATCTGATCAACGAGCTTGGCATTAAGGACGAGGAAATGGAGAAGGATCAGATCGATGATCCGCGCTTCCAGCTTACCGCGGCCCAGCTCAAGGATCAGGGGGTCGAGGATTTCCAGCTCCACTATGCGCTGGAAACCCTGCGCCGCACCACCAAGAGCACGGTGGCACTGCGGATGCCCCCGAAGAAGTAAGCGGCGGTCATGGCTCATCTGAACACCGCGCGCTGGCTGGCGCTGTTGGTCCCTGCGAGCCTGCTCGGCGGGGCCTATATCGCACAATATGGCTTTGGCTTGCCGCCGTGCGAGATGTGCTGGTGGCAGCGCTACCCGCATTTTGCGGCCGTGCCGCTGGCGGCTGCGGCCTTTGCGATGCGCCCCGCAGCGGTGTGGACCGCGCTGGCGGGCTTGGCGATCCTCACTTCGGGGTTGATCGGCGGGTTTCACGCCGGGGTCGAATATGGCTGGTGGCAAGGCGTCACCGGCTGTTCGACGATCCCTTCGGCGGTTGACGTCATGGACCCGCGCGCCGCTCCTCTGATCCGCTGTGATCGCGCGCCGTGGACGCTGTTCGGCATTTCGCTCGCGGGCTTCAACTTCCTGATTTCCTCGTTTGCCGGTGCGGCCATCGTGGCGCTCGCTGCGTATCGTCGGTAAGACATCCCCGCAATTGCCAAGGAGCCGATGATGGACCGCACAGAACTTCACCGCATGATCCGGGTTGATCAGGCAGGCGAATTCGGCGCGACCCGGATCTACGAAGGCCAGCTTGCCGTGATGGGCGATCGCGGGCCGCATTCGGCTGAAATCCGTCACATGGCCGAACAAGAGGCCGAACACCGTGCCAAGTTTGATGCCCTGCTCGCCGCGCGCGGGGTGCGCCCGACCGCGCTGCATCCCTTCTGGTCGGCGGCGGGCTACCTGCTGGGCGCGGGCACGGCGCTGCTCGGGCCCGAAGCGGCGATGGCCTGCACCGCGGCGGTCGAGACCGAGATCGACAAGCATTACAGCGAACAGCTCGAACGGCTGAAGGATACCGGCGCTGATCCCGAACTCGCCGACATGATCGAGGCCTTCCGCGAGGATGAACGCGAACATCGCGATGCTGCCCTTGCGAATGGCGCCGAGCGGGCACCGGCCTATCCGTTGCTCGCAGGCGCGATCCGACTGGGCTGCCGGATTGCGATCAAGGTCAGCGAACGGGTGTAAACGGGCGCTTCACCGCCGGTTCAGACCGCAAGGCCTAGACAAGCACCCGCCAGAACGGGCATGGCAGCCAAGCTGCCAAGACAAGGATGGGGCCTGATGAAAGCGTTGATCACTGCTGCAAGTACTGCCGCGGGAGCGGCGCTTCTGACCATCAGCCCGGCGGCTGCGCAAGGCCCTGCGGGCGAGCGCATCAACATGGTGATCGCTTATAGCGAGGATGAATGCCCCGTCGCCAAGCAGGGCGAGATCGTGGTGTGCGAAATCCTGGTTGAGGCCGAACGCTATCGCATCCCTTCCAACCTGCGGTTCAGCGATTCGCCCGAAAACACCGCATGGTCACGCCGGGTCGACAAGATTCGCTATGTCGGCGATTTCGGCACCATGAGCTGCAGCCCGGCGGGCGCGGGCGGAATTACGGGCTGCACTCAGAGATTTATCGATGACTGGGCCAAGGACAAGTCCGAAGCGGAATCGGTGCGCTTCGGCCAGCTGATCGAGAAGGCCCGTCAGGAACGCCTCAGCGAGATTGACGAGTCGGCCGCTGCCGAACAGGCGCGGGTCGAAATGATCGAGCGCGAATATATGGAGCGTCTCGAACGCGAACGCGCGGGCGAGTTGCCGGGCGAAGCGGGCAAGCCGGGGCCGGATGCGGCTCCCCTTCCGCCGATCGCGCCGCCCGCACCGCAGGCCACGCCCTCGCCCGACGAGTAATTGTCAGATCTGGTAATAGTCGCGATACCACGCGACAAATTGCCGCACCCCTTCGCGCAAGGGGGTCTGCGGGGCATAGCCGGTGAGCTCTTTCAGCAGGCTTGCATCCGCCCATGTCGCCGGGACATCGCCGGCCTGCATCGGCATGTAATTACGGATCGCCTCGCGCCCGCATTCCTCTTCGATCGCGGCCACGAAATCGCGCAGCCGCACCTTCTCGCTGTTGCCGATATTGACGATGCGATAGGGCGCCGCGGGTGAAAGACTGTCGCTCGGCGCAATGGCCTCGGCGCTGGCCGGGCGCTGCGGCACCTGATCGATCAACAGGCGGATGCCGCGCACCAGATCGGTCACGTAGGTGAAATCGCGGTGCATCTCGCCGTGATTATAGACATCGATCGGCGTCCCTTCGAGAATCCCGCGGGTAAAGCGGAACAGCGCCATATCGGGCCGCCCCCACGGGCCATAGACCGTGAAGAAGCGGAACATCGTGGTCGGCAGATCCCAGAGGTGGGCGTAGGAATGCGCCATCGCCTCGTTCGCCTTCTTGGTGGCGGCATAAAGCGTGAGCGGGGTATCGGTCTCCTGGCCTTCGCGAAACGGCATTGCGCTGGTCGCGCCATAAACCGACGAGGTTGACGCCATCAGCAGATGATCGACCCCGAGCTCGCGCGCGCATTCCATCACGTTGAAAGTGCCAACAAGGTTGGCATTGATATAGGAGCGCGGGTTTTCGAGCGAATAGCGCACCCCTGCCTGGGCCGCGAGGTGGACAATCACATCCGGCTTTTCCGCCATGGCGAGCGCATGGAGCCGGTCGAAATCCTCGAGCATCCCTTCATGGCCCACAAAACCGGCATGATCCGCCAGCATGGCATGGCGCCGCTGCTTGAGCTTCACATCGTAATAATCGGTCATCCCGTCATAGCCGATCACGCGAAAGCCTTCGCGCAGCAACAGGTCTGCCAGATGATAGCCAATGAACCCGGCCGAACCGGTGACGAGGATTGTTTTCATTATGGGGGTCAATCTCAGGACAGGGCGATGTCCGGGGCATCTTCCTGCTTCATCCCGATGATGTGATAGCCACCATCAACATGATGCGTCTCGCCTGTGACGCCCGAGGCAAGGTCTGAGAGGAAATAGAGTGCGGAGCCGCCGACATCTTCGATGGTGACATTGCGCCGCAGCGGCGAATTGAGTTCGTTCCACTTGAGGATGTAGCGGAAGTCGCCGATCCCGCTGGCGGCGAGCGTCTTGATCGGCCCCGCGCTGATCGCGTTGACGCGGATATTGCGCGGCCCGAGATCATTGGCGAGATATTTGACGCTGGTTTCCAGCGCCGCCTTGGCGACACCCATCACATTGTAATGCGGCACGACCTTTTCCGCGCCGTAATAGGACAGCGTGAGGATCGAGCCTCCGTCCTCACCCATCATCTCCGCTGCGCGCTTGGTGACCGCGACCAGCGAATAGGCCGAGATGTTCATGGTCAGCAGGAAGTTTTCGAGGCTCGTGTCGACATATTTGCCGCGCAGCTCGTTCTTGTCGGAAAAGCCGATGGCGTGGACGACGAAATCAAGCCGGTCCCAGCGCGCTTTCAGCAGGTCAAAGGCGGCATCGAGCGAGGCCATATCCGACACATCGCATTCGAAGGTGAAATCGCTACCCAATTGTTCGGCGAGCGGAATCACCCGCTTGGCAAGCGCTTCGCCCTGATAGGAAAAGGCAAGTTCCGCCCCTTGCTCGGCCAGCTTTTTGGCAATGCCCCATGCGAGCGATTTGTCATTGGCAAGTCCCATGATCAGGCCACGCTTGCCGTGCATTAAACCCTTCATATTATTACCTCCTTGGCCTGCCCTTGCGCCGGTTTCCCCTCCCGTGCAAGCGCCGCATTCAATTCCGCGCCGATAACGATCCCAAGCCCGATGAGCCAGAAAAAGAACAGCGTGACCATGATTCCGGCGAGCGATCCATAGGTCAGATCAAAGCTGAGAAAATATCGCAGGATGATCGGCAGGGCGGTGGCCACCGCAATCCACCAGATCGCCGTCGCCAGCGCGCCGGGCCATGTCGGGCTGCGCTTCTGGCGATAGGGCTGCGGCGTGAGGCTGTAGAATAGCGCCCAGAGCGACGCACCCAGCAGCACGGCGGGTGCCAGCCGGCTGAGCCGGAGCAGCGCGATCACATCGCCAAATTGCGGAAAGATCGAACGGATCACTTCTTCCGCCGTGCCGATCGCGACCTGCGCAAACAGCGAGAGCATCATCGCGATCACGCTGGCGAGGATCAGCCCGATCGAACCCAGGCGGTAGCGCCAGAACGCGGTGCCGGTGCTGTCGGCGCGATAGGCGCGGCGCAGGATATCGCGGATCGTCTCGATCAGGCTTGATACGGTCCACAGCGCGACAGCGGCCCCCAGCCACAGCACCCAGCCGGTGCGGGCACGGACGGCTGCAATGGCAGCGGGGCGAATCTCTTCGGCCACGGCAGGCGGCAGGCTGGCCACTACGCTCAGCACAAGGGTTTCGGCCTGCTGCGGCCCGCCGATCAACTGGAACAGCGCCGCGCCCAGCACAAAGAAAGGAAACAGCGCCACCATCGCGAGATAGGCGAGATTGCCGGCGTGGATGAAGCCATCCGAAAAGGTGCCGTGCACCGTTCCGCGGGCGACAGCGAAAGCGCGGTTTCCGGGCGCCAGCAGGCCGCGCAGTGCGGTGTTCACAGCCCGAATTTTTCGCGCACCTGCGTCGGATCGGCCCAATCCGCGAGGCGTTCCTGCAACGGGGCGAGATCCTGCGGCAGCTGGATTTCGAGGCTGACAAGCAGATCGCCGCGCTCGGGCTTGCCATCCACGAGCTTGCCGTTCTTCCGGCTCCAGCCCTTGCCAGCGAGCCGCATCACCGTGCCACTGCTGGTGCCCGGCTTGATCGTCAGCATCACAGGGCCATCAGCGGTCGGGCATTTGACCTTGGCGCCGCGCACCGCTTCATCAAGGGTGATCGGCAGGTCCATGCGGATATGGTCGCCATCGCGGCGGAAGAAGGTGTGCGGGCCGATCTGGATCTCGACAATGCCATCGCCATTGCCGCCCGGGCCGGGTTGGCCCTTGCCCTTGAGGCGCATCAGCGTGCCATCTTCGACCCCGGCGGGCAGTTTCAGGCTGATTGTCTTGCCATCGGCCAGCGTGATGCGCTGTTCGCGCCCGGCCGCTGCATCGACAAAGGGCACGGCGAGGCGGTAGGTGATGTCCGCGCCCTTGCGCGGCGGGGGCGGAGGCGGGCGCTGGCCAAAGCCGCGCCGTGTGCCGGGGGCTTCCTGACGGCCTCTGCCGCCACCGCCGCCGAACAGGCCCTCGAACAGATCGGACAGATCCAGATCATCTGCGCCAAAGCCCCCGAAATCGCTCGGCCTTGCGCTGCCGCCGGCATTATAGCCCCGTCCGCCCATCCCGGCGAAAGGATTGGCCGGATTGCCATCGGCATCGATTTCGCCGCGGTCGAATTGCGCGCGCTTGTGCTTGTCCGACAGGAGATCATAGGCGCGGGTGGCTTCGGAGAATTTCTCCGCCGCCTTGGGATTATCGGTGTTGCGATCGGGATGCAGTTCCTTGGCAAGCTTGCGATAGGCGCTCTTGATGTCGGCCTCGGAAGCCGTGCGGGGAACGCCCAGAATGCTGTAGGGATCGCGCATCCCTGTTAGCTAGGTGAGGCATCCGCCGCCTGCAAGGTGCAAGGGTACAATGATTGCAACATGCCAAGCCTTTCCTAACCCGCCGGAGCGACCTATCTCGCAGCAGATCGCCGGACCTTCCTGCCCGGTGGTGTGTTGTAAGGCCCGGTATGTCTGAGCTGCGGGGCTTTTGGGTCTTTAGACAGTGTCTCAGTTGTCTCCAACTTCAGCTTCATAGGCGATATGATGAACAATCCCGCACAATCCGCGCTCAACGAGGCCCAACTGGCCGATAGCGTGCTGCCCGCGGGCGGCGATCCCTTCGTGCTGTTCGATGAATGGTTCGCGGCCGCACAAAGTGCAGAGCTGAATGATCCCAACGCCATGGCGCTCGCCACCGCCACCGCTGATGCCGCGCCTTCGGTGCGCATGGTGCTCCTGAAAGGGCACGGCAAGGACGAGATCGCAGGCGGCGGCTTCACCTTCTTCACCAATGCCGAAAGCCGCAAAGGCAGCCAGATCCGCGCCAATATGCAGGCCGCGCTGCTGTTCCACTGGAAAAGCCTGCGCCGCCAGATCCGCATCGAAGGCCCGCTGATCGAAGTCTCTCCCGAACGGGCCGATGCCTATTTCCACTCGCGCCCCTACAAGAGCCAGGTCGGCAGCGCGGCGAGCGACCAGTCGCGCCCTCTGCCTGCCCGCCAGACCTATCTTGATCGGGTGCAGGAGCTGTGGGCCGCGCATGAAGCCGAAGGCAAAGTGCCGCGTCCGCCGCATTGGACGGGCTTCACCCTCTCCCCGCGCCTGATCGAATTCTGGATCGATCGCGACAACCGCCTGCATGATCGCCGCCAATTCGTGCGCGCCGATGCCAGCGCGGTGTGGAGCGATACCCTCCTTTACCCTTGAGGATATGAAAATGCCCAAGCCGATCCCCTACTGGCATGTCGATGCCTTCAGCGCCCGCCCCTTTGGCGGCAATCAGGCCGCCGTGATGGTGCTCGATGAATGGCTGCCCGATGATGTGCTGGTGGCAATTGGCGGGGAGAACCTCTTTGCCGAAACCGCCTTTGTCGTGCGCGATGCCACCGGCGAAGCCGATTGGGAGCTGCGCTGGTGCACGCCGACCTATGAAATCGCGCTGTGCGGCCATGCGACGCTGGCGAGCGGCCATGTGCTGCTGACCCGTGATGGCGGTGATCGGATCACCTTCCGCACCCGCAAATCGGGCATTCTCGAAGTGCGGCGCGATGGCGAAGGCTATGCGCTGGCGCTCCCGGCGATTGCGACAACGGCAGACACCGCCGCCAATCAGGCCGAAGCGATCCGTCTGCTCGGTGCCGAACCTGCCGAAGTCTGGCGTTCAGAGCTGGGCTACAACATCTATCTCTATGAAAACGAAGCCGCCATTCGCGCGCTGACGCCCGATATCCGTGGCCTTGAAGCCTTGGGCAAAGACCAGTTCATTGTCACCGCGCCGGGCAATGCGACCGATATCGTCAGCCGCGTCTTCGTGCCGGGCGGCGGGGTGGACGAGGACAGCGTGACGGGTTCGGCCCACGCGGTGCTCACGCCGTTCTGGGCCAAGCGGCTCGGGCGGGACAGCTTCACCGCGCATCAGGCGAGCACCCGCGGCGGCGATCTCACCTTGCAGCGCGATGGCGAGCGGGCATGGCTCGGCGGGCCATGCGTCACCGTGGTCGAGGGTGTGTTCCACCTGTAAGGGTGGCGGCGCTCTGCGTAGGGGCGCCGATCACTTCACCGGATAGAGATCCAGCACATCGGCCGCCTGTTGCAGCATGAGCGGGCGCTCGGTGCTGTCGGAATGGCCAAGCCGCACCATCGTCACGCCCTGCTGCGGCGAGACCAGCACATATTGGCCCATATGGCCGATCAGCGAAAACAGGCGGTGCGGCGCGCGATCAGGGAACAGCGGATGCTGGCCCTCGCTCTGCGCCAAGGGCCGGTTGAGCCAGATCTGGAAGCCGTAATGCGGGCTCGCCGGGCTCGGGGTGAGCATGGCTTCGATCCAGCGGCTGGGGACAAGCTGGGTGCCGTCCGCCGCGCGGCCCTTGCGCCGCAGGAATTCGCCGAACTTCGCCCAGTCGCGCGCGGTGGCATGCATCAGGCTGCCGCCGATCAGCGTGCCCGAGGCATCGAATTCGGGGACCATCGAATCCATCCCGAGCGGGGCGAACAGCCGCTCCTTGAGATAGGTCCGCATCACCTGCACGCGGGTTGCAGGATCGGTGCTGTCGGTCAGCGCCGCCGCCGCAATATCGGCAAGGATCACGCTGGTGTTGGACGAATAGACGAATTTCGCCCCCGGCTCCTCGGCCAGCGGCTGTTCTTCGGCCCACTTCGCCATGTCGTCGCGCCCGTCGAGGAACAGCATCCGCACTTCGCTTGATTCGTAAGGCGGGTCGCCGCTTTCGACATGGCGCAGCCCACTGCGCATCTGGAGCAGGTGGCGCAGCGTGATTTCGGCGCGCGGATCGCCGGGGCGCTGCCATTGCTCGACCGGCGCGGGCGCATCGAGGCTGAGCAGGCCATCGGCCACCAACATCCCGATCAGCACCCCTGTCACCGTCTTGGCCATCGACCAGCTGACGAAGCGGGTATCCTCCGAATAACCGGGGCCATAGCGTTCGGCAGCGAGCTTGCCGTTCGCCATCACCACCACCGCGCGGGTTTCGCCAAGGCCGGGCTGGGTGAACAGATCATCCACCGCGCGCGCCAACTGATCGCGCGGCGCGCCCCCCGTGTCGGTGACAGCGGCCAAGGCGGCTTCGGACAAGGGCGGCGGCGCGGCCGGGGCATTGCCGCATCCGGCCAAGAGCAGGGTTGGCACAAGGGCAAGGGCGGGTTTAAGGAGCAGGGAGCGCGGCATCATCGCGCTCTCAATCCCCGATGGAACCCCGCTTGGCAATGGTGAAAGCAATGGCACAATCGACGCGTTCGCGCGCGCGCTCGGCATTCTGGTGGGTTCTGCTGGCTGTGCTGGTGGTGCTGGCCGGATTGTTTGCGGTCTTCCGCGAACCGCTCCGTGGCTATGCCGGGATCAGCACCGCCTATTCGGCGCGGGTCGCCTGTTCGTGCCGCTTTGTCGCCGGGCGCAGCCTCGGCGATTGCGCCAAGGACAAGCTGGCCGGGATGGAGCTTGTCACGTTGGTCGATGATGAAGCCGCGCGCAGTGTCACCGCGCGCTTTCCGCTGATTGCCTCGACCACCGCAACCTACCGCGAAGGCTATGGCTGCGTGCTGGAGACGTGGGACAGCTAGGCGCTGATCTTTGCGGTGCTGTCGATCCAGCCGCCGCCGACAACGCGCTCGCCCGCATAGATCACCGCCGCCTGCCCCGGCGCGACGCCGAATTCCGGCGCGGCAAAGCGGATCGTGGCCGGTGCGCCGTCGCCCAAACCCCCTTCGAGCATAACCGCCACCGGCTTGGCGAGGCTGCGCACCTTCGCTGTCAGCGGTTCATCGGGCAGCGATCCGATCCGGTTGGTCTCGATCAGATGCGCGGCTTCTACCGCGAGCATCCGCTTCGGCCCGACCCGCACTTCGCGCGACGCTGCGTCGACTCCGATCACATAGAGCGGTTCGGGCTGGCCGCCGATCTCGAGGCCCTTGCGCTGGCCCACGGTGAAGTGGATGATCCCCTTGTGGGTGCCGAGCCGCTCGCCCGTTGCGGCGTGGACAATATCGCCCGCCGCCGCCCCTTCGGGCCGCAGCTTGGTGACGATCTTGGCGTAGTCGCCATCGGGGACAAAGCAGATGTCCTGGCTGTCAGGCTTGGCCGCGTTGCGCAGGCCCGCGATCTCCGCCAGTTCGCGCACCTGTGTCTTGTGCAAGCCGCCCAGCGGGAAGCGCAGGTAATCGAGCTGGGCCTCGGTGGTGCCATAGAGGAAATAGGACTGATCGCGCGCGGGATCGCAGGCGCGGTAGAGGTGCGGCCCCTCGGCCGTCATGATCCGGCGGACATAATGCCCGGTGGCGAGGCAATCCGCCCCCAACTCGCGCGCCATGCGGAACAGGTCGGTGAATTTGGGCCCCATATTGCAGCGGATGCAGGGCACCGGGGTGCGCCCCGCGAGATATTCATCGGCGAATTGTTCGACCACATCCTCGCGGAAGGCGGTTTCGTGATCGAAGACATAATGCGCAATGCCGAGCCTGTCGGCGACAGCGCGCGCATCGCGGATGTCATCGCCCGCGCAGCATGCGCCCTTGCGGCCGGTCGCCGCGCCGTAATCATACAGCTGGAGCGTGATGCCGATCACTTCCGCGCCGCTGGCGGCGGCGAGCGCGGCAACCACCGAGGAATCCACCCCGCCGCTCATCGCCACCACAATGCGGCACTGCGCTGCGGCGCGCGGCAGATCGAACAGCGCAGCCGCATCAAGCCCGAAATCCGGGCGGGCGTCGGGAGGTGAGGTCGTGTCCATGGGAGCCAGCGCGCGCCCTATAGCGAGCAGGCAGGGATTGCGCCAGTCTTTGGCGAGGGCGCCGGATTAATCCTAAGAGCGGGTAAACCGCGGCTTTACGCAATCTTGACCAACGGCCGCTAGGCCTTGTCGCCATGTTCGAGGAATCACGATCATTTCGCGCCGCGCAGGCTGGCTCGTCCGAGCGGAGCGACACGCTGGCCCACCCCGCCGCCCTGCGGCGCGGCGAGACCGCGCTCAAGGCGATTGCCTGGAGCGATCTTACGGCGCGGCTTGAGGCTGCCCGCGATCTGCGACAGGCGCTGCGCTTCGAAGCGCGCCGCAATATCGAGGACACCGCAGCCAGCTTCAGCGATGTTGCAGCACAATATTTTCGCAAGCTCGAGGATTGCCAACGACCTGTTAACCCCGGTGCTTTAGAGGTGTCTAAACGTTCGACCCCTATTGTCGCGGCTCAGCAGAGCGGCGTCGCTGAACTTTCGGCGGATGCGCTTTCAAGCCGGGATGATGCGAAAGATGAGCAATGATTGAAAACCAGGACTTCCGCCCTGCACAAGTGATCGGTCCGCTCGGCGAACCGCTGACGCTTGCCGATCTGCCATCGCCCGATACCAAGCGGTGGGTGGTGCGGCGCAAGGCCGAAGTGGTGGCTGCGGTCAGCGGCGGGCTGCTGACCATCGATGAAGTGCTGGCGCGCTACAACCTCACGCTTGAGGAATTCGCCTCGTGGCAACGCGCGGTCGATCGCTCGGGCATGAAGGGCCTGCGCGTCACCCGCTTGCAGGACTATCGCAAGCTGTACGAGCGCCAACTCAAGTACTGAGCATTTGCTTCGCGGCGCCCATGCGGGCGCGGCGTCTTTTCCCTGCCACAAAATTTGCCTAGACTGGGCCTTGCTGGCGCTGTGCCAGCGGGGCGGAGGCGTTGTGGGCCAAATTCTGGGATTTGTCTGGTTTCTGCTGATGGGCAGCTTTGTCGGTTGGCTCGCCAGTCTGGTGATGCGCCGCGATGCCGATATGGGCCTTGTCGCCAATGTGGTGGTGGGCGTGATCGGCTCGTTCATCGGCAATTCGGTGTTCTCTTTTATCTTCGGTAGCGGACGGATTGGCGGCTGGCCGCCCGATCTCTCGGGCATTCTCGCAGCGGTGGCCGGGGCCTCGCTGCTGCTTGCGATTGTCAATCTGATCCAGCGCGGACGGCTGCGCTGAGGCGCCGTTGCCTGCGCAAATCCGGGAACTTTGGCCTGTGCGCTTCGTCTAGGCTCAAAGTCATCAGTCGATAACGCCATTGTTGGCTGCCGGTCGCTGCCCTAACAGGAATTGCGCAAAGTGACTTATCAGAGTAATACACTCCGGCGCTGCCTGATGAGCGCCAGCGGGCAGGCGGCAGCGCAACCCCGCACGAAGGAATGGCAATGAATTACGAAACCACGATCACCGCCGAAGCGATTGACGGCATTCCCGCCGATATCGGCGCGCCTGCCTCGGCCAGAGGCCCGGCGATCCCGCGCGGGGTGATCATCGGCGGGCTCGCGATCCTCGGGCTCGGGCTGGCGATTGCGGCCTATTTCGCGCTGGTCGGCGGGCAACCGGTTCCGGCGGGCGATGATAATGCGCAGGCCCCGGCGGTGACCGTGATCACGCCCGGGCAGACCACCGTGACCGGCGAAATCGAAGCGCCCGGCACGCTCGCCGCGCGCCGTCCGATGCCGGTGGGCGTTGCCGGTGAAGGCGGGCAGGTGCTGCGCGTGCTGGTGGATGCGGGCGATTGGGTCGAGGCCGGACAGGTGCTTGCTGTGATTGATCGCGCGGTGCAGGTCCAGCAAGCCGATGCGCAGGCCGCCCAGATCGAAGTCGCGCGCGCCGATGCCAAGCTGGCGCAGGCCAATCTTGATCGCGCGCTGCAACTGGTCGAGCGCGGCTTTGTGACCAAGGCCAACGTCGATCAGCTCACTGCAACCCGCGATGCAGCGGTGGCCCGCGTCAAGGTGGCTGAAGCGCAGCTGCGCGAATTGCGCGCGCGCAACGAACGGCTCAATATCTATGCCCCTGCGGCTGGCTATGTGCTGCAACGCAATGTCGAGCCGGGGCAGACCGTCGGCGCCGGAAGCGGCGCACTGTTCACCATCGCGCGCGGCGGCGAGCTCGAATTGCTCGCTCAGTTGAGCGAAGACCAACTGGCCAAACTCCCGGTTGGCACGACGGCAACCGTTATTCCCACCGGGACGGAAAAGCGTTTCCGCGGCGAAATCTGGCAGCTTGCTCCGATCATCGATCAGGCTTCGCGTCAGGGCACCGCGCGCATCGCGCTCAATTGGGCGCCCGAGCTGCGCCCCGGCGGCTTTGCCACCGCGCGGATCAGCAGCGGCACCGTCACCGCGACGATCTTGCCTGAAAGCGCGGTGCTGGCAGATGGCGATGGCAGCTTTGTCTATGTCATCGGCGAAGACAACAAGGCAGAACGCCGCGCGATCAAGACCGGCATGGTGACCAAGGCTGGCGTCGTGGTGATCGAAGGTCTGACCGGGAGCGAACGTGTGGTGCTGCGCGCCGGCGGCTTCCTCACGCCGGGCGAAAGCGTCAATCCGCAGCCGCTCAAGTCCTGATCCGAACACCTCCAGCAACAGGCGTCCACCGCAATGAGTCTTCGCAACATCTCGGCCTGGTCGATCCGCAATCCAGTGATTCCGCTGGTGTTCTTTGTTGCCTTGCTGCTGGCCGGAATGGTCAGCTTCTCGCGCATGGACGTGACCAACAACCCGGATGTCGAATTCCCCGCGGTCATCGTCAACATCTCGCAGCCCGGCGCCTCGCCGACCGAGATCGAGAACCAGATCACCCAGCGCATCGAAAGTGCGGTGCGTTCGATCAACGGTGTCGAATCGATCCAGTCCACCGCACGCGAGGGCAGCTCGAACACGGTGGTGGAATTCGAGATTGGCACCGACGTTACCGATGCCCTGAGCGAAGTGACGACAGCGGTGGGCGGGGTGCGTGGCAGCCTGCCTGATGGCATTCTCGAACCGCGGATCAACAAGGTAAACGCAGTGGGCGAACCGATCGGCTATGTTGCGGTCGAAGCCAATGACATGACGATCGAACAGCTCAGCTGGTTCATCGATGATACGGTCGCCAAGCGCTTGCTCAAGATCGAAGGCATGGCCGAAGTCGGGCGTTTCGGCGGGGTCAACCGCGAGATCGAGGTGATTCTCGACAGCGCGCGGATGCAGGCGCTCGGCGTAACCGCCTCGCAGATCAACGCCGTGCTGCGGCAGGTCAACCTTGATGCGGCAGGCGGTCTAGCCGAAGTCGGCGGCACCCGCCAATCGCTGCGCGTGCTTGGCAACACCAAGAGCGCTTATGAACTCTCGCAACTCCAGATCCAGCTGGGCGGTGGGCGCACCATTCGCCTGGCCGACGTGGCGACCGTGCGCGATGGCTATTCCGAGCGCACCTCGATCAGCGAAGTCGGCGGCAAGGAAGTCGTCAACTTCTTCATGAACCGCGCCCGCGGGGCTTCCGATCTCGCTGTCTATGACGCGGCGATGGAAGAGCTCGACAAGATCGAGGCGGAAACGCCCGGCGTGAAGTTTATCAAGCTGTCGACCACCACCAATTACACCCGCGGGCAGTACAAATCCTCGATCTGGGCGCTGATTGAAGGCGCGGTGCTCGCCGTGGTGGTGGTGTTCCTGTTCCTGCGCGACTGGCGCGCGACCTTTATTTCGGCGGTGGCGATCCCGCTTTCGGCAATCCCGACCTTCTGGTTCATGGATCTGATGGGGTTCAACCTCAACTTCCTTTCGCTCCTCGCGCTGGCGCTGGTAGCGGGCGTGCTGGTCGATGATGCGATCGTGGAGATCGAAAACATCGTGCGCCACATGCGCATGGGCAAAAATGCCTATCAGGCCAGTATCGATGCGGCTGACGAAATCGGCCTTCCCGTGGTGGCGACCAGCTTCTGTATTGTTGCTGTGTTCCTGCCGGTTGGCCTCATGCCGGGCATTTCCGGCCAGTTTTTCCGCAATTTCGGCCTGACCGTTGTGGTTTCTGTTCTGATGAGCCTTGCCGTGGCGCGGATGGTGACGCCGCTGATGGCGGCCTATTTCCTCGAAGCCAAGGGCCATGCCGAGCATGGCGGCGGCAAGTGGATGGACCGCTATCTCGCGGTGCTCGCCTGGACGCTGGATACCAGCGCGATGCAGGCACGCCGCGCAGGCTTGACCCCGCCGCGCTCGCGCGGAGGCTATGTCGCCGGGCTGTTCTTCACGGTTGTCGCGCTGCTGGCGGTGACAGGGCTGGCGATGTTCCAGAGCTTCAACTTCATCTGGTCGCTTGGCATCCCCAAGACGGTTGCCGCAGCGGTGACGACCGATAGCTACGGCGTCGGCCACCTGTTTGTAGTCAAGACCATCGAAGTGGCACAGCTGCTGCTGGTCTCGGTGGCCTCACTGGCCGCTGGCATCATCGCGTTCAAAGGTATCCAGCTGTTCGGCAAGGGCGCCAGCCGCTTTGCCGAGAGCGTCCGCTATCTGACGGCGCGGCTCTACGATCACCGGGTGTGGATGCTCGCGGTCGGCTGGTTCTCGCTGCTCGTCACGATCCTGCTGTTCGGACAGATCCCGCCGCAGTTCCAACCGAGCATCGACAGCGAAAACAGCCGGGTCGAGATTGAAATGGTGCCGGGCACCTCACTCGCCGAAGCCAAGCGCCTCGTCAATTCGGTCGCAGCGCGCCTGCGCGAAGAGCCCGATGTCGAGCGGCTGCTCGAACGGATCCGCCTGGGCGAAAGCTCGACGATCTTCATCACGCTCAAGGAAGACCGCGACCGCAGCTCGATCGAGTTCGAACGCGAGCTCGCAGCGGAACTGGCGCAGATCCCCGATGCGCGGGTTCGCTTCCAGACCCAGCGCGGCGGGTTCGGCTCGGGCCGGGACATCACGATCATGCTCGCCGGGTCCGATCCGGTGCTGCTGGAAAAGACCGCCGCCACGCTGGTCGAACAGATGAAGGCGCTCAAGACGATTGTGGCTCCGCGGATCAGCGCGGACCTCAACCGGCCAGAAATCATCATCACGCCGCGTGACAAGATTGCCGCCGAATTGGGGGTCACCACCGCGGCCTTGTCGCAGACCATCCGTATCGCGACCTTGGGCGAGATCGAGCAGAACGCGGCGCGTTTCTCGCTGTCCGATCGCCAGATCCCGATCAAGGTTCGCCTTTCGGAAGATGCGCGCGGCGATTTCCGCACCATCGAGAACCTGCCGGTGCAGACGCTCAATGGCGGCTCGGTCCCGCTGGGCCGGGTGGCCGAGATCACCTTCGGTTCGGGCCCGACCGCGATCCAGCGTTACAACCAGAACCGCCGCGTGCTCGTGGGCGCCGATCTCGCGGCGGGCGTGCTCAAGGGCGAGGCGCAGGCGCAGATCGATGCGCTGCCGATCCTCAAGCAGCTCCCTGTCGGGGTGATCCGCGACGTGGTGGGCGAGGACAAGTGGCAAGCCGAGTTGGTGGTGAGCCTGATCATCGCCGTCGCCGCCGGTGTGCTGCTGGTGTTTGCGGTGCTGGTGCTGCTCTACAAGCGTCTGATGAGCCCGCTGGTCAACATGACCTCGCTGGCGCTGGCGCCGCTGGGCGGGGTGTTCCTGATCTGGCTGCTTGGCCAGCCGCAATCGATGCCGGTTTATATCGGGATCCTGCTGCTGCTGGGCATTGTCTCGAAGAACTCGATCCTGCTGATCGACTTCGCCATCGAGGAAATGAACAAGGGCATTCCCAAGCTTGAGGCGATCATGGATGCCGGTCACAAGCGCGCCCAGCCGATCGTCATGACCACCGTCGCGATGACCGCGGGGATGGTGCCGGTGGCGCTCTCGCTCTCGGGCGACGGGGCGTGGCGTCAGCCAATGGGCATTGTGGTGATCGGCGGGCTGCTGCTCTCGACGCTGCTGACCTTGCTGATTGTCCCGGCGGGCTTCAGCCTTGCCGATGGCTTCGAAAAGCGCGCGGGCCCGTGGCTGACCAAGCGCTTCCTGACCTTCAAGCCGGGCGATGACAAGCAGGGCCGTTCGCAGGAAGCGCCGCAGCCGGCCGAGTAGGCCACGGTAGGGCGTGACTGTTGGCGGCAATTCCGGCTAAAGCCGCTGGCATGGCGAGCACCGCGAACCCACGGCCTCTGACTTTCGGCGGCGAACCGCTCACCGCGGATCGCGCGCGGCGGATGCGCTGGACGGCCACCGGCATGCTCGCCGCGATGGCGGCGGTGTTTGTCAGCACCCATGGATTGCTCGGCGTGCATCCCGCGTGGGGCTACATCAATGCCTTTGCCGAAGCCGCGATGGTGGGCGGGCTGGCCGACTGGTTTGCGGTGACAGCGCTGTTCCGCCATCCGCTCAGCCTGCCGATCCCGCACACCGCGATCATCCCGCGCAACAAGGATCGCATCGCAGATACCATGGCGCAGTTCCTGCAAGAGAATTTCCTGACGCCCGCCGTGGTCGCACGGCGGATGGCGGCGATGAATGTCGCCCGCGCGCTCGGCGAATTCCTCACGGCGGCGCCCGAACGCAGCGAAAGCAGCGATCCGCGCACCCGCATCACCAGCGGCGCGGCGGAACTGCTCGCCGAGGTGCTCGAAAGCCTCGATCCCGAACGGCTCGGCGATCAGGTGCGATCAGGGCTCGCCGGCCAGATTGCCAAGCTTGAGATTGCGCCGCTGGCCGGACGGATGCTCGAATCCGCGATGGTCGACCGGCGTCACCAGCCGCTGATCGATGGCTTTGTGCGCTGGGCGGGCCTTACCATCGAGGATAATGAGGAAACCCTGCGCGAGATCATCCATGGCCGTGTCGCAGGTGTGCTACGCTGGGCCGGGCTCGACAAGACGATCTCCTCCAACGTGCTTGATGGCCTCTACAAGCTGCTCGCCGAAGTGCTGATCGATCCTGATCATCCCTTGCGCTTCAAGATCGAGGAAGGTCTGCAAAAGCTCGGGCAGGACTTGCAGCACGATCCCGAGACGCGCGAACGGGTCGAAAGCCTCAAAATCGAACTGCTCGAAAACCCGGCGGTGGCCGAATGGTGGCTTGGCGTGTGGGAGCGGGCGCGCCTTTCGCTGATCCGCCGCGCGCGCACGCCCGACAGCATGATGGGGCAGGAAATGCGCAAGAGCCTTGCCGATCTGGGCGTTGCGCTCCAGCAGGATGCGCGGCTTCAGCATCAGATCAACCGCTTTGCCCGCCGCACGATGGTGGGCATTGCGACGCGCTATGGCGGGCAGATCGTCAAGCTGGTGTCAGAAACGGTCAAGCGCTGGGATGCCACCACCATCACCGACCGGATCGAGAGCGCGGTGGGCCGCGACCTCCAGTTCATCCGCATCAACGGAACGATTGTCGGCGGGTTGGTGGGGATGAGCCTGCACTTCCTCACCACAGCGGTGCTGTAGCAATCCCGATCAATTGATCACGTAGCTGATCGACGTTGCGTAGAACGAGCGCATGGGCTGGCCAGCCGCGTCGCGCGCCGGTTCGAACTTGGCGGATTTCATCACCTCGCAGGCGGGCGATTCGAGATTCTGGGTGTTGGTCGCCTTGATGATGCTGCACTGCTCGACCGCGCCTTGATCATCGACGATCACGCGCATGCGCATGATGCCCTGCTCCCCTCCCAGCAGCGCGCCGCCGGGATAGAGTGAGCCGATCTTGCGGACCAGCGAGGCCTGATTGAGCCAGCGTGGGCCATTCTGCGCGGTGCGCAGGCGCTCGGGATCGAGGCCCCATTCCTTCACCAGTGACGTGGTGCAATCATTCATCACCTTGAAGGCTTCGGTCAGCGGCCCGGTATCCAACCGCACGACGTGAACACCTTGCTTCAATTCGACAAAGCGCGCCTTGGCCGCTTCACTCAGATCCAGCCCGCCGCGGGGATTTTCTTTCACTGCCGAATCAGCCTGATTGGACTCAGGCTCGGCCTTCGCGATGTTGACGGTCGCGAAAATCACCGCCGGTCCGTACCCCTCGACAGTTCCGGCGAAGGGGCGGCTTTCCAGTTCCGGCCTGTCTTCGGCAAAGCGCAGGCTTGTCTTCTGACGGCTGGCGAACTTGCGAAATGCGGGGCCGGCCACCGTCAACCCCGCCTCGCGGGCGGGCCAGTATTGCCGCAAGGTGAGATAGTGCTTGTTCTTTTCGTCGCCAAATTCACGGCTCAGGCGGCACACGTCTTCGCCGTAATCCACGTGCCAATTGCTGCTCGGTTTGAGCGCGGCAGGTTCGGCAAGCACGGGAGCGGCAAGGGCGAGAAAAGCGAGAGCAGGAACAACGTGACGCATGAAAAAACCTCCGACAGCCGTGGGAGACTGCCGGAGGCTCATTTCAAAATAAAGTCTCTTGCGACGAACCGCTTACAGCGCCCCGGTCAGCTCCGGGACGGCGCTGTAGAGGTCAGCCACGAGGCCGATATCCGCGACCTGGAAGATCGGGGCGTCTTCGTCCTTGTTGATGGCGATGATCACCTTCGAGTCCTTCATCCCGGCAAGGTGCTGGATCGCGCCCGAAATGCCGACCGCGATGTAGACTTCCGGTGCGACGATCTTGCCGGTCTGACCGACCTGGTAATCATTGGGCACATAGCCCGCGTCCACCGCTGCGCGGCTCGCGCCAATCGCGGCGCCGAGCTTGTCGGCGAGCGGGGTGATCACGGCTTCGAAGGTTTCCGCGTCCTTGAGCGCGCGGCCACCCGAGACGATCACCTTGGCGCTGGTGAGTTCAGGGCGCTCGCTCTTGGCAATTTCCGAGCTCACGAAAGTCGAGACACCGGCATCGCCTGCGCCGCTAACGGCTTCGATGGCTGCCGAGCCACCTTCCGTCGCTGCCTTTTCGAAAGCGGTGCCGCGCACGGTGATCACCAACTTGGCATCGGTCGATTCGACTGTCGCGATGGCGTTGCCGGCATAGATCGGGCGGGTGAAGGTCTTGGGGCCTTCGACCGACAGGATTTCCGAAACCTGCATCACATCGAGATGCGCAGCGACGCGCGGGGCAACATTCTTGCCCTGCGTGGTGGCAGCGGCGAGGAAAGCGTCATGATCGGCCATCAGGCCGGCCGCCAGCGGGGCGACGTTTTCAGCAAGGCCGTTGGCATAGGCGGCGTCGTCCGCGACGTGCACCTTGGCCACGCCGGCGATCTTGGCGGCGGCTTCTGCCACCGCGCCGCAATTGTGACCGGCAACCAGCAGGTGCACTTCGCCGAGCTTGCCCGCAGCGGTGACGACCGCGAGCGTCGCGTCGTTCACCTTGGTGTTGTCATGTTCGACGAGAACCAGAGTCTTCATCTGATAATCCTTTCAAATACCTATTCCCGTTCGCCTCGAGCGTCGTCGAGAGGCGTGGTGCCGGTGCGTCTCGACTTCGCTCGACACGAACGACACCAGAGGAAAACCAATGGCTTACGCGATGCCGAGCGCCTTGACCTTCTCGACCAGCGCGGCGACGTCGGCGACCTTTTCGCCCGCCTGGCGCACCGGCGGCTCGGCGACCTTGAGGGTCTTGAGACGCGGGGTCAGATCAACGCCGTAATCGGCGGCGGTCTTGGTCGCGAGCGGCTTTTGCTTGGCCTTCATGATGTTGGGCAGCGAGGCATAGCGCGGCTCGTTGAGGCGCAGGTCGGTGGTGACGATCGCGGGCAGCGCGAGCTTCACAGTCTGGAGGCCGCCATCGACTTCGCGCTTCACCGTCACCGAATCGCCAGCGACTTCGACAGTGTTGGCAAAGGTGCCCTGTGGGCGCCCCATGAGGGCAGCGAGCATCTGGCCGGTCTGGTTCGAATCGTCCGAGATCGACTGCTTGCCAAGGATAACGAGGCCGGGCTGTTCCTCATCGGCGATCGCCTTGAGGATCTTTGCGACGGCCAGCGGCTCCACGTCCTCATCGGTTTCGATCAGGATCGCGCGGTCTGCACCCATGGCGAGCGCGGTGCGCAGGGTTTCCTGCGCCTTGGCCGGGCCGACGCTGACGGCGACGATTTCGGTGGCCGCGCCCTTTTCCTTGAGGCGGATGGCTTCCTCGACCGCGATCTCGTCGAACGGGTTCATGCTCATCTTGACGTTGGCAAGATCAACGCCGGTGCCGTCGGCCTTGACGCGCGGCTTGACGTTGTAATCGATCACCCGCTTGACGGGGACGAGGATTTTCATGGGTGTTCCTTCCTCTCAAAGAATCACTGACATCAGAACATGGATGCCCGCCTAGCTTGCGTTTACGTAAACGTCAAGTCGGGCTTGGGCAGCGGGTGAGGATGGCCTTGCGGCCAACCTCGCCCGCGATGGGTTTACCAGACCAGACCCCTGTCAGGCGGCCTTCTTGACCTCGGCAACGATCTTCTGCGCCGCATCGCCAAGGTTATCGGCAGCTACGATGGCAAGGCCCGATTGGTTGAGAATGGCCTTGCCTTCATCAACATTGGTGCCTTCTAGGCGGACGACCAGCGGAACCTGAAGGTTCACATCCTTGGCCGCCTGCACGATCCCGTTGGCGATCACATCGCACTTCATGATCCCACCAAAGATATTGACGAGGATGCCCTCGACCGCCGGATCCTTGAGGATGATCTTGAAGGCTGCGGTCACCTTTTCGGTGGTCGCACCGCCGCCGACATCGAGGAAGTTGGCGGGGAAGGCGCCATTCAGCTTGATGATATCCATCGTCGCCATGGCGAGGCCCGCACCGTTCACCATGCAGCCGATGTTCCCATCGAGCTTGATGTAGGCGAGATCATATTCGCTCGCCTCGACTTCGGCGGGATCTTCCTCGGTGATGTCGCGCAGCGCTTCGATCGCCGGATGGCGATAAAGCGCGTTCGAATCGAAGCTCATCTTGGCGTCGAGCACCAGCAGCTTGCCGTCTTCGCTCTCGACCAGCGGGTTGATTTCGAGCATCGAGCAATCGGTGGCGATGAAAGCTTCGTAAAGCTGCTTGGCGAGCTTTTGCGCCTGCTTGTTGAGATCGCCCTTGAGCTTGAGCGCAAAGGCCACCGCGCGGCCGTGATGCGGCTGGAAGCCCTGCGCCGGATCAATCGTGAAGGTGGTGATGAGTTCGGGCGTGTCATGCGCCACGGCCTCGATATCCATCCCGCCTTCGGTCGAGACGACGAAAGCGACACGGCCGGTCGCCCGGTCCACCAGCAGCGAGAGGTAGTATTCCTTGGCGATATCGACCCCGTCGGTGATGTAGAGGCGGTTCACTTCCTTGCCCGCTTCGCCAGTCTGGATCGTCACCAGCGTGTTGCCGAGCATCTCGCGGGCATGGGCTTCGACTTCCTCAAGGCTCTTGGCGAGGCGCACGCCGCCCTTGGCATCGGGGCCAAGCTCCTTGAACTTGCCCTTGCCGCGCCCCCCGGCATGGATCTGGGCTTTCACCACGTAAAGCGGTCCCGGCAGCTTCTTGGCTGCTTCGACGGCCTGTTCCACATTCAGTGCGGCATGCCCGGCGGGAACGGCGATCCCGTATTCTGCGAGCAGTTCCTTGGCCTGATATTCGTGGATGTTCATGGTGATGTGATCCCTTCCTTGATCGTCCTTGGGGAGGATGTGTCTGGCGGCGGCCTAAGCACGGATCGCCCCTCTTGAAAAGTGCCCTGTGCAGGGGCAACGCTGCACGCCGAGCCTGATTGCCAAAAATGATAGATCGTGATCGCCTTCTCGAAATTGTCCGCGAAGCGGGGCGCATTGCTTATGCGCGCTGGCCCGGTGCGGGCCATGCGCTGGCAAGCTGGGACAAGAGCCCGAACAACCCCGTCAGCGAGGCCGATCTGGCCGTGGATCGGTTCCTGCGGCGCGAACTGGGCGCGCTGCTGCCGTCCGCGGCCTGGCTGTCGGAAGAGACCGCCGATGACAAGGCGCGCACCGCAAGCGGGCTGATCTGGCTGGTCGATCCGATCGACGGCACCCGTGATTTCGTGGCGGGCCGCCGCGGCTGGGCGGTGTCGGTGGCGCTGGTGAGCAGCGGGCGGCCGCTGATCGGCATGCTGGCGGCCCCGGCGCGGGACGAGGAATGGGTGGCGGTGGCAGGGCAGGGGGCCACCTGCAACGATGCGCCGATCCGCGCCAGCACCCGCGCGGAGTTTTCCGGCGCCCGGGTCCCGGTGCACACCTTGCCGCGCGAGGATCGCGATCTCGTCGCGGTCGAGCAGCCCAATTCGATTGCGCTGCGGATCGCGATGGTCGCGGATAACCGCGCCGATCTCGTGGCGACAATGCGCTGGGGCTATGAATGGGATATTGCCGCGGCGACGCTGATCGCGCGCGAGGCGGGGGCCGAGGTGACCGACGCTTTTGGCGCGCCGCTCGCCTATAACAAGCATGATCCGCGCGCCTTTGGCCTGCTGGTGTGTTCGCCGCATATCCATGCCGCGGCGGTCGCGCGATTGGCCGAGCGCGCCGCACGGCTCAGCCAGGACAAGGCCTAGCCGCGCCACCCATAAGAAAACGGGCCACCCGAAGGCGGCCCGCAATCTGGTGTAAGCCCGAGGTCAAGAGCGCCAAGGCGCCCTTGTGCCCATCAGCGCCCGCGGGCCTGATTCACTTCTTCCTGGCTGATCGGAATGATCTTGATTTCGACGCGGCGGTTGCGCGGCTCATCCACATTATCGGCGGTGGGTACGCGCAGATAGGCACGATCCTCGCCATAGCCACGGGTCTCGATGCGCGAGCGGGCCACCCCGCGGGCGATCAGATAATCCGCCACGGCCTGTGCGCGCTGTTCCGACAGGCGCTGGTTGGTCGCCGGTGAGCCGGTCGTATCGGTAAAGCCGAACACGTCAATCAGGCTGTTGGGATATTGCACCAGCGAATCCGCCACCGAATTGAGCGTGTCGTAGAAGCCCGGATTGATCGAGGCCGAGCCGCGCGCGAAGGTCACCCCATCGGGCAGACGCACGAGGATCGCTTCCTGATCGCCCACTTCTTCGACATCGATGCCGCTGCCGGCAGTCTGTTCGCGCAGGGTCTTGATCTGGTCGTCATACTGCTTGCCGATCACCGCCCCGGCCGAACCGCCGATGCCCGCGCCGATGATGCGGCCGGTATCGCCGCCGATGGCGCCGCCGAGCAGATAGCCGAGCGTGCCGCCGAGGCCCGCCCCGATCGCGGTGCGCGAGGCCTTGCGTTCCCCGGTGTTGGGATCAGTCACGCAGGCGCTGGTGGTGAGCAGCGCAAGGGCTGCCGTGCTCGATACAAGAATTCTTGAAATTTTCATTGTCCCGTCCTCGCTCCTGAATTTCCACCGTGAAGATGACACGGACCACCGATTGCGGCAAGCCGCAAGGCACGCCCTGTCGCCGCTGTGGGGCGGCCAGTCTTAGCGAGAGTTGAACGGGCTATCTTCCAATGGCTGGCGCAGCGCTGCGAATGTGCTAACGGCAGCGGGTGACACCTTTTCCTTGGACAGATCTTGTCATCATCATTGCGTTGATTGTGCTCAACGGCGTGTTCGCCATGTCTGAACTGGCGATTGTCTCGGCCAAGACCTCGACGCTGGAAACCCGCGCCGAGGCCGGTTCATCAAGCGCGCGCATGGCGATCCGGCTGGCCGCGGATCCGGGCAAGTTCCTTTCGACCGTGCAGATCGGGATCACCCTGATCGGCATCATCGCCGGTGCCTATTCCGGGGCGAGCCTGGGCGGCCCGGTGGGCGAGCGGCTCGCGCTGCTGGGCGTGCCCGCGCGGTTCACCAGCGAGGCGGGCTTTGCACTGGTGATCGCCGTGACCACCTATCTCAGCCTGATTGTCGGCGAGCTGGTGCCCAAGCAATTGGCGCTGCGCAACGCGGTCGCGGTGGCGATGGTAATGGCGCGCCCGATGGATCTGCTCGCGCGGGCGGCGGCCCCGCTGGTGTGGGTGCTCGACAAATCCTCGGCCTTGCTGATTGCCCTGTTCGGCCTGCGCAACCGCGATCAGGAAACCTTCACCGCCGAAGAATTGCAGATCATCTTTGCCGAAGCGACGCGCTCGGGCGTGATCGAGGCGGAACAGCACCAGATCCTGACCGGCGTGGTGCGGCTTGCCGAACGGCCGGTGCGCGAGATGATGACCCCGCGCACCGAAGTCGACTGGATCGAAGCGGATGCTGCCGATGCGGAAATCCGGGCGCGGATTGCCACCAGCCCGCATTCGCTGCTGCTCGTCGCCGAGGGTTCACCCGATAATGTGCTGGGCGTGGTGAAGGTGCGCGATGTGCTCGCCGCGCTGGTGGCGGATGGCACCGCCAAGGTGCGCGCCTTGACGCGCAAGGTCGAAGTCGTGCCCGATCAGCTTGATGCGATGGATGCGCTGCGCGTGCTCCAGAGCGCCGATGTGGCGATGGCGCTGGTGCATGATGAATACGGGCATTTCGAGGGGATCGTCACGCCGATTGATCTGCTGACGGCGATTGTCGGGAACTTCGCGAGCGATCAGGACGCGGGCGATATCCCCCAGATCATCGAGCGCGAGGATGGCTCGCTGCTGGTGTCGGGCGCGTTGTCAGCCGATGCGCTGTCTGACCGGCTCGGGCTCGAATATGGCGAGGATCGCGATTTCGGCACGGCCGCGGGCTATGCCCTGTCCGTGCTGCGCAAGCTGCCGGTTGAAGGCGAGGTGTTCCGCGATCAGGGCTGGCGCTTCGAGGTGGTCGACATGGATGGCCGCCGCATCGACAAGCTGCTGGTGAGCAAAGAGGACGAGAGCGACTAGGCCTCTGCCCTCGCTCCGCTGCGTTCAAGCCGTCGGGATGATGGCGCTCGCCGAAGCCCCGTCGCCTTCCGGCGCGGCGATGATATCGCGGGTGACGCGGCCCTTGGCGACGGTGTTGGTCGCCGTATCGCCCACCGTGCTGCGAATGCTCGGCGCCGCGCTGCCGGCGCGATCGAGCAGGCTGGTTTCGACCCGGCTGCGCGGGGCAGGCCCGCCGAACAGGGCATCGAGCGCCTGATCAGCGGCTGTGCCTTCGACCGGGCGCGGCGCGCCTGCGGTGGGCGGGGTCAGCGAGAAATCGGGCGGCACCACCAGCGGCGCCTGCCGCTGCACCGCGAATTCATCAGGCCGGTCGCGGTTGAACAGACCGCCGCCGCCGCAGCTTGCCAGCAGGGCTCCGCCCGCAATCAGGGCCAGGAGGGTTTTGAGGTTACGCATGTTCACTTCTCCGAGACAGCATCAGCCGCTTGGGCCGGGCCGGTTGCATCGTCCTTGTCGCTTACCAGCAGGCTGCGGGCAAGGATAATGACAACGCCGATGGTAATCGCCGCATCCGCGACATTGAAGATGGCAAAGGGCCGATAATCGAGAACCTGGAAATCGACGAAGTCGACAACATAGCCAAGCGTCGCGCGATCGAAGATATTGCCGATTGCCCCGCCGAGAATCATCCCCAGCCCGAGAATATCGCCCAGCTTGGCCTCGCGCAGCAGCCACACCAGCACCACGATCGCGATAATGACAGTCATCGCCACCAGCAACCAGCGGGTGTCGGTGCTGGTCGCCTGGAGCATGCCATAGGAAATGCCGCGGTTCTCCATATAGGTCAGATCGAGAAACGGCAGCAGATCAATATGGCCGACACGGCGCAGCGCGAGCGGGCCGATCACAATCCATTTGGTGAGCTGATCCACCGCCGCAATCACCACGGCCAGCGCCAGCCCGATCAGCCGGTTGCGGGTGAACAGCGCACTCACGCGGCGGCCTGCTCCAACGCGCCGACCACCGTATCGCAGCGGCCGCACAAGGCGCCGTCGTCTGCCGCGACATCGGGCAGGTGACGCCAGCAACGCGCGCATTTGTGATGGGTGGTTTTGGTGACGCTCACGCTGCCCGCTTGCCCGCGCGTGACTGTCGCCGTGATGAACACCTCGGCCAGAGCCTCGTCGCTGACGCCTTCGGGCACGGCTTCGCCGGGCACCACGACCTCGGCCTCAAGGCTGGAGCGGATGGTCTTGTCGCGGCGCAGCGGCTCGATCGCCTCGTTGACGGAATCGCGCAGGGCACGCAGCGTATCCCACTTGCGTGCCAGATCATGGTCTTGCCAGCTGTCGGGTGCCGCGTCGATTTCGACGAGGTGGACGCTGTCGCTCTCGGGATAACGGCTCAGCCATACTTCTTCGGCCGTGAACACGAGAACCGGCGCAGCATAGCGGATCAGGCGCTCGAACAGGATGTCGAGCACCGTGCGATAGGCCATGCGCCGCGTGTCCGCCGGATCGTCGCAATAGAGACAATCCTTGCGGATATCGAAGAAGAAGGCCGAAAGGTCCTCGTTGCAGAACTCGGTCAGCGAGCGGACATATTCATTGAAGTCATAGGATGTGATGGCGCGGTGCAATGTCCCATCAAGCCGGAACAGCTTGTCGAGCACATAGCGTTCAAGCTCGGGCATCGCGGCGTAAGGGACGCGCTCTGCTTCGCTAAACCCGTCGAGCGCGCCGAGCAGATAGCGGAAGGTGTTGCGCAGCTTGCGATACTGATCGCCGACACCTTTGAGGATTTCATCGCCGATGCGGTGATCCTCGGTGAAATCGACACTCAGCGCCCACAGGCGGATAATGTCCGCGCCATATTCTTCCATCACCTTCAAGGGGCTGATGGTGTTGCCAAGGCTCTTCGACATCTTCTTGCCCTTGGCATCCATGGTGAAGCCGTGGGTGAGAATCTGGTCGTAAGGCGCGCGCCCGCGGGTCGCGCAGGATTGCAGCAGCGAGGACTGGAACCAGCCGCGATGCTGGTCAGAGCCTTCGAGGTAGAGGTTGGCAGGCCATTTGAGGTCCGGCCAGCGCCCGCTTTCGAGCACGAAGGCGTGGGTGCAGCCCGAATCGAACCACACGTCGAGAATGTCGGCGACCATCTCGAAATCGGCCGGATCGTAATCCGGGCCGAGGAAAGCGGCCTTGTTGGCGCTGTTCCACGCGTCCATGCCTTCGGCGTTGACCGCCGCGACGATGCGGGCGTTCACGGCAGCGTCTTGCAGGTAGGTGCCGTCAGGGCGGACAAACAAGGTGATCGGCACGCCCCAGGCGCGCTGGCGCGAGAGCACCCAATCGGGCCGCCCTTCGACCATCGCGCCGATGCGGTTGCGGCCCTTGTCCGGCGTGAACTGGACGCGCGCGATTTCGGACAGAGCGACATCACGGAGCGTCGAGCCCCTTCCCTGGAGGGAAGGAGTTGGGGATGGGTGTTCGGCGTTCACGGAGGGCGGACCCCCCACCCCCGACCCCTCCCCCTCGGGGAGGGGAGAAGGCGACGGCTTGTCCATCGGCACGAACCACTGCGGGGTGCAGCGGAAGATCACCTTGGCCTTGGACCGCCACGAATGCGGGTAGGAGTGGTGATAGTCCCCCGCGGAAAGCAGTGCGCCCGCTTCGCGCAGGTCCGAACAGATCGGGCCATCAGGCGCGTTGAAGGCATTGTTGATCACGGCGCGGCGGCGTTCCTTGCCTTCCGCATCGACATCGCCCGCGCCCAGCCACGGCCAATCGTCGCGGTAGCGCCCGTCGTCCATCACCGCAAAGACGGGATTGATCCCGTGCGCCCTGCACAGCTCGAAGTCGTCCTCGCCGTGATCGGGCGCCATGTGGACGAGGCCGGTGCCGCTATCGGTGGTGACGAAGTCGCCGGGGAGCAGCGGGCGGAGTGTCTCAAAGAAGCCCCCCAGTGCATGCATCGGGTGATGGGCGAGGGTGCCTGCGAGGTCTTTGCCTTTGCCACGCCAGATTGGCTCACCGACCAATTCGAAGCCGTCACCGAACGCCCTCATGCGCTCATTGAACTCGTTTTTCAGGGCTTCGTCGGCGGCAATCAGCACTTTCCGACGTTGGTGTTGGGGTGCCTGCACTGGAACCCCGTCAACACGCTCACGCGACGCCCAAGCCTCGTGAAGCACATACTCAACCTCCGGCCCATAGGCCAAAGCTTGGTTCACCGGGATCGTCCACGGCGTCGTCGTCCAGATCACCGCGTGGGCGCCGACCAGTTCGGGAATCGGACTCTCGACGATCTCGAACGCCACGTCGATCTGGGTCGAGACAATGTCCTCGTATTCGACCTCCGCCTCGGCCAGCGCGGTCTGTTCGACCGGGGACCACATCACCGGTTTTGAGCCGCGGTAGAGGTTCCCCGCCTCGGCCAGCTTGAGCAGCTCGGCGACGATCACCGCCTCGCTTTCCTTCTGCATGGTGAGATAGGGGTGATCCCAATCGCCCATGATGCCCAGACGCTTCAATTGGCTGCGTTGCACATCGACCCACTGCTGCGCATAGGCGCGGCACTCGTCGCGGAAGGCCTTGACCGCCGCCTCGTCGCGCGCAGCGCCGGTGAGGACGGGCTTGGCCTTTTTCTCCTTGCGATATTGCTCCTCGACCTTCCACTCGATGGGGAGGCCGTGGCAGTCCCAGCCGGGCACGTAAGGCGCATCGTGGCCCAGCAGGTTCTGGGTGCGGCAGACCATGTCCTTGAGGATGTGGTTCAGCGCGTGCCCGATATGCATGTCGCCATTGGCATAGGGCGGGCCATCGTGGAGGATGAACTTCTCGCGCCCGCGCCGCGCCGCGCGCAGCTTGTCGTAGAGCCCGATCTGCTCCCAGCGCGCGGCAATCCCCGGCTCCTTCTGGGGGAGGCCGGCCTTCATGGGGAAATCGGTCTTCGGCAGGAAGACGGTGTCCCGGTAATCGCGCGTGGTATCGTCGGTCATCGCACTTCACATTTCTGTTCGTGTCGAGCGAAGTCGAGACACTGCGGCGCGGGGTCTCTCGACTGCGGTTCTCGGCTGCGCTCGAACCTCCGCTCGAGACGAACGGGTTGGGTTCAGATTCCGCGCTGCCCTAATAGCCGCCGCGCCTCGGCGCAATCCTTGTCCATCTGCGCCATCAGTGCCTCAAGACTGTCAAACTTCGCCTCGCCGCGCAGATAGTGATGGAAGGCAACTTCGATTTCCTGCCCGTAAAGATCGCCGCTGAAGTCGAAGAAGTAGGGCTCGAGCAGCTCCTTGGGCGGCTCGAACTGCGGGCGGATGCCGATATTGGCGGCGCCATGCAGCACTTGCCCGGTGGCGAGGATGCGCCCCGTCACCGCGTAGATGCCGTATTTCGGGCGCAGGTAGTTTTCGATCGTGAGATTGGCGGTGGGATAGCCGATGGTGCGCCCGCGCTTGTCGCCATGCTCGACAATCCCGCGGATCGCGAAGGGACGGGTCAGCAGTTGCGCGGCCAGTTGCGGATCGCCTTCGCGCAAGGCCTGCCGGATGCGGCTGGAAGAGACGATTTCGGCCCCGTCCGCCACGGCTTCGACGACCCGCGATTGCAGGCCAAGTTCGCCGCCGAGGGTGCGCAGCAGATCGACATTGCCTTTCGCGCCTTTGCCAAAGGTGAAATCGCCACCTGTCACCACGCCATGCGCCCCGAAGCGCGCGATCAGGATGTCGGCGATGAAATCCTCGGCGCTGGTCCCGGCCAGCGCGGCATCGAAGTGGAACACCAGCATCGCGGTCGCCCCGGCGGCGAGGTAAAGTTCCTGCCGCTGTTCGAGCGTGGTCAAGCGGAAGGGCGGGGCATCGGGGCGGAAGAACCGCACCGGGTGCGGATCGAAGGTCGCGATGATCGAAGGGCGCCCTTCGGCCTGCGCCCAGCGGATGGCTTCACCAGCCACCGCCTGATGGCCGCGGTGGAACCCGTCAAAATTGCCAAGCGCGATCACCGCGCCGCGCAGCGCCTCGGGAACGGGATCGCGGTGATCGAGCCAGCGCATCAGGCTGTGCCTGCCTTGCGGAACGTCTGGAATGTGAAAGCGGGGTGCGCGCCTTGTGCGGGGTGATGCGTTTCGGCCTCCAGCCGCCAATCCGCTCCCGGGGCTTTCATGAAGGTATCACCGGGGTAATCGGCGTGGATCTGGGTCAGCTCGATGCGGGTCGCCAGCGGCCAGAACAGATCATAGATCGCCGCGCCGCCGATCACCGCGATTTCGCCGGAGTCATTGCCTTGGCTCGCCAGCGCAATCGCAGCGTTGACCGATCCGGCCAGTTCGGCGCCGTCCGCCTGCCAGTCATCGCGCTGCGAAAGCACGATATGGCGGCGACCGGGCAGCAGGCCGGGTAGGCTTTCAAAGGTCTTGCGGCCCATGATCATCGGTTTGCCGAGAGTCAGCGCCTTGAAGTGTTTGAGATCGGCCGGCAGGCGCCACGGCAGGTCGCCTTCATGGCCAATCGCGCCATTGGCGGCGCGGGCATAGATCAGCACGATATCCGGCGTCACGGCAGCGGATGCCCCACCCGGGTGACATGGCCCATCTTGCGGCCCTCGCGCGCCTCGCGCTTGCCATAGAGATGCAAGTGCGGCTCGCCCGGCTCGGCCAGGATCTGGTGCGCCGTCAGCGCCTCCGGCCCGACGATATTGCGCATGGCGATGCTGGCAAAGCGGGTCGCGGTGCTGCCAAGCGGCAGGCCGGCAATCGCGCGGATATGGTTCTCGAACTGGCTGGTGGCCGCGCCTTCGATCGTCCAGTGACCCGAATTGTGCACCCGCGGGGCCATTTCGTTGAACACCGGGCCATCCCGCGTGGCGAAGAATTCGAGCGTCAGCACCCCGACATAGCCCAGCGCCTCGGCCACCTTGGCGGCCAGCGCCCGCGCCTGCGGCACCTGCGCTTCGATCAGCGCACCGGCGGGCAAAGTCGACTGCGCGAGCATCCCGCCTTCGTGGTGGTTGGCGGTGGAATCCCAAAAGCGCACTTCCCCGCTGCGCGAGCGCACGAGAATGACCGAGAATTCCGCTTCGAACGCGACCATGCCTTCATAGATGCAGCGCTGGCCGGGCAGGCGCACGCCGGTCGCCTCATGGGCCGATCCGATGCGCCACTGGCCCTTGCCATCATAGCCTTCGCGCGCGGTCTTGAGGATGCCGGGCGTCCCGATCCGCTCGATCGCGCGGGCGAAATCCTCCTCGCTCTCCACGCGGGCGTGGGGCGCGGCGCGCCCGCCAAGCTGTTCGGCGAATTGCTTTTCCGCAAGCCGATCCTGGGCCACTTCCAGCGCGCGCGCCGGGCAGGCGAGCAAGGCCGCGGGCAGGGCGGCAATCGTGGCAAGCGGGACATTCTCGAATTCCCACGTCACCACATCGCAGGCGGCGGCAAATTCGCCCAGCGCCTTGTCATCAGACCAATCGGCTTCCCAGAACCAGCCGCTCACCTCGACGGCGACATTCTCGCCCGCCGGAGCAAAACCGGCCACGCGGTAGCCGAGCTGCACGGCCGCCATGGCGAGCATCCGGCCGAGCTGGCCGCCGCCGAGAATGCCGATGGTGGCGCCGGGTGCGAGCATCAATCCTCCGGCACTTCGGCCACGGCGGCGCTTTTCACCGCACGCCAATCCTGCAAGCGTTCGGACAAGTCCTTGTCGGCCAAGGCCAGGATCGCCGCTGCCAGCAGGCCGGCATTGCGCGCGCCCGCTTCGCCGATGGCCAGCGTGCCGACCGGGATCCCGGCGGGCATCTGCACGATCGACAGCAGGCTATCCATGCCCGACAGCGCCTTGGATTGCACCGGCACGCCCAGCACCGGCAGATGCGTCATGCTGGCGATCATGCCCGGCAGATGGGCCGCGCCGCCTGCGCCGGCGATGATAACGCCGAAGCCTTCGCCTTCTGCCCCTTTGGCAAAGGCGGCCATCCGATCCGGCGTGCGGTGGGCCGAAACGATGCGGGCATCATATTCGACCTCAAGCTCGTCAAGCACCTCGGCGGCGGCTTTCATGGTCGGCCAGTCAGACTGGCTGCCCATGACAATCGCGACGCGTTGCCCTTCGCTGGTGGCGGCTCCGGTGTCCATCAGGCGTCCTTCAGATAGTAGCGCTCACCCGGCTGCATGGCATCGTCAAAATCATAAATGATCGGCTGGCCGGTGGGAATCTCAAACGCGGTAATGTCTTCATCCGAGATGTTCGAGAGGTGTTTCACCAGCGCGCGCAGCGAATTGCCGTGGGCCGAGATGATGACCGTCTCGCCGCGCGCGAGCACCGGCAGGATATCGCTTTCCCAATAGGGCAGGACACGTTCGATCGTCAGCTTGAGGCTCTCGGTCGCCGGGACCGGGATACCCGCGTAACGCGGATCGGAGGCGAGATCGAACGCGCTGCCCGGCTCAAGCGGCGGCGGCGGCACATCAAAGCTGCGCCGCCAGATCAGCACCTGCTCATCGCCGTGCTTCTCGCGGGTTTCCTGCTTGTCGAGCCCGGTCAGCCCGCCATAGTGACGCTCGTTGAGCCGCCAATCCTTGATCACCGGGATCCACAAGCGGCCCGCTTCTTCGAGCGCGATGTTGAGCGTCTTGATCGCGCGGGTCTGCAAGCTGGTGAAGCCGATGGTCGGCAACACGCCCTTGGCCTTCATCAAGGCGCCTGCGGCCTTGGCTTCGGCGACGCCCTGTTCGGTCACATCGACATCCCACCAGCCGGTGAAGCGGTTTTCGAGATTCCACTGGCTCTGTCCGTGGCGGATGAGGATCAGTTTGGGCATGGTTCGGGAAGTCTCCGGCAAGGCGAGCCGCCGCGTTAGCTTTCGTCGGCGTGCTTGGGAAGCATTTGTGCAGGCGATTCGCTCTCTGCGCCGTTCAGGGCGCGGGCTTGCGCCTTGCGGTGGCGCAAATTCTCGCGCAGCCTGGCGGCGAGCCGCTCTTCGCGCGTAAGATTGTTGCTGGACTGTTCAGCCATACGAAACGCCTTGCCGTCAGCGCGCTTCGCTTGCAAGTCCGCTTGACATTGCCGCCGCGCGCGACAATAGCGCGCGCCTGTCCGGGCGCCACGATCTGTGCGCCCCCGGCGCTGCTGTAGCTCAGTGGTAGAGCGCACCCTTGGTAAGGGTGAGGTCGGGAGTTCAATCCTCCCCAGCAGCACCACCTTTTTCGGTGCATTCTCAATACACTGGCGATTTTCCTAGGGTTTTTGGCCGTCCAAGGTACAAAGGGACGGTACAAAGATGGGCATCGTAATGGTGGCACTCACCCGCAACAACTCTGGCCAATGGGCAGCCCGCAAGGTCATCCCTGCGGACATTCGTAGCGCATACGGCAAGCGCGAGGAAAAGAAGACTTGGCCTGCTGCGCTCTCGCAGGCGCAGGCGAAGGCCGAGTACGCCTCGTGGCTGACATTGATCGAAGAACGCATTGCCATGCTGCGGGCGATGGCAGACCAGACCCCAGTGGCTCTCTCGCAGCGCCAGACGCGCGCCCTTGCTGGCGAGTGGTACAAAGCCAAGAAGGCACAGCATGAAGAGAACCCAGGGCAGCCCGAGGGCTGGTGGTTCTCCCGTGATGAACTTGAGCCGGATGACAATGAGCAACGCGAAGCTGGCCGCATCCAGCCTACGGGGTGGCTGATCGAAGAGCGGGATGCCCTTTTGCTGACCAAGGGGCTGACGCTCACGCCTTCATCTGGTGAGGCACTCTTGCAGGAGATGGGCGATCTGTGGCTGTCTCTTTGCGCCCTCATGGAGCGGCGGGCGCAGGGTGACTATGGGCCAGACCCGTTGGCCGACACCTTGCCAGCCCTTGAGGCAGCCCCAGCGAAGACAGACACGGTCGCGGTCTCCATCACCCAGCTTTTCGAAGACTACGCCACCGCACGAAAGCCCAGCCCCCACACGGAGCGCAAGTGGCGCACGGCTGTCGCCAAGTTCGTCGCTCATATCGGCCATGACGATGCCACCAAGGTCACCCGTGCGGATGCCTCGGGGTGGTTTACTGCGCTTGTCGCTGGGGGTCTTACGGTGAAGACCGTGGCGATGACCTACAGGGCTGCCCTCTCGCGGGTCTTCAAGGTGGCCTATGATCGGGGGCAGCTGTCCGAGAACCCGTTTGCGAGGCTGGAGGTGATTGGCCCGAAGGTGGCCCAGACCCAGCGCAAGAGCCTCTC
Source organism: Erythrobacter epiphyticus (assembly GCF_034653295.1). NCBI lineage: Bacteria > Pseudomonadati > Pseudomonadota > Alphaproteobacteria > Sphingomonadales > Erythrobacteraceae > Erythrobacter > Erythrobacter epiphyticus. Next base: position 348,868 of record NZ_JAYEEU010000007.1, on the reverse strand, counting down.
CGATGATGAGGCAATGATGATCCTAGCGGCGGCGCTCGGTGAGCAGCCGGCGGGCCTCAGTCCGACCCATGCACGGGCGCGGCGCTGGGTTCCGTGGGTCTGCGCCTACACTGGTGCGCGCGTGAATGAGATCACCCAGCTGCGGGCAATGGATATCCGACAGGTCGATGGTGTCTGGGTGATTCACATTCTCAAGACCAAGACGGACAAGGCCCGCATGGTGCCGCTCCACTCGCACCTCATCGAACAGGGCTTCCACAAACTAGGTAAGGCAGGCGATGCCACGCCGCTATTCTATGATCCCAACGGCATCCGGAAGGGCTCAGAAAGTCACCCGCTGCATGAGCAGATGGGCGGCAAGCTGGCCAAGTGGGTGCGCGGATTGGGGGTGACGGAGGTGGAGTCGCCAAATCATGGGTGGCGGCATCGCTTCAAGACCTTGGCTCGCAAGGTTGGCATGGACTCAGGGGCGCGGGATGCCATTCAGGGTCACGCTGCGAGAACCGAAGCGGAGAACTACGGGGAGTGGGATATGGAGACTCTCAGGGCTGAGTTGGAGAAGCTGGACAGGTACGCGACCTAGGGTCTGCCAAAGCGGCCTCTCAGACCCACGCATTTCTGCGGGTTTGAGGTACCCTTAGCGTACCGTGTCGCCAAGAGAGGTAGGGTAGGTAGGGTACCCGCCAAAACGGGACGCTAACGGCCCTCAGACGAAGCTGTAAACACCAGCCGTTCCGACCAGCAAGACGGCGATGAGAACCCCCATGCATCCGCCCTTGGGGCTGTCCCCAGCGAATGCTCCAGTGGCATCCCGCTCTCTTCCCATCGCTGCCAGCTTGCCCCGCCGTGACCGCTCCTGCTGTTCATCAAGGGGCTTGGCGGGGGGCAGCGGCTTGCCGTCCCAAGCGATGGCGATCTTGACCCCGTAGGAGGTGTACCCCTTCACCCCGCCCCTGAGTTCGTGAACGTGAGCGGCATACGGCCTGCCCTCATCCAGAGCGGGGGCGATGGTGGCGGCATCCTCCCTCGGCAGAAATCCTATGTCCCTCCCCTCCCACAGCACTGCCACCGCGTTCGGGTCGTAGGGATTCTCCGGCTGGCGCTGGAGCGTGACCGCGTCAGCGGGGTCGACCCTAGCGAGGAGGTGCTGGCGCGGGGTACCGTCCGCCGCGTTCTTGGACTCGCCGACTATGTCGAAGAGCCTCTTGCGTGTGGGTGCTGCCATGTGGACAACCTAGCGGATATCCCAAGGGCGGCAAGGGGATGATGGCAGGGATGCCCCAAGGGGATGCGCACAGGGCTGGGCTGCTGTGCCGGATCGAAAAAAATCAGACCACCACGCGCAAAGCATCGCGAGTGTGTTAGGCGGATAATACACCTACCCAAGGCGGGCCAGCACGTTGGCCACCCCTGAGGCAAACCATCGGCCACCCCTGCGGGTCTGAATGTGGCGGGCATTGAGTTCAGCCGCGATGCCCCCCAGCGAGGTCACCCCGCTCGCCTGAATGTCGGCGATTACAGGGGCGAGGTCTTGGGCGTAGCTATCGGCCCCAGCCTTCAACTGCTCCACCGCAGCGGCGTTGCCCTTGCCAGCCCTGCGGAGAGCCTCAGCGCCATTCGGATTGCCCAGCTTGCGGCCTGCCGCTTTGGCAGCCGCTAGGGCCTCCTTGGTGCGCTTGCTGATGGCCTTCCGCTCGGCTTGGGCCACGGCTGCCATGATGTGGACGGTGAGTTCGTTGGCCTCGGGCATGTCCGCTGCCACGAACTTGGCCCCGCTGTCCTGCAAGGCAGAGAGGAAGGCCACAGAGCGGCTCAGGCGGTCTAGCTTGGCGACCACTAGGGTTGCCCCTGTGACTTTCGCTTGGTGCAGCGCAGCGGCCAGCTGAGGGCGGTTGTCGTTCTTCCCGCTCTCGATCTCGGTGCGCTCTGCGATCACCTCCCAGCCACGGCTCTGGCAGAGTGCCAGGACGGCTTGGCGCTGGGCCTCAAGGCCAAGACCGGACTGCCCCTGACGGAGTGTGGAGACGCGGTAGTAGGCAACAACACGGCACATGATCTTCTCCATACAGAAACGCGCATCGGGCGTAAGGCGATTCTGTACGGACTGAGATGGGGCTGGGCAATGGGCTGCCCAACGGCTCGCCGCAGTTCGGACTCGGTTGGACTCAAAGCAGGCCGATGCGTACCCGTTGGCATTTTTAATGGCTGGGCAGGGGAGATACCCGACAGGCCTCACAGCAAGGAGAGTGCAATGTCGATTGTCTTCTACCCGTCCAACCTCAGCCCGTATCCCTCGGCCAGCCCGATGGCAGCCCGCAGGGTTGACCCCAAGGACTACCCCCAGTGGGATGGGCTGGTGATCAAGCTGGGGCCTGTCGCCTTCTCGGTGAACTGGCGGCGGCCCTGATTGGGTGAAGAGGGAAGGAGGCCCGTCAATGCGGCGAGCCTCCCCCTTTGCCGCCAAGGCACCCCCCATGGGGGAAACTGGCGCGTCCCGATCTATCAATACCCCATCGGATTTTTCCGTGAGATATTTCGGGGGCAGTGTCAGCGAGGGCGGCGGCGCTGGCGTTCGAAGACAGCGATGGCCCTGCGAGGGTCGCGGGAGCGCAAGGCGAAGTTGGCGAAGAGATCACGCTCTGCCGCAGACAGTGTGCGGGCGTAGTTGGCTGCGGGGAACTTATCCATGGGCAGTCCCCTGGCCAATCTTCAGGGCAGCCTTGAAGGCTCCGTGAAGGTCGCCCAGCAGGGCTTGCAGGCGGGCATCGGATGCCTGCCGCTCGCCGAGCTCTTGCTCGATCCGTTCAATGATCAGGGAACCGTCAGCCGCTGGTGTGGTGGTCTCGGTCATGGTCTTTTCCATTCTCTGGAGGGGCAGGCGTGGGGAGGGCGGGAAGGCAGACCCTCGGTCTGCAAAAGTGGCCTCTCAGACCCACGCATTTCTGCGGGTTTCGGCGGTGCTTAACGTCCCGTGTCGCCAAGGGCGGTAGGTCAGGTAGGGTACCCGCCAAAACGGGACGCTAAGGGGCATCACGTGGCGCGCTTCTCGCGCTGCCTCTGGCGATCCTGCCAGCGTTTCTCTTCGACTGCCGCAGGGCTGCGCGTGGCGAAGCCTTGAATGCCGTCAGACCTCAGAGCCTCGGTGAACTCATCGCGGCTGATATAGCCCCAGCCCTTGCGATTGAACTGGAAGGACAGTTCGTCGAGCGCGTGTTCGAACGGGACGGTGAGGGCATAGACAGGCACGGGCTTACCGCCAGTGATGGGGCCGACATAGCCCGCGACCAGCAAGGCCTTGGTGATGACGGTGAATCCCGCAGGGCCGGCAGCTGGGCCGCCCGTTGGGGCAGTCCCTCGGTTGGCCTTCTTGCGGCAGGCAGGGGAGCAGTAGAGTGATGAGTTGCGCTGCGAGCGGTAGGTTGCCCCGCATTGGGTGCAAATACGCTCACGGCCAGCGCGGGCCGGTGTTGTGTTGGGAGAGGTCATGTTCCTTTCGGGGTTGGTCATGTGATGGAGGTAGATGGCCCCGCCCGCACATGACCAAACAGGCGGGGCCGAAGCTGAGACGCTCGCGACTGCGCTCAGGGAAACAGGGGCGGGGGAGGTAACCAGTGCGGCGCGTAGGCAGCCAGTGCTTGGATATCCTCCCACAGCGCGGGGAGGTCACCCCCGCCATGGGCGGGAACTCGGAAGGGTTCGACGATCATGACAGGGAGACTCCTATGGGTTGGCCTTACGGCAGCGCCAGCGCGGCGATGGCCGTGATGGCAGTGATGGTCTGCGAGATGGCCAGCATGGCGATGGTGACCACCAGTGCAGCGTCAGACAGACGGGGCAGCTGGGCCATCACCAGCCCTTGCAGCGGATGACGCGACCCTTGGCTCGCAGTTCTTGCTCAAGTTCGGCGGCGCTGATCCGGTCTTGCTCGGCTTGGCGCACGGCAGGGGCGGCTTGCTCCCGCCATGCCCGTTCGGACAGACGGGCCTGACCGACAAGGCTGAACTCAAGACCACGGGCCTCCAGCGTCATCTGTTTGCGCGCTTCCTCGCCGTAGACGTAGAGGGGCTTTCCGTCGCGGTCGTAGCCACGGATCTCATCGCGGGCGGCGATAACGCGATCGTGCTCGGCTTTGAGCCGCATCAGTTGGGTGTTGTGTGCCGACTGCGCTGCTCGGACTGCGATCTCTTCGCGGCTGAACATCGACTCGCCGTTGATGCGGCGGTCTACGACTTCGCCATCGGTGCCGTACTGGATGGATTCTGAGTAAGGCTTGTTGACCTTGATCCGGTAGCCATCCTTCTCGGCTTCTTGCAGGATGGCCTCTTGGCGGCCTGCCAGTTCCTTATCGCGGGCGAAGGTCTCGGCGTTCGGCTTCAGCGAGTCGGGGAGTTCGGTGTGGTTCATTGTGGTGTTGGCTTTCATGGGGGGACGGGTGGCCGTCAGGCGGCCTTGGCGGTGGGTTCCCAGACTGCCTCTGGGGCAGCCTCGGGAACGTCATCGGGTTCACCCTGCCAGCCATAGGCCTCCTCGTAGGACGGCGGTGGCGGCGCAGTGAACGCGATCTCGGTGATCCCCGCAGGGAGATCGTAACGGCGGAAGCCGTTGGGGAGTTCGGTAAGGGTGGCGCGGATGGGGCAGCGGCGCACAGCGCGGATGACCCTGAGCCGTTCCCGCTGCGCGTAGTTCAGCGGCAGGCCATGCGACCCGAGGAGGGTGACCTCGTAGCGGAAGGCCCAGCGGAGACCCAAGGACGGGTCGCGGGGTGGGGGCAGGGTCTGAATCTGGTAGACCTCTTGCGCTGACAGGAGACGAGTGCCGACTTTCAGCCAGCCGATGCTGTCCTGACGACGGGGGCTAAGTCCATCGTCACCCTTCCACCTGTCGGCGGTGGTTGCTTCTCGCAGATGATGAGGGTGGACACACTTGGGGTTGCCGCAGCGGCGGACTAGCTGGGATTTCTTGTCCAGCTTCTTTTCGTGACCGGCCAACCACGAAAGGCGGGCGGCTTGTGTGGTGCCGTACTCAGCGGCGATAGCCTTTGAGACCCGACCAGTTCCCTCCTTTGCCAGACCCGCCGTCCACTCAAGGCAGCCCGTGGCAGCGTCATACTCGGTGTTCTCGGTGAGGTACTTGGCCAGTTCACGGTACTTCCCCTTTGGGAAGACGTAGGGCGTTGCGTGAGGGTTCACGTTGGGATGACTCCTTGCAGGGACAGCCCCGCCGTGGGGCATCCCTTGGGGGGTCAGGTGATGATGGGGATGACGGGGACAGCAGGGCTGGGGGAAGTACTGAGTAGCAGTATGGAGTAGCAGTACTGCTATTCTCTCTACTACCTTCCCTACCATGACAGTCCTAGGAACGCCTTAGTGTCAGTCCTAGGGGTAGTACTACTACCCCCCTTACCCCCCATTCTGGGTGGTCGTCTCTCAGCGCAGCCGCTGGGGCGGTCGTGTGGTCTGACGTAAGGAGGCCTTCGGGTTGTTTGTGCTATAGGGCAACCTTGGTGATCCCCTCAGCATCCGGTCGGAGGTGCTATAGGAAGATGTTGGTGATCCCCTCGGCATCCGGTTCCGGTGCTATAGGGCAACCTTTGTGATCCCTTCTAGGGACTCCAGTGACTTACCCTGCCATCGCAAAGGTGCCTTACGGCGGGCCTTCGGGTTGTTTGTGCTATAGGGTGGGTTTAGTGATCCCTTCTAGGGACTCCAGTGACTTACCCTGCCATCGCAAAGGTGCCTCACGGCTGGCCTTCGGGTTGTTTGTGCTATAGGGGGACTTTGGTGATCCCCTCTAGGGATTCCAGTGACTTACCTTGCCATCTTCATAATGACCATGGCGGAGGATGAAGGCGCAGCGAGCCTGCGTGAGGGCGGGCCTTCGGGGTTCTCCTGCTATAGGTGGCCTTTTGGGGATCACCCTCCGGCGTCCAAGGGCTTGCCAGCGGTACAAGGCTCAGGTACAAAAGGCCATCGGCAACGCGGCCAGAAACCGCAGAAATCCGCCATTTTTGAGGCTGGCATAGGGCTTTCAATCCTCCCCAGCAGCACCATTCCCGCACATCGTCGGGAATCGCAGGTGCGCCCCGGCGATCAGGCCGAGACGCGCGCGATCCAATCATCCACCCGCCGCTCGAGAATCGAGAGCGGTTGCGATCCGCTCGCGATCAGCAGATCGTGGAAACCCTTGATGTCGAACTTGTCGCCCAGCTTGGCTTCCGCCCGCGCGCGCAGCTCCATGATCTTGAGCATCCCGATCTTGTAGCCCGTCGCCTGCCCCGGCAGTGTGATGTAACGCCGCACTTCCGAGCGCGAGCGCTCGATCGGCTGGCGTCCGGTGGTGTTCATATAGGCCACCGCCTCGTCCTCGCTCCAGCCCATGGCGTGAAGCCCGGTGTCGACCACCAGCCGCGCAGCGCGGAACAGTTCGGCATCGAGCCGCATGAAATCCGCCGCGATATCGGGAAAGGCGTTCATTTCCTTGCACAGCGCCTCGGCATAGAGCGCCCAGCCCTCGCCAAAGGCGACATAGCCGGTGACGGCGCGGAACTTCGGCCCGCCCTGCTGGCGGACTTGGATATCGCCCTGCATGTTATGGCCCGGCACCGCTTCGTGGCACATCAGCGTGTACATCGTCGCGGGATCGGGCACCGTGCCGACAAGGTGAACGTAGGTGCGCGCCGGGCGCTTGCCATCAGGGCTGGGGGCCGAGGCATGGGCCGCGCCGCCGGCAACTTCGGAGAAGGCGGGCTCGCGCACCACTTCGATCCCGTAGGCCGGAAGCGTGCCAAAATAGGGGGCGAGGAGGCTGCGCGTGTGCGCGACAAAGGCGTTGGCGGTATCGAGATACTGCTTGCGCGCGGCGTCATCATAGGGGCGCGGCGGATAGAGCTTGGCCCGCTCGGCATAGAAGGCGTGACGATCGGCAAGGCCGGCCTGCTTTGCCAGCGCATCCTGCTCGGCTTCGATCCGCGCGACTTCGGCACGGCCGACCGCGTGGATTTCGGCGGCGGTCATGTCGGTGGTGGTGACGAGCTTGAGCTCGTTTTCGTAATAGGCAAGCCCATCGGGCAGGGTCAGCGCGCCGACCTTGCCGCTCGGCGCGGTGGGGAGGCTCGCTTCGGCCCACTGGATCACGCGGGCATAGGCAGGCTGGAGCGCAAGCACCGCTTCGCGCGCCTCGGCGAGCAGGGTATCGGCCTCGCCCTGCGCGAGCTTGCCGCTGGTCACGAGCGCGGCGGTTTTGGCCTTCACATCGGCCCACAGCGCGGCATCCGGGCCGTCTCCAAAGGGCGCGCCCGAGGTCAGCTGCTTGCTGCCCGCGATGATGGTCTCGATCTGGAAGCGCGGCGGGTTGATCCCGGCGGCCTGGCTCGCCCGGGTGCGTTCAATCGCCAGATCAAGCACGGCGGGCATCCCCCTGAGGCGGGCGATGTAGTTCTTGAGATCGGTAACGTCCTGCACAGTGTGGGTGTTGATCAGGAAATCAGGCAACTGGCTGTGCGCTGAATAGAGCCGCGAATAGAACGGCGGGCGATAGAGGCGGTTGCTAAAGGACAATTCGGCCCGCTCGGCTTCGAGCGCCCAGATGTCGAGATTGACCTGCGCTTCGGGCGAAAGCCTGGCGCGGTCAAACTGGGCCTTCATCCTGGCGGCACTGGCCTTGCGCCACGCCACTTCGGCGCGGGCGGCTGCGTCGCTGATGTCGTTCCATTTGTCGCCGCCCTCCTTGATGCCAAGCCGGGTCGCCAGTTGCGGCTGCGTCCCGAGCCACGTGGCGAATTCGCCGTCGAGAAACGCCGTGAGGCGCGCATCCTCAGCCGCGGGTGTGGCGGCGGCTGCGTTGGCCGCCGGGGCGGGGCCTTGCGCAAGGGCTGGTGTGGCGGGAAGTGAAAGCACCGCGACCATGGCGGCAAGGCTGGCAAGCGAGGTGTGTTTCATCGGACTTCTCTTTCGCGCGTGAAGGACATGGCGCTGCAAGCTTTGGCGGCTTGCGGCGTCAGGTCAAGCGTGCGGGGCTTTTCAGCCTTGCGGGGCGAGGCGGGCGGCTTCGCGGAAGGTGACGAGCCGCCGGCTATCCTCATCCCACAGTGCCAGCTTGAGCGGGCTGATCGTCTGGCGCATCGTGAAGCGGTTGAGGCTGCGCAGCTCGGGATGCGCATCGAGCACCCGCGACAGGCGATAGAACGGGATGCGGCTGGCGAGGTGGTGCACGTGGTGGATCCCGATATTCGCCGTGAACCAACGCAGCGGCTGGGGCAGATCGAGATAGGTGCTGCCGTGCAGGGCCGCCTCGTGGAACGACCAATCCTGGCCCGCGTCCCAATGGGCGGTTTCGAACTGGTGCTGGATGTAGAACAGCCACACGCCCATCGAGGCCGCGAACAGCAGGCTCGGGATCACGACCAGCGCGGTGGTGGCCGCGCCAAAGGCGAACACCAGCATGGCCAGGATCACCGCCGTTGCAAGATTGGTCGCGAGTGCGCTGATCCAGTAGACCATGCCCTGCCCCATCAGGCCCACCGGCAGGCGGTGGCGCAGCAGGAACAGGTAGGCCGGGCCAATTCCGAGCAGCACCGCCGGATGGCGATAGGCGCGGTAGAACGCCCGCTTGAGTGGGCTTGCTGCGTAATATTCACGGATCGTCAGCGTATCGACATCGCCGAACCCGCGCGCATCGAGATTGCCGGTATTGGCATGATGCAGCGTGTGCGACCGGCGCCAGCAATCATAGGGGGTGAAAGTCAGCACCCCAAGCGCCCGGCCGATCCAGTCATTGCCGTTGCGCTTGGCAAGAAACGCGCCGTGGCCGCAATCGTGCTGGATGATGAAGGTGCGCAGCAACAACAGCCCGGCCAGCGGAACCAGCGACAGAGCGATCCAGTAGCCAGCATCGAGTGCGAACAGCATGCCCAGCATCACGGCGAAAAACGGGACAATGGTGATGGCCAGCTCCCAGATGCTCCGCCCGGTATGGGGTGTGGCAAAGGGCTTGAGCGCGGAGACCAGCGCACGGGGTTCCAGCACAGCGGCGCGTCCGCCGTCTGCGGAGAGGGTATCGGACATCAAATCCCTTTTCAAAAACGCAAACTTCCCAATCCCGCTGCAAGCATCCGTGGCAAAGCGGTCACCATCCCTTGCGGGCAGGGTGGGTGCTCGGCGGATGGTATCGGAGAGACATGACGATCATGTTGAGCATGGCAACATGGGCCGGTGACGCTCCGCTTGCAGATTTGCGCTCTTCATCCATGGAGGCCTGTTTCGACGCAAGCATTAAATGTGAGGCTCCGCAGGAATACATAGCTGCGAAGGTGGCAGGCGGATTATGTGCTGTCACCCCTGCCGCCCTGCATTGTCGGCACACGCCGTCGATGGGCTGTCATCTGCGGCAATAATCGGCTTCGCTGGCGGCGGGCCGGAAGACCGGCGCGGCAATCTGCCGGATATCGGGCGGGGCCGCGCCGCGCGCGATTGCCAGCGCCTGATCGGCGGCGAATTGCCCGTCAGACCCGCATAACAGGATATCGGGCATCACCGGCCCTTCGGTCGGTTCACCCGAAACATCGACGAACTGCGCGGAAGGGGAGGCGAAGATCAACTGGCTCTGCGGCAGGCGGAAAAACGCGATCTCGCCGAGCTCGGTCGTGGGGTTCCCCGTCGGCGCGCCGACCAGGCGACCGAGCGCGAAGACCTGCACCGCGCGGGCGAGCTGGGTGGCGGATGATCCGGTGTTCTGATCGATCAGCACTGTGATGTTCGCGGCGGGCAGGATAGGTTTGAGGACAGGGCGGACCGCCCCGCCGATCAGACGGGTTTCGCCAAGCGGGATGCTGTCGAGCACGGCCACGCCCTCCGTGCCGAGGATCGCGCGTCGCCATGGCCCAAGCCGCAGCATGGGCGGGACAAAACCGGCGAGCCCGTCCTCATAGGCTTGCGAGTGCTTCCACCGCTTGCCGCCGCTCGTCGGCACGGGCGCTCCTGCCAGCATGGCCAGCAGACGGGCGGACAGGCGGCCCGAGCCGCCGGGATTGCCGCGCAGGTCAAGGATCAGGCGAGTGATACGACCTTGGCTGATGCCTGCCTCAAGCGCGGCGACTAGGCTGTTCCACGGTTCCTCGAAGCGCTGGTCCAGCCGTTCGATCACGAGGCGTGCGGTGCCGTGTTCCATATGAAGTGAAAATGGCGCTGCCGCTGCTTGCGCCGAGGCAGCGCCTTGCGCGCGGCCTGCCAGCGGGTGGCTTCGCGGCGTCATGGGTGTACCCGCGAAGCTTTCCTGCGTGCCATCGGTAAAGGTGATCCGGAAGGGCGCATCAATACCCCACAGCCAGAGCATATCCGCCCCGCGCTCGCGCACCCGTTCGGGCAGGCGCAGGGGATTGCCTTGTCCGTAGCTTATCCGCACCCACGCCATGAAGTCGCGGGCCGGCCGATCATTGATCGTGCTGACCGCGCGCCCATCAATCAGCAAGGTGTCATCGCCCGTCATGGCTATGGCGCGATCCAGCTGACGCCCGCCCTGCGCAGCCGCCGCGTTCCAGTTCTCGAAGGGAAACAGCACATAGATATGCGAGGAACGATAGGCTCCGGCCCGCGCCATCACGGCAGCGGCGACCTGTCGCCGCGAAGCTTGCGGAGGGAGCTGCGCGGCCAGCATCGCCCGGTCTTCCGCGCTTGTCGCCTCTTCCGGCAGGGCTGTGCCATCAGGCACCGTGGCCCGCACGGTATCATCAATCGCCCGCAGATCTTCGAGCACGGCGCTGCGATCAAAAGTCCCCGCGACGGTCTGTTCGGGGGCGTCGAGCATGATCGGCCCGCGGATGCCCTGCGCCGCCGCACAGCCTGCCAGCGCCCATGCGCCTATTCCTGCAACCAGATATCTTGCGCCAACAGCCATGGTGCCTCCCTCACCTCGATCAGGCGATCAGGTAGGGAGGAGCAGCGCTGCCCGTCTTGCAGAAAAACGACATCGCCGCAGCCGCGTGCGTGATCCGCTCCGGGGGTGAACCCGCACCATTGCCGGTACATCGTGGTGAAGTAGGACTGCTCGCCAAAGCCGTGATCCAGCGCAATCTCGGCGAGGGGCTTGGCGCCATCGAGCACCTCGCGCCGCGCCGCCACCAGACGTTGCAAGCGGTGTGTGGCGATCATCGTCAGGCCGGTTGCCGCGCGGGCGCGGCGCTGGTGTTGCCGCAAAGAGAGGCCGCCGGGGCGGGCCGGCATCGGGTCGTCCGCACTGGGTGCTGTCTCCTCTGCCCGGCAGAGGGCCATGGCCAGCTGCTGCGAAATCCCCTTCAGACGCGCGCTCAGCTGCGGCAAGATCACGCCATGGCTGGTGAGCGTGCGGCTCGACAGCGGCACCACCGCAACCGGGCCATTCGCCCACACCCGGCACAGCGTGGCCAGCGTATGGGCGCCCGCAAGCACCGGCCCGTCGAGCCGCATTTCGCCCGGCCGCTGGAAGGACGCGGTGACGCCGGGTAGGGGGATAAAGGCCTGAACGCTGCCATGCGGGATCACCGAAAACACCGGGCCATCGGCGGTGTGGCGATCGGGTCGCAACATCATTATGCGTGTCATGGCGGCGGCGACCTCGCTGGCCCGCAGACATGCATGCGGGGCCTCGGGATGATAACCGCCTGTATTTGCGATGCCAATCCCCTCAGGCGCGGGCAACGACGTCGGCGCCCTCGGCGGCGAACAGCTTGAGCGCTTGCAGCCCGAGGCCATGCGCCCCGCCGTTCATGATGACCTTCTTGCCCTTCAGTCCCAGATCCATGGCGCGCCTCTCCCTGGCAAGTTGTTGTGGCTGCAAGGGATAGCCCAGCACGTGGGCAGGGCGAATCGTCAATTTTGTGGGGGTTGGGCCAAGGGCCGAGCCGAGGCCACCCTTGCGACTGCATCATTGCGAATGACTCCTGATAGCATTAGTATTGACTCTCATTCGCAATAAAGGCAGATGTGCCCCACAACCTTCAGAGGAAATCGGACGTGTCTTCCCTCCCGCGCGCCGTGCAGGCGCGATCATCCCACCTTGCCCTAGCCCTTCTGCTTGCGGCTGCTTTGCCGCTCACCCCTGCTGTCGCAGCGCCAAATGCGGCTGCGGCGGCTGGTGCAGACAATGACGCCGCTGAAGAGCCGCGCGAGACCGGGCGGATTGTCGTCACCGCCACGCGCGCGCCGCGGGTGCAGGAAGAGGTGCCGGCCACCGTTACCGTGATCACCGACGAAGACATCGCCGATCAGCTCGCCACCGACATCAAGGATCTGGTGCGTTTTGAACCGGGTGTTTCGGTCCGCCGGGCGCCAGCGCGCTTCGGCGCAGCCATCGGCTCGACCGGGCGCGCCCGCAACGAAGGCTTCACGATTCGCGGCATCGGCGGCAACCGGGTGCTGGTTCAGGTCGATGGTATCCGCGCCCCGCAAGGCTTCAGCTTCGGGCCGCAGGACGCCGGGCGCGGCGGCTTTGCCGATGTCAGCCTTGTCAAATCCGTCGAGATCCTGCGCGGCCCCGCCTCGGCGCTCTATGGCAGCGACGGGCTTGCGGGTGCGGTCAGCTTTGTCACTGCTGATCCGGTGGATCTGATCAAGGGTGCGGATGTCGGAGGATTCGTGACCTCGCAATATGCGAGCGATGATCAGGAATTCGCGCAGACCGCGACGCTCGCCGGGCAGAGCGGCGATCTCTCGGCGATGGTGGCCTACACCCGCCGTGATTTTGCCGAGCTTGCCAATCGCGGCACCAACGATGGGACAGGGCCCACCCGCACCGCGCCCAATCCGCAGGAGGGCCAGAGCAACGCCGTGCTGGGCAAGCTGGTGTGGGACAAGGGGGCGCATCGCCTGCGCCTGACCGGCGAATGGCTTGACGCCGTGGTTGAAACCGATGTGCTCACCGGGCTTGGCCCGGCCTTTACCTTTGGTCCGCGGCCGGTGTGGACGGTCGATGCGCTGACCGCGCGCGATACCAACAGCCGGGTGCGGGCCTCGCTCGACTGGACCTATGACGGCAATCGCGATGATGCGATCGAATATGCTTTCCTGTCGGCTTTCTGGCAGGACACCCAAGATGGCCAATTCGCCTTCGAAGAGCGCACCACGCTCACCCCAACCCCGGCGCCGGATCGTGAGCGGCTCAACACCTTCGACAACCGCCTCTATGGGGTCACGGGCGAGGTGCGTTCGTCGTTCGCGCTTGGCGGGATCAGGAACCGCCTTGCGCTTGGCGGCGATGTCAGTTGGACCCGGCAGGAAGGGCTGCGCGATGGCACTTTCCCCGGTCGCGGGGAAAGCTTTCCCACACGGGCCTTCCCGGTGACCGATTTCACCCTCGGCGGGCTGTTTCTTTCTAATGAGATCACCCTGTTCGATGGCGCGCTGACCCTGTTCCCGGCGCTGCGGTTCGATTTCTACGATCTCAACCCGATGGACGATCCCCTGCTCACGAGCTTTCGCCCGGCGGCACAAAGCGACAGCCGCCTCAGTCCGAAGTTCGGCGCGACGGTGAAGCTTGCGCCCGATGTGGTGCTATTCGGCAATTATGCCCAGGGTTTTCTGGCCCCGACTCCGTCGCAGGTGAACAACTTCTTCGAGTTTATCGCCGGGGGATATACCTCGATCCCCAATCCCGCTCTGCGCCCCGAGACCAGCGAAAGTTTTGAGGCCGGCGCGCGCTATGTCGGCGACATCTTCTCGCTGCAAGTCACCGGCTTTCGCGGGGACTATGACAATTTCATCAGCCAGCAGGTGGTGCGCGGCGGGTTCACGCCCCAGAACCCGGCGATCTTCCAATTTGTGAACTTTGCCGCGGCGCGGATCGAAGGCTTCGAAGCACGCGGCGAGATGACGCTCCCGAGCGGCTGGAACGCGCGGCTGGCGATGGCCTATGCCAATGGCGATACGGTCGATCTGGCGGGCAGGCGCGTGCCGCTCGACACCATCGACCCCTTCAACATCGTGGCGAGCCTCGGTTACCGGGCACCTTCGGGCCGCTTTGGTGCCGAACTGATCCTCACGCACAATGCCCGCAAGGAAAAGGGCGAGCTTGAGCGCGATTCCGTGACCGGCGCCGATCTGTTCGTGCGGCCCGACGCGTCCACCGTGTTCGATCTGACCGCGTTTCTCGCGGTGACAGACCGGCTCAAACTGCGCGCCGGGATCTTCAACCTCACCAATGCAACCTATGCGCTGTGGTCGGATGTGCGCGGCCTGCGGATGCAGGATGCGGCGATTGCCGATGCCTTTACCCGACCGGGTCGCAACGCGAGCATTTCAGCCTCTTATCGCTTTTAAGTCTCACTTGCATAAACATCAGGAAAGGAGCTCTTGCAATGCCACGCTTATCCCGTCTGATCCTTGGCGCTAGCCTTGCTGCGCTGACGCTGGCCGCCGCACCGGCACCGGCTTGGGCCGATGATCCGATCATCCGCGATGCCGCCGCGCACAAGGCCGCTTTCGAGGCCGACCGCCAGACCATCCTTGCCATGGCGGGCGATTTCAAGGTCACCTTCGACATGCAGGAATCCACCCCGTGGATGGAAGGCTACACCCCGCTCGAACGCAAGGTTTCGGGCGGTTACGAATCCGTCCGCGTGATCGAGGACACCGGCACGCGGATCGTGCTGCAACACCTGCTGGTGACGGGCGATCAGGCCAATCCCTATGTCGTCAAGCATTGGCGGCAGGATTGGCAGTATGAACCTAAGGAAGTGCTGGCCTACAAGGGCGGCGAGGTCTGGGAAATGACCGCGGTGCCCGAAAACCTGCGCGCCGGGCGCTGGTCGCAGACGGTCTATCAGGTCGATGACAGCCCACGCTATGCCGCGTGGGGCGCCTGGGACGATACGCAGGGCATCAAGCGCTGGCGTTCAAGCTGGACCGCGCGCCCGCTGGCCCGCCGCGATGCGATCCGTAACCCCGTTTATGATCGCTATGTCGGGATCAACCGCCACCAGTTGACGCCCAAGGGCTGGATCCACTGGCAGGACAACACCAAGATGATGCCGGCCAAGGACGGCAGCGGCAAGCTGGTGCCGGTGGTGCAGGAATATGTCCTCAACACCTACGAGCGGTTTGATGGCTATAACGTGCAGGCTGCCGAGGATTATTGGGCGAAAACCGCACCCTATTGGGAAGCCGTGCGCGCCAAATGGGCCGAAGTTGCCGCTGCGCAGGGCGGTATCCGCATTGCGCAGGAAGCCCGCGCCGGGACGCAGATCGCTGATGAGCTGCTGATCCTTGCCGATCTGATCAAGGACGGCAAAACCGGGGTGGCGGAAGCCAGCGCCAAGGCGGTTGCCATGATCGCTGAGGGCACAGCGCAAAAGGGCGGTTGACCGCTTGGGGCAAGAGCCACGCAGCCCCATCGGCGGAGGCGTGGCTCAAACCCGATGGCGCCGCTCTCAGGCGTCCTGCAACATCGTCTGGGCCTCGCCCCAGGCGGGGAAGGGATCATTGAGCCGTTCCCACTTTTCGGGCGTGAAGGCGTCGGTCGGGACAAGGCAGGCATCCAGCGCTGCGGTGATCGCCGCCTTGTCTAGGCCGATGCCGATGAACACCAGCTCCTGCCGCCGGTCACCCCACACCGGGTGCCAGTGCTTGACGACAAATTCCTCGAAAGTGCCATCATCGGGCCAACGGTTCTTGGGCACGGCGGCCCACCAGCGACCCATGCGGCTGACGCTTTTCTGGTGCCCGGCAATGGCGAGTTCGCCGAGGAAATCGCTCCGGGTGGCAAGCCAGAAATGCCCCTTGGCGCGGATAACGCGATCAAGCGCGTCGCCGGTCAGGAAGCGATAGAACATCGCCGGGTGGAATGGGCGGCGGGCGCGATAGACGAAGCTTTCGACGCCATATTCCTCGCTTTCGGGCCGGTGGCTGGCGTAGTCGTAAAGCTCCTTCATCCATAGCGGATGCTGTTCGGACCGTTCTTCGTCATAGAGGCCGGTATCGAGCACATCATCGAGCGCCACCTTGCTGTAATCGGCTGTGATGATGCGCGCATCGGCGTTGAGCGAGGCGACCACCTGTTTGACGGTGGCGAGCTGTTCGGGGCTGACAGCGCTCGCCTTGTTGACGATCACCACGTCAGCGAATTCGATCTGTTCGACCAGCAGGCCCACCAGGCTGCGATCATCGCCTTCGCCCGCCGTCTCGCCGCGGGCCGAGAGCAGATCCGTGCTCGAATAATCCGCCAGCAGGTTCACCGCATCGACCACGGTGACCATGGTATCGAGCCGGGCGACATCGCCGAGGCAAGCGCCATCCTCGTCGCGGAAGGAGAAGGTCGCCGCGACCGGCAGGGGTTCGGAAATGCCAGTGCTTTCGATCACCAGATAATCGAAGCGCCCGTCCTCGGCGAGCCCGCGCACTTCCTTGAGCAGATCGTCGCGCAGGGTGCAGCAGATGCAGCCATTGGTCATCTCGACCAGGCTTTCTTCCGCGCGGCTCAGCGCCGCCTCGCCGCCGCGCACCAGATCAGCATCAATGTTGACCTCGCTCATGTCGTTCACGATCACCGCAACCCGCTTGCCTTCGCGGTTGGCGAGAATGTGATTGAGCAGGGTGGTTTTGCCCGCGCCGAGAAAGCCGGAAAGCACGGTCACGGGCAGGCGGGTGTCAGAGGTTTGCAGCATGAGTGAGGGTGTCCTGAGGGGGTTGTATCGGGGCAAGGGACGGCAGGCGCGCCGCATTCTTTGCTTGTATGTTACAACATATCATCCGATAGCGGTTTGCGTAAAGGGGCAAATCGACAGGGCAAGCTGATGAACCAGATCGCATCCACCTCACCGGCCTTTCGGCGCGAGATTGTGCTGCACCGCGCTGGCATGGCGCTCTCGGGCCTGTGTCTGGTGCATTGCCTGATGCTGCCACTGTTGCTGGTGGCCGCGCCGGTGATGGTGCTGGCGAACCTGCCGACTGCGTGGCTTGGGGCCGAGTGGTTTCATGCCGCGCTGCTGGTGCCGGTGGTACTGGTGAGCGGTCCGGTCTTGTGGCGCGGCGGCGCGCGGCGCATCGGCGTGCTGGTGGCCGCGTTGGCGGCGCTGATCGCGGCCGTGTTTGTGGCGAGTGATGTGCTCGAAACGGCCCTTACTGTCGCCGGGGCGTTGGGCTTGCTGTTCGCTCACCGGATTGCGCTGCGCCAATGCCGGGTGCATGGCGCGGCGTGAGACAGCGTGGCCCCTTGCTGTGGTGGGGGGCGTGTCCCCATAATGGGCAAGGTGGCTGCCTGCCCGCTGTTCGAGGATGTTTTCTGCCATGACCCTTGCCGTGACTGATCGCCGCCGGTTCCTTGCCGCCACCAGCAGCGCCTTTGCTGCCTTGCTGGCGAGCGGGGCGATGCTGCGCGGTTCGGGCGCGCTGGCAGGCGGCGGGGCGAGCGGGCTGTCCTATGGCCCGCTGCTGCCCGATCCGGCCGGGCTGCTCGATCTGCCGCAGGGCTTTTCTTACCGCGTGATTTCGCGGCTCGGCGATGCGATGGATGATGGCGGCACCGTGCCCGATCACGCTGACGGGATGGGGTGCTTCGCCTTGCCCGGGGGTGAGATCGCGCTGGTGCGCAATCATGAATTGACCCAGCGGCACGATGCCGGCGGGCCGATTGCGCGCGGTTTCGGCACGCATAATGGCCATTTTGTGGCTGGCGGGACGACCACCCTGGTGCTCGATCCTGCGACCCTCGCGGTCAAACGCCAGTTCCGCACTCTTGGCGGCACGATCCGCAATTGTTCGGGCGGGGTGACACCGTGGGGCTCGTGGCTGACTTGTGAGGAAGCGCCGACCGGGCCGGGCCAGAAATATGGCGACGGGCTGGCGCGCAATCACGGCTGGGTGTTTGAAGTGCCCGCCCAGGCGACCGGCCTGGTCGATCCGGTGCCATTGACGGCGATGGGGCGCTTCAATCACGAAGCGGCCTGCGTCGATCCGGTCACGGGCATGGTCTATCTCACCGAAGATCGCGATGACGGGGTGTTCTATCGCTTCATCCCGGCCGTGCCGGGCGATCTCGCCAAGGGCGGGCGCTTGCAGGCGATGGTGATCGACGGGCTTCCCGACACCCGCAACTGGCAGAGCACCGCGATGGCGCGGCGGCAATTCTACCCGGTGCGCTGGATTGATCTTGATGAGGTCGAAGCGCCCAAGGATGATCTGCGCCTGCGCGCGGCGGCAGCGGGCGCTGCGCTGATCGCCCGCGGCGAAGGCCTGCACATGGGCACGGATGATCTTTACATTTGCGCCACCAGCGGGGGCGCCAAGCAGCTCGGCCAGATCCTGCGGCTGGTGCCGGGGCGCGGGACCGGGCCATGCCGGGTCGAGCTGTTCTTCGAAAGTGACAGTCCCGAGCAGTTCAATTTCGGCGACAATCTCACCGTTGCGCCCAATGGCCATCTGGTGGTGTGCGAGGATCAGTACACCGACGAGGTCAACAATTATCTGCGCGGCATCACGCCCGCCGGCACGGCTTATCCGCTGGCGCGGTTGCATGCCCAGACCGAGCTGGCCGGGGCCTGCTTCTCGCCCGATGGGCAGACGCTGTTCGTCAATGCCTATTCGCCGACGCGCACGCTCGCCATCAACGGCCCGTGGGAGCGGTTAGCGTAGCGCGCCAGTCAACTTTGATACAGCGCAGGGCCGCCGCGCCAGCGGCAACGGCAGCCCCTGTCCGCTGATTAGGCGATGCGATGCTCGCCCCGGATCCAGCGCGGGTTCTGGTTTGATGGTGCGCAGGGCCGCCGCGCCCGTTGCAACGGCAGCCCCCGTCGGCAATCAGGCGATACGATGCTCGCCCCGGATCCAGCGCACCGTGCCCGATGACGCGCGCATCACCACGCTTTCGGTGGTCATATAGACTTCGCCGGTCGGCTTGCGGCGACGCTTGACCCCATCGAGCAGCGAGCCGCTCGTCACACCCGTCGCTGCGAAGATGCAATCGCCCTTGGCGAGATCTTCAAGCTTGTAGATGCGATTCAAGTCCTCGATGCCCCACTTGCGGGCGCGGGCCTTTTCATCCTCGTTGCGGAACACCAGCCGACCATTGAACTGCCCGCCAACGCAGCGCAGCGCCGCGGCCGCCAGCACGCCTTCGGGCGCGCCGCCCTGGCCCATATACATGTCCACGGTGGTGTCCTCGTCGGTCACCGCGATCACGCCCGCCACATCGCCATCGCCAATCAGCACCACCCCGCAGCCGAGCGCGCGCAACTCGGCAATCAGCTCAGCATGGCGCGGGCGATCGAGCACGCAGACATTGATCCGCGAGGGATCAACCCCCTTGGCCGCAGCCACCGCGCGGACGTTTTCCGTCGCCGTTTTGGCCAGATCAATAATGCCTTCGGGATAGCCCGGCCCGATCGCCAGCTTGTCCATATAGACATCGGGCGCGTTCAGGAGGCAGCCTTCCTCGGCAGCGGCCAGCACGGCGAGCGCGTTCGGCCCGGCCTTGGCGGTGATGGTGGTGCCTTCGAGCGGATCGAGCGCGATGTCGATCTTGGGGCCTTTGCCCATGCCGACTTTCTCGCCGATATAAAGCATCGGCGCCTCGTCGCGCTCGCCCTCGCCGATCACCACGGTGCCATCAATATAGAGATTGTCGAAGGCGCGGCGCATCGCTTCGACGGCGGCGGCATCGGCGGCCTTTTCATCGCCGCGACCGACCATTTGCGCCGCGGCAATAGCCGCGGCTTCGGTCACGCGGACCATCTCGAGCACCAGCACACGCTGCATCGCGCTGTGGGCGCTGGCTTGCGTCGCGGCCGCGTGGTCAGTATCGGTGAGATCGTTCATGCGTGTGTCAGCCTCTGTCACTCAGAATTGATGCCCGGTGCGCTTAAGCCCAAGGAGCTGGGTTTGTCGAGCAATGCTGTGACCCCTGTAAAACATTTGCGCACCGCCATGGCGCTGGGCGTGGTGGCCGCGCTCTCCATGGCTGTCACGCCGCTAGCGGCGCAGGATGACACCACGGCGACGGCTGGTGCCGCGCTGGAGGCGTCGGCGCCGCGCGACCGCATCAATCTCATGGTCACCGTGCCACGCGGCGACGTCAACCAGGCGCAGGCCAAGGAATGTGTCGATCGCGCCGACGCCAGCGCGATCAGCGGCGAGATCGTGGTGTGCCGCCAGACCGGAGAAGATCCGGCCAATGTCTACAGCAACCCCGAAGAAGCGCGCAAACGCTATGCCGAAGCGACGGCCAACAAGAACGCTCCGCCGCCGCCGGATGTGTTCGGCATTCCCGATAACGGCAAAGGGATCGGGTTCGGCCGGCCGCCGCCACCGGCTCTGATGATCGATGTGGCCGCGCTGCCCAAGGCACCCGCCGGTTCGGATGCCGACAGGATTGCGCGCGGCCTGCCGCCGCTCGGGCAAGAGCTCGAACTGACTGAGGAGCAGGAAAAGGCCCGGCGCGAGGCGCTCGGGATCAAGACCCCTCCGCCGCGCACGGCTCCGCCGGGCAATCCCAAGACGAAACGCTAAGGCTGGCGCCTAGGCTGCGAGGATCGGCAAGACCAAGGGCTCGCCCGTGAGGCTGTCCGATCCCGCCAGCAGATCAAGCGCGCGCCGCACATTGGCTTCGGGGCCTTCGTGCGTGACCATGGCGACCATCACATCGGCGCCTTCATCGGCACCGCGTCCCTGCTGGATCAGGCTTTCGATCGACACCGCGCCATCGCGCATCGCAGCGGTGATTTCCGCGAGCACGCCGGGGCGGTCCTTGACCATGAAGCGCAGGTAGCTGCGCCCCATGCGGTGTCCGGGCTCGGCCGGGGGCAGCGCGGCCAGCTGGGCCACGGGGATCGAGAAGGGCGCGCCCACTTCATCGCGAGCAATATCGATGAGGTCAGCGGCGACCGCGCTCGCCGTCGGGCCATCGCCTGCCCCCGCGCCCTGAAACAGCAGGCGGCCCGAGAAATTGCCTTCTGCCACCACGGCATTGGTTGGCCCGTCGACCGCGCTGAGAGGGTGGCCCTTGGCAATCAGGCAGGGCCGCACCCGCTGCAGCAGCCGGGCGCCCTCGGGCGTTTCCTCGACATCGGCCTCACCGATCAGGCGAATCACGAAGCCGAGCGCGCCGGCCTGCGCGATATCGGCCGCGCGCACTGCGGTGATCCCGCTGACGCTGACCGCGCCGAAATCGATCCGCGTGCCAAAACCGATGGCGGCAAGGATCGCCAGCTTGTGCGCCGCATCGACGCCTTCGATATCAAAAGCAGGATCGGATTCGGCAAAGCCGAGCCGCTGCGCGTCCTTCAGCACCTCGGCGAAATCGGCCCCCGTCGCTTCCATGGTGGAGAGGATATAATTGCAGGTGCCGTTGAGGATGCCGTAAACCTTGGTGAGCGCGTTCGCGCTGGTGCCTTCGCGCAGCCCCTTGATCACCGGGATTCCGCCACCCACGGCGGCCTCGAATTTGAGCGGCGCGCCCGCGCCTTCGGCCAGCTCGGCAAGATGCAGCCCGTGATGCGCGATCATTGCCTTGTTGGCGGTGACAAGCCCTTTGCCCGCTTGCAGCGCCGCGCGGGACAGCGCCAGCGCGGGCCCGTCCGAGCCGCCGACCAGTTCGACCACGACATCGACATCATCCCGGCGGGCCAGCGCCGTCATGTCGTCTTCCCAGGCGAAGCGGGCGATATCGACGCCGCGATCCTTGGCGCGATCGCGCGCGCTGACCGCGACGACCTCGATGGCGCGGCCCGCTCGTGCCGCAATCAGATCGCGGTTGGTATCGAGCAGCCGGATAACCCCCGCGCCGACTGTGCCGAGTCCGGCAATGGCAATACGCAAAGGGGCAGCGGATGCAGGCGCGGCGTCGGGCAAGGCGGGTCTCCGTCGAGGGTGTCCGCTCCAGCGCTTAGCCCCGCCGCCCGTGTGGTCAAGCGTGCAGAATCATCCCTCTGCGCGGGTGATACGCCGCTCGCAGGGGCCGAGCTGTTCGAGCACGAACCCGTAATCCGCCATCGCCAGCCGCCGCGCATTGGCATCGCGTGCAAGATTGGCATTGCTCGGAAGCTGGCGCGGCAGCGAACAGGCGAGCCGATACCAGCCGATGGTCTCGGGCGCGGGCGCGCGCGCCGCCGAATCAATGATCTCGCCCCAGGAAATGCCCCATTCGGGGCGCTGCGAAGGGCGACGCAGGATCGTGATCGAGGCGGGCGAACGGTTGGTGGTGGCGAGGAAAATCTGCGTTTCCGATTCGCCGACCAGCGTGCCCGGCACGGCCAGCGCATCGCTGATCCCGGTGATTCGCGGCGGCGCCTTCCCGCTCGCCAGCTCGGTCAGGATCGGGCGCAGCCGTGCGTCGAGCGCCGGTGTGAAGGCGAGTTGTGCGTGCTCGCTTACCAGTTGCAATTCGCTGGCCCGGCCCGGCACGGCGCGCGCAAACAACAGCACATCGCGGTTTTTCAGCTTGGGCACCTTGCCCTTGGCATCAAGCGGAACGTCGACAAGATAGCTGATGTCGCCTGCGAGCCCTGATGTGCCCGCGATCAGCGCGGTGGTGCGCGCCTCGATGAACAGCCGCACGAATCCGGGCGCAAGGCCCGGCGCACGTTCGGGTTTGAGCGCGGTCTGACGCCGAATCTGCGCCCGCACGACCATCGCGCTGCCGTCAGAAAGTGTTACCAGATCGGCATAGGTGGCAATTTGACTAGCCTCGTCGATCGAACGGGCAAGCGGCTGTGCCGATGCTGGCACCGTGCTTCCCGCCAGCGCAGCAAGCGCCGCAGCTATCCCCGATACCGATCTGAAATATTGTGTTAAACTTCCAAGCATGAAGAACCCTATCGCACTGCCGAAGCCCCAGCCGGGAACGCACAAATTGCGTTCGCGTTTGGACAGGTTGTGTTGTGAATTCACGCTTAACCGCAAAAGCGTTTGATCGGCTAGGGGTTGCTCGTTAAAGCCCGCGCTGTCGGGTACGGGACGCAGCATGGTTCCGTGCTCCGATTGGGCTTGATGATCCTGCGAATCAAACGCATGGTGATCACGGGCCGGCGGGGCGCATGGTTGTGCAGTGACAATGGCATGTCTGCCAGTGCACGTACGTCGCTAGCCGGATCCGGTATGCCCGTCTTTGGGATCCGTGCTTTGCCTGTCTGTGACAAGCGAGGTACGGGAGATCCGCTGGCCCCTGGCTGGCGTGAGAATGGAGAGAAAGCGCTGGATGTCCTACGCTGAGCAACAACAAGGGTTGACTGGCACCAAGCTCGTCTCGCTGATCATCGCGCTTGCGATTGTCGGCGGTATTGGGGTGGTTATGGTCGTCGGCCTTGCGATCAAGGCAATCAAGGAAGAAATCGAGCGGGTGACGACCGTCGACATCGAGGAGCCCCCGCCCCCCGAGGAAGAACCGCCGCCGCCGCCGCCGGATCAGCCGCAGGCTCCGCCGCCGCCGGTTGCGCCGCCGCCGCCGATCAGCATTGCTCCGGCGCCGCCACCCATCCAGACGCAGGCGACGATCCCGCCTCCGGCACCCCCTGCGATTACGATTCCGCCGCCCGCACCCGCTGCGCCGCCGGCGCCGCCGCCCGCGCCTTCCAAGGCTCGTGGTGCGAGCACCAAGAATGAACGCAGCTGGGCTGCGCGCATTCAGGACAACTATCCGGCACGTGCGCTGCGCGAAGAGCGCGAGGGTACGGTTGGTGTCCGCGTCACGGTGACAGCCAATGGCAAGGCCGCCAATTGTCAGGTTACCGCTTCGAGCGGCTCGCCCGATCTCGATCAGGCGGCCTGCCAAGGGATGGAGCGCTACGCGCAGTTCAATCCCGCGCTCGACCGCGACGGCAACCCGACCGAAGGCTCTTATTCGACCCGGATTGTGTACCGTATCAATTAGTGCAGTGTTGGGATCACGGTTGCCCGCACGGCGCGTGATCTTGGGGACAATTTTTCAAGAGGACTACTCGCAATGAACCTTACCTACCTTGCGGCTGCCGCCACCGAAGCGCCGGTCAACGAATTCGGCTTCATGAAGGCCATGGAAGAAGGCGGCCCCGTCGCCTGGTCGATCCTCGCCGTGATGGTGATCATGTCGGTCGGCACCTTCTACATCATGTTCACCAAGCTGTTTGAGCAGAACAAGATCTTCAAGCAGTACAAGGCCGTCCAGACGACCTTCTGGCGCGCTGCCAGCCTCAAGGAAGCAGCCACCAAGCTGGAGAAAGACAGCGCGTGGCGCCAGCTCGCCGACGATGCGGTCAAGGCCCAGGAAGATCACGGCAAGATGGCCGATGCGCTGGAATCGCACGATTACATGCACGGCACGCTGCAGCGTTCGGAGGATTCGATCAACGCGGTGCTCGCGGGCGGCCTGCCGTTCCTCGCCACCGTCGGTGCGACCGCGCCGTTCGTGGGTCTGCTCGGTACCGTGATCGGGATCTACCGCGCGCTGATCAACATCGGTATCGAAGGTTCGGCCTCGATCGACAAGGTCGCCGGCCCGGTGGGTGAAGCACTCATCATGACCGCGATCGGTCTGCTCGTCGCCGTGCCTGCGGTGCTTGCGTTCAACTGGCTCCAGTCGCGCAACCGTCGCATCTCGGAACTGCTCGGCGGCTTCTCGACCGACATTCTTGCCTACATCAACTCGAACGGCGCCGTGAAGCCGGCGGTGCAGGCTGCGCCTGCTGCCAAGCCGGCTCAGAACGCCGCACCGAAGAAGGCCTGATTGCGTCCCGGCGAAGGGTTGGGACAGCGGCACCTGCCGCCTTTCCCACCCTTCGCCCCGGCTGCCCCCTAAAGGCGCCGGTTCGCACTGACCGCGGCCAATGGCCTGGGGGATACTGCCGGATACCAGCCGGCCCCATCCCCCGCCTTTGTCGCGAAGGTCAGACGCAAGGGTTCCACGCCAAGCCGATTGGCGCCAATATTTTGCTAGGGTAGGAATTCACAATGGCGATTTCGACGGGAGGCGGGGCCGATACCCCCATGTCGGACATCAACACCACGCCGCTCGTGGACGTGATGCTGGTGCTCCTGATCATCTTCCTTATCGCGGTTCCGGTCGCGATTCAGACCATCGAGAAACTGGAAATTCCGGTTTTCGCGTCGGTCGAATCGAAGAACAAGGTTGAAAACCTGTTGCTCACCATCAGCACCACCGATGCCGGCGGTCGCAGCGCGGGTGAGCCCGGCTTCGAAGGCGCCTATCGTGGCGGCGAGTGCCGGGTCTATTTCAACAACATCACGCCCGTGACCTCGGAAGAGCTCTACGACAGGGCCTTCGCACGGCTTGATGCGATCGTGACGCGTGCCGGTGGTCCCGAAGCGATCATGGAAGACCCCGATCAGATCCCGCAGGTTCACATCCGTGCCGACGTGAACGCGCCGTGGGGCTGTGTGGCTGGTGCGATCTACAACGTGCAGGCCGCAGGCTATCCAACGGTCGGCTTCATCTCGAACCCGGTCAAGCCCGGCATCTGATCCGGCCAGTCTGATTTAAGGAGTAACTGACATGGGTATGTCCGGAGGCAAACTCGACGGCCAACCGATGATGGATATGAACATGACGCCGCTGATCGACGTCTTGCTCGTTCTGCTGATCATGTTCATCATTACCATCCCGGTGGCGACCCACTCGGTCGATATCGATCTTCCGCAGGGCAATCCGCCGCCGCAGGATATCGTGATCGATCCGATCAAGAACAAGCTGATCCTCACCGAACAGGATGTCATCTTGTGGAACGGCACGCCGGTGAACGAGGGCCAGCTGGTCACCCTGCTGGCTGAAACCACCCAGATCAATCCCGAGCCGGAATTGCAGTTCGAGCCCGAGCGTATGGCGAGCTATGAAATCGCCGCGCGCGTGCTCAACGACATCAAGGCCTCGGGCGTGACCAAGTTCGGCTTTGTCGGCAACGAGCGGTATCGCACCTTCGGTAAGGGCGGCCCCGGCGCGGGCGGTCAGGACTGATCGCCGCGCTCATGAATAGCAAAAGGGCGGTGCCGCAAGGTGCCGCCCTTTTTCGTTGGGTTGGCTAATCGCCTTCGCGCGGGGGATCGGGCCGCATCGCCGCGGCGGCGAGGCTTTCGGCCTCGAGCAGCAATTCCTCATCGACCGCGCCCTGCGGCACCGCTTCGCGCCCGATCATCGTCATCACCGGCACGGCCAGCGGCGAGACCCGCTCCAGTTCGACATGCACGAGCTCGCGCTCTGACCGCTCGAGCAAATCGGCGAGCCTCCCCACATCGGTCATCCGCGCCCGGGCATCAGCCCAAGCCGCCTCGATCAGCACATGATCGGGCTCGTATTTCCTGAGCACATCATAGATCAGATCGGTCGAGAAGGTGACTTGCTTGCCGCTCTTGCGCTGGCCCGGATGCTGCCGTTCGACGAGGCCGCTGATCACCGCCACCTCGCGGAACGCCCGGCGCAGCAGATGGCTTTCGGTGACCCAGTCGACGAATTCATGCGTCAGGATATCGGGCGAAAGCAGCGGCGCGGGATCGCGCACCGGCTTGAGCCCCCATACGGCGAGGCAATAATCATTGGCAACAAAGCCCGCTGGCATCAGCCCGCGCTCTTCCATCCGCCGGGTGATCAGCATCCCGAGGCTCTGGTTCGCGTTCCAGCCTTCGAAAGTGTAATAGGCGGTGTAATGCTTGCCGCCATGCGGGAAGCTTTCGACCAGCAATTCGCCGGGCGCGGGCAGGCGCGAGCGGTAATCCTGCATCTCCAGCCATTCGCGCACATCATCGGGGAAGCGCCCCCATCCCGCGCGATCGGCCAGCATCGCCTGTACGCGCTGCGAAAGATGGGTGGTGAGCGGCATGCGCAGCCCGCCATAGCTCGGGATCGTCGCGCTTTTCCTGGCAGCGCGGACAATGACATCCATGTCCTTCACGCTTTCGACCTCAAGGCTCATCCCGGCGAAGAAGAAGGTATCGCCGGGCGATAGCTGCGCCGCAAAGCGTTCCTCGACCTTGCCGAGGCTGCGTCCGTTCTTGAACCGCACCACCAGCATTTCGGAATCAACGATGATCCCGGCATTCATCCGGTGGCGCTGCGCATGGCTGGGATGGGCCAGCCGCCACACCCCCGATTTGTCGCGCACGATCCGCTTGAAGCGGTCATAGGCGCGCAGGGCATAGCCGCCATCGGCGACGAAATTCAGCACGCGGGCGAAGGTGGCCTCATCGACCCAGGAATAGGCAAGGGCGCTCTGGATCTCGGCCAGCAAGGCCTTCTCGTCGAACGGCCCGGCGCAGGCGAAGGCCATGATATGCTGCGCCAGCACATCGAGCCCGCCAGCGCGGAATTCCTCACCATCGCGCTGGCCTGCATCCACCGCATCCTTGGCGGCGATGGCTTCGAGGAATTCAAAGCGGTTGCCCGGCACCAGCACCGCGCGGCTTGGCATGTCGAGCCGATGTCCGGCGCGCCCGATCCGCTGGAGCAGGCGCGACGAGCCCTTGGGCGCACCCATCTGCACCACCAGATCGACATTACCCCAGTCGATCCCGAGATCGAGGCTGGCCGTGCAGACCAGCGCGCGCAATTCGCCGCGGCCCATCGCTTCCTCGACCTTGCGCCGCGCCTCGGTGCTGAGCGAGCCGTGGTGGATGCCAATCGGGAGATGGGCTTCGTTCTCCTCCCACAGGCATTGGAAGATGAATTCCGCCAGAAAACGCGTGTTGGTGAAGACCAGTGTGGTGCGGTTGGCTTTGATCAGCTCGTAAAGGCGCGGCACGGCCCAGCGCCCGGCATGGCCGCCCCACGGCACGCGTTCTTCCTCGGGAAGCAGGATTTCGAGATCAGGCGGCGCAGCTTCTTCGCCCAGCACCAGATCGGCAGCAGCGATTTCGCCCGTATCCGCCGCCTCCTGCGGGGCCAGCCACTCCTGATAGGCGCGCGGGTTCGCCAACGTCGCCGACAGCGCAACGCGCTGTGCCTGCGGGGCGACCGCGTGAAGACGTGCCAGACTCAGGGCGAGCAGATCGCCGCGTTTGCCCGCCGCAAAGGCATGAACCTCATCGATCACGATGCGCTTCAGCCCGGCGAACAGCTCCGCGCTTTCGGGGTAGGACAGCAGCAGCGAGAGGCTTTCCGGCGTCGTCAGCAGGATATGCGGCGGGCGTTCGCGCTGGCGCTTCTTACGGTCCGATGGGGTATCCCCGCTGCGGGTCTCGACCCGGATCGGCAGGCCGATTTCCGCGATTGGGGTCAGCAGGTTGCGCTTCACATCCTGCGCCAGCGCCTTGAGCGGCGAGACATAGAGCGTGTGCAGGCCATCGGCCGGGGGCGCACCGCGCGACGGGGCGAAATCGCACAGGGTCGGCAGGAACCCCGCCAGCGTCTTGCCCGCGCCGGTATCAGCGACGAGCAGCGCGTGGCGTCCGGCCTCGGCCTTGGCGAGCATGTCCCACTGGTGCCGCCGCACCCGCCAGCCGCGCGTAGTAAACCAAGCGGCGATTTCGGGCGGGATGGCGGGTGAGGGCGAGGATGTCACCCCATCCTGATGGGGCGCGCTGCCCCCCAAATCAATGGGCGACGCTTTCGCCGCGTTCGAGGCCCGACAGCGCGAGCTGCGCATCGATCTGCGCGATCAGCCGCGCAAGGCCTTCCGCGCTGTCGCTTTCGGCGCGGGCGACCAGCACATCCTGCGTGTTCGAGGCACGCAGCAGCCACCAGCCGTCGGCGGTGTTGACCCGCACCCCGTCGGTTGCGTTGACGCTTTCGACATCCGGGCCGGGCGTACTGGTGAGCCGCGCCGTGATTTCGGCCATCGCCGCGAATTTGCGGCTTTCATCGACCTGAAAGCGCATTTCCGGGGTGTTGAGCATCGGCGGAACCGCACCGCGCATCGCGGTAACGGATTGGCCGAGCCGCGCGGTCGCCGCAAGCAGACGCACCCCGGCGTAAAGCGCGTCGTCAAACCCGTAGTAATCATCGGCAAAGAACACGTGCCCGCTCATCTCGCCGGCAAGCGGCGCACCTGTTTCCTTCATTTTGGACTTGATCAGCGAATGGCCGGTCTTCCACATCAGGGGCGCCCCGCCCAATTCCGCCACCCGGTCGAAGAGCGCGCGGCTCGCCTTTACATCGGCGATGATCGTCGCACCGGGGCGGTCTTTGAGCACATCTTCGGCATAGATCATCAAGAGCTGATCGCCCCAGATCACCCGGCCCGTCCCGTCGATCGCGCCGATCCGGTCGCCATCGCCGTCAAAAGCCACGCCGAAATCGAGGTTCTTGGCTGCGACAAGCGCGCGCAGATCGGCGAGATTGGCTTCCACAGTCGGATCAGGATGGTGGTTGGGGAAATGGCCGTCGACCTCGGTAAACAGCAGATGATGTTCCCCGGGCAGCCGGGCTGCCAGCGCTTCGAGCGCGGGGCCAGCCGCACCGTTCCCGGCATCCCAGCCGACCTTGAGGCTGGCGAGCGCCGCGGTATCGACCCCGGCCAATCCGGCGAGCAGGCGCTCGACATATTCGTCAATGATATCGCGCGTGGTGACGGTGCCGGTGCCGCTGGCGAAATCCCCCGCCGCCGCCAGCGCGCCGAGCCGCTGGATATCGGCGCCGAAGAACGGACGCCCTTGGAATACCATCTTGAAGCCATTGTAATTGGGGGGATTATGGCTGCCGGTTATCTGAATGCCGCCATCCACCTGTTCGCTTGAGGCTTCGGCATAGTAGAGCATCGGGGTCGGCCCCATGCCGATCCGCACCACATCGCAGCCGCTCGCGGCAAGGCCTTCGACCAGCGCGTGTTCGAGCATAGGGGATGACACCCGCCCATCATAGCCGACCGCCACTGTCTTGCCCCCGGCGCGGGCCAGCAGTGTGCCGAAAGCCCGCCCGATCGCACGGGCATCCTCGGCGCCCAAAGTTTCGCCGATTACACCGCGAATGTCATATTCGCGCAGGATCGTGGGATCGAAGGTATGCTGCATGAGGGTTGGGCCTTCTTGTGGTTGTGAGCTTGGGCCTGAGGTTGGTAGCGCAATGTGTCAAGGCTGTGATGCGGCCTAGGGCTCCCCTTGCGCGCCCTCACCGGCTGGCGGCAGCGCACCCAGCAACAGATCGCGTGCGGCATTGGCTTCGCGCAGGGCATCGCTGCTCCCGCCGCGATCGGGATGCACCAGCGCTGCAAGCC
Source organism: Erythrobacter epiphyticus (assembly GCF_034653295.1). Classification (NCBI taxonomy): domain Bacteria; kingdom Pseudomonadati; phylum Pseudomonadota; class Alphaproteobacteria; order Sphingomonadales; family Erythrobacteraceae; genus Erythrobacter; species Erythrobacter epiphyticus. The sequence goes on along the minus strand of NZ_JAYEEU010000007.1, from coordinate 318,783 downwards.
TGCGGTGCGCGGCAATGATCTCCTCGCGGCTGGCTGCGGCGGGCACGCCGAGCAAGGCGCGCGCCTTGCCCAGCGCCTGCCGTCGCGCGGCACCGCCAGCCTGCCCCAGGCCTTGCCACGGCCACTGCCCGAATGCCCAGCGGAACAACACGCAACCAATGGCCAGCAGCAGGGCGATCCGCAGCAGCATCAGGCGAGCGCCAGCTCCGCCTGTTCGCGGGCATAGCCGGGCAGGGCGAGCGCCTTGACCAGCGCGCGCAATTCCTGCCGCGCCACGAGATGGCTGGTGCCAAGCTCGCCGAGATGCCCCTTGTCAAGCAAGGTCAAGCCCGACGGGAACAATTCGCGGTAGATCACACGTTCCGAAAGGCCGTGGGTCACGCGGAAGCCGACCCGCTTCGACATTTCGCCCAGCGCCATCTGCAGGCGGGCCATATTGCGCGCCTCGACATGGCCGGTGCGGTTGCGCACCACGATCCAGTCCATTTCCGGCCGGCTTTGTTCGATCGTCATGCGGCTGCGCTTTAGCCGCGCTTCCCAGATCAGTTCGGCAAAGAATGAAAGCTTGCGCACCTTGAAGGTTTCGGCATCAACTTGTCCGATCAGGTCAAAATCGACGAAACTGTCGTTCATCGGGGTGACCAGCGTATCGGCGTGTTCCACTGCCAGTCGCGCAAAGGGATCATCGCGGCCCGGATTGTCGATAATCAGGAAATCGTAATTTGCTTCGAGCCGCCGGATTATCGAAATGAGTTCACCGGTCGTCTCGCCGCGGAACACCTCGCACATCGGGGTCGGGAGCGTCAGACCGCGCTTTTCGAGCGTCGCCAGCCGGTTTTCGATATAGCGATGCATGGTGCGCTGGCGCGGATCGAGATCAAGCGAGGCCACCCGCGCGCCCTGATAGGCGAGCGCGACGGCGACATGCACGGCGGTGGTTGATTTGCCCGTTCCACCCTTTTCATTCGCGAAAACAATGCGATGCGCATGGCGATTGCGGGTGGGTTCGCCGGGTTGCGCCGGGGTGGAGGCGGCTGAGGACATGGCGGCAGAACTTTCCATCACAGGGCAGCTTGAAACAAGGCAGGGTTGGCCGCTACGGGCGCTCAAAGCGGTTTATCCTCGGAGGCGCATCGGTGCAAACGGTCAAGACTCTGGACATGTTGAGAACCGCGCTTGCCCGGCTGCGCGGCGACAACGGTAGGACACCGGCGAGGATCGCGCTGGTGCCGACCATGGGCGCGCTGCACGAAGGCCATCTCACGCTGGTCCGGCAAGCGCGCGTGCGGGCCGATCATGTCGTGGCCTCAATCTTTGTGAACCCCAAGCAGTTCGGCCCCAACGAGGATCTTGCCGCCTATCCGCGCCAGCTGGCCGCCGATGCTGCCATGCTTGAGACGGAAGGCTGCGCGCTGCTGTGGGCGCCCACGCCCGAGGTGATGTATCCGGCGGGCTTTGCCAGCACGGTCAGCGTTGCCGGGGTGAGCGAAGGGCTGTGCGGTGCGGCACGGCCCGGCCATTTCGATGGGGTTGCCACCGTGGTGCTCAAGCTGTTCAATCAGGTCGAGCCTGATCTTGCGCTGTTCGGCGAGAAGGATTTCCAGCAGCTCGCGGTGATCCGCACCATGGCGCGCGATCTTGATCTGACCCGCCCCCATGTCGATGCCATCATCGGTGTGCCGACAGTGCGAGAGGCCGATGGCCTCGCGATGTCGAGCCGCAACCGCTATCTCTCTCCCGATCAGCGCACCGCCGCGGCGGGCCTGCCGCGCGCGATGCACGCGGCCATCGCGCAGATCGAAAGCGGTGGTGATGTCGCCGCAGCACTCGCAGCCTTACAGGCTGATCTGCTCGCCGCAGGCTTTGGCAGTGTCGATTATGCCGTGCTGGCCGATGCCATTGATCTCACGCCGCTCACTGCGCTTGGCGACCGCCCGGCTCGGTTGCTCGTCGCCGCGCGGATCGGCACCACCCGGCTGATTGACAATATGGCGGTGGGCGCCGCCTAGGGCGAATGCGATGAGCAAGCCCTCGCCCTTTCACCCACCGGTCAAGCGCTCGGTCGAGATCGCCGGGCACCGCACCAGCATCAGTCTCGAACCGCTGTTCTGGGACATGCTGCGGGCGGCGGCTGCGCGTGAGGGCGTGCCGATCAATGGGCTGGTGGCGCGGATTGATGCGGAACGGATCAAATCGCCCACCCCGCCGGGCCTCGCCTCGGCAATCCGGGTGTGGCTGGCGGTCAATCAGCCGTAGCGCGCAAGCGTCAGTCGTCCACCCGCTCGATATCCGCGCCGACCAGCTGGAGCTTTTCCTCCAACCGCTCGTACCCGCGATCGAGGTGGTAGAGGCGGCGCACGGTCGTCTCGCCTTCCGCCGCGAGCGCGGCGATGACAAGGCTCATCGAGGCGCGCAGGTCGGTTGCCATGACCTCCGCCCCCGTCAGCCGTTCTACCCCGCGCACGATTGCGGTGCGGCCCTCGGTGGTGATGTCTGCGCCCATCCGCGTGAGTTCGGGCACATGCATGAAGCGGTTCTCGAAGATCGTTTCCTTGAGCACGCTGGTGCCTTCGGCCTTGCACAGCAGCGCCATGAGCTGCGCCTGCATATCAGTGGCAAGCCCGGGATAGGGCGCGGTGGTGAGATTGGTCGCCTTGAGCGCGCCCTTGGCCGCGACATTCACGCCCTTGGCATCCCACGTGACCTCGACGCCAATGGCCTGGAGCGCGTGGATTGTCGCCATCATCTCGTCGGCGCGCGCGCCTTCGAGCCGCACTCCCCCGCCGGTGATCGCCGCCGCGCAGGCATAGGAGCCGGCCTCGATGCGATCGGGCATGACACGGTAGGTCGCGCCGTGCAGCCGCTTGACCCCATGGATGGTGAGGGTGGAGGTGCCGATCCCTTCGATCTCCGCGCCCATCGCCACCAGCATGTTGCACAGGTCGACGATCTCCGGCTCGCGCGCGGCGTTGAACAACCGGCTGGTGCCATTTGCCAGCACGGCGGCCATCAGCGCATTCTCGGTCGCGCCGACCGACACCACCGGGAAATCGAAGTCGCCGCCCGGCATCCCGCCGTCAGGCTGCGTGGCTTTCACATAGCCGGCCGCAAGCTCGATATGCGCGCCGAAGGCCTCGAGCGCCTTGAGATGCAGGTCGATCGGGCGGTTGCCAATCGCGCAGCCGCCCGGCATCGAGACCGTCGCCTCGCCCGCCCGCGCCAGCATCGGCCCGAGTACGAGGATCGAGGCGCGCATCTTGCGCACCAGATCATAGGGCGCCACCGTCGAGGTGATGCGGGTCGCCTCCATGCTCATCACCCGGCCGAAATCCTCAGGGCGCGTGCCCTGGATCACGGTGGTGACGCCGAACTGGTTCATCAGGTGCTGGAACCCGTCGATATCGGCCAGCCGCGGCAGGTTGCGCAGGGTGAGCGGCTCCTCGGTCAGCAGCGCGCAGGGGATCAGCGTGAGTGCCGCGTTCTTGGCGCCGGAAATGGGGATGCTGCCGGAAAGGCGGTTGCCGCCGCGAATGATCAGTTTGTCCATGCCCACTGCCTTAGCGAAATGCGCGTCTGGTGCAATCTTGCGTGCAGTTAGCGCGATCTTCGATTGACCTTGTACTGGGCGCGGGGCACGGAAAAGAAAAAGAGCAGCAGGGCGCGTTTCCCGATCCTTACCAGCGAGAGCACCGCATGTCTCCCAAGCCGATCCGCAAAGCTGTCTTTCCCGTTGCCGGGCTTGGCACCCGTTTTCTTCCCGCGACCAAGGCGATTCCCAAGGAATTGCTGCCGATCGTGGATCGCCCGTTGATCCAGTATGCGGTCGACGAAGCGCGCGAGGCGGGTATCGAGCAGATGATCTTCGTCACCGGCCGGGGCAAAAGCGCGATTATCGAACATTTCGATATGGCCTATGAGCTCGAAATGACGATGAGCGAGCGCGGCAAGAGCCTTGCTGCGCTTGATTCCACCCGCGCGACGCCCGGCGATGTCATTGCTGTGCGCCAGCAGGTGCCGCTGGGGCTCGGCCATGCCATCTGGTGCGCGCGCGCGATTGTCGGTGATGAACCCTTTGCGATTTTCCTGCCCGATGAACTGATGGTGGCGCGCGAAGGCGGCACAGGCTGCATGAAGCAGATGGTCGCGGCCTACCACGAGCTTGGCGGCAATCTCATCTCGGTGCTCGAAGTCCCGCGTGAAGAGGTATCAAGCTACGGCGTGATTGATCCCGGCAGCACGCGCGGGGCGATCACCGAAGTGCGCGGGCTGGTGGAAAAGCCGCCGGTGGAGCAAGCGCCGTCGAACAAGATTGTCTCGGGCCGTTACATCCTCCAGCCCGAAGTGATGCGCGTACTCGAAACCCAGGGCAAGGGGGCGGGCGGGGAAATCCAGCTTACCGATGCGATGGCGCAGATGATCGGCCAGCAGCCGTTCCACGCCGTGACCTTCGATGGCACGCGGTATGACTGCGGCAGCAAGACCGGGTTTGTCGAGGCGACTTTGGCGATTGCGCTGGCGCGGCCCGATATGGGCGCGGCTGTGCGGAAGATGGCGCTCAATCTTCTGAAATAGCGGACAGGGGCAGCCGCTTGGCCGCCCCTGTCTTCATCGCTTATTCGGCGGCTTCGTCGCTCGGCAAGGCGCCAGAGTCATTATCCTGCGGCTTGGTGAGTTTTGCGGACTTGGCCGGAGACGCTGCCGGCGCAGGGGCCGGTTCGGCTTCTGCCTCGGCCACCGTCTTGACCAGTCCCGAGAGCGACGAGCCGTCGAGCCCCAGCTCCTTCATCAGTCCGTCGAGCACTGGTGCCTGCGCGCGGTAGGCGAGCGCCGCGGCGACAGCATCGCTGGCGAGGTTCCCCGAACCAGCGCCACCACCCGTGCCACCGGCACCTCCGTCGTTGGCGGCACGTCCGCCGTTGGTGAGGCCATCGACCTGCACGATCTTGATCGAATCGATTGCCTCCATCGGCTTCGCGCTCTCGCGGATCACCTCGGGCAGGACCTTGAGCAGCGCCATCTTGGTCTGGAGGCTGATCTGGTCGCTTGAGAGGATATTCGCTGCTTCGTTGATGGCGCGCTGACCAGCGGCCTCGACTTCGAAACGCACCCGCGCAGCTTCGGCGCGCAGCTTCTCGGCCTCGGCCTCGCCCTGCGCTTCGAGCTTCAGTGCCGCAGCGCGGTTGGCGGCCGCGTCCTTCTCGGCCTCGGCCTGCACCTTGACTCCGATCGCGTCGCGCTCGGCCTGCTTGGCGGCCTCGATCAATTCGATCGTCTTCTGACGATCGGCAATCTCGCGCTCGCGCGCCGTGGCGACGCGTTCCTCGGCCTCGACCGCCTTGGCGCGCGCTTCATCAGCCTCGGCCTTGGCCTGACTTTCCTCGCGGCTCTTGTTCTGCACCGCGATCTGCTGTTCCTGCCGGGCGATTTCGAGCGCGCGCTGCTGGATGATGCGCGCTTCCTCGACGAGGCGGTCGGCCTCGATCTGCTGGGCATCGACGAGCTTCTTTGCCTCGATCCGGGCAACTTCGGCCTCGCGGTTACGCTCGGCCTGTTCGCGCGCGATTTCCGCCGCCTGCGCCGCACGCCGCACTTCGACCTCGCGCTCCTGCTCAAGCCGTGCATATTCCTGATCGCGCGCGATTTCGAAGCTGCGCTTGTCGGCTTCGAGGTTCTTGGACTCGATCTGGACGCGGGTGTCCTGCTCGATATCGTTGCGCAGCTTCTTGCGCGCCTCGATCTGCTCGGTGAGCTTGGTCAGGCCCTCGGCGTCGAAGGCGTTGTTGGCGTTGAAATGCTCAATGCTGGTCTGGTCGAGGCCGGTGAGCGACACCGATTCCAGCTCGAGACCGTTCATCGCGAGGTCGTTGGACGAGACCTGCTGCACCTTCTGCACGAAATCCGCGCGCTGTTCGTGCAGCTCGTTCATCGTCATTCCCGCCGCCACGGAGCGCAGCGCATCGACGAACTTGCCCTCGACGAGGTCCTTGAGCAGCTCGGGCTGCATCGTGCGCTGGCCGAGGGTCTGCGCCGCCATGGCAATTGCGGTCGCATCGGGACGGACCCGGACATAGAATTCGGCCTTCACGTCGATCCGCAGCCGGTCAAGCGTGATCAGCGCTTCTGCATCGCGCCGCACAACGCTGAGGACGAGGGTGTTCATGTTAACGGGCATCGCCTCGTGGAACACCGGGAACACCAGCGCGCCGCCGTTCATCACGACCTTCTCGCCGCCGAAGCCGGTGCGCACAAAAGCCGTTTCCTTGGTCGCACGGCGGTAGAGCCGGATCAGGAAGATAAAGAATACGACAAAGAACAGCACGGCGCTGACACCAACCACGCCGTAGGTGATGAGCCCCCCCGTCGAAGAGGCAAGATCACCGCTTGTGGTCATATCGCCGGTGGTCGTGGTCAAAGACATGCGCGTTCCCCCTTTTACCTGGTCAGCCCGAGCAGCGGGCTTTCGTAATGCACGCCGTAGAAGGTCGGTCCTTCGCGGCGCACCAGCAGGACGGTGTCACCCGTCTGCAATGCGATGGTGGCGTCATGGGGTTCAACCATGACAAAATGGGCCTGTCCGTGGCGGTCGATCACCTTGGCGCGCGCTGGTGATCCGGCGCGTGCGGTGCCGATCTGGATTTCGGCCTCGCGCCGCACCAGCTCGTCAAGCGTGATGGCGGTGGTCTCATCCTTGGGCATGACGGCGCCGAGCGGACGCACCGCCAGGCTGTTGAGCGGCAGTGCCGCAGCACCCGCCAGTAGCGTGGCCCATCCCGCCGAAAGCGGCGCGCCGAGCAGCTCGGCAATCACGCTTTGCCCGATCAGCCCGATCGATCCGAAGGTGAGCAGCAGGCTGGCCAACCAGATCAGCAGCGGCACCCGGCCCAGTCCCAGCAGGCTTGTCAGCGCTTCGCCAAAGCCGCCTGCTTCCAGTCCATCGGGCGAATCGAAATCACCCGCGCCCTCCAGCATGTCGCCGAGGCCCGTGATCTGAAAGAGCGCAACCAGCGCCAGGGCGCCGAGCGCAATCAGGAACGGCAGGTTGGAGGACGCAAGCAAGTTCATGCGACCAGCGCCCGATCACTAAGGCGATGATGTAATCCCATGCCAACGAGGCTAGGGGAAACAGGCGTAAAACCCTAGCGGAATCGGACAATCCTAGTGCGATTTTCTCCGCCTTTTCAGGCAGGCGTTACTTTCAGCGGCAGGGTTTTGAGCCCGCCGACAAAGGTGCTGGTGGCACGCTGCGCGGCGCCTGCCGGTTCGATGGCCGCCACCCGATCCAGCAGGGCTTCGAACAGGATCCGCATCTCCAGCCGCGCCAGATGCAGGCCGAGGCACTGGTGCGCGCCTGCGCCGAAGGCGAGATGGCGATTGGGGACACGCGCCGCATCGAAGCGGCGCGGGTCGCGGAACTGCGCAGGGTCGTGGTTGGCGGCGACGTAGTTGATCATCAGCCAGTCGCCCGCCTTGATCTGCTGCCCACCGATCTCGCAATCCTCAGCCGCGGTGCGCATGAAGTGCTGCACGGGGGAGGTCCAGCGGATCGCTTCCTCGACGATGCCGGGCAGAAGCGAGCGGTCGGCCTTGAACCGCGCCCATTGCTTGGGGTCATTAGCCAGCGCCTGCATCGCGCCCGCCGTGCTGGCCGAGGTGGTGTCGTGCCCGGCGGTGGCGACGATGATGTAGTACCCCGCCATGTCGCGCGGCGGGAGCGGCTGGCCATCGACCAGCGCATTGGCGATCACGCTGGCGACATCCTCGGTGGGGTTCTTCCGGCGCTCCTCGGCGAGTGCGGCGAAGTAATCCTCGAAATTGCGCACCGCGCCCGCCACCAGCTGCACCACCTGTTCCGGCGTCATGTTCTCCATGCCGGTGCCCGACAGGTCCTTGTCCTGCCCGCCGAACAATTGCTGGGTGAGCATCTGCATCCGCAACTCGTCCGCTTCGGGCACGCCGAGGATCTGCATGACAACGCGCAAGGGATAGGGGCCGGAGACCTCCTTCACGAAGTCCACTTCCGGGCCCTGTTCGAGCATCCGGTCGACCGTCCGCGCGGCCAGCGCACGCAATTCGCCTTCGAGCCGCGCAAGGTTGCGCGGCATGAACCATTCCTGCGTCAGCTTGCGATACTTCGGATGCACCGGCGCATCGAACACCACCAGCGAATCGACCAGCATGTTCGATCCAGTCGCCGCGCGGCTGAACGCAATCGCTTCGTTGAAGCTGAACACCACCGGACGCGGGTTGTTGAGGAAGCCCGCATTGTCCTTGGAGATGCGCATCACATCATCATAGCGGGTGATGAGCCAGAACGGCTCGAACAGCCCGGGGGTGTCCGGCTCAACCCGCGCGACCGGTGTGGTCGATCGGATATGATCGAACAGATCGAGCAGGCCATGCCATTCGCCATAGGCCTGCGGGCTGATCACCTGCCGCGCGATATCCGGTGCCAGCGTGGCCGCAGGGGCGGGTGCCATTACGCCGCGACACCTTCCGCGCGCGCCTTCGCGGCAAATTCATCGCGCAACTCGCGCTTGTAGAGCTTGCCATTGGCCTCGCGGGGCAAATCGGGGCGGAAATCGAACAGCTTGGGCATCTTGATCTTCGACAGGCTGGCGCTGAGGAAATCACGCAGTTCCGCCTCCAGCCCCGGCCCGGCATGGGCCATGTCTTTCGGCTGCACCACCGCGACGACTTTTTCGCCCAGATCAGGGCAGGGCGCGCCGATCACGGCGGCGTCCATCACCTTGGGATGGGTGACAAGCAGGTTCTCGATCTCCTGCGGGTAGATGTTCACGCCCCCGCTGATGATCATGTGGCTCTTGCGGTCAGTCAGGAACAGGAAGCCGTCGGCGTCGAGATGGCCGATATCGCCGAGGGTCATCCAGCCCTTGGGGTGCATCGCCTCGGCGGTCTTGGCGGGATCATTGTGATAGGTCGGCAGCAGGGCGTTCTCGAAATAGATCAACCCATCCTCGCCCGGCCCCACTTCCGCGCCATCCGGCCCGCAGACGTGGAGCGTGCCGTAGATCGCCCGCCCGACGCTGCCGGGATGGGTCAACCAGTCGGCCGAGCGGATCATCGTCATGCCGATGCTCTCGCTCCCGGCGTAGTATTCATTGACGATGGGGCCCCACCATTCGATCATCTCGCGCTTGATCGGCACCGGGCAAGGCGCAGCCGCGTGGAGCGCGCGCTGGTGGCTGGAGAGGTCGTAGCGCGTGCGCACCGCCGGATCGAGTTTCAGGAACCGCACGAAATGCGTCGGCACCCACTGGCTGTCTGTCACCTTGTAGCGTTCGATCGCTTGCAGCGCTTCTTCGGGATCGAACTTCTCCATCATCACCACCGTCCCGCCGAGCCGGTGCACCACCGAGCACCACCCGATCGGGGCGGCATGGTAGAGCGGCGCGGGGGAGAGATAGACCATCGAACCATCGGTCGGCATGCCGGCCCCCATCACTGCAAGGCCGACCAGCGGCACGACGGCTTGCGGATCGGGATCTTCGGGCGGAGCCGGGCGGATACCTTTGGGCCGCCCGGTCGTCCCCGAAGAATAGAGCATCACCATGCCCGCGCTTTGATCCGCGATCGGATCGGGCGGTTGCGCGGCAAGGGCGGCGGCGAAATCTTTGGCATCGCTCCCAAGCTCTTTGGCGTCCATCACCAGCACGGTGAGGCCGGGGCATTCCTTGCGGATGTCATCCAGCATCTCGGCAAAATAGCCGCTGGTGATCAGCAGCTTCGCCTGCGCATCGCGGATGATGTAGGCCGCCTCGGGCGCGGTTAGCCGCGAGGAGATGGGCACCAGCATGGTGCCCGCGCGCTGCGAACCCCAGATCAGGGTGAAATAATCGAGCCGGTTTTCGAGCAGCACCGCAAAGGCATCGCCCGCACCAATCCCGTGCGCGCGCAGCAGGTGGGCGAAGCGGTTCGATTCCGCTTCCATTTCCCCATAGGTAATCTGCTTGCCCGATCCGGTCATGATGACAGCGGGATGATCGGGGCGGGTCGCGGCGTGCGCGATCGGGTGCATCGACATGATTTCTCTCCCTGCCCTTTGAGGCCCGATATACGGAGCCTGCCCGGGTTCTTTCTCGGGTCAGAAATCTAACGAGCGCTCGGGCAATGCCAAGCGAAAACAGTATAGCAAATGCCACTTATTCTACGGTGAGAGCATCTGCCGGTCGCACAAGAAAAAAGGCGGCGGGATAACCCGCCGCCGATATCGGACACCCTCTCCAATGTCCGGCCCGTTTTTCGCGGGCAAACTGGCATGCAGAAGCGCGAGTTTATTCGCCGCCGCTGCCCGTCAATTCGCTGCTTTTGTTCGCTGCGAACCGCCGTTCGTCTTCCATCATATACGGAATCGGATTGACTGCAACCCCATCAACACGAACTTCATAATGCAGGTGCGGGCCCGTCGAACGGCCGGTCGAACCGACATAGCCGATGAGGTCGCCCTTCTTGACCGTGTCACCTGCCGCAACCGCAAGGCGCGACAGGTGGGCGTAACGGGTTTGCAGCGAGGCCCCATGTTCGAGGCTGATGTAGAGCCCGTAGCTCGAATACCAGTCAGCGCGGCTCACCACACCATCAGCGGTCGCATAGACTGGGGTGCCGGTGGGCGCGGCCAGATCAATGCCCGAATGGCGGCGCATCCCGCCCAGCACCGGGTGCGTGCGCATCCCGTAAGAGCTCGTCAGCACCGAACCGATCAACGGCATGCGCGACGGGATCGAGACAGTGGGGCGTTCGGTCGGAGGGGTCGAGCCGGTGCGATCCATCGCTGTCCAGCTTGAGAACAGGGCGCGGAAGCGTTGGTCGCTCGCGGCGATGCCTTCGCCTTCGGCTTCGCGCAGCGGTTCCTTGACATCGGCAGCGGCGGCATTGGCAGAGGCGCTGTTGGCAGCATTGGCCGCGCTGTTGGCAAGCGCCGGACCGGAAATCGTCAGGGAGAGGAACGCGCCGCCAATGGCCAGCAATCCGGTGCACTTGCGCAGAAAAGAATTCATCCGGACCCGATCCCCATAGCCAGGCTTGGTGCCTTGCGTGATAGCGGCGCTTGCCGCGCCTTGTTGGATCGGAGTTATGCAGGGGAGTCGTTAAGAGGCAATCGCCGCATAGAATTCCCGCGATAAACCGGCTGCAAGACGCGCTGAGTCGTTGAACGGTGGCTTAACCGCGCCGCTAAAGTGGCGTTTCACGAGGCTTTGCCAGAGGCTTTGGGGATTCGCCTGCGTCATTTCGGCACAACGCAAAAAGTGCTTGGTGCCGAAAGCGACGTGGCGGATTTCGTCGTCAAGAATACGTGCGAGAATTTTTGCGCCGCCCTCATCGCCCGCCGCCGTGACCCGTTCGAGCGTCGCCGGGGTGACATCCAGCCCGCGCGCTTCGAGCACCATCGGCACCACCGCAAGCCGCGCGGCGACATCATGGCGTGTGGCATGGGCCGCTTCCCACAAGCCGCCATGCGCAGGCAGCGCGCCGTAATGGCTGCCAAGGCTTTCGAGCTTGCGCGCCAGCAGCGCGAAATGCATCGCCTCGTCCGCAGCGACGGCGAGAAAATCGCTGACGAAGCCCTCGCCCATCTCGGCCCCGAAGCGCCCGGCCATGTCGAGCGCGAGATCGATCGCGACAAATTCGATATGCGCGAGCGAATGCCACAAGGCGATGCGCGCGCGTTCCGATCCGAACTTGCCGCGCTTGGGCATCTGGCTGGGCGCGAGCAGTTCCGGCCGTGCGGGCCGTGCCGGTTCGTCAGGCATGGCGACATCAAAGACGAACGCCAGATCGCCGCGCCGCCATGCCCGTGCCACCTCACGGGTGGCAAAGCATTTGGCGCGCGGCTCTGCCGTCAGCAGCGCGGCACGGATCGCGGCAGCAACGGTTTGCGGCAAAATTCAGAGTGCCTTGGCAGCGGCGAGCACGTCTTCGGCGTGGCCTTTGACCTTCACCTTGTCCCACACCTGCGCGATGCGGCCTTCGGCATCGACCAGATAGGTCGAACGCACCATGCCCATGTAGGTCTTGCCATACATCTGCTTTTCCGCCCACACGCCGAGCGCATCGGACAGCCCGCCTTCTTCCGGATCGCTGGCGAGCGGCGCGGTCAGGCCGTGCTTGGCAATGAATTTCTGATGCTTGGCCGGGGTGTCCTTGCTCACCCCGAGCAGCGCGACACCGGCGGCATCGAAATCCGCCTTCATAGCCGAGAAATCCTTGTTCTCGGTGGTGCAGCCGGGCGTATCATCCTTGGGATAGAAGAACACGACCAGATTCTTCCCTCTGAAATCCGAAGGCTTGACGCTGCCGCCATCGGGCGTCGTCATGGCAATATCGGGGATCATGTCGCCCACGGCGGGGAAAGTGCTCATCGCGTAGTCTCCTGCTTTACGTCCACAATATCCGTCCCGAGAATCGCCTTCCAGACCCCGCCGACGCTTTGCCGCGCCTTGGCAAACTTGTGCAAGAGCGCATCGTAATCCGCCATCCCGCAGGCGCGGGCCATCGCCTGCGCGCCGCAAGCGGGGGGCTCCTTGCCATCAGGGGCGAGCAAGCGTCCGGCGACAAGCATCCGGCTCATCAATTCATGCGCCGGGACGATCTCGGGCGGCAACAGGCCCGCCTCCACCAGCGCGGTGATCGCAACCGACAGATCGGGATCAAGCGCGGCCGGTTGGCTGTGCGCCAGCGGCGCGCCGTTGGCGTCGAGCCCGCGCAATTGCAGGAACTGGACGATGAATTCGCAATCGACCAGCCCACCGCGCAGCAGTTTGGCATCCAGCGCGCCGCCCGGCTGCTTGTGCTGTGCCATGCGCTCGCGCATCTCGACCACCGCCGTGCGCAAACTCGCGGCATCGCGCGGGGCGCGGATCACTTCGGCAAGGATCGCGTCAAGCTGCGCGCGCGCCGCAGGCGATCCGGCCAGCACCCGCGCGCGGGCCAGCGCCATATGCTCCCACGTCCACGCGGCTTCGCGCTGATATTTGGCAAAGGCCTCGCAGCTGACCGCCAGCGGGCCTTGATTACCCTGCGGGCGCAAGCGGGTGTCGACTTCGTAGAGCGCGCCCTGCGCGGTCGGAACCGACAACGCGGCGCTGACCCGGCTGGCGAGCCGGTTGAAATATTGCGTCGCGCCCAAAGGCCGCTCGCCATCCGAACGCGCGGCAAAATCGCCGGTGAAGAGATAGACGATATCGAGATCCGAAGCATGGGTCAGCGCGCCTCCGCCCAGCCGCCCGAGCCCCAGCACCAGCAATTCGCCGCCGGGAATTCGGCCATGCTTGCTTTCAAACTCGCGGACCGCACCCTGCATCGCGAGCGCCAGCGCGGCTTCGGCCAAGCGTGACAGCGCACGGGCAATCGCGAGCGGATCGGCCAGCCCTTCGATCAGTTGCACGCCCAGCGCAAAGCGCACCTCGCCCGTCACCACCCGGATCGCATCGAGCAGCGCCTCGTAATCACGGCGCGCGGCCTTGGCCTCCATCCGCGCCATGATCGCAGCGGTCTCGCCCGGCAGGTCGAGCGCATCGCGATCAAGCAGGGTGTCGAGCAATTCGGGGCGCCGCGCGAGTTCGTCCGAAAGGACCGGCGCGAGGGTCAGGGTGGCCACCAGTCGATCAAGCAGCACCGGCTGTGCGGCCAGCAGTTGGAACAGCGTGATCGCCGAGGGCACGCGTTCGAGAATGCTTTCCCACCGGGTGATCGCCCGCATCGGATCATCGCTCGCTGCCATCGCCGCGATCAGCAGCGGTTGCAGCGCGGCAAAGGCGCGCAGCGCTTGCGGGGTGCGCAGGCAGGCAAAGCGCCCTTCGCTCCAGCCTTCGATGCGCTTCGCCAGCGCGGCGGGATCGGCAAATCCCAGTTCGGCCAGCCGCGTGGCCAGATCGCTCGCCTGCGCGACAGCTGTCACGGGCGCGGCGCGCACGCCGATCAACTGTTCATAGATGCTGCCGGTGCGCGCGGTCAGCGCCGTCAGTTCGGCGATCAGGGCCGCACCATCGGCCAGCCCGTCGAGCCGTGCCACATTATCGAGGGCAGCCCCATCGGGCAGCGCATGGGTCTGGCGATCATGCACCATCTGCAAGCGGTGCTCTATGGCGCGCAGCCGATCATAGCCCGTCCCGAGCGTGTCGGCATCCTCGGGGCTGATGCGTTCGGCGCGGGCCAGCGCATCAAGCGCTGCGCGTGTTCCGCGCACCCGCAAGGAGGGATCGCGCCCGCCGTGGATCAACTGGTGGGTCTGGGCGAAGAATTCGATTTCGCGAATGCCGCCGCGCCCGCGCTTGACATCAAAGCCGGGGCCGGGGGTTGCGGGGCCATCATGGCTGTCGCGGATGCGGCGGGTGAGTTCGCGGATTTCCTCGATCGCGCCGAAATCGAGGTGGCTGCGCCACACGAACGGCCCGATCTCTTCAAGGAATGCCTCGCCCGCCGCGATGTCTCCGGCAGCGGCGCGGGCGCGGATGAAGGCCGCGCGCTCCCACGCCAGCGCCGCGCCCTGATAATGCGCCAGCGCCGCGCCGCGCGACACCGCCAGCGGGCTGACTTCGCTCGCCGGGCGCAGCCGCAGATCGACCCGCAGCACATAGCCGTCGGGCGTGTTCTCCGAAAGCAGCGCCACCACCCGCCGGGCGTAGCGATTGGCAGCCTCGCCCGGATCATCCTTGGCCCGGCGTGGCAGCGTGGCGGGATCATAAAGCAGGATCGGATCAATATCCGAAGAGTAGTTGAGCTCGCCTGCGCCCTGCTTGCCCAAGGCGAGCGCGATCATGCCCGCGGCGCTGGCTTCCTCAGTGCGTTCGGTGATGGCGGTGCGGATCGCGCGATCCAGCGCCCGGTCGGCGAAGCCGGTAAGCGCGCTGACGACCTGCGCCAGCGGAAAGGCTCCGGCGAGATCGCCAATCGCCAGCACTGTGGCAAGCGCAAGCCGTTCGCGCCGCAGCGCCGTGGCGGTGTCTTCATGCGTGCCGTGCGCGCGAGCAAAGGCAAATGCGGCCTCGGCATCGCCGGCAGCCAGCCACTCGGCGAGCAAAGGCTGGCGTTCCAGCGCACGGGCCAGAAAGGGCGCATGCGCCTGTGCCCGCGCCAGCGCGCCGCTCCAATCGGGTGATAGCGTCTCTCCCATCGCCTGCTTCCTTGGCGGCAGGCAGCCGCGCCTGCAAGGGGCGGCGTGCCTTGCGCGCTGGCCGCCGCTCTGCAAGGGAAGCGCACACGCATTGGCATTTCGCAGGGGAGAGCATCGCCATGGCTTTCAGAAAATCCGCAATCGCAGCGACACTCGGTACGCTCGCTGCTGCCACATTGGCGCTCGCCGGGTGTGACGATTTCGCCGCGAACACCGCCAGCGCGCTTGATATTCCCGAGATCGCGCCGGGCGATATCTCTGAAGACACCATGCGCGAGGTTACCCGCGTGCTGGCAAGCGACGCATTCGAAGGCCGCATGCCCGGCAGCGTCGGCGAGGAAAAGACGCTGGCCTACCTGATCGAACGCTTCAAGGCGGCGGGGCTCCAGCCGGGCAATGGCGACAGCTGGCTTCAGGAGGTGCCGCTGATGGAAATCACCGGCGCGAACCATGCGCCGCTTACCATCACTGGCGGCAAGACTCCGCTGTCCTTCTCTTTCGCCAAGGACTGGGTCGGCGTGACGTTCCGCGAAGAGGCGAAGACCAGCATCACCGGCAGCGAGATGGTGTTTGTCGGCTATGGCATCAACGCGCCCGAAAAGGGCTGGAATGATTACGCGGGCCTCGATGTGAAGGGCAAGACGGTGATCATCCTTGTCAATGATCCCGATTGGCAATCCGCCAAACTGGAAGGCCCGTTCAACGGCAAGGCGATGACCTATTACGGGCGCTGGACCTACAAGTATGAAGAGGCCGCCCGGCAGGGTGCGGCGGCGGCGCTGATCATCCACGATACCCAACCCGCCAGCTACGGCTGGAACGTGGTCGAAAGCTCGTGGACCGGCCCGCAGGCCCATCCGCAATATGGCGACAAGGCACCGCCGCTCACGCAGATGAACGGCTGGCTCCATAAGGATTCCGCCCGCGCGGTGCTGGCCGCCGCCGGGCAGGATCTCGAGAAGCTCACGCAGGCTGCGCAGCAGAAGGGTTTCAAAGCCGTGCCGCTCGGGCTGAAACTGGCCACGAGTTTCGACAACACCAATCGCAAATTCATGTCGCACAATGTCATTGGCGTGCTGCCGGGGCGCGAAGCGCCTGACGAATATGTGCTCCACACCGCGCACTGGGATCACCTGGGGCGCTGCACCCCTGCCCCCGATGGCGATGATATCTGCAATGGCGCGGTCGACAATGCGACTGGCACGGCTGCGCTGGTCGCGCTCGCCGAAGCCCATGCCAAGGCAGGCGCGCCGCGCCGCAGCCTCGTTTTCCTTGCGGTGACGGCGGAGGAATCCGGGCTGCTCGGCTCGGCCTGGTATGGTGCCAATCCGATCTTCCCGCTCGCGCAGACGGTGGGCGGGGTCAACATGGATGCCTTTCTGGTGGCGGGGCCGTCCAAGGACATGACCGCAGTGGGCGGGGGCAAGTCGCAGCTTGATGCCTTCCTAATGGCTGCGCTCAAGGCTGATGGCCGCGTGGTGACACCCGATGCCGCGCCCGAGGCAGGCTATTACTATCGCTCCGATCACTTCTCGATGGCCAAGCGCGGGGTGCCGATGCTCTATCTCGATGGCGGCGAGGATCTGATCGAAGGCGGCCGCGCGGCCGGTGCCAAGCTGGCCGAAGATTATCGCGCCAATCGCTATCACGGGCCAAAGGACGAATTCGATCCGAACTGGAACTGGGCAGGGGTGATGGCCGATCTCCAGCTCTATTTCCGCATCGGGCGCAGCCTCGCGATGAGCACCAGCTGGCCGAACTGGAACGAGGGTGACGAATTCCGCAGCATCCGCGATGCGAGCTGCGCTGACAGCAAGAAAGGCTGCTGATGCGCGCTCCATTGATGCCGCCCGAATGGGCGCCGCAGGATTGGATCTGGATCGGCTTTCCCCATCTTGCCGAGGAATGGCCCGGCTGGCTTGAACCGGCGCAGGAGCAGATGGCGGCTTTCGCCTCGGCCGTCGCGGAAAGCGGGCAGGAGGTGCGTTTGTTGGTGCGCGATGAAGCCAACGCGGCCCGCGCGCGCGCGCTGGTGAGCAGCAAGGTAACGCTCGAGCAGCGCGTCTATGGCGATGTCTGGCTGCGTGACACCGGGCCGCTGGTGGTGCGCGAAGCGGACGGCACCCGCATCGCGCGCCGCTTTGGCTTCAACGGCTGGGGCGGCAAATACCTGATGCCTGGTGATCAGGAAATCGGCGCAGAGATCGCGCGTGATGCCGGGCTTGCCGTGACGCACACGCCGATAATCCTCGAAGGCGGGGCGGTGGATGGCGATGGCACGGGCCTTGTCGCGACGACCGAGCAATGCCTGCTCAACCCCAACCGCAATCCGCATCTGACCCGCGAAGCGATCGAAGCGGAACTGGCAACACAGCTCGGTTTTGACCGCGTGCTGTGGCTGGGCGAAGGGCTGATCAATGATCACACCGATGGCCATGTCGATAACCTCGCGCGCTTTGTCGCGCCCAACCGGCTGGTGGTGCCGGAGCCGACCGGCAAGGATGATCCCAACGCCGCGATCTATGCCGATGCGGCCGCGCGTGCCGCAGCGTTCGGGGTCGAGGTTGTGCGCATTCCCTCACCCGGCCTTATCATCCGCGATGGCGTGATCGAACCGGCGAGCTACGTGAATTTCGCGATCACCTCGCATCTGGTGGTGGTGCCGACCTTCGGCAGCCCGCATGATGCCGATGGTGTCGCCGCGATTGCCGCCCTGTTCCCCGATCGCGACACCATCGGCTTGCCCGGCGAAGCTGTCTTGGCGGGCGGCGGCGGCTTCCACTGCGCCAGCCAGCAAATGCCCTCTGCCTAGGGACGGGTTTACCTTTTGTTAGGATTTTCGGGCGCATGCATGGGGGCATGGAACGCGTCCAGAACCTTGTCCGTGCCGTGGCTTTGCCGGCGGTTGATCAGCGGATCAATCTGCTCGAGATCGCCCGCAGTGCGATGGTGCTGGGCTGCGCGCTGGCGCTGATCGCGGCTGGCAGCTTTCTGCCCTTCTGATCAGATCAGACGCAGCATCGCGGCAACAGCCGCTCCTCCCAGCACCAGACCGACACTCGTGCGCCATAGCGGATCGCTGACCCGGCCCGAAACCCGCGCCCCCAGCTTGTTGCCCGCGATGATCACCGGCAGGATCAGCAGTGCGAACAGCAGCAACTCCGGCCGCAGGATACCGAGCCATGCGGCACTTGCCAGCCCGGTGGTGGCGGCGATGGTGAAGATCAGCTGCATCGAGGCCTTGGCCGTCGCTCGCGGCAAATCGCGCCCCGCGTAATAGGGCACCACTGGCGGGCCGGGCATCCCGGCATAGCCGGTCATCAACCCGCTCAGCACGCCGACGCCGCCGGTCACGGCCCGTCCCGGCATCGCGCTTCCCCGACGGGGCAGCAGGATTGCGACAAAAGCGCTCACGGCAATCAGCGCGATGACAAGCCGCGCCACATCCCTGCCCGTCAGCGACAGCGCATAAAGGCCGAGTGGGGTCGTCACCACCACCGCGGCGCCGATCATCCACGCGCTCTTTTCGGCGTCACGCACCAGGGTGCGGATCTCGGTCGCGCCAAGCATC
Organism: Erythrobacter epiphyticus; assembly: GCF_034653295.1. Classification (NCBI taxonomy): domain Bacteria; kingdom Pseudomonadati; phylum Pseudomonadota; class Alphaproteobacteria; order Sphingomonadales; family Erythrobacteraceae; genus Erythrobacter; species Erythrobacter epiphyticus. Next base: position 300,082 of record NZ_JAYEEU010000007.1, on the reverse strand, counting down.
AGCGAAAGCGCATTGGTGAGCGCCACCGCCTCGACCGGCGGGAGCGCCAAGGCCAGCACCGGCACCAGCAGGATCGCCATGCCGAAGCCGGTCAACCCGCGAACAAAGGCCGAGCCGAGCGCCGCACCACAAGCAACGGCGATCTGTAGCGCGGTGAGGCCCCCGATGAGTTCCACGCCGGACGCTTACTTCGCTTCGCGCGCCTTCAGCCAGGCTTCCATCTCGGCGATCTCGGCCTTCTGCGCCGCGATCACCCGGGCGGCAAGATCGCGCGCCTTTTCATCCTTCGCGTATTTCAGAGCGACTTCGGACATTTCGACCGCGCCTTGGTGGTGGGCCAGCATTCCCTGCATGAACGCGACATCGGCATCGGCAGGGATGTCGGCCATTCCGGTGTGCATCTTGTCGTTGACTGCCTTGTAAGCCGCCTGCGCCTCGGTCAGCTCAGGCTTGGCCTCACCGCCCATGTCGTGGCCAGAATGGTCCATGCTTGCATGGTCGACGGCAGCGGGCTTGTCAGCGGTATCGGTGTCTTTCCCGCACGCGGCGAGCAAGGCAAGCGCCACGGGGGCGAGGATGACAATAGGCTTCATGGTCAGTTCTCCGTCTTGAGGTCTGGGGGCGTGCCTTCGCTGGTGAGCATCGCGATCGCCTCGGCGAGCGGCATCACCTTCTGGTGCTCGGCGCCCAGCGTGCGGACCGCGACGGTGCCTTCCTCGGCCTCGCGCTTGCCGACCACCAGCAAGTGCGGAATCTTGGCGAGCGAGTGTTCGCGGACCTTGTAGTTGATCTTCTCGTTGCGGGTGTCGGTTTCGACCCGGATGCCCGCCGCTTTCAGCTGCGCTTCGACCTCATGGGCATAGCCATCCGCGTCCGAGACGATGGTGGCGACCACCGCCTGCACCGGGGCAAGCCATGCGGGCAGGCGTCCGGCGAAGTGCTCGATCAGGATGCCGATGAAGCGTTCGTAGCTTCCGAAGATCGCGCGGTGGAGCATCACCGGGCGGTGCTTTTCGCCATCTTCGCCGATATAGTTCGCGTCCAGACGTTCGGGCAGGACGCGGTCGGACTGGATCGTGCCCACCTGCCAGGTGCGCCCGATCGCGTCGGTGAGGTGCCATTCGAGCTTGGGGGCGTAGAAGGCGCCTTCGCCGGGGAGTTCTTCCCATGCGAGGCCGTTCGCAGTCAGCGCGTCACGCAGTTCCTGCTCGGCCTTGTCCCAGTCCGCATCGCTCCCGAACCGCTTTTCCGGGCGCAGCGCGAGCTTGATGTCATAGGTGAAGCCGAAGTCGCGATAGACAGAATCAGCGAGCGCGATGAAGCTCTGCACTTCGCCGACGACCTGGCTTTCGGTGCAGAAGATATGCGCATCGTCCTGCGTGAACTGGCGCACGCGCATCAGCCCGTGGAGCGCGCCGTGGGGTTCGTTGCGGTGGCAGCAGCCCATTTCGCCGAGGCGGATCGGCAGGTCGCGGTACGAGGTGATCCCCTGCTTGAATACCAGCACATGCGCCGGGCAGTTCATCGGCTTGATCGCCATCCACGTGGCATCATCGGCAACCTTGGGCGAGGCCGCGCCGCTTTCCTCGTCCACCTCGGGCACCATGTCGGGCACGGCGAACATGTTCTGGGCATATTTCCCCCAGTGGCCCGATTGCGTCCACTGGCGCACGTCCATCAGCTGCGGGGTCTTGATCTCGCGATAGCCCGCGCCGTCCATCTTGCGGCGCATATAGGATTCGAGCTCGCGCCAGATGCGGTAGCCCTTGGGGTGCCAGAAGACGCTGCCATGAGCCTCTTCCTGCAAGTGGAACAGGTCCATCTCGCGCCCCAGCTTGCGGTGATCGCGCTTGGCGGCTTCCTCAAGGCGCATGAGATGCGCCTGAAGCTGCTTCTTGTTGAGCCAGCCGGTGCCGTAGATGCGGGTCAGCTGCGCATTGTTCTGGTCGCCGCGCCAATAGGCCCCGGCGACGCGCATCAGCTTGAAGGCTTCGGGATCGAGCTTGCCGGTGCTCGGCAGATGGGGCCCGCGGCACATGTCGAGCCAGTCATTGCCGCTCCAATAGACCGTCAGCTCCTCGCCTTCGGGGAGTTCCTTGGCCCATTCGGCCTTGAAGGTCTCACCCTCGCCCGCCCACTTGGCGATGAGGTCTTCGCGGCTCCACACCTCGCGGCGCAGCGGCTTGTCGGCGCGGATGATGCGGCGCATTTCCTCCTCGATCGCGGGGAGATCATCCATGCTGAACGGCTCGCGGTTGTCGGGGGCCTTCACGTCGTAATAGAACCCGTCATCGGTCGCGGGGCCGAAGGTGATCTGCGTACCGGGGAACAGCGCCTGCACCGCTTCGGCGAGGACGTGGGCGTAATCGTGGCGGGCGAGTTCGAGCGCATCGGCCTCGTCCCGCGCGGTGACCAGCGCGAGTTCCGCGTCACCATCAAAGGGCCGGGTGAGATCGCGCAGCTCGCCATTGACGCGCGCGGCGAGTGCCGCCTTGGCAAGGCCGGGGCCGATCGCCGCGGCGACATCCGCCGGGGTCGAGCCTTGCGGCATCTCGCGCACCGATCCATCGGGCAGGCTGATCTTGAGCAGTTCCGTCATCATCTTGCGTCCGTCTCGTTTGGCGCGCGCCTTGGCATAGTTGGGCGCGCACCGGAAGAGCGGTGTTGCGAGGATCGGCTCAGGGGAGGACACCGCACCGCCCCTGACCGGGGGGCGGGCCTTGCGTGCCTATCGCGCGCGCCGCCGCCCCCGGATGGTAGTCCGGGTCGTCGTGGTCACACGGGTGGTGATCGGCTTGCGCATAGCACGCCCCATAGCGGGCAATTGCTGCGATGTCATTACCGGCGGCACAGGGGCCTAGATTTCGAGCGTGCCCGAACCGGCTGCGGCGGACACCCGCTTGGTTCCGGTAAGCTTCGCTGCACGCTGGCGCACCCCGCCGGTAAAGCGGTATTCGGTGGTCGCCCGCGCCGGGGTGAGCTCCACCACCATATAGCCGCGCTGCGACGTGTCGGCCCATTTGAGCCCGGCATTGGTGGTGACCATGGCTGTCGCAAGATCCTTGGGCGGCACAAACGAAAGGTAGCTTTCAAAGCCCGGTGACGAGACGCTCTGCACGCCAAATTCGATACCTGCCTTCGCGCCTTCGTGGCCCAGTTCGAAGGCCCAGCCATTATGCGTGTCGCCTGCCAGTACCAGCAGGTTTGCATCAGCGGCAAGCGCAGAGGCGATCACCCGCGCGCGGGCGGCGGGATAGCCGTCCCATGCATCCATGTTGAAGGGCAGGCCTGCCTTGCTCGCGAGGCTCGCCGCGGTAAGCCGCTGGCGGACATAATCGGGCAGGGCACTACCAAGCTGATCGATCAGCCCCGATGGCGTTCTCAAATTGCCCATCAGCACTTGCTGCACCAGCACTTGCCATGCCGTGCCGTTCTTGACCGAGGCGGCAAGCCCTTCGGCCAGCCATTGTTCCTGTGCGGCACCGAGCATGGTGCGATCCGAAGCGGCATAGGCGCCATCGCGGAACGCGGCCAAGGCCTGCGCAACCTCCTGCGGATCGCTCTTGCCTGCGAGCACCGCGCCGAGATCAAGCTGCTTGTCGCGCGCCAGCAGGCGGGTTTCGAGCCGGAACAGGGTTGCCAGATCGCCCACCTGATAGGCGGCATAGGGATCATCCGAGACCGGCAGCCATTCGCGGTTGACCTGAAAGGCGATGGCCTTGCGCATGTCCCACGCGCCTTCGGTGGCGGGGGTGTGGTTCTGTGCGCCGCCGTGCCAGCTGTCATTGGCGCTTTCGTGATCATCCATGATGCAGATCATCGGCATGATCTGGTGGATGCGGCGCAGATCGGGATCGGCGCGGTAGGTCGCGTAGCGCAGGCGATAATCCGCCAGCGTCACGATCTCGTTTTCGGGGGCGAGCACGCGGTCAGCGGCAGCCTGCTGCGCGGTCGGATAGGTGCCCTTTTCATATTCGTAGAGATAATCGCCAAGGTGCAGTGCGAGATCACAATCGGCGACCTCGGCCGCGTGGCCATAGGCATTGAACCAGCCAAAGCCATAGTTCGAACAGGAAAACACCGCGAGCCGGAACGCCGCGGTCGGCCCTTGCGGCAAGGTGCGGGTGCGGCCGATGTCCGAAACCGCGCCATCGGGCGCGACAAAGCGGTAGAAATACCATTGCCCCGGGGCAAGGCTGCCCGCGATAGCCTTGGCACACCAGTCGCGTGCAGGTGAGGCCAAGGCCTCGCCGCTGGCAAGCGGACGGGAAAAATCTTCCGATGCGCTCACCTCCCAGATGAGCCGCGTTTCGGCATCCGCGACAAAGCGCGTCCACAGCAGCACCGAATGGGCCGCAGGCTCGCCGCTCGCGACGCCGTGGGTAAAGCCGCTGCCGAAGCTGCGCGCGGCGAGCGGGGTGGCCGCGAGCGCCGCCGAAGCGCCCGCAAGCGTGAACAGGCCGCGCCGTGTCAGCGCAGTGGCGGGCGAAGCGGCGGGAAGGCGGAGTGTGTGATCTTCGGACATGGACATGCGCGCTAACCCTCTCCCGTTGCGGCCTTGTGACAATCGCGGCCGCGACAATGGTTGCGCTTCACACAAAGAGCAAGGCAAGAGAGGCGGCATGAGCGCACCTCTTTTCCACACCCTGCCCGATGGCCGTCGCATCGCGTTTCGTCACGTCCTTCCGACACCCGCCCATGCCACTTCGCCGACCCTCGTGTTCCTGCCCGGCTACATGTCCGACATGAGCGGTAGCAAGGCGACGCGCCTGTTCGCGAGCGCCGCCGCGGCAGGGCGCGGCTGCCTGCTGCTCGACTATTCGGGCTGCGGGATGAGTTCGGGCGCCTTTGCCGATGGCACCTTGACGCGCTGGCGTGACGAGGTGCTCAGCCTGATCGCCACGCAGGTCGCAGGGCCGGTCCTCCTTGCGGGTTCCTCGATGGGCGGGTGGCTGATGCTGTTGGTGGGCGAACAGCTTGGGCCGCAGCTTGCGGGGCTGATCGGCATCGCGCCCGCCCCGGATTTCACCCGTTGGGGCTATACCCCCGCACAACAAGCCGCGCTGGCGGCGGGCGAGACAATCTTCGAATCCAATCCCTACGGGCCCGAGCCGACCCCGACTTTTGCCGCGTTCCATGCCGATGCCGCGCAGCACCAGCGGCTTGAACAGGGCGTGGCGCTCACCTGCCCGGTGCATCTGGTCCACGGCCAGCGCGATCCCGATGTGCCGTGGGAGATCAGCCTCAAGCTCGCCGCGGCGCTCGCTTCGGATGCGGTTCAGGTTACGCTGATAAAGGACGGCGATCACCGCCTCTCGCGCCCGCAGGATCTTACGGTGGTCGAACGCGCGGTGGCCGCTTTCTATCAGGGGAATTGATGTGTCGCTGCTGCTTGCCCTGCTCCTTCAGGTTGGCCCCTTTCCGGGGGTCGATACCATGCCCACGGCTGATGATCCGCTGATCAACCGGCCGCCGCCGCGCCGGGTCCGCGGGCGCAATGGCATCGTCGAGATCGAGGGCATCACCCCGTCGAGCCAGTGGTTGCAGGATTGCCTCAACCAGATCGAAGAGGATCCCGCCCGCGCCCATGCCACCGCGCAGATCCGCCGCACCGAAGCGACCGGCGCGGATCGGGTGCTGGCCAACCTGTGTCTGGGCGCAGCCTCAACCGAACTCGCGCGGTGGGATGATGCGCGCGATGCCTTCCTCGCCGCGCGCGAAGGCACGCCGGCTGCCGAACCGCGTCCGCGCGCGCGCTTTGCCACGATGGCGGGAAATGCCGCTTTCGAAGGCGCCCGGCAGGAGGAAGCGCTCGCACTGCTGACGCTGGCGCGTGAAGATGCGCGGGTGGCGAGCGATGCGACGCTCGAGGCGATCGCCGCGATTGATTCCGCCCGCGTGCTGGTGGCGCTGGCCCGGCCCGATGCGGCGCTTGCCGCCTTGCAGGACGCGATCCGGCTCGCGCCCGAACGCGCCGAAGGCTGGCTGCTGCAGGCGACCTTGCTGCGGCGGCTTGACCGGCTCGGCGAGGCGCAGGCCGCGATCACCCGCGCTGCCACGCTCGCTCCGAAAGATCCCGAAGTGGGCCTGGAAGCCGGAGTCATTGCGGTGCTCGACGGGCGCGACGCGGCCGCGCGGGCAAGCTGGGAATCCGTGATTGCGCTTGATCCGGCCACGCCCTTCGCCGAGACTGCGCGCGGCTATCTCGCTCAACTGGAGCCGCCGCAAGGGAGCTGACCTGATGACCGATTTCTCCGTGCTCGATCTCGTGCCGGTGCGCGCGGGCGGCACCCTGCACGAGGCTTTTGCAGCGAGTGTCGATCTCGCCCGCGCGGCCGAGCGGCTGGGGTGCAAGCGGTTCTGGGTGGCCGAACATCACGCGATGGATGGCATTGCGGGCGGGGCTACGGCGGTGGTGCTTGCCCATATCGGCAATGCGACACGCCACATCCGGCTTGGTTCGGGCGGGATCATGCTGCCCAATCACACCCCGTTCCAGATTGCCGAACAATTCGGGACGCTCGATGCGCTGTTTCCGGGGCGGATCGATCTCGGGCTTGGCCGGGCGCCGGGGGCGGGGCCGGAATTGCAGCGCGCGCTGCGCAAGAATCTCCATCAGGCAGCCGAATATTTCCCGCATGATGTGATCGAGCTACGCGCCTTGCTGACGGGCGATGTCGATCTGCCGATCCGCGCCACGCCCGGCTACGGGGCCAAGGTCGATCTGTGGATGCTCGGATCAAGCCTGTTCGGCGCAAGCCTCGCCGCAAAGCTCGGTCTGCCTTATGCCTTTGCGGCGCATTTTGCGCCCGATCATCTCGATGCCGCGCTGGCGCTTTACCGCCGCGATTTCCAGCCGTCCGACGCCTGCCCGCGCCCGCATGTGATGGTGGCGATGAATGTCTTTGCTGCCGATACCACCGAAGAGGCCGAACTGATTGCCTCCAGCCAGGCGCAGAGCTTTGTCGCGCTGCGCACCGGCAATCCGGGCAAGCTGCCTCCGCCGGTGCCGGGCTATCGCGCCAGCCTGCCGCCTCCGGCGCAAGCGATGCTGGCCCATCTCGGACAGGCGGCGGCTGTGGGCACGCCCGCCGAAGTGCGCGCCGGGATCGATGCCTTCATCGCGCGCACCGGGGCGGACGAAATCATGCTGTGCGGGGCGACCTATGATCCGGCGGCGCGCATCCGTTCGCTCGAACTGACGCTTGCGGCGATGCGTGCGCCTGTCCTTGCGTGAGGCGCGCTAAAGGCGTATCGCGATCACGTTACATACAAACAATCCGGCACAATAAAATTACCTTGCCGCGCCGGAACAGAGGATGCCGGGAGCCCCTCACATGGTCTCGAAAACTGCTGCCAAATCCACCACGCTGCGCACCGTGTTGAGCGAGCGTCTCGCCCATTCGATCCTGCCGGGGGAGCGCCCGCTCGATCAGGAAGCGCTCGACGAAGCGGCGGATTTCCTGCTGGCAGCCATGGCACGCCGCGCACCCGGCGAATCGCTGGTCGAAATCGCCTCGAGCACGGGCGACAAGCGGTGCCTGCGGATTGCGGTCATCAATGATGACATGCCCTTTCTGGTGGATTCGATTGCGGGCGCGATCGCGTCGCAGGGCCTTGCGATCGATGTGCTGCTGCATCCTGTGGCCAAGGTCGCGCGCGATGCGGCAGGGGCGGTGACCGGGCTGAGCGGCGAGGCGGGTGCGCCCGAATCGCTGGTCTATATCGAAACCCCGCGTGCCGATGCGCGCCAGCGCCGCGCATTGCAGGCCTTGCTGGCAGACACGCTTGCCGATGTGCGCGCGGCGGTGGCTGATTGGCCCGCGATGCAGCAGGCCATGGCGGCGGATGCGGCGCGGATTGCTCCGGATGCGGGCGAGGCCGGGGCGCTGCTGGGCTGGCTCAACACCGGGATGCTGACCCAGCTTGGCCACCTCACCCTTTATCGGGATGGGCGCGAAGACAGCATTCTCGGCATCTGCCGCACCTCGGCGCGTGAATTGCTGGCCGAAGCCTCTATCCAGCGCGCCTTTGACTGGTTTGATGCCCAGGAAAAGGCCGGCACCCCGCGTCACCTGCTGGTCATCAAGTCAAACCGGCAGGCGCGGGTGCACCGTCTCAGCCCGCTCGATCTGTTCATCGTCCCGCTGCGTGAGGAAGGCCGGATCACCGCGCTTTCGATCCACGCCGGTCTGTGGACGAGCGCCGCGCTCGCATCGCGCCCGGCTGAAGTGCCGGTGCTGCGCGAAACCCTCAGCGGGCTTGCCCAGAGCCTTGGCTTCGCGCCATCAGGTCACGCCGGCAAGGCGCTGGTGCATGCCTTTACCTCGCTGCCCAATGATCTGCTGATCGCCTTCGCGCCCGCCAAGGTGGCCGAACTGGTGACAGCCAAGATGGCGTTGATCGATCGCCCGCGTCCGCGGGTGGTGATGGTGCGCTCGACGCTTGAACGCCATGTCTTTGCCTTTGTCTGGCTCCCGCGCGATCAGCTTTCCACCGATGTGCGCCTCCAGATTCAGGCAATGCTGCTCGAAACGCCGGGCGCGGGCTTGCTCGACTGGAGCCTTGAGGTCGAAAGCAGCACGCTCGCCCTGCTGCGTTTTCTCATCGATGTGCGCGCCTGCGAGGACATGCCCGATGATGCCGTGATCGAAGCGCGCCTTGTCGAAATGCTGCGCGGCTGGAACGAGGCGGTCGAAAGCCAGCTCGCCAGCGCGGGCGATGATGGCCGCGCCGCCGCGATTGCCGCGCGCTATGCCCCGGCTTTCCCGCCCGCCTACCGCATGACCTATGGCCCGGCTGAAGCCGCGCGCGATATTGCCAAGCTGCGCCCGCTCGCTGTTGCCGCTGATGATGGGCACGATGGCGCGCCCGAACGGGCCGTGCGCCTTTACCGGCTCGACAGCGATGCCAGCGATGTGCTGCGGCTCAAGATCTACTGCATCAAGGGCAAGCTGCCGCTGTCCGATGCCGTGCCTGCGCTTGAGAATTTCGGCTTCCGGGTGATGGCCGAAGTCCCGACATTCCTTGCCGACCCCGCGCTCGGTTCGATCCATGATTTCATTCTGAGCCTGCCGGCGGGTCTCGAAGCGGCCACCTTGCTGGGCCGCTCGGCGCTGATCGAGCGCGCGCTGGATGATGTGCTCAACGGCGCGGCGGAGGATGATCCCTTCAACCGGCTGGTGCCCGGGCTTGGCCTTGCCGCGCGCGAAGCCGATTGGCTGCGCGCCTTCTATCGCTATCTGCGCCAGACCGGGATGGGCTTTACCATTTACACCGTGGTTGATGCGCTGGCGGCCGCGCCTGCGGCCACCAAGGCGATGATCGATCTGTTCACGGCGCGCCACGATCCGGCGTTTGGCGGTGATCGCACCGGGGCTGAAACCGCTGCCGAAACGGCCTTTGCCCGCGCGCTCGCCAAAGTTACCGCGATCAATGATGATCGTCTGCTGCGGCGCTACATGGCCGCGATCAAGGCGGTGCTGCGCACCAATGCCTATGCGCCTGCGGCTGCCGAAGCGCTCGCCTTCAAGCTGGATTCAAGCCTCGTGCCTGCTCTTCCAAAGCCGGTGCCATGGCGCGAGATCTTCGTCTATTCGCGCCGGGTCGAGGGCATCCACCTGCGCTCGGGTGCGGTGGCGCGCGGGGGGCTGCGCTGGTCGGACCGGCGCGATGATTTCCGCACCGAAATCCTCGGGCTGATGAAGGCCCAGCGCGTCAAGAACGCGGTGATCGTGCCCACGGGTGCCAAGGGCGGGTTCTACCCCAAGCAGCTTCCCTCTCCCGCGCTTGACCGGGAAGGCTGGGCCGCCGAAGGCCGCGCGGCCTATGAAATCTTCATCCGCACGCTGCTTTCGGTCACGGACAACATCGTCGAAGGCAAGGTGGTTCACCCGCAGGCGGTGCAGGTGCGCGACGGGGAAGACCCCTACTTCGTGGTGGCCGCCGACAAGGGCACCGCGACCTTCTCCGACATTGCCAATGGCATCGCGCAAAGCCGCGACTTCTGGCTGGATGATGCCTTCGCCAGCGGCGGCTCAAACGGGTATGATCACAAGGCGATGGGCATCACCGCGCGCGGCGCGTGGGTGAGCGTGCAGCGCCACTTCCGCGAAATGGGGATCGACGTCCAGAAAGACTCGATCACGGTCGCGGGCTGCGGCGACATGTCGGGCGATGTGTTCGGCAACGGGATGCTGCTCTCGAAGGCGATCAAACTGGTGGCGGCGTTCGATCACCGCCATATCTTCATCGATCCCGCGCCCGATCCGGCGACCAGTTGGCAGGAGCGCAAGCGCATGTTCGCGCTCCCGCGTTCAAGCTGGGAGGATTACGATGCCGCGCTGATTTCCAAGGGCGGCGGGGTATTTCCGCGTTCGGCCAAGCAGATCAAGCTTTCGAAGCAGGCGCGTGAAGTGCTGGGGATTGAGGCCAAGGAGATCGAGCCGGAAGCGCTGATTTCCGCGATCCTCCGCGCGCCGGTTGATCTCTTGTGGTTCGGCGGCATCGGCACCTATCTCAAGGCGCCTTCGGAAAACCATCTCGATGTCGGCGATCCCGCCAATGATGCGCTGCGCATCAATGCCGATGAAGTGCGCGCCAAGGTGATTGGCGAAGGCGCCAACCTTGGCGTGACCCAGGCCGCGCGCATTGCCTTTTCGCTGAAGGGCGGGCGCATCAACACCGACTTCATCGACAATTCGGCGGGCGTCGATTGTTCGGATAACGAGGTCAACATCAAGATCGCGCTGGCTGCGGCGACCCGCAGCGGCAAGCTTTCGACGAAAAAGCGCAACGCGCTGCTCGAAAGCATGACCGACGAGGTCGGCACGATCGTGCTCGAAGACAACCGCTTGCAGGCCCTGTCGCTGTCGATTGCCGAAGCCGGCGGGCCGGGCGCGAGCGCCTCGCATCTCCATCTGATCCAGCGGCTTGAAGAGCTGGGCGGGCTGGATCGCCGCACCGAGGGACTGGCGGATGATGAAACGCTGATGCGCCGCGCCGCGGATGGCAAGGGGCTGACCCGTCCGGAACTGGCGGTGCTGCTGTCTTCGGCCAAGCTGGCGTTGCAGGATGCGATCGAGAAAAGCAGCCTGCCCGATGATCCCGCGCTCGAAACGCTGCTGATCGGGCGTTTCCCCGCCCCGATGCGCACCGCCTTTGCCAGCGAGATCAAGGGGCATCGCCTGCGCCGTGAAATGATCGCGACCAGCCTTGCCAACCGCATCGTCAACCGCTTGGGGCTGATCCACCCCTTCGAACTGGCCGAGGAAGAAGGCGTCGGCTTTGCCGAAGTCGCAGCGGCCTTTGTCGTCACCGACAACCTCTTCGGGCTTGATCGCCTGTGGCGCGATCTTGATGACGCCGCCATTCCCGAAGCGGTGCGCCTCACACTGTTTGAACGCGTTGCCGCCGCTGTCGGCAATCTGATGTCGGATGTGCTGCGCACGGCATCGGGCAAGGTCGCGGTCAGCGCGATGATCGGCGAACTGGCTGCGGGCGTCACCCGGCTTGCCGCTGCACACGAGGAATTGCTGGTCGGCAAGACCCGCGAACAATCGCAGGCGCTGCGCGCGCATTTCGTGGAGCTTGGTGCACCGGCAGCCTTGGCCGGGCGCGTGGCCGACCTGTTCGATTATGACGGCGCGGTCGGGCTGGCGCGGCTGGCACTCGACACCGGGGTTGAACCGACCCGGCTCACCCATGCCTTTACCGATATCGGGGGCAGGCTGGGGCTGGACTGGGCGCAGGGGACCGCCGCGCACATGTCGCCCTCGGATGTGTGGGAGCGCCTGCTGGTCGATGGTCTGGCGCGCGATTTCCAGCACATGCGGCTCGATTTCCTGCGCCGCCTGCTCAAGCGTAAAGGGGTAAAGGATGATCCCGGCGCGGCGGTGGCCGAATGGGCCGCGCGCAACGCGGCGGGTGTGGTGCAGATGCGCGGGCTTATCACCCGGGCGCAGAGCCGCCCGCCGGTGATGCCCGCGATGCTCGCCCAGATCGCCAGTCAGGCGCGCAATCTGCTCGATCGCTAGCCGATGTCTGCGTGCCACGCCTGCCGCACATCCTTGACGATGGGGCGTTTTGGCGCGAGTTCCGCAATCGGGGATAGCTGAGGGGAATGCCCGTGGATCACGCCGATGTGGTGATTGTCGGTACTGGCCATGGCGGCGCGCAGGCTGCGATCGCGCTGCGCCAGCACGGCTTTGCAGGCTCGATCCTGATGATCGGGCGCGATTCGGTGCCGCCCTATGAACGCCCGCCGCTGTCGAAGGAATATCTCGCCGGCGACAAGAGCTTCGAGCGAATCATGATCCGCCCGGAAAAGTTCTGGGCTGACAAGGATATTGCGCTGAGGCTCGGTGCGGGGGTCACCGCGATTGACGCCAAAGGGCACAGCGTCACGCTCGCCGATGGCAGCGTGATCAGCTATCGCAAGCTGATTTGGTCGGGTGGGGGCGATCCGCGCCGGATGCCGTGCCCGGGCGCCAATCTCAGCCATGTCTTTTATGTGCGCGACAAGGCTGATGCCGATGCGATGATGGCCGCGCTCGCCGCTGGTGCCAAGCGCGCGGTGGTGATCGGCGGCGGCTATATCGGGCTGGAAGCTGCTGCCGTCCTGCGCAAGCTCGGCTGCGAGGTGACGCTGGTCGAAATGCTGCCGCGCCTGCTCGCGCGGGTTGCGGGCGAAGAGCTGTCGGCTTTCTATGCCTCAGAGCATCGCCGGCAGGGCGTTGATGTGCGGCTGGCTTGCGGGGTGACCGAAATCCTCGGCGATGCGGATGGCAAGGCGACCGGCGTGGTGCTCGATGATGGCACCCGGCTTGCCTGCGATATGGTGGTGGTCGGCATCGGGATCGTGCCTGCGGTCGGCCCACTGATCGCGGCCGGCGCGGCGGCTTCGAACGGGGTCGATGTCGATTTCTGCTGCCGCACCACGCTGGATGATGTCTATGCGATTGGTGATTGCGCAGCCCATGCCAATGATTTCGCGCAAGGCGCGGTGATCCGGCTCGAATCCGTGCAGAACGCGCATGACATGGCGAACACCGTGGCCCGCGCGATCATGGGTGAGAAAGAGCCCTACCACGCGCTGCCTTGGTTCTGGTCAAACCAGTATGATCTCAAGCTGCAAACCGCCGGGCTCAATCTCGGCTTTGATGCGACCGTGCTGCGCGGCGATCCCGACAGCCGCAAGTTTACCGTGGTCTATCTGAAGGATGGCAAGCCGATTGCCTTCGACTGTGTGAACACGATGAAGGACTATGTGCAGGGCCGCAAACTGCTGGAAAGCGGGATCGGCAAGGTTGATCCGGCGCTGCTGGCTGATCCCGAGTTGCCGCTCAAGGATTTGCTGTAAGCCGCGCCAGCGCCCAAGCTGCCGCGTCAGCCACCGCCGGATCGGGGTCCGACAGCAGCGCCGTGACCTGCGCGAGCAAGGCGCCATTGCCGCTGTTGCCCGCTGCGTAGAGACAATTGCGCACGAACCGATCCCGCCCGATGCGCTTGATCGGTGAGCCCGAAAACAGCGCCCGGAACCCGGCATCATCCAATGTGAGCAAGTCGGCAAGGCGCGGCGCGACCAGTTCGGCGCGCGGCAGGAATTCGGTCATGGCCTGGCTCGCGGCGGCGAATTTGTTCCACGGGCACACCGCGAGGCAATCATCGCAGCCATAGATGTGATTGCCGAGCGCCGCGCGAAATTCTGCGGGCACCGGGCCCTTGTGCTCGATGGTGAGATAGGAAATGCAGCGCCGCGCATCGAGCCGGTAGGGCGCGGGGAAGGCATCGGTGGGGCAGGCATCAAGGCACGCGCGGCACGATCCGCACTGGTCGCGGTGCGGCTGCGCGGGCGCGAGGTCGAGCGTGGTGTAGATCGCCCCCAGAAACAGCCAGCTCCCGTGGCTGGGGCTGACGAGGTTGGTATGCTTGCCCTGCCACCCGATCCCCGCCGCCTCGCCCAGCGGCTTTTCCATCACCGGCGCGGTATCGACAAAGACCTTGACCTGCGCCTCGGGCGCTTCGGCCACCAGCCAGCGGGCAAGCGCCTTGAGCCGCTTCTTGACCACGTCATGATAATCGCGCCCCTGTGCATAGACCGAGATACGAGCACGTTCGCTGTCCCCTTCCAGCGCCAAAGGATCCTGCGCCGGGGCATAGCTTGCCCCCAGCGCAATCACGCTGCGCGCTTCGGGCCAGAGCCCTTGCGGCGCCCGGCGATGATCTAGCCGGGTCGCCATCCATTCCATGCTGGCATGGTGCCCCTCGCCCAGCCATTGTTCGAGCCGCTCGCCGCGCAGCGGATCTTCCCCCGCGCTCGCAATCCCGCAGGCCGCGAAGCCAAGCGATTCAGCCACTTGCGCAAGGCGCCTTGCAAGGTCATGACTTGCAGCGGCGTTAACCATGCTTGAAGAGGCTCCTGTTTAGGCACCCGCGATAGGGCAAGGCACAATGGATATGGCGGTAAGCGAACAATTCGACCTCGGCAATCGTGCAGCGGGTGATCTGCGCCCGCTCGCAGTGGAGGCGCGCGGGCTGGTCAAGAGCTTTGACGGCATCCGCGCGGTCGACGGGGTCGATATCGCGGTCCCGCAAGGCGCGATCTATGGCGTGCTCGGGCCGAACGGCGCGGGCAAGACGACGACCTTGCGCATGTTGCTCGGGATCATCGATCCCGATGAAGGCGTGCGCCGCGTGTTCGGCCATGATCGCCCGCACGAAATCGGCCGCCTGATCGGTTATCTGCCCGAAGAGCGCGGGCTTTATCCGTCGATGAAAGCGATTGAGGCGATTGCCTTCATGGGCGCCTTGCGCGGGCTTTCGCTCAAGGAAGGGCGCACCCGCGGGCTCGACATGCTCGAACGCCACGGGCTTGCCCATGCTGCCGACCGGCAGATCCGCCAGCTTTCCAAAGGCATGGCGCAGACCGTGCAATTGCTCGGCACGCTGGTGCATCGCCCCCGGCTGGTGGTGCTCGACGAACCCTTTTCGGGCCTTGATGCGATCAATCAGGGCAAGCTCGAAGCGATGATCCGAGCGCTAGCGGATGACGGGGTGACCGTGATTTTCTCCACCCATGTGATCCACCATGCCGAACGCCTGTGCGAGGGTGTCGCGATTATTGCCGGGGGGCGCGTGCCCTATGCCGGCAGTGTCGAAGCCGCGCGGGATCGCATTCCGGCGCAAGTCCGGCTCGAAACTCGCGCGCGGGAGGGGGCTTGGCTGGGCGCCTTGCCCAAGGATACCCGCCGCAACGGCGATTTCTTCCATTTCCCGCTGCCCGAAAGCGGGGTTGAGCCACTGCTGCGCCAGCTGATCGAAGGCGATGCGGGGATCCTTTCGCTGTCGATCGAGCGTGCCGGTTTGCACGATGCCTTTGTCGCGATTGCCGGGGAAGCGGCGGCGCGCGCGCTCAAAGCTGATGAGGAAGGAGTCGCCGCATGAGCCAGCCTGCGCAGGTCAGCCCGCGTCTCTCGACGCTGGAGGCGGCATGGGTGATCGCGCGGCGCGATTTTGTCGCGGTGCTGTTCAGCCGCACCTTCCTGTTCTTCCTGCTCGGGCCGCTGTTTCCTTTTATCGTCGGCGGGCTCGCCGGCAGCATCACCGGCGAAGTGATGCGCGAGGCTGATAGCGTGGTCGTCGGGGTCGCGATGAGCCCTGCGGACAGCGCCGCGATGGTGTCGGCCGCCGCGGGCCTGACCCGCCAATTGGGCGGGGCCGTGCCGCCGCTTACCATCGTGCCCGAAGCAACGCGCGATCCGGCTTTTGACGCGCGCGCTTTCCTCGAAGAGCGACGCGGCGCCTATGCCGTCATCGTCACCGGCAGCCTGCGCGCGCCGCAGGTGGTCGGCACCGCCGAACAGGCCGCGCGCTGGCGCGGGCCGATCGAGCTGATTGCCGCCACCGCGATGCAGACCGCGCCCAGCGCCATGCCCGAGGCCACCAGCGAACTCGTCACCAGCAGCGCGGCGAGCGAGCGTTCCAATCGCATTGCCACCGCGCAGGCCGCGCAATTGCTGCTGTTCCTGCTCACAATGCTGCTGGCGGGCATGGTGCTGTCGAACCTGGTCGAGGAAAAGGCCAACAAGATCATCGAAATCCTCGCTGCTGCGATCCCGATGGATGCGGTGTTCATGGGCAAGCTGTTTGCGATGCTCGCCGTGTCCTTTGTCGGGATCATCGTGTGGGGGCTTTGCGGCTTCGGCTTCTGGAGCCTCGCCGGAGATGCGATTGTTGCAGGCACCGGCACGGATATTGCCAATCTGCCCGCGCCTGCGGTGGGCTGGCCGCTGTTTTTCGTGCTGGGGGTGACCTATTTCGCGATGGCCTATCTGCTGCTTGGCGGGCTGTTCCTGACCATCGGGGCGATGGCGAGCACGGTGCGCGAAGTGCAGACCCTGTCGATGCCGGTCACCATGATGCAATTGCTGGTGTTCTTCCTCGCCGCCTACACCATCACCCAGCCGGGATCGACGCTGGAAAAGGCCGCGATGGCCTTTCCGCTGTCCTCGCCCTTTGCGATGCTGGCGCGCGCCGCGATGGACCCCGCGCTGTGGCCCCATGCCGCGGCGCTGGCTTGGCAGGCGCTGGCGGTGGTGCTGATCGTCAAGGGCGGCTCGCTGCTGTTCCGCAAGCGGGTGATGAAATCGGGCAATGCCGGGCGGGCCAAAAAGCCGTGGTTCGGCAAGCGCGCCCCGCTGGCTGATCCGGCGGAGTAGCCTGCGCCGCCCGCGCGCGGAACAGTCCCGAATTGCAACCGACTATTGACAAGCCTGTCAGTTAGGTCAGGATGCGACTCGTCACGAGCGGCCCCGACAAGCACATGCCGCCGGACGGGAGAGAGACATGGCAACCATCGCCCCCGAGCAGACCAGCAAACCGCAATGGCGCTCTGCGCCCACGGCCTATGAAGCGCTGAGGACGCATCTCTCCGCCCACCCCGAAGATGTGCCGAACCATCCGCACCCCTGGGATGTCAGCCGTTCGGACATCTATTTCAACGACACCTGGCAGCCGATCTTCAAGCAGATGCAGGATGCCGGCGATCTACATTACATCCCGGAAAGCCCGTTCGGCCCCTATTGGGCGGTCGTTAGCCACCGCGCGATCCAGCATATCGAGGCGTTGCCCGAATTGTTCTCGTCGAGCTGGGAATATGGCGGCATCACCATTCTCGAACGGCCCAAGGATGAAGACATCCCCGAGGGTGAGGAACGCTTTGAACTGCCGATGTTCATCGCGATGGACCGGCCCAAGCACACCGGCCAGCGCCGCACGGTCGCGCCCAAATTCACCCCCAGCGCGATGGCCGATATGGAAGCCGATATCCGCGCACGCACCGGCGAATTGCTCGATAGCCTGCCGCGCGGTGAGGTGTTCGACTGGGTCGACAAGGTCTCGATCGAGCTGACCACCGGGATGCTCGCACTGCTGTTCGATTTCCCGTGGGAAGACCGCCGCCTGTTGACCTTCTGGTCGGACTGGGCGGGCGATACCGAACTTGCCACCGTGCGCGAACTGGATGAATTCCGCCGCGGGATCCTGATGGAAATGGCCGCCTATTTCCAGCAATTGTGGATGCAGAAATCGCAGGACAAGGAACCCGGCGATGATCTCATCTCGATGATGATCCATTCCGATGCGATGAACCAGATGAGCCCGCAGGAATTCATGGGCAATCTGGTGCTGCTGATTGTCGGCGGGAATGACACCACCCGCAACACCATGAGCGGGATCATCCACGCGCTCGATCAATTCCCCGATCAGCGCAAACTCTTCGAGGAAAACCCCGGGCTGATCCCCAATGCGGTGCAGGAATGCCTGCGCTACCAGACCCCGCTTGCCCATATGCGCCGCACGGCCACCGCGGATGCCGAAGTCTTCGGGCAGACCATCAAGCAGGGCGACAAGGTGGTGCTGTGGTATCTCGCCGCCAACCGCGACGAGAGCGTGTTCGCAAACCCGCACAAGCTCGACATCACCCGCGAGAACGCCCGCCGGCACATTGCGTTCGGTTATGGGATTCACCGCTGCGTTGGTGCGCGGCTCGCTGAACTGCAACTGCGCGTGTTGCTCGAGGAGATGCACAAGCGGCGGATGCGGGTGCATGTGGCCGGCGATGTTGAGCGGGTGAAAGCCAATTTCGTCCACGGCTTCCGCAAGCTTGAGGTCGAGATCACCCACTTCTGACAGGGCTTAGCCGGGCGCACGAAACCACGCAGGCGGTTTGCGCGTATATAGGGCAGAACCTGTGTTGCTATCGGATGGGATTGCCATGCGCTTGCCTGAACTCACCCGCCGCCGCCTGCTTGCTGCCACCGGCATGGCGGCCGCCGTGCCGTGGCTGGCGTCTTGCGGTGCCGAGGCTCAGGCCAAGAGCTTTCCTGTCAGCAAATCCGAGGCCGAATGGCGCCGTGCGCTCACACGTGACCAATATTATGTCCTGCGCGAGGCGGGTACCGAGCGGGCCTTCACCTCGCCTCTGAACAAGGAAAAGCGCAAGGGCACCTTTGCCTGTCCGGGCTGCGGGCAGGCGCTGTATTCCTCGGCGCACAAATATGACAGCGGCACCGGTTGGCCGAGCTTCTGGCAGGCGATCAACGCCAAGGCGGTTGGTACCTCAACCGACTACAAGATCGGGTACCCGCGCACCGAAGTGCATTGTGCGCGCTGCGGCGGGCATTTGGGGCATATCTTCGGAGACGGGCCGCGGCCGACGGGCAAGCGCCACTGCATCAATGGCCTCGCGCTGACCTTCGAGCCGGCCTGAGAGGGTTAATCCGCGAGCAGATCCGGCCTTTGCAGGCGGGCCATCAGCTTGGCGAAATCGCCAAGCGTGAACGTGTCGTCGAACACCAGCCCGTAGCGCGTCCCGCGGCGCCAGCGCACCTTGGCGCGGATTTCGCGCAATTCGGACGCCACGCCGCCGCCTTCCATCCGCAGGTTCTGATCGATCGCGAACAGCCCGTTGCATTCGAGCTGCGCGCCCTGCTGCGAGAGGTTCTCCACCATCGCGGTGCAGCGCTGCGAAATCGTGGTGAGCGTGACCGGGAAGGACACGGCAAGGCGCAGGCCGCGCTTGGGGAAGGCGACGACTTCGTTGATCAGCATGTTGACTGCAACTGGCTCGGCGAACTGGAAGCCCGCTTCGAGGCCGCGCTCCCATACGCGGATGATGGCATAGGCCGCGCCGCCCGGCATGTGCAGGGTAAAGCTTTCCTCGGCAGGCAGGCGGTGGAACAGCCGCACGCTCACCCCGGTTTCCGAGACATCGCGCACCACGCACACGAACTCGCCCGCGGCGCACACCAGCTTGGCCGCACGGATCAGCAGTGTGAAGCGCTGCGCCGAACGCTGTTCGCCTGTCTCCTGCGCCGCATCTCCCATATCCGGTTGTCGCGCCGAAAAATCCATCGCCAAGTCGCCTCGTTGCTGGCGGGCGAGATCAGAGGGATGGATCCGCGCCGCGCCAATGGTCTTGGAACATGGCCAAAAAATACCGAGCTCCGGTTAAGAGCAGGATAACCCCTTATCCGTCGATTTCAGGGGGGTACGTAAGCAATGGCGTTAACCACAAGGAGCAATTTGGTGCCCCGTGGAGGACAAAAATGGGCACTCAAATCATTGGGAAATTTGCCTCGAAATGCTGTAAAATCTTCAACGAAATAAGCCCGGGGTAGCAGCTACCGACATCTACACCATGTCCTTGTCAATAAATGTGGCACCCGGTCGGTTGGGACGCGTTATGCTGGGAACCTGCGAGGGAAGCTTGAGTTCGAGCAGTTCCGGCACGTCTCGCGTAAGGCCATAGGCGAGCAGCAGGCGAGAGAGATCACAGGCCTCGCTTGCACATGTGGCCGGCGGCTCAGGCTGCACAATTGCTGCAGTGCCGAGAACTTCAGGGGTGTTCTTGCTGTTAATGAAGTCGGCGTGAAGCTGAGTGGCGCATCCACCGCCAGTCGTTATCAATTGGACGTCGCGTGATCGAAGATCGCGGTGAAAGCCGTTTCCGCCCCGGCTCCAGCGGCAAGCATCCCCAAAAACTGCATTGAATTGGGCATTGCATGCATGGCGGAAGTCCTGCTCGGAGGCCCCACTCGCCAGGGCGGCGTTGAAAGACGCGGCGCCCAACAGCTCAACGCCAGCGCTGATCACTGCAATGCTCTTACGGTCAACGAGGTTGACTGCCGTCAGATTTGGCGAAGGCGTAGGTGATGAAATGACCTCGCAGGTTCAATTCACTCCGAGTTGCGCTTCTACCTCCGGCCAGAGCCGCTTGACCTCGCGTTTGAGGGCCTTTCGTAAGGTGGCAAGCTCACGCTTGGTGATCCCGATGGTGGCGGCGAGATCATCGCCGCGCTTGCCCTGGTCGATGGCGTCGATCAGCGCGGCGCGCTTTTCGTCATTGGCGGCAAGCCTGTCGAGCGCATCGGCGTAGATCTGACGCACGCGCTCCTGCTCGATTACGTCGTCAGGGCTTGAGACCGCATAACCACCAGCAGGGATGAGATCGAGAAGGTCTTCGATGGGCAGATCGATGATGCGTTCACGAGCCCGGCTGCGGCTCAGGTTGGCGCTGCTGGCAATAGACCGCGCGATTTCGGCAAGGACGGCATCGAACGGGACATCGGCAGGGATCGCCCTAGATGACAAAGCGCGCTTGACCGCCTCGTTGAGCAATTCAGCCGCTTCCTGACCGGAGCGCGCCGCATGTCCGGCGATTGCATCACGAAGTGGGGATCGAACACCGGGCTTGATGTGTGCAAGCTCGGCGCGCACCTCGTCGGGCGTCAGATGGCGAGCAGGCTCGGGCCGGGGTTCAGGAGCCGACATGGAGTTCGCTCCTACCAACACATGCGCTGCACATAAAAAATTCGGACAGGCTGTCCGCAAGTTGCCGAAGCGGCGCATGAGTGAGTGAGGACTGATGTGCCATGTTGCTCCTTTCGACCGGTGGCACGCTACATCACGTTTCCTAAGGCTATGTTATCATGGTTTTAGCTGAGGCCGGCCGGCGCGCGTGGTGCTGATTGTCCCATAGGCCAGCCATATAGTCGCTGGCGCATCACGGGCAGAGCGGGACTCCCGACGCTGCCCTTCTTGTGCCCTTGGCTGATTGGCGCCCCGCCCTCAGGCGAAAGCCAGCCACCGCCAACCCTGTAATCGCTCAAGCAGCCCGGTAGATCACGCCATGCAGCTTGGCGAGCGTGGCCTGATGCCGAGCCCATGGTGCAAAGGTGGTCGTCACGAACTGCGATGAGGGCAGCGCAGCGGCTGCGGCATCCGCCATGGCAAGATAGGCGGTGGGCAGACTTCCTCCGATCACACCATGGGATTTGAAGTGACGCAGCCCGATCACCGCCGTCGTGAGCACGTCCGCCAATGCCTGCTCGCGCACTTGATGCCATTTGCCAGCTTGCACCAGCGGCCCGATATCCTTGCTGGGCGAAGGCTTGGCAGGGATATCCGAGGCCCAGGCATATTCCGGTAGGTGCACACTCTTGGCACCGCCCGAGACTGCATAGCAAAGATCAAGCCGCGCATGTGATTTCGGCGACGGGTCGCGCAGATGATTGGGGAGCAGCAGTCCGAACTTGCTGGCGCAGAGACGCAAGACGGCCACATCCTTGTTTTCGCCGCCCCAGGTTACCAGAACAGCAGTCTTGTGGGCGTTCAGAACGTCGAACACAGTCTGGACCAGCATGCGCTCATCCATGGTATCGATGGCGATGGTGCTGGTCTGCTCGATGGTGATGAGTTCGGTCACCGGGTTGTGGTGCATGACTATCCAGCTTGCCGCTACGGGCCGATGGAAGGGCCAGCGGGTTGACCTCTCCGCACCAGCGCCCTCAGCAGCCTGATAGGCGCTGTGGCGATCACGATCATAGGCATATTCAAGGTCCAATATGATCCAGCGCGACCCGTTCTCCCGGTTCTCATGGCGGTCAGGCCGCGCTTCGAACAGGTTCTTTTCCCGCATGAGCTTGTGCTCAAGTTGGGTGCCGTCGGGATCCTGAGGCGTGCTACCGCTCCCGGTGTTGGCGCGGTTCGCGTTGTCGATCCCGCATTCGGCCTCGGCCTTGGCGGGTTTGGCTTCATAGGCATCAGGGGTATGGGTATTCATGTTCATTTCCTTTTTGTGTTGAGCAGGCATCGCCTGCGGTTGGTTGGTGCTCGGTTGGGTTAGGGGTTGATGGGATCAGCGCAGAGCGCATCGCCGGACTGCCCGAGCGGCAGACCGGGTCAGCAGCCAAGGCTGACGGCGGAGAAGTTCGTGGATTCAGCTGATCACGTGATCAGGGGATCAGATCACATGATCATCGGTTCGGATGCTGCAGCGGCTCAGAAGTGGATCGGCCGCGCCTTTTCGAGCGCCCACCATGCCTGACGCGCAGCCGACAGGCAGGTGATGTCGTAGGCCGAGCGCGTCGGATCTCGGCGCTACAATTCGGCGGCTCGGCGCAAGCGTTTTGCGCTTCCATCCTTGCTCGCACGCACCAGCAGGACACAGCCCAGGATCTAATCCTTGAGGTTGCGTTCGCGTCGCTTTCCAATATGGCGAAAGATGCGGCCGCGATCCTCGGTGCATGCGACATACCTCTCGACGCGGTTGAGACGTCGGGGGTCCTAGCGGTACTCGGCGGACCGTCGGTGTCGGCCCAGGCTCTGCGGGAGCTCCGGCGGGCCTCGATGCTCGTCAATTTCGCGGAAGCCCGAAGTGGCCTGCACGACGCCCTCCGTCCACTAGCCGCCGGACATCGCGCGCAAATGCCTCAAGCGGCGATCGACGAAGCACTGGAACGCCTTCAGTTGCTGTTGATCGCATCCCTGCACTCGCGACAGGACATCCCACGCCTCACCTTCCTGATACGGCTTCTGCCCCGTGTCGGCCGCACCGATGCGCTCGTCGATCTCGCCACGTCCGAGATGTTCTATGAGCAAGGCAACATGACGATGATGTGGGACACGCTCGTCGAGGCCGCGGAGGATCCGACCTACAGCCCGCGCGACCGATTCTGGGCGCTCGATGCCTTGGCGTACTGGGAAAGCCGCGATGGAGGCATTCCCGACGGGGAACGCGTCGCGCAAATGGCCGAACTCGTCGCGAACAATCCGTTCGAAGCGCGTGAACGGCTTAATCTCACTTTCAAACAAATGATCATCGCAGGGTCATCTGGGGACCGTAAACTCGTGGAGGTTTATTATCGCGAAGGACGTAAGGTCGCCACGGATGCCGAGTCCGGCCGCATTCTCCGCTATAATCGTGCCGTAGCGCTGTATCGAACCGGAGCGCTTGAGCAGACGCGAAATGCGTTGGAACCGTTGATCGAGGACATGCACAAGGCGATTGGTCTGCGCGAAAATGATCTGCTTTTCAAAAATGGCCGGGCGCTCATCGAGCTTCTAGGAGAGTCCGACCCCGACGACGTCAAGCGATTGGCTGACGCCCTAAACCTTTGGTCGACCGTAATGGTCCGTCTAGGCCTACCTCCGATGATGCGGCGCATTCAAGCCTCCAAGCTCTATGCTTCGGTCGGTGCTGGACGATCCGCGACCGTCGCGGCGCAAGAACTCGCTGACGAAATGCTGAAGATCATGGCCACACCGGAGGGTGCCCGCGAAGTCTTCGAGCAGCACGTATTCCCACTAATCGAGCAATACAAATTGACCGATCTCGCTCTCGAGGCGCGGGCGGAACGCGGTCGGGCGATTAGCCGATCGCTTATGAACCGTCGCCATTTCCTGTCCGCTTTTGCCGGAACCTCGCTCGCCGGGCTCATCGCAGCCGGCGCTTCCACATCTGCAGCAGCCGCGCTGCTCGACATACGTCCGAGGGTCGGCACTGATCTTGACCTGGCGATCGTGCGCGCAGCCATGAATATCCACCCAGGCCTTTACCGCTATCAAGGCCCACGCACCGCATCACGCGCGCTTGCAGGCTTCGAGGTCGCCTACCGCGCCGCTGCTGAACGCGAAGACATGGCTGCCGCCTATCTTGCCCTGTCGCGCTATCTGACAACGCTTCGCTGCGGTCATAGCTACGCCAATTTTTTCAACCAGAACGACGAGGATGTTCTAGCCTTGTTCTCACAAAAGACGCGCTTGCCCTTCTGGTTCCGCTGGGTCGGGGATCGCATGATCGTGACCCGCGACACCGAGGGGCACGGGCTTGTGCCAGGAAGCGAGGTCGAACAGCTGAACGGCCAGCGCGCTGCCGATTTGCTGGCATCGCTGATGCCCCTCACCCGCGCTGATGGCAGCAATGATGGCAAGCGCCGCGCATTGCTCAGCGTGCAGGGGCAGGAGGACTACGAGACCTTCGACATCTTTCAGGGCCTGATCGCCCCGCCGGGCGCAGACGGGCTGCACCGCCTGTCCCTGCGCACGCCCGACGGGCGCCGACACACCCGCGAACTTCCCGCGATCGATCTGGAGCGTCGCCGAGCGACCATGACCCGCGCTCCTGAAACCGGTGATGGACCGCGCTGGACGTGGGAGGAGCGCCCGGATGGGGTGTGCTTGCTGACCATGCCAGGCTGGGCGATGTGGAACAGCACGTGGGACTGGCGCAGTTGGCTGGAGGAGCGGCTCGACAGCCTCGCCGGCGCGCGGGGCCTTGTGATCGACATTCGAGAGAACGAGGGCGGCGACGATTGCGGCGATCCGATCATCGCGCGCCTGATCGACCGCCCGCTGGCCGGCTGGCCCTTCGAGACGCGGTTGCGCTTCACGACGATGCCTGCCGTGCTGCGTGAGCATTCCAGCACGTGGGACAAGAGCTTCTACGAACTCGGCGAGGGCGCGCGTCCGCTCGGCAACGGCGAATGGGCACCGCGCGAGGACGTGATCCAGAACGCCATCGCCCCTTCGCCCAAGCGCATCGCCTGCCCGGTCGCGGCGCTGATCGGGCCGACCAATTCATCGGCGACCTTCGGCTTCATCAATGCCGCCCGCGCGAGCGGCAAGGTGCGCCTGTTCGGCGAGACGACCGGCGGCAACCGGCGGAGCATCAACGGGGGCGCGTTTCTGTTCGTCAAGCTGCCCTATAGCGGGATCGAATTCGACCTGCCGCTCAAGGGCTATGTCGGGCGCGGCGCGCAGCCCGACCGGGGGATCGACCCCGATGTGCGGCTGCCCTTCGACCCGGTGTGGATCGGGGCGGCAAAGAATCCGGTGATCGAGGCGGCCGCAGCATGGTGCGCAGGTCGCAGCTAGTCCCAACCCTGATCGCGAAGGCTCGCCAACATCGCGCGGCTGACGGGGACGGTGAGACCGCCTTGCAGCGTCAATTCGGCCTTGCCCTCGCGCCGCGCCAGCGTCTCCACCGCGGCGCGCGCCGCCCACCAGCTGCGGTGGACCCGCGCGCCTGCCGCCTCGGGCAGCAGCGCACAGGCGTCGGTCATGCGCATCAGCACCAGATCGCTTCCGGCATCAGTGTGGATGCGCAGATAATGATCTTCGGCAGCAATGGCGATCAGCCGCGCGCTGCGCAGGCGGACAGGGAGCTTTTCGGCGATCAGTTCGGGCAGTGTGGGCAGCGTCGATGGTGCGGCTGGTTGTGGTTCCGACGACGGCTGGAATTCAGCCGCAGCAGCCTCGATCGGTACGCCAACGGCTCCGTTGGGGACGGCCGCAGGGACTGGCTCTGACGCGGGAACAGCGGCGAGGTGATTGATTGTGGTCAGCACGAGCGCCACCATCAGCACTGTCAGCCCAAAGAACCCCACCACCCCCGGCGTGATTGCGTCGATCCCGAAGAAGAGTGCCGTCGCGACGATTACCATAAAGGTGTGCGGTACCGAAACCAGCACTGCGACGACTGCGATCTCGGTCCAGCGCCGGCCGGCAAGGCCGCCCCAGGCCAGCACCGCCGTTTGTATTGCAATGCCGAGCAAAGACCCCGGCAGGATCACGCAAGCCCAGTAGAGCAACCGGTAACCGAAGGGCGCTTGCCCCGTGTTCATCGCACCGAGCACGGCCAGCACCAGCGCTGCCGCCAGGCCAATCATCACCCCGCGCAGCGCACGGGCGCGCAGCGGATGTGCAATTGGCGAAGCGTGAACTGCAGGCCCGGTCATTTGGCGTATCCCACGGCGCAACCGGCGAAAACCGGCGCGACGACCATGCCTTAGCGAGGGCAAAGAGGGTTTCGCAAGGTCCGGCTCGAACAGGCCGACATCAAGGAGAAGCTGAAGTGAATAACCGTCTGCGTACAATAGTTCTCGCCGCAGCTGCCGCGCTGCCGCTGGGGGGCTGTGCCATTAACATCGGCAAGACCACCGAGATCGCGCGCGCTCCCGCCCCGATGGAATCCTCACTCACCATACGCTTCCAAGGGATCGAGACGCCCACAGGCCAAATCATGCTCAGCATGTTCGACAGCCAAAGCGCACATGACCAGAACGGCGCCCCGGTGCGGGTTGCGGCGGTCCCGGTTGAGAGCACCAGCGCCGTCGTGCAGTTCGAAGGCCTCGCCCCGGGAGACTACGCGGTCAAGGCGTTTCACGATGTGGACGGCGACGGGAAAATGGGCACCAATCCCTTCGGAATGCCGCTGGAACCATTCGCCTTCTCGAACGACGCCAAAGCCGAAGCCGGGCCAGCCAAGTGGGCGGCGGCACGGTTTCCTGTCGCGGCCGGTGCCAACACCATCACGATCACCATCAAGTAAGGAACGCTGCCGTGCTGACCCGTCGCACCCTGATTGCCCGCGGCCTCGCCGGTGCTGCCGCCGCGGCTCTGCCGGCGCCCCTAACGGCCGCGCCCACCCTGCCCGACTGGACGCTCGGCCTCACAGACATTCTTGAGAATATCGCCCCGCAGACCCTTACCCGGCTCCACGGCCGCGCGCCGGATGACCTGGCGGGCACGCTCTACCGCAATGGCCCGGCGCGCTTTCGGCGGGGGAGCAGCACCTCGGGCCACTGGTTCGATGGCGACGGGCTGGTGCGCGCATGGCGCATCGCCGGGCAGGAGGCGCGTCTCGCCGCGCGCTTCGTCGACACCCCCAAGCGGCGCATCGAGGAGCAACTCGGCGCCATCGTCCAGCCTGGCTTTGGAACGGCGTCAGGGCCGGGGGCGGTCGTCGCCAATCCCGATGATGCCAACGCCGCCAACACCCATGTGATTGCCGCCGGGGACAAGCTTCTGGCTTTGTGGGAGGCAGGATCGGCCTTCGCGCTCGACCCTGAGACTCTCGCCACCCAAGGCCCGGTCACCTTTCGCCCAGACCTTAAGCACATGCCTTTCCTCGCCCATCCGCGGATCGAGCCTTCGGGACGGATCTGGAATGTCGGCCCGGGCGGCAAATATGCCTATATCTGGCGCCTATCGGCGGACGGCAGCTTCGAAGCGGGCCAACTCGTAGAGCTGCCGATGGCGAGCTACATGCATGATTTCACCGCGACCGAGCGTCACCTGGTGATTGTCTGTCAGCCCTGGGTCGCCGCATCGAGCCGCCTGCCCTTCTCGCAAAGCATGGCTTGGCAGCCCGAACGCGGCACGCGGGTTCTGGTGCTCGACAAAAGCGATCTTACCAAAAGACGCGAATTCGAACTGCCGCCGCTGTTCTTCTTCCATCTGGGCGATGCATGGGAGGAGGCGGATGGTACGATCCGTTTCGATGGCTGTTTCCACAAAGACCCCACCTTCGCGCTTCAAGGGGCACCGGGGTTGATCGAGGGGCGGCAGGACAAAGTCGAACGGCCTGAACTGACGCTGGTGAGCCTCCATCCTGATGGCCGCGCCGCGCTTGTACCCGCCGGGATCACCGCCGAGTTTCCGCGTGTCGCCCCTGACATCGCCGGCCTGCCGCGCCGACACACCGTGTTCGTTGGCGGCTTCGGCGGCGACCGCCCCTTTGCCCGGACCGTCGGGGTATGGGACTGGGAAGCTGGCCGCGCCGATAGCTTTGATTTTGGCGCGCGGCAGCTGGTCGAGGAATTCGTGCCCACGGGTCATTATTTGGTGGGCACCACGCTCAACCTTGCCGCCCAAGCAACAGAGTTGCACATCTTCGATGTCCGCCGCATGGCCGATGGCCCGGTCGCTTCATGGCGCAGTGGGGTGGCATTGCCGGTGTCGTTCCATGGTAGCTGGGTGAATGTCTGAGAAGGATACGATAATTCTGTGCACATGGGAGCGAAGATTGCAGGCGACACGATCCTTAGGCCAATACTTGGTGACCTCAGCGGGCCTAGGCTTACGTCTTACAGGTGCTGCGCTTGCGCTCATCGTATGGTCCCCTGCGATGGCTGAAGCCCCCACACCGGCACAAAACGCTGCCATCGCAAAAGCGCTCCAGGAGACGGGAGCCAAAGGCCTTGCGGTGGCGCTCATCGCAAATGGCCATGTCTCATGGGTCCGTACCTTCGGCGCTCGGAACGTTGAGGGCGACCCGCTTGATAGCGATACCGTGATGTACGGCGCATCGCTCACAAAAGCTGTGGTTGGGTATCTGACGCTGCATCTCGCAGCAGAAGGGGTCGTCGAACTTGATACGCCGATCGCCGAAATGCTGCCCAAGCCGTTGCCCGAATACGGCAACATTGATGCCTACGGCCATTGGGGCGATCTTTTCGGCGACGATCGCTGGCGGCGAATCACGCCGCGCATGGTGCTGACCCATTCCACCGGCTTTGCCAATTTCGCGTTTTTCGAACCTGACGGCAAGCTGCGGATCCATTTCGATCCGGGCACCCGCTATGCCTACTCGGGTGAGGGGATGATGTTGCTTCAGTTCGGGCTGGAGCAGGGTCTCGGCCTTGACCTCGAAGCCGAATTGCAGCGCCGTTATTTCCGCCCACTGGGCATGACGCGCACCAGCCTCAAGTGGCAATCGTCATTCGCACCCAATATCGCCGATGGTTGGGACGAAGCGGGCAGGAGCGAACTGCACGATGAACGCAGCCGGGTGCGGGCCGCCGGATCGATGGATACGACGATCGCCGACATGGCCCGCATGGTGGCTTATATGGTGCGCAAGGACGGGCTGCCCGATGGATGGAAGGCCGCCTATCCTGGGGGCACGCTGGCAATCACCACGCGTCAGCAATTTCCCACCCTGCTTCCCGATGCTCCGATTGAGCAAAGGTCGGGGTCAATGGCGGGGCTTGGCGTGATCACCTTTGCTGGGCCGCAGGGCCCTGGCTGGTTCAAGGGTGGACATAATGATGTGACAGCCAACACGGTGGTATGTCTGGAGCGTGATCGTCGGTGCGTGCTGATCCTGTCGAACGACGTGCGATCGGGAAAGGCATTTCCGGCGCTGGTCAGCTCATTGCTGGGCGATACGGGGGTGCCCTTTGCGTGGGAGTATCCCGATTCGGTTGCCAATTGATGCAGCCAGTTTGCCTCAAAACAGTCTCTGGGTTCGATCAAATTGAGGCTTAGTCACGTGGTGATCTGGCAGCACTCGGCAGGAACAGACGCGCACCTGACCCATCGAGATTTGATAATTGACGTTGGTGATGAGTTTCCGTCTACGTCTTACCCAAATCGCGATATTTGAACACCTTTTGGACTTCATTTTCGCCAATTTTGCACAGGGGGCGCGTGCAGATGGGTGAAGCGGGCGAAGCAATAGGCGAATGTATCGAAGGTGGACCAATCGGCCGCACGGCCGAACTCGGTGTTGCAGGCAGTGCCGCATCAGCCGCGACCCCTGTCACTTGCGCAAACTGCTGCACGGTCCATCATGGGGATTTTTGCCCCAAATGCGGCCAGAAGGCCCACTTGCATAATAGCCTCGCCGCGATTGGCCACGACCTCATACATGGCGTGTTGCACCTCGACGGCAAGCTTTGGGACACGCTTCCGTTATTGGCGTTCAAGCCAGGCGAACTCACTCGCCGTTATGTTGCTGGCGAACGAGCGAAATTTGTCAGCCCAATGGCAATGTTCCTGTTTAGCGTGTTCGCGATGTTCGCTGTATTTCAGATGGTCGGCATCTCAGCGCCGACGGACATACAGGCCGAACGTACACTTCCGCGGGAGATGCAAGATGCAAAGGACAGGCTGAAGAGCGACATCGCTGCGTTGCAAGCCAAAATTTCCGAGATCGAGCGGCAGGGCACATTTGCGACGGCGGAGAAAGCGGAACTAAAGCAGATGCAGAAAGAGTTGGCCGTCTATGAGGAAGCCCGCAGCATCATCCTCAGCGAGAGTCTTGGGTCGGGCTTTACATTTACCAAGACGGACATCGAGCTGATCGATGATGTGTTTGAGAAATGGCGCAAAAACCCCAGTCTGATGATGTATAAAATACAAGCTAATGCATACAAATTCAGCTGGCTTCTCATTCCACTCTCGATTCCCTTTCTTTTCTTGCTGTTTCTACGTGCGCCACATTTCAAGGCATATGCACATGCCATATTCGTCACCTACTCGCTTAGTTTCATGTCGCTTTTGTTCATCGCGATTTCGATACTAAGCGCGATCGGGCACGGGGCCGGTTGGGTAGGTGCTGTGCTTTTTGCTATCGCAGCGCCCCTTCATCTTTACACACAACTACGCCATGCATATGGCATTTCGTACCTCTCGGCCCTGTGGCGACTTCTCGTTCTGCTGGTCTTTATGATGTTCGTAATGGGGCTCTTTCTACTCGGTATTGGGCTTCTCGGCGCTTTTTAGCCCGGCTTTCGCGACCTCTTCCAAGGATTGTAGCGTCTTTCAATATGACCAACCTTAGCGACGACCAAATCCAATCATGAACACAGCGGCATCTTAAGTTAGATGGCAGTGTCGTCGCGCCCGCCGACTTCAGACGTCAAGCGTGGCGAGCCGGTGTGAAAGGGTCGGGGTCAGCAGGCGGTGCATTGCTCGCCAGCGACTTGCGACAGCTATTGGGTGCTGTCGTTCCAAAGCGGCCGTTCCGCTTCCCACCCAGACCCGGTCATCAGTAGGGCCGGTGCGCCGCCCTGAAAGCGGCATGGCGGCTTCTGGCGAAACCAGACGTTAAATTCGGTGATCGGGAACGACTGCCTCGGGGGCGGGAGCCGTCACTGCTCATCTCGGGCCGCAAATGGCGGCTTTGCCCCGCTTCCGGATAATTGCTGCCGTTCAGCAAGCGACCCCGAAACGGCCTTCAAGCAGGCGCGAGCATATTATTACCCGGATATAATTTGACTCGGTTTTCATCCGGGTATAATCCCGCCTCTCAGGAGGCAATTATCGATGACAAATTACACGGCTTTTCTCGCGCACGAGCGAGTCGCCTCTGGCACGCGCGATGAAGTCCAAAGGCAAATCCTGTCGGACTTCGCAGAGCACAAGGACGCCATCCTTGTCTTCGATGACGAGACCGGGCGGGTGACCGACCTCGATTTTCGGGGAACAATGGCTGGGACTACGCCTCAGCCTGTCGGGCGCCCGAAATTGGGCGTTCAGGCGCGAGAGGTGACGCTGCTTCCGCGACACTGGGATTGGCTCTCTGGGCAAAGTGGCGGCGCTTCTGCTGCGCTCAGGCGTCTCGTCGATGCTGCACGCTCACAAGGGCGCACTGTCCGTGAGCGCCAGGACGCGGCCTATCGGTTCATGCAGGGCCTGTGCGGCGATATGGAAGGCTACGAGGAAGCGCTGCGCGCGCTATACCGTTCTGATGGCACCATGTTCGCGTCCGCCATCGCGCACTGGCCCGAAGACGTGCGGTTCTACATCAACAGCCTGCTCAGGGCAGGCGCAGGCGATCAGGAAACGAAATGATGCGCGTCGCCTCTTGCCGTTGCGGTAGCCTCAGAGCGAATTGCTCAGGTGAGCCGATCCGACTTTCTGTCTGTCACTGCCGGGCCTGCCAGCAACGGACCGGGAGCGCCTTTTCGGCCCAAGTCCGCTTTCCTGTCGATGCTGTCACTGTTGAGGGGAACTGGCTCGAATTTGTGCGGATCGCTGACAGTGGCCGCGAGGTCACGTACCGATTTTGCCCGAGTTGCGGATCGACGGTGTCCTACATGATCGATGAGTGGCCAGACCTGATCGCGGTCCCTGTGGGTCTTTTCGATGAGGCAGATTTTCCGGAACCCGCATATTCGATCTTCGAAAAGAACAGGCAGTCCTGGGTCAGCATTACGGGTGCTGAGACCCAGCATCATCCTTAGTAGGCTCATCTTGGTCTTCACCCTCATGTCGGGTAATTAGCGGGATCGAAGCTGCTCCTGAACTCGGCGCTTGAAGTTGACGCCACGTCAACTGCTACACCCGAGGTGTGAGCGATTCGTTTTCCATTCAAGAGGTAGTGCGCCGCACTGGCCTTACCTCGCGCGCCCTACGTTTTTACGAGGCCCGCGGGCTCATCGCGCCGCTGCGGGCGGGCTCCGGACGACGGTTTTATGGCGCGGCCGAACTGGAACGCATCCACCAGATCGTCACTCTCAAGCGCGCCGGGCTGACGCTGGAGGCGATTGGCCGGGTGCTCGGGCGCGGGCCGCATGATCTTAGCGCAATGATCGATGCGCAGCTTACAGTGATCGAAACAGAAGCGGCGCGCCTTGCCGAAATCCGCGAGCTGCTGGTGGCGGTTAAATCCCGGCTCGCGCGGCACGAGGCGCTCGACCCTGCAACCTTGTGTCAGCTTATCCATGATAGCCAGCACGCCGCCAGCGGCGACATGGTCGCCTGGCAGGCCTTTGCCAACCGCTACATGGATGAAAGCGTGCAGGCCGAATTCGTTCGCGCAATGCCGACCATCGACTGCGATCTTTCGAGCGAGGAATACAACGCGAGGTGGCGCGATCTCGGCGCGCGGATCAGCGCAGCCCTGCCGCTCGCGCCCGACAACGCGGCAGCGCTTGGCTTTGTGCGCGAATGGATGGCCCTGCTTGCGCCGTTCTCGAAGGTGGCAACGCCTGCCATGTGGGAAGGCGCGCGCGCGATCTATGACGATGTCGATAACTGGCGCGGCGAAGGCGGGTTTGATCCCGGCTTTGACGGCGCGGTGTGGCGTTTCATCAGCGCAGCAACCAGCGCGGCGCTGGCGCGCGGCGAGGATATTGGCCCGGTGCCCCCGTGGATGCAGGCAAACACACCTCAGGAGACGGAATGACAATGCGCAAATGGATAAAATGGTTCGGCATCGTGCTGGGGGCGGTGCTGGTGCTGCTGCTTGCCGCCGGGACGTGGCTGTGGACCACCAAGCCTTGGATCCCTGCCATTGAACTGGCTGAGCCGGGGCCGGGCGGCGAACGGATCAACCAGCCTGGACTGATCGGCAATTTCTACCCCGGTGAAGCCGAGGGCAAACGCGCCGCGGTTCTGGTGCTCGGCGGATCGGAAGGCGGTCTTGGCGGGGCGAGCGAGGCCGAAGCGCGACTGCTCGCCAAGCAGGGCTTTGCCGCGCTGGCGATCGGTTACTATCGCCTGCCCGGCCAGCCCGAAAAGCTTGAAGATGTGCCGCTCGAAACCATCACCCGTGCGCTTGACTGGCTGAAAGCGCAGCCCACGGTTGATCCCGCGCGCATCGCAATCATGGGCACTTCCAAGGGCGCTGAGGCGGCGCTGCTGGTGGCAAGCCGCCGCTCGGATGTGGCTGCGGTGGTCGCCGCGGTGCCGAGCCATGTGGTGTGGCAGGGGTTCGACTGGAACTTCACGCCGGTGGAAAGCTCCAGCTGGAGCGAAGGGGGCAAGCCCGTGCCCTTCCTGCCACTTACACCGGGTGGTTTCAGCAGCGATGTCTATACCCCGGCGCTCGCCGCGCTGCCGCAGCATCGCGAAGCGGTAATCCCCGTGGAACGGATCGCCGGGCCAGTGCTGCTGCTGTGCGGCGAGGCGGACAGCCTGTGGCCGTCGTGCCCGATGGCTCGTGCGGTCAAGACGCGGCGTGATGGCAGCGGGGCGGACCTCCAAACCACCTTGCTCGCGTACAAGGATGCCGGGCATTTCGGCGTCGGCCCGCCGCTTCCCGAGGGCAAGGACGTGCCTTTCATGTTGACCGTGTTCGGCGGCACCGAACAAGGCAATAACGCCGCGCGCAAGGATGGCTGGCCGCGCACGCTCGCCTTTCTTGAAACCGCGCTGGCAGAGCCTGCCGCTCGAAAGGCCTCGCGATGACGACCAATCCCCAGGTCTTGCTGCAGGGCGCGATCGTGCTCGAAATGGTCTCGACCAGCCCGCTCAAGGCCTCACGGGAGATGTCATTCTGGGGCTCCCGGTGCCATTGTCCAGGTCTTGCAGATGGGTCTAACCTCAATCCATGACAGCGCGATACGACACAATCGGGATCAATTATGATCAGCTGCGATTGCCGGATCCCCGGATCGCCAGGCAGATCAACCACGCTTTGGGAACGGCCGCGACCGTCCTGAACGTCGGAGCCGGAACCGGATCGTATGAACCGACGGACCGACAGGTCACAGCGGTCGAGCCGTCGATGGAGATGATCCGCAAGCGAAAACCGTCGGCTGCTCCCGTCATTCAGGCAAGCGCCGAGCACCTGCCTTTCGAAGATCAGTCCTTCGATGCCGCAATGGCAATTCTGACCATCCACCATTGGCCCGACAAGGCTGCGGGCCTGCGCGAAATCAGGAGGGTGACGCGCGGCCCCATCGTGCTGCTGACCTTCGATCCAGCGCACCGGCCATGGTTGACCGACTACCTGCCCAAACTCGTGTCGCTGGACGAAGGCCAAATGCCACAGATGTCGCAATATGAAGAATGGCTGGGACCAGTGACTATTGAGCCGGTCTTGGTTCCGCATGACTGCACGGACGGATTCCTGTATGCATATTGGCGCCGACCGGAGGCATATTTGGACGCGCGGATCAGGTCGGGCAGCTCTTCGTTCTGGTCGATCAAGGGTCTGGAGCAGGGCCTTGCGCGATTGTCGCATGATCTGGAAACCGGGCAGTGGGACAGCAAGCACGGATATCTTCGCGATCAGCGTGAATATGATGCGGGATACAGGCTGGTGATCGGCAATCAGCTGCAAGGCAGCTAGCCACCCGACGCCGGCCATCAGCGCGCGGCCACCGCGTGCTTTCGGAGAAGAAGGTAAAGGCACAAGCATGCGGCGCAAGGCGATCATGGTTGATCTGGACGGCGTGCTCATCACGCACCCGGATGCAGATGGCTGGTCTGCCAATCTTGAGCACGACCTCGGCATCCCGCCTGCCTTGCTCCATGATGGATTTTTTCGTCGCCATTGGGCTGATGTCGTGCATGGACGCGCTGCTCTGCGAGATCGACTGGCACTCTCTCTCGCCGATATTGCGCCGTCGGTCTCTCCGGCAGCCCTGATCGAATACTGGTTCGACAACGACGCGCACATCGACAAGCGTTTGCTCGGAGAGCTTCAGCACCTGCGAGACGCAGGCTTCGAGCTCCATCTGGCCACAGTCCAGGAGCATGAGCGAGCCGCCTACCTGTGGGATCATCTGGCGCTGCGAGACAGCTTTGACGGCATGCACTACGCTGCCTCGCTCGGCTGTTCCAAGCCCGATCATGCCTTCTACCGGGCGGTTGAAGCCGCTGTGCAGATCCCTCCCGCAGCGATCTTCTTCATCGACGACAAGATCGAAAACGTGGAAGCGGCAAGAGAATGCGGTTGGACTGCCGCAATGTGGACTGGGGGCAGCACTGTCCGGGAACTCATGGATGTGATGCAGTGGGAATACCGTTGAACAACCCGGTGCCTACCTCGGCGGCAATTTTCACAAGCACTATATCTTCCATGCAGCGTCATCGGGTTTCTCGGCCCTAGCTGCCATAATGAAAACGACCACGTAGCGGAGTTTCGTCAATGTCGGCATTGATCCATGTTGCGTGAGGCGAGGCGGTGCGGTGCGGTATCCGTATGAACCATAAGTGCTTTGCTTGCGGCGGCAGCTTTGTGGCTGTCGAAGGTCCTACGCACAAATACATGCTTTCTTCTCCAGGGTGTTGGAAAGCCTATGGTGGGGTTCTGGCGCGCGAATATGAGAACCCCATGCTGTTTGGTGCCGTCCACCGACTGACCGTGGACGCTTATGCGCTTCAACATCCCGGCGATGCTTCAGATAGACGCGCCCGACAATCCGTCTGGGTTCACTATGCTGCTCTTTATTTGTCGCTTCGCAATAACGAAGATCAATCGAGAATACCCTCGATCATGAAGAAGCTAACCTTGCGCACCTTCCCGGTGCTGCCGCCTGCTCCCACCGAGTTCGATGTCACACTCGAGGACGTTCTCGCCCAAGGGGAGAGAAATCATGAATCGGCGGTGAAGGCATGGGCCGACTGCGCATTCCACGCTTGGGCCGAACTCGGAGATCAGACCGTCGCGATGCTGAAGTCTCTTTAGCTAGAACGGCGGAATCCGCCCATCACCGGTCATAGGTGAGGCCAGTCCGCGATCCCGAAATCTATACGGCTGCTTCGGCCTGTTTCCGCCAGCAGCCGCCATCTGGACACCGACCCCATAACGGTCGGAAGCGCGCGGCGGATTACACTCGTTCCAGTGGCAAGAATGGCGGCTCAGGCAGCTCGACAGCAATGCGATCACCGGCACGCACACGCCCGCCTCTCAAGACGACGGACATTATGCCGGATTTGCGGATCAGCTCACCGTTCGGCCCCCGGTCGAGCACCGCAGACCGCAATCCCTTCTGCCAGTTATCGATTTGAGCACAGGGATTGCGAAGGCCAGTAATCTCGAGAACCACTTCCTCGCCGACCCTAAGTTGTGCTCCCCGCGGGAGGCTAAGCAGATCTATGCCCTTGGTCGTGATGTTCTCGCCCAGGTCAGCGGGCCCAACTCGAAAACCTTGCTCGGCGGCTTCGTCGAACAGTTCGGAATGGATGAGGTGCACTTGGCGTAGATTTGGCTGGGTTGGATCAGCCTTGACGCGCGAACAATGCTTCACCGTCGCGCCCTGGTGCGCATCTCCGTCCACCCCGAGGCCTGCAACAATCGTGATTTCGGGCACGATCTGCTTTGAGAAGCGATGACTTCCATCCATTGCAACTGCAAAAACTTGACCTGTCATTTTGGAAGCTCCCGTATCAGCCACCCCCATCACAGTTCACGCAAGGCCACAAGCGGCCATTCAGCAAACCACCCAGACCCGGTCATGAGCAGGGGCGATGCGCCATCCCGAAACCGGCATGGCGCCTTCTGGCGAACCCCGACATTGAGCGCCGCGGCCGGGAGCGACCCTTTCTGGGTCGGGTGCTGCCGCGCTCATAATGGCGGATTGGCCTCGCTTCTGGAAATTTGCTGCCGTTCAGCAATCGACCGCAAAGTCGACGTTGTGGCGGCGCATGATTTCAGGGACGGATATCGCGCTTAATCTAAATGCTCAGACACGCCCGGAACGCCTTAGGTCGACGAGCCAATTTGGGGCTGCTCGCACGACGCACGTCTGCCCGCGCAAAATCTCACAGCATCGCTTGCAAAGCCGGACTGAACCATTCATCGCCGCTTCGCGACACAAAACGCACTGCAAGGCCATGCTTGCGGGCCAGCGCCTGCGCGTGCGGCAAAGGCGCCACGCCCAGCGCGGTCGCCCACGCATCGGCCACCATGCAAGCGGAATGCACAACGCTGACGGTGGTCGCGCCGTGGCGCACCGGCAGTCCATCGCGCGGGTCCAGCGTGTGGGCGCCGCGCAGGTAATCGCCCGAGGTGGCAATCGCCAGCTCGTGCAAGGCGATCCGGAGCGGCGGCAGACGGCAGGCCGGGGGGGATTCCATATCCACCCACCACGGATCGCCATCGGGCCGCATCCCGCGGCCACGGCATTCTCCGCCGATCTCCACCAGCGCATGATGCACGCCAAGATCGCCCAATAGATCGGTGATCGCGTCCACGGCGTAGCCCTTGGCGATGCCGGAGAGATCGAGCCACACGCCGCCCGGCTGTAAGAGCGCGGGGGCTTCGGAATCATACCCCAATCGGCGCCATCCGCTGACAGCCTGCGCTGTACGGACGGCTGCTGCATCGGGTGGGTCTGAGGCGGGGTTCGGGCCAAGGCCCCACAGATCGGTCAGGCGGCCGATCGCCGGATCGAAGGCTCCCTCGCTATCTGCGGCGATTTGCAAGCCGCAGGCGACGACCGCGTTGAAATCATGAGGCAGGGGGTAGAGCGTCCCAGCGGGCGCGTGGTTGAACAGGCTGAGCAAGGAACCTTTGTCCCAATGGCTCATCTGGCACGTGATTGCCGCCAGTCTCGCGGTGATCCGTCGTTCCAGCTCCGCCACCGGTATATGCTGACGGGCGGGAACCACCGCCAGCACATGCCATGTGGTGCCCATGGTATCACCACCAAGCCGGACAACAGGCGCTCCCGGATCGAACGTTTCCAGCATCGCCGGATCGATGAATGGCGGGACGGCGATGCGCGGCGGCGCCTGCACCTGCGTCACGGGGCGAGCACTTCCAGTGTGGCCGTGTAGCTCATCCGCCGCTTGGCGGCCCCGGGGTGTGCGGCCTTGGCATCGGTCAGCGTGGCATTCAGCCAGTAGAAGCCTGCGCCCGGCCAGTTGACCGTGAGCAGCCCATCGGCATCGGTGGCAAGCTTTATGCTCTGGTGATCGCTGCGGTAACGGCGCCCGCCGGGGATGATTTCGACCTCGAGGCCGGCGGCAGCCTTGCCATCGACCATGAACCGAAACTGGGCGGGCTCATCCGCCACCAGATCGGTGGGGAAGGTGACGGGCACGAATTCCAGCCCCTTGCCGGTGGTGGCGAAAAGTGTTTCGGTGGGCTCACCTGCGGTTACGAAGAATTCGTTGCGGCCCAGCACCTCGGTCAGATCAAGGTCCGTCGCGCCCTCGGGCAGTTCATCGACAGTGGCGATGTTGCGCACCGGCGCGCCGGGGGCCGGCGCAGGGCCGCGCCGCCGCCCGACCGTCCACTTTTCGCCCTCGAGCGTGAAGCTGCCGGTCACCGCGCGGTTCTCCATCCCGATCCGCCAGGTGCCGGGCTTGTCGACCCGCACATCGAAGGTGGACCGGTAACGCAGCCGAGCGGCATTCTCGATCGTGCCCATCGTCCCGTCAGGCGCCCACACCTTGACGGTCGCGGCTGGCAGTGCGGCATGATCGGCCTCGAACGGGGCGGTCGATGCCCCGGCATCGACCGTGACCGACTGACCGAGATCGGACAGCACCGTGTTGGACGGCAGCAGCCAGGCATTGTGCGCTGCAGCCGAGGTGGCCATGCCGAAAGCGGCGGCGAGCAGAACGGTCTTGCGGATCATGTCAGTTCCTTTCAATACGAGGTTCAGCGGGCGGCGATGGTGACAGCGCCCAGCTCGGTCTTGCCGGCAGCGCGTCCCTTGGGGGCGGGAATGGTCAGCGGCACCGATACAAGCTCGCGCCCGCCGTCCTCGCGTGCGGCTTCGACGTGCAGGGTGTAGGCACCGGGTGCCAGATTGGCGGGCAGAGGGATGCGATAGGAACCGGGCGCGCGGGTGGCACCGCTCACCCCGTCAGCCGGCATGTTCAGGCTGCGCCCGCCCTTGCGCCACCAGGTTCGCAAGTCGGCGAGCCACTTGGTGCCCGGTTCGGCCCCGCCTTTCTTGATGTCATACCACACTGCCAGCGTGCGCGCCTTTCCGCCGGCCGCAGGCTCAAGCCACACGGCAACATAGGGCTTGTGATATTCCGACACCTTCATTTGCGGGATCGTGATGGTCACGCTTTGGGCGGCGGCAATGGCAGGCGTGACGGCGACGCCGGCGGCCAGCAGGGCAGAAATTTTCATGGCGCATTTCTCCTGAAAACGGGGGCGTCAGACATGCATGAAGAACAGGATCACGATGACCGGCACGGCAGTGCCAATTCCGACCAGCGGCCAGGTCGTCGGTCGTTTGCGCGCGTGCAATTGCAACAGCAGCAGTCCGGTGATGGTGAAGATGATCGCGGCGACCGCCAGGACGTCGATGAACCAGAACCAGGCTGCCCCGGTGTTGCGGCCCTTGTGCAGATCGTTGAGGAACGACACGGTGCCCCGATCGGTCAATTCGGCTTCGATCCGGCCGGTGGCGCGATCAATGCTGGCCCAGGCGTCGCGGCCCGGCCCGGGCACGGCGAGGTAGACTTCATCGGCTGACCATTCCGCTTCGCGCTGGCCGGCGATGATCCCGATTTCGGCATCGATCTGGCGGGCAACCGGCGCAGGCAGCGGTGCGAGGCCGCCGTCCGCGCCTTTTGCCAAGGCAGCGAGCGCGGCGGGCGAAAGCTGTCCCGTCGCAATGCGCACCTCCGGTTCGGCGCTGATGCTGGATGCGTGGTTGAGGGTGATGCCGGTGATTGAGAACACCAGAATGCCTGCCAGCGACACGGCAGCGCTGATCCAGTGCCACGCGTAAAGTTGCTTCAGCCAGAACTGTCGCAGGGTCCCGCGCTTGCCCCGCGCGGCGGGGCTTGCCGGTGCTGGCCGCGTGGCACGGGGTGTGGTCTGTGCCTCGGCTGAGGGTTGGCTGGCCACGGGGGAACGACTCCTGCAAAAATGACAAACGCCCCTAACCTTTATTGCAAATAGTTTGCAATAAAAATAATATGCCACGCCCTTCCATCTGTGCAGCCGGCGTCACATTGCAAGATATTGATCTTACACCGTCCTGCGAAATCTTCAGAGACACGCAACAAAGCGCTTGACTCTGCGAATGACTCGCAATAGCGGCTCGACACTCTGGATCAATGGATGCAAGGGATCGAATGATGACAAACCAGTTTGTGCCGCGGATGTTGGCGCTCGGCTGTGTGGGGGCCGCTGCCTTTGCGCTTCCGGCTCAGGCGCAAACCCAGCCCGGAGATGCAGAGCCTGCGCGCAAGCTGGGCGGGGTCACCGTCACCGACACAGTGATCGAAGACAGCTACAAGCCCGAGGGTGTGAGCAATCCGCTTGTCACCCAGCCGCTGCGCGATACCCCGCGCACAGTCACCGTGCTCGACAAGAGCTTCCTGCAAGACAACCAGGCGGTCAGCTTCGCCGACGCGCTGCGCAATGTGCCGGGCATCACGCTGGGTGTTGGCGAAGGCGGTGCCGGATCGGGCGATTTCATCAATCTGCGCGGCTTCGATGCCAGCAACGATATCGCAATCGACGGTTTTGCTGACCGTCTTCAATATAGCCGCTCGGATGTGTTCAACCTCGAACAGATCGAGGTTTTCAAGGGCGCCAACACCGCCCTTTCGGGTGCTGGCGGTGCGGCCGGACAAATCAATCTCGTCACCAAGCGAGCGGTGGCCGACACTTTCGTCAACGCCGATGCGGGCGTGGGCAACCGCGATTGGCTGCGCGCGACCGCCGATGCCAATGTGCTGCTCGACGCGGACAAGGGCATCGCCGCGCGGATCAACCTGATGGCGCACGAACAGGGCATCGCCGGGCGTGACTTCGTGGGCCAGAAGCGTTTCGGCATCGCGCCCTCGCTCGCCTTCGGGCTCGATCAGAACACCTCCGTCACCGCTAGTCTCCAGTATCAGGAAGATGACAATCTCATCGATTATGGCGTGCCCGTGCTGGCGAGCGGCGCGGCGGCCAATTTCCCGCTCAGCAACTATTACGGGTGGCGCAATATCGACTTTGAAGATCAGGAATTGCTGATCGCCACGGTGACGATCGATCACCAGATCAGCGACGTCGTCAGCCTGACCGGCGGAGTGCGTTGGGGCGAGGTGCGGCGTGAGGCGGTGTGGTCGACCCCGCGCCCCACAAGTCAGGCCAGCCTTCAGGCCGCGGTTAATGCGATCGCTGCCGGCAACACCGCTGGTGCGACCTATGTGATCGGCGGCCCGCAAGGATTTGGCCGCATCAGCCGCAACGAAGTCGCCGCCGCGCGTGCGGCTGTGGTGGTCGACCATCCGGTGCGCGAGGGCGGGATCGGCAATGCGCTTGTGATCGGGGCCGAGGTCAGCCGCGAAAGCCTGACCCGCGAAACCATCACCACCACCGGCCTTTCAGGAGCGGCGCGCAAC
Organism: Erythrobacter epiphyticus; assembly: GCF_034653295.1. Classification (NCBI taxonomy): domain Bacteria; kingdom Pseudomonadati; phylum Pseudomonadota; class Alphaproteobacteria; order Sphingomonadales; family Erythrobacteraceae; genus Erythrobacter; species Erythrobacter epiphyticus. The sequence continues at coordinate 258,190 of NZ_JAYEEU010000007.1, read as the reverse complement.
CTGTTCGCCCCTGATCCCGACTTCGCCGGTCCCATCACCCAATCGCGCACCTTCGGCCTGTTCGACAACAGCGCGGATCGGATCGCGATCTACGGCACCGACACGCTCAAGATCGGCGAGGCATTGCACATCAATCTCGGCGGGCGTTACGAGCGCTTCGAGGTCGAACTGGGCGGGACGAATTATGCCGCCCTCACTGAGCGGGAATTCACCGAAGACCTCTTCAGCTGGCAGGCCGGGCTAGTCTGGAAGCCGGCCGAGAACGCCAGCCTTTACGTCAGCTATTCCGATGCGCGCCAGCCGCAGACGCTTGCCGCCACAGCGACCGGCACGGTCACGACCGCCAACGCCGCGCTGCCTGCGCTTAAGAACGAGAATTACGAAATCGGCGCGAAGGTCGATCTGATGGACGGCGGACTTGCGCTTACCGCGGCGCTGTTCCGCAACAGCCGCGTCAATCAGCCGATCACCGTCGATGGCGATATCGCGCTCACCGGTCGCCAGCGGGTGCAGGGGGTGGAAATGTCCGCGACCGGCAACATCACCGATGCCTGGCAGATCTTTGCCGCCTACACCTTCCTCGATTCCGAGATCCTGCGAGCGGCGACCGCATCAGCCTTCACCGAGGGTGAGGAGTTGGCCGGCATGCCCCGGCACAGCGGCACACTCTGGACCACCTACGACACGGGCATCGGTCTCAGGCTCGGCGGCGGCTTCAACTACGTGGGCGAATTCGCGACGCGCAATTCCAGCCTCACTGTCCCTGCCTGGCAGGCAGGCGACTACGTGCTGTTCAACGCGATGGCGGAATACAGCTTCACCGACACCGTCGCCTTGCAGGTCAATGCCAACAACCTCGCCGACGAGCGCTATCTCCAGCGCATCCGCGCTACCGACGGCTACGTGATCGCCGTGCCCGGCGAAGGGCGCACGGTGGTAGCGACGCTGCGGGTCGGTTTCTGATCCGCGATGGCCGCCGTCGGCCTTCTCGACCCGGCAGGCGGGGGCGGCGCAGGCTTCGGCGCTGCTCGGCGCCCCAGCCTGCGCGGGCTGGTGCTGGCGGCGGCCGCCCATGCGGCGTTCCTGCCCCTGGCGCTGAGCCTGAGCCATCAGGCGGGCGCCCCGCAAGTGGAGCGGCTGGTGACGATGGACCTGTCCTCATCCGCGCCTCCTCCTCCGCCACCGCCAGCCTCGTCGGTCGAACAGCCGCCCGATCAGCCCGCCGAACCCCAGCAAACTGTCGCGATCTCCGCGCCTCCGGTGCCCTTCGAGTTCGCCAATGCAGCACTGGTGGTGCCAGAGAGAGCACTGCCTTCAACTACAGCAATGAACGCTCCCGTTCCGGCCCCCGAGCACCCTTTGGCGGCAGGACCCTCCAGAGCGGCACCCTCGGCTTCGCCCGCGACGGTTTCGTCCGATGGTCTCGAGGCATCGCTTGTGGCCGGCGAACCGCCGCGCTACCCTCGCGAAAGCAGGCGCAAGAAGGAGCAGGGGACCGTCTCCCTGCTTGTCATCGTCTCCACGCAAGGACACGTTGAGGCGATATCGGTTGCACGATCCAGCGGATCGCCCCGGCTTGATCAGGCCGCGCTCGAGGCGGTCAGCGGCTGGCGCTGGCAGCCTCGGCGCATTGCAGGGCAACCGGTCAAGGTTCGCGGCATCGTGGAGATACCCTTCGTCCTCACCTTAGGCAGAAAAGGCCAAGAACGTGCTGATTGCGATACCCCAAATCCTCGATGCGGCGCAGGTGACGATGCTGCGCGCGGTGATCGACGCGGCCGAGTGGACCGACGGGACCGTGACCTCAGGGATGCAGGCCCGGATGGTGAAGAACAACCTCCAATTGCCTGAAGACAGCGAAGCCGCGCGCAAGGCCGGCCAGATGGTGATGGCGGCCTTGCAGGGCAACCCGCAATTCATCGCCGCCGCCCTGCCGCACCGACTCTATCCGCCGATGTTCAACAGCTACAGCGGCGGGCAGGCGTTCGGCAATCATGTCGACAATGCGCTGCGCGTGCGGTCTGGCACTGACTGGCGGGTGCGTGCTGATCTGTCGATGACGCTCTTCCTCGAACCGCCTGAAGCCTACGACGGGGGCGAGCTGGTGATGGAGACCGATTTCGGGCCGCAGCGGGTCAAGCTGGGTGCGGGCGACGGGGTGCTTTATCCCGCGTCCTCGCTCCACCGGGTCGAGCCTGTAACGCGAGGACGGCGCATCGCCAGCTTCTTCTGGATCCAGTCGATGGTGCGCGATCCAACCATTCGCGGAAACCTGTATCAAATGGATCAGGCGATCCAGACGCTGGCGGCCAGGCTGGGACTGGATGATCCCTCGGTGATCGCGCTGACAGCAACCTATCACAATCTGCTGCGCCATACCGCCGACGCCTGATCGGCGTGGGTTGCCGGATCTGGTCATGGCAACAGTCAGGCTATTCGACTGCGGTGGTAAAGATTGACGCCAAGAGCCGCTATTCGCTTAACCACCCATCAACAGCCATGAGGGGAGCTGATCCGAGATCCCAAAAGCGGCATAGCGGCTTTGCTTTGAATCTGAAAAAATCCTGCCATTCTGCAATCGACCCCAAGGAAGACGTTCCGCGCTCGCCGACGCTTTCCAAAAAGCGGACGATCCTAGGTCTCCGACAGGGGCCGCTTGACCTGGTTCTGTTTCGATTTCGGGGATCGATCGAGCCCAATTTCATTTTCCTCAAGGGAAACTCACCACTTGCCGTCACGGAAAGTGTCACCTAAAGACTTTCCATCATGGAAAGTGAAGGAACGAAGCTATGAACCTTGTGGCGAGTTTGGCGCTTTCAAGCGTCTTGGCCGGACTATTATGGATGTCTTGGCGGGATTCTCGGGACTATGCGGCGTTCAAGCTGTTTGACGAAAGCGCCGATCGTATACGCTTCTATCGCAAGTGGACTTTGGTGCCGATGGCACTGTTTGGCGTCGGGGGTGTTGTGCTGCTGCTAGCCCTCGGCCGGATTGATGCGCTGTGGAATCTCCCCACCGAACTCGCCGCAGTGATCGAACTGATTAAGCCCCGATCACCGTCGGAAAGCCCCAATCTTGAAAGTATGCTGGGAATAGCCGTCGGAATGACATTTGGGCTTACCATCAGTGCAATTGTTTGGCGGAAACGACTGAAGAAGATGCGTCAACCAATGATTGGCGACATCGACGCCCTTTTGCCCCGCAACCGCAAAGAGGTGGCTTGGTGCATTCCGTTGGCGCTGAACGCCGGCATCAGCGAAGAAATTTTCTACCGGATAGCGCTGCCATTGCTGGCGATGGAGGCTACCGGTTCGATTGCCGCATCTCTCTTAATCTCAATCTCAGCGTTTGGGATGGCGCATTGGTACCAAGGCTGGAAGGGCGCGATGGCAACTACAGCGGTGGGTGTGTTCATGTTCTGGCTCTATTTATCGAGCGGCTCAATCCTCAAGCCAATTGCAGTGCATATCCTGATCGATATGATTGGCTTGGTGATCAGGCCTATCATTTCCCAGCATATGACAAGCCGCACCATCAAACATCGCACGAAGGCGAGGGATGCGTCAGTGACTGTTGCAGACGGGACGGAGTTGAGACGGTGACAAGTATGAAAGACGCCCGAACTGCATTGATAGCGCTGGAAATCACAAATGGTCGTTTGGCAGAGCGAATGCGGTGGCCCTTTTGGCGGCACGCAGCGGCGGGTCTGCTAATGACCCTCGTTGTCGGTTCAGTGGGACTTCCGCGCGGGCTCGCGATGGTCATTCTACTCGTGGCCATTGTTCTTACGATCGCGATAGTGAGGGACGACAAAAAGCGCTACGGTATGTTTGTCAGCGGCTATCAGCGAGGTCGTACCGCTTGGGTTATAGGGGCCATCATCGCCCTAAATCTGAGTGCAGTAATCTTTGTGCGGACACTACTGGATGATGGCGTGGTCAATGCAACATTCTGGATCACCATGGCTATCGTCTTTCTTGGAACCTCAATGCTCAGCATCGCTTGGGAGAGGGTTTATCGAAAAGACATTCGTGAAGGCGGCATATGAGTGTTGCCCTAGACGAAGTGCTGAATGCGCCTGTGCGTCTGCAGATCGCGGCCATTCTCGCCCGAGCCGATGAAGCTGAATTCGCGGTTATCCGCGAAATAGTGAATGTCAGCGATTCTGTACTTTCCAAACACCTCTCAACCCTAGCCGAAGCCGGCTATGTTTCCATAACAAAGGCACCTCGCGATGGTCGTCAGCGGACGTGGGCCGTCCTGACATCAAAAGGCCGCCGTGCTTTCCGGAAGCATGTCGCCGGTTTGCAGGAAATGATCTCTGCGGCTGACAGAAAATTCGGGGGATTCGTGTCCGGATAGGTCAAGAAATCCGATGTACGCTCTGACGCCTTATTCCGCATATCTTCCATACTCGGTAGACCACTTGGAAGTCAGCTATTGCGTCGTCCTGAACCAAAAGCCGACATTCCGAATTCCACCCAGCTGCGGTCATAAGCATGGTCGTCGATCAATCCCGAAACCGGAATGACGGCTTCTGGCGGAACCAGACATTCAACTTCGCTACCGTGAACGACGGGGTCTGGGTCGACAGCCGCAGCATTTTCAATCTTCAGGCCGAGGGGCATCCTTCATGTGACCATTTTGGTCACTGGAGAACGATCATGGAAACGTCTGGAAACGAAACAACCACGACTAAGCGCCCCGTCTGGAATGCAGGAAGGACTGTTGGCGCGAAGCGCGCGCTCAAGCCGAAGCAGATATGGCAAATCCGATTTTACCTCAACGAACGCCGCCGCTTGCGTGATCGAGCACTGTTTGACCTTGCCATCGACAGCAAACTGCGCGGCTGCGACCTGGTTCGAATGAAGATCGGCGATATTGTTAGCGGCGGGCAAATCCGAACATGCGCCCTTGTCATGCAGCAGAAGACAAGGCGTCCTGTTCAGTTCAAGTTGCTGACAGATGCCCAGACCAGTCTGCTGGCCTGGCTTGAGCGCAGAGGTGGCAGCGTGGACGATTACGTCTTCCCAAGCCGTGTTGATCGCAACGGGCACCTCAGCACCCGCCAATATGCCCGGCTTGTTGATGAATGGGTAAGCGGGATCGGCTTGATGCGGAGCGAATACGGCACCCACTCTCTGAGGCGGACCAAGGCGTCGATCATCTACAGGGCGACCGGCAATCTGCGTGCCGTCCAGATACTTCTCGGTCACAGCAAGATCGAGCATACGGTGCGCTACCTCGGGATCGACGTCGAAGGCGCGCTCACACTCGCCGAAAGCACCGAGATATGATTGGTCTGCTCCTCGCTGACGACGAGGAGCAGACAACACTACGATTAGGATCGGCAGAGACCGCTCTGTTGACTTACGTTGCGCGAACTTCCTCGTCCCGCCTCTGGCGATCATGGCCCGCGCGAAGGCGGCGGACCAGATCCATCCGCAGCCCCAGCACCGCCATGAAGCCGATCAGAGCAATGGCAAACAGGCCGACCACCACATTCTGCGCGAGGCGTCCGATCGGGAACAGGAAGTTCCATTTGTGGATGAAGCTGAACACCAGACGTTCAGGCTTCTCGCCGTCGGCAACCCGATCCACCAGCACGCCCGCGCCCGTGTCGACGAACAGGCTGGCGCTGACCGGCGCGCCGTAATCGACCCGCCAGACCGGCAGGCGCTTGTTGCGGAAGTCGTATTCGTGGCTGAAGCGGGTCACCAGTTCCACCCCCGTCACCGCGCTGTCGGGCGCGCCGGTGAAGCGGCGGGCGATGGCGCGGGCGAGGTCCTCGTCGCCTGACGTCACGACATTGCCGGTGGCCGCATCGAGGTAGATCGCCGGGCCATCGGGTTTGATCCCGGCAAAGCGCGCCTCGCGGATTTCCGCGTCGGTGGTGGGGGCTTTGGCTTGCGCCGCCATCATCGCGGCGTGGTCGTGCCCTGCCATGCCATGAGCCGCCGCCGCTGCCTTGGCAGGGCCGTGGTCATGCTCGCCGCCGCCCATCGGGCCTTTCGGGGCAAGGCCGATGCGGTAGAGCGGCTGGCCCTCAGCCCCTTCAACCAGCGCGACCGAGGCGATATCGCGGTCCTTGGCGATCAGCGCCCAGTCTGCCTCGATCGGCCATTTGCCGCTCGCGACATTCACCGGGCTGCCCATCGCGAGATTACTCTGCGGCGGAACCATGGCCGACTGGATCAGATGATAGATTCCCGAAGCCGCAAACATGATCAGCGGCAGCGCCAGCACATAGCCCGCGATCCGGTGCCAGCCGCGCGCGCCCGGCAGCCGCTTCTTGCGCCGCACCGTCACCAGCATCGCGATGCCGGTGAGGCCGAGCGCCAGCAGGCTCCCGACCATCAGCGCGATCACCACCACCCGCAGCCAGTCCATCCCCGGCGGCACCCATTCCCAGGTGTGCAGCGCCCGGAACACGCTTTGCAGGCGGGTTTTGGTGGTGTTGTTGACGCCTGCAAGGCTGGAGGTTTCGGTATGGACATAGGCGGTGAGGCCGTCGTCGCCTGCAAATTCCAGCTTCCACACCGGCAGCAGGCGATTGACCCAGGGGTAATCGGCGTCGAACTGCGTTTGCAGTCTGGCCGAGGTGATCGGCCGGTCGGTCGCAAGATAGTGGCGGGCGAGGAATTCGGCCTGTGCCCGGTCGCCGTTCGCCACCTCGCTGCCGTCGGCGGGGCGGAAGTAGCGCCGCGCGCCGTCCGCCGCAGGGGTCACCTGCCACATGACCCCGCCGCCGGGTGCGGGGACGGTCTTGACCGCCACCGCCTCGGCAATGCCCCGTTCGGCAAGGGTTGCGGCAATCGGCCGCGCCCCTTCGAGCGCCACCGTGGCCGCAGGGGGCATGAACTGCGCCTGCTGCGGGCCGAACAGCACCATGGCGATATGGGTGAGGCCGGACAGGCCCCACACCAGGAGACTGATCCCGCCGATCAGCCCCAGCCACTGGTGCTTGGAGTATGACCAGCGTGCGGTCTTGTTCTTTGCGCTCATCACCCGCCTCCTCAGAACTTCGCCCGCAGGCCGCCGAACACGGCGCGCCCTTGTCCGGGGGTGTAGATCGCCTCGTTGGTAAGGCGCTGGTTGGCGTTGGTGGTGACGTTGGAGATGAACACCGTGTCGAACAGGTTCTCGACCGATCCGAACAGTTCGATGCCATCGGTCAGCGTGACCCCGGCGGTAAGCTGGACGATGGCGTAGCCCGGCGCGCGCTCGGTGTTGGCGTAGTCCGCCCACGGTCCTTCCGGGATCCAGCGCAGGGTGGTGGAGAGGTAGAACCGGTCCACTTGGTCGAACCGCGCCTCGGCGATCAGCACATGGCGCGGGACACCCGCGAGATCATTGTCGCCGTAAGTGGCGTCGCCATCGAAGCTGAAGTCGTTCAAGGTATAGGCCGCGCTCAGCCGCAGGGCGTGACCGTTCTGCTCCAGCGCCGCCTTGAACGGGCGCAGGTCGACCCCGAATTCGAGCCCCTGATGCACGGTCCGGTCGGCATTGGCCGTCACCGTCACCAGCCCGCGCGCGCCCGGCACGGCGAGGTCGAGGAACTCGTTCTCCAGCTCGGCCCGGTAGAGCGCAATATCCCACGAGAGGATGCCCGCCTGCCCGCGCGTGCCCACCTCGAACACGGTCGCTCGCTGGGGATCGAGCGGCGCGAAGGGGAAGGCCCCACCGCTGGTGAGATCGGCAAGGCTCGGCGCCTCGAAGCTGCGGCTGATATTGCCGAAGAACTGGATGTCCTCGGCCGCATCCACCAGCAGGCCGACGCGCGGGTTGAACTGGTCATATTCGCCCCGGCCGGTCACCGCGTTGAGGATCGCGGTCACATCGCGGGTGGCGCGGGCATATTGTCCGCCTGCGATCAGCGTGACGCTCTCGGTCAGCCCGAGATCGGCCTGGCCATAGACCGTCAGCGTGTCCGAATCCTGATCGGACTGCGTGCGCAGCGCCCCCCGCGCGCCCGAATTGTTGGCGAAGGTCTTCGCGTCATTGCTCGAGGAGGCATAGATCGCCCCCACCTGCCAGCGGCTCTGGGGAGCAAGGAAGGGCAGGCTGCCGGACAAGCGGGTCGAAACGCCAACCTCATCCTCGCCCTGCACGATGATCCCGGCAAAACGGGTGATCGCGTGGTCGAGATTGCGGCGCGCATACCATGCACCGAACTCAAGATCGGCCGAGCCGAGGTCGATCACGGTGAGGTTCGAGACGCGGTAGACATCGAGATTGCGGTCCCAGTCATCCGCCACCGGGCCGGGGTCGATCACCACCGGCCCGGCGCGGACCGGGCGTCCCGCTGCGCGCGGATTGGCGAGGGCGTCGGCAAGGCGAAGAGAGCCTGCAAGTTCGAAATTGTCCGACAGCGCGGTGACGTAGAAACGCGTCTCGATATTGTCTGACACCCGCCAGCCAAGGTTGCCGTGGCCATAGAGGCTGCGCACTTCACTGTGTTCGCGGTAGCCGTCGCTGGTGAGGCCGGTGATCCCGCCCCAATAGTCGACATCCCCGCTCTTGCCGAACAGCGAAGCATTGCCGCGGAAGGTGGAGAAGCTACCACCCTCGGCGCGCAGGGCAATCGGCGCGCGGGCGGTGCGCCCGGTCGGGCTGACGATATTGACCGCCCCGCCCAGCGAGGCTGCGCCATAGCGCAACCCGTTGGCGCCCTTGAACACCTCCATGTAGCGCACCGTCAGTGGGTCGACTTCCTGAAACTCGGTCGCGCCCGAGGCACGGCTGATCGGCACCCCGTCGCGCAGCACGGTGAGCCCGCGCCGCTCGAAGCTGGAATTAAGCCCCGATCCGCGGATCGAAATGCGGCTTTCGCGCGGGGCGCTGGTGTCGGCGAAGACGCCGGGGGTCAGTTCCAGCGCATCGCCGATGGACTGTGCGAAGATGTCGGCAAAGCCTTCGTCCTCGACGAGGCCTGTCGCGCCGGGGACGCGCTCCAGTTCCTTGCGGGCAGCCTCAGGCGTGGGGGCAGTGGCGGTGCCTTGGAGGCTGGCGGTGACGATGATCTCGTCCTGCCGTTGGCCGATCCCTTGCGCATGGAGCGGGGCGTCGAAGGCGGTGGTGGTGGCGGCAAGCATGGTGGCGCCCATGAGAGCGCGCTTCACAGTATTGATTTGCATGATGTATCCCGAAATTCCGTAAGCGCGTGGCCGCGATGCGGCGCAGCGCCAGCGACCCTGCTTTGCGGGTCAGTGAACGAGAGGGCCTTGCGAGCGGGGTTCAGTCCCCCACGCGCACGGTCTGACGATCAGACGGAAAGGGAAGGCGGCCCGCGCAGCGGCGGGCGCAGAAAGGGGATGTCGCGGGCAGGTGGCGCCCGGAGCGGCGCAAACCCGACCAGCAGAATGAACGCCAGCGCGGCGGCCTGCAGAACCGGATCGGCCCCGCCCAGCGCGGCATGACCAAGCCCCGAAAAGGCGCAAGGCTGGGATTTGTCCGCCGCCTCTGAATGATCGCCGCCCGTCCCATCCTTGTCAGGAATGGCAATCCGCATCTGCTTCGGCGTGCCGCTGGCATCGGCGCAGATCGTGACCGTCAGAAAGCGATCGCCCGTGGCAGAGATCATGTAGCCTGCGGGCACCAGCGCCTTTACCGCCAGGGCGACCACCACGAGCACCAGCGCGAGCCGGGCATATCTATGGGATAAGGCGCGAAGGCAGGTCATTACGGGCGCGCCACTAGCGCAGAGAAATTGCCATGTCACCGTGTAACATCGACAATTCCTGATGCGGAAAACAGGGCGAAACTGCCATTCCGCTCTCCACCGACGAACGATCGTAAGCGGGCGGTGCACGACCCCGAGAGCTGCATGGCGGCTTTTGGCGGAACCAGTCGTTCAACGCGGCGGCCGCCAACGACCGACTCTGGGTCGGCAGCTGACCCTGCCCAGCTCGGGCCGATCATGGCGGCACATCAGGATTCTATTCACAATCAACGCCATCGTCAAATTGACCCGAAACCGGTCATCGCAGTGTCGACCGCTTCCCTTCAACGGGAGGCGTCAGAACCGCACTGACACGCCGGCATAAAGCTGCACGGCCGGCGTCGCCTGATTGAGGCCGAAATTGCCACCGAAATCGATCTGCAGGTTGTTGTTCAACAGATGGCTGATCGCCGCGTCGGCCGAGTATTGACGCACCGTCCCTGACGGATCCCAGTTCTGCGCCGTCCACAGTTCGACCGCCATCGTGGTGCGCGAGGCCAGCGGATAGGCGAGGTTGACCAGACCTTGAAACTCGATGTGACGATTGTCGGGCTTCAGACTGTCGGCGAGCAGTGCGAATTGCGGCACCATGGTCAGCGTCGCGGGGCCGACGGGGACTTGCACCGATGTGACGAGGCCGCCCTCCCATTCGCCATTGCCGATCCCGCGCTCGGCGGTCGGGACTTTGACGAAGGGGACTACGGCGATTTGAACGCGGTCGCCGGGATCGGTCAGGCGCTGTTTGAAGCGCACCGTCAGATCACCCACCCCTTGCTGCGTGACGGTCTGCCCGGCGATGCGGCTGCGCACTTCGACCAAGGGGGCGAGGTTGAATTGGATGTCGCTGCTGTCGGTCAGCCCAAACTTCACGGTCGGGTTGGTGTAGAGCAGCGCATCGCTGCGCTCCCCTCCGGTGGTCGCTCTGGTCCAGAGGATCGCATCGCTTTCGATCTGGATCATGCCCTTGGGAACGGTGCAAGCTGCTGTGCCCTTGGTCGGGCGATCGGTGCAGATCGGCGCGCGCTCATCAACCGGCCCGGCGGTGGGGGCATGTTGAGCGGACAGAGGTGGCGCGGCACACATCATGGCGCAGGCCGCAGCGGCAGGGAAAAACCGAAAACGCATTGTGGAAGCTCCTGATTGCGGCCTGTGCGCCGCTCGACAGCCCCGCTTTTCGTCCCGATGCGCCTTAAATCACCATGCGGAATGCCGATGTGCCGCGTGAAATCTGCGTGAAAAGCTATCTCATCATCGATCAAGTCAGACTCAATTTCACGCAGATTTAATGCCTGAGGGCCCTTTCCCCCGGCGAGATTTCACGCCGCCTTGCGCCATTGGCCCTTTTGCGAATGCGAAAGGAGCCTTCATGACCTTCGACCTTCTGCTGGCGGCGCTGGTGGCGCTCGGCCTGCTTGTTTACCTCGGCATCGTGCTGCTGCGGCCGGAGCGGTTCTGATGGCTGCCACCGGCATATTCGACCGCGCGCTGCTGGGCCCCGCCGCGCGCGGAGCCTTCACCAAGCTCGATCCGCGCACGCTGATACGCAATCCGGTGATGTTCACCACGGCGGTCGTCGCAGCGGCAGCAACGCTGATCTTCTTTTATCACCTTGCGATGGGCACCGGCGATGCGCTGTTCGAAGGGCAGCTGGTGTTCTGGCTGTGGGTCACGGTGCTGTTCGGCAACTTTGCCGAAGCGCTCGCCGAAGGGCGCGGCAAGGCGCAGGCAGCGAGCCTCAGGGCGACCAAGGATCAGCTGACCGCCTGCCGCATCGGGCGCGACGGGCTGAGGGAACAGGTTCCTGCGACTCAGCTGAAGCGCGGCGATATCGTGATCGTGGTCGCAGGCCAGCAGATTCCCGCTGATGGGGAGGTGGTCGCCGGAGTTGCCTCGGTCAACGAGGCGGCGATCACTGGTGAAAGTGCCCCCGTAATCCGTGAAGCGGGAGGAGACCGCTCTGCGGTAACTGCCGGGACGACCGTGATCTCCGACCAGCTCCAGATCAACGTGACAGCGGAACCCGGCAGCGGCTTTCTCGACCGGATGATCGCGCTGGTCGAGGGCGCGAGCCGTCAGAAAACGCCTAATGAAATCGCGCTGACCATCCTCCTCACCGGTCTGACGCTGGTGTTCCTGATCGCGGTCGGGACGCTGCCTGCTTTCGCCGCCTATGCCGGGGGGAGCATTCCTATCCCGGTGCTGATCGCGCTGTTCGTGGCGCTGATCCCGACCACCATTTCGGGGCTGCTCTCGGCCATCGGCATTGCAGGCATGGACCGGCTGATCCGCTTCAACGTGCTCGCCAAATCGGGCCGCGCGGTCGAGGCAGCGGGCGACATCGGCACGCTGTTACTCGACAAGACCGGGACGATCACCATAGGCGACCGGCAGGCGAGCGAGTTTGTGCCTCTGACCGGGGTGGCCGAGGCTGACCTGATCTCCGCCGCCCGTCTCGCGAGCCTCGCTGACGAGACGCCTGAGGGCCGCTCGATCGTCTTGTTGGCAGGCGAAGGCGAGCCGCTTGCGCCTGACGCCGAGGTGGTGGGCTTCACCGCGCAGACGCGGGTGAGCGGCATCGACCAGCAGGGTCGCAGCATCCGCAAGGGTGCGGTCGATGCCGTTCTGAGGCTCGGGGACTTCCCCGAACCCGCCATCGCCGAACTGCGCCGCATCACCGACAAGATCGCGCAGGCTGGGGGCACGCCGCTGGCGGTGACTGAGAACGGACGCCTGCTGGGCGCGGTGCATCTCAAGGACATCGTCAAGGCAGGTATCCGCGAACGCTTTGTCGAACTGCGCCGCATGGGCATCCGCACGGTGATGATCACCGGCGACAACCCGCTCACCGCCGCCGCCATTGCCGCCGAGGCAGGGGTGGACGATTTCCTCGCCGAAGCGACGCCCGAGGGCAAGCTCGCCTACATCCGCAGGGAACAGGCCGAGGGCAAGCTGGTCGCCATGTGCGGCGATGGCACCAATGATGCGCCTGCACTCGCCCAGTCGGATGTGGGCGTCGCCATGAACACCGGCACCCAGGCCGCGCGCGAGGCGGGGAACATGATCGATCTCGACAGCGATCCGACCAAGTTGATTGAGGTCGTGGGCATCGGCAAGCAATTGCTGATGACCCGCGGCGCGCTGACCACCTTTTCGATCGCCAATGACGTCGCCAAGTATTTCGCGATCCTGCCCGCGATCTTCGTGGTGCTCTATCCCGGGCTCGGCGCGCTCAATGTGATGGGGCTGGCGAGTCCCAACAGCGCGATCTTGTCCGCGATCATCTTCAACGCGATCATCATTCCCCTGCTGGTGCCGCTGGCTCTGAAGGGCGTGGCCTATCGCCCCATGCCCGCAGCCAGCCAGCTGCTGCGCAACCTTGGCATCTACGGCGGCGGCGGGGTGATCGCGCCCTTCGTCGGCATCAAGCTCATCGACCTCGCCGTGTCCGGCCTTGGCCTTGCCTGAACTTCACCGTGTCTGAGCCGCAAAGGAAATCCCCATGCTTGCAAGCATTCTTACCATTGCTCTCATCGTTGGAGGCACGGCGCTGCTCTCCTGGCCGCTGGGCGCATACATGGCGGCACTGTTCTCCGGCCGATTTGCACGCGCAGACCAGCTGTTCGCCGCTGCCGCGGGCGGCACGCAAGAGCAGAACTGGAAGCAATACTCGCTCGCCTTGATCGCCTTCAACGTGGTGATGTTCGCCTTCATTTTTGTCCTGCTGGCAACCCAGCATCTGCTGCCCTTGAACCCCGATGGCCAGGGCGCTGCCAGCCTCGACCTTGTGTTCAACACGGCGGCGAGCTTCACCACCAACACCAACCTCCAGCACTATTCGGGTGAGAGCACCTGGAGCTACCTCGCGCAATTGGGCGGGCTGATGTGGCTGCAATTCGTGTCGGCGGCGACCGGGATTGCCGCGCTGGCAGCGCTGGCGCGCGGCATCGGGGGGAAGGCCAGCATGGGCAACTTCTTCCTCGATGTGCAACGTGCTGCTTTCATGCTGCTGCTGCCGCTCGCAATCCTGTTGGCGGGTGCCATCGCGCTGGCGGGCGTGCCGATGACCCTGCTCGCAGCAGCGGAGGTGACGACACTGGAAGGCGCGACCCAGACCATTGCGCGCGGACCGGCCGCTGCTTTCGTTGCAATCAAGCAACTCGGCACCAATGGCGGCGGGTTCTTCGGGCCGAACTCGACACACCCGCTGGAAAACCCGACATTCTGGTCGAACGCGCTGGAAATGATCGCGATTATTCTTATCCCGATGGCCTGCGTGTGGATGTTCGGGCGCATCATCGGCCGCCCCAGGCACGCCGCCGTGATCTTCTGTGTCATGGCAGCCCTTCTGGCGATCAAGCTCACCGCTGCTGTCACCTTCGAGAGCGCGCCGACGCAGGCCTTCGCAGGGCTTGCCGTCACGCAGGACGTCGGCAACCTCGAAGGCAAGGAGCTGCGCCTTGGTGCGACCACCGGCCCGCTATGGGCAGTGCTGACTACCGCGACCAGCAACGGCTCGGTGGGAGCGATGCATGACAGCCTCAATCCGCTCACCGGCCTGGTGCCGATGGCCGGAATGTGGCTCAACGAAACCTTCGGCGGCATCGGTGTCGGCATGATCAACATGTTCCTCTACATCGGGCTCGCCGTGTTCGTGGCGGGGATGATGGTGGGGCGCACGCCCGAATACTTGGGCCACCGGATCGAGGGGCGCGAGATGCGGCTCGTGGTGCTGGCGCTAATTGCCCACCCGCTGCTGATCCTCGGCGGCACCGCGCTGTTTGCTGCGACCCCGTGGGGGCTGGACACCCTAAACAACACTGGCGCGCATGGCTTCTCGGAAATCCTCTACGAGTTCAGCTCCGCCGCCGCCAACAACGGTTCGGGGTTCGAGGGATTGGGCGACAATACCCTCGCCTGGAATATCGCCACCGGCCTCGTCATGCTGATCGGACGTTTCCTGCCGATCATCGTGCCGCTCGCCATCGCCGGATCGCTGATGGCCAAGCGCCGCAGCGCCGAGAGCGCGGGGACGCTGAGCGTCGAGGGGCCGACCTTCGGGGTGATGCTGTTCATCGTCATCCTGATTTTCGGCGCGCTGACCTTCTTCCCTGCCGCCGCGCTTGGCCCGATCGCCGAGCATGTCACTTTGATGCGCTAAGGAGCACTGACCGATGCAATATCTTCTCCCCTCACTGCGCTTGTGGCTGGTGACCTTTGCCATATGCGTCGTGGGCTACACGGCGCTGGTGCTGGCCTTCGCACAGAGCGTCGCACCGTTTCAGGCGAATGGGTCGATTATCGAAGCCGATGGCCGGGCGGTCGGCAGCAAGTTAATCGCGCAGGACTTCAGCAGCCCCCGCTACTTCTGGCCGCGGCCCTCGGCGGTGGATTACGACGGCATGGGTGCGGGCGGCAGCAACACATCGCCGACCAGTCCGGAGCTGACGGACCGGGCAAAAGAGCTCATCGCCCGCTACGGTGCGACGGCGGATATCCCGATCCCCGCCGATCTTGTTGCGGCATCAGGTGGCGGGCTTGATCCGCATGTCAGCCTTGAAGGAGCGCTCTTTCAGGCAGACCGGGTTGCCGCTGCACGCGGGTTAGCGCCTGCCGAGGTCAGGCGCCTGATCGAGGCTCAGGCAGTCAGCGCCGCTGGCCCCTTTGCGCCGGAGCGGATCGTCAACGTCCTCGAACTCAATCTGGCGCTCGACCGGCAGGCGCAGTAGGCGGGATTCATGGACGAGCCGCGCCCCGCCAATGATGCCGAGCGTTTTCTGCGCCTTGCACAGCGTGAGGAGCGAGGGCGGCTGACCGTCTATCTTGGTGCTGCACCCGGCGTGGGGAAGACCTACCGGATGTTGCAGGAAGCTGCTCGGCGGCAGGCGGAAGGCCTCGATGTGCTCGTTGGCGTGGCCGAGACCCACGGACGCAGCGACACAGCTGCGCTGCTTGAGCCCTTCGAAGTGCTGCCGCGCCGGGCGATTGCCTATCAGGGCCACACGCTCGATGAATTCGACATCGACGCCGCGCTGGAACGGCGTCCTGGCCTGATCCTCGTCGATGAACTCGCCCACACCAACGCGCCGGGCAGCCGCCACCCCAAGCGCTGGCAGGATGTCGCCGAATTGCTGGTGTCGGGGATCGACGTCGCCACCACGCTCAACATCCAGCACATCGAGAGCCTCAACGATCTTGTCGCCGGGTTCACCCATGTCCGGGTGCGCGAGACAGTGCCCGACAGCATCCTCGATTCCGCCGAGATCATCGTTGTCGATCTCCCGCCCGAGGCGCTGATCGAACGGCTGCGGGCGGGCAAGGTCTACCTTGCCGATACTGCCGGGCAAGCACTGACGAACTTCTTCACGCCATCGAAGCTCGCCGCCTTACGGGAACTGGCTTTGCGCTTTGCCGCGGGATCGGTTGACCGGCGGCTGACCGATCAGCTCGCCCTCGCCGGGGACGAAGGCGATTACGCGGTGGGCGAGCGTATTCTCGTGGCGGTCAGCCCGGGCAAGGGCGGCGCGCAGGTGATCCGCCACGCCAAACGCCTTGCTGATCTTGCCTATGCCCCGTGGACGGCAGTGGTGGTCGAGAGCGGCGGTGCGCGCGGGGTCGTCGGGGAACAGCGCGAGCAGCTGGCCGAGAACCTGGCGCTGGCATCGTCATTGGGTGCGGCGCTGATGACAGTGGCGGCAACCGATGTGGCGCAGGCGCTGGTCGATCAGGCGCGCGAGCTTCGGGCCAGCCAGATCGTAATCGGCAAGAGCCGCCGTAGCCGTTGGTTCGAATGGCGGCACGGTTCCATCGCGCAGGACGTGATCCGCAAGGCGCGCGGGATTGCAGTGCAGATCGTCCCGCTTGAAGATGCCGATGAACGCCCGGCTCGAACCAGTGACTACCATCCGTGGCGCGCCCCCCTGTCAGCGCTGGTAATCGTCGCCGCGACGGTCGGCCCGGTGTTCGCAGCACAAGGCTGGCTACCACGCGGGGCGATCGACATGCTGCTGCTGGTGCCGGTGATCATCGCCGCGAGCCTGCTGCGGACCTATGCCGGATTGTGGGCGGCGGGGTTTGCGGCGCTGGCTTACAACTACTTCTTCACCGAGCCGCGCTTTACGCTGATCATCAATGACACTGCCGATGTCATCACTTTCGTGGTGCTTGCACTGGTGGCAAGTGTGATCGGCGCATTGGCGGGCAAGGTGCGGCGTCAGGCCGAGACCAGCGCCGGTGTCGCTCGGCTCAATGCCTCGCTTGCGCGCTTTGCCGGGCTGCTCGGCGGGCTTTCGGATCGCGAGGACACAGCGAGGGTTGCTTGCCGCGAAATCGGTGCGCTGCTTGATGTGGAGGCCATCATCGTCAGCCTTGAAGGCGACCGGTTGACCGTGCGCGGCAATCCGGCTCACGGCGCGCTCAGCCTTGTCGACGAGGCAGCGGCGCGCTGGACGCTGGAGCGCGGCGAGGTGACCGGGCGCGACACCGGCACGCTCAATGCCTCCGACTGGCAGTTCCACCCGCTCCAGACCGCGCTCGGCATCATGGGAGCCTTGGGCGTCGCACGCCCCGAACAGGGCCGGATCATCCGCGCCGACGATGCGACGCTGCTTGCCTCGCTGATCGATCAGACCGCGCTGGCGCATGAGCGTCTGGTGCTGGAGGACGAGGCCCGGCAGGTCGGCACCCTGCGCGAACGGGACCGCCTGCGCGGCGCACTGCTGGGCAGCATCGCCCATGACCTGCGCACACCGCTCACCTCGGTCATTGCTGCTGCCGAGGCGATCCCGGCGGAAGGTGCCTATGCCGAAGAAGTGCTGATCGCCCGCAGCGAAGCCCGCCGCCTGCAACGCTTCCTAGGCGATCTTCTGGAGGCGTCACGCATCGAGGATGGCGGGGTCAAGCCCCGCATCGAGAGCATCGATCTTACCGATGTGATCCACGCCGTGCTACGCGATCTGCGCCAGAACCGCGAAGGCGGCAGAGTCGTGACCCGTATCCCCGACGATGGCCCGTTGATTGCCAGCGATCCGGTGCTGCTCCGCCATGCGCTGATCAACCTTGTCGACAATGCATTGAAGTTCTCACCAGAGACCAGCGTTGTGGAGATTGTGCTTGAGTGCGATAGTAGCCACGTGACCTGCCGGGTGCTCGACCGCGGACCCGGTCTGCCCGCACAGCACGACGGGTTGTTCGAACGCTTCGCGCGGCTTGAGGGCAGCGACCGGGTCGGGGGAACGGGTCTCGGACTGTGGATCGCCAAGAACCTCGTCGAGGCGGTGGGCGGTGTGATATCGGCTGACAACCGGCCCGATGGCGGGGCTGAATTTGCGGTTCGCCTCCCGGCCTCAAACTCGCGAACTGAACCTGCCAATGCGTAAGGATGTGCTGATCATCGACGACGAACCCGCCATCCGGCGGCTGCTGATCGGCGCGCTTGATCGGGCTGGCATCGCTCACGTCGAGGCCGCCACCGCTGCCGAAGCCTTGCGCATCGCCAGTGCCGCGCCTGCACCGCTGGTCGCCCTGCTCGATCTGGGCCTGCCTGATCGTGACGGGCTGGAGGTGGTGCCGCAGCTTGCGGCACTTGGGCTTTCGGTGATTGTGCTCACCGCCCGCGACGCCACCGAGGAGAAAGTCGCCGCGCTCGACCTTGGGGCCGATGATTTCGTAACCAAGCCGTTCGACAGCGAGGAGCTCCTCGCCCGCATCCGCTCGGCGCTGCGCCGCAAGGCGGGGCCGCTCTCCACCACCGCGCGGCGTGAGTTCGCCGGCGGACATATCGACCGGGACGCGCACGAAGTTGTCGTCCGGGGCGAGCATGTGGACCTTACGCCGCGCGAATTCGATCTGCTCTGGACGCTGGCCGATCATCCCGGACGGGTGGTGACACACGAACGCCTGCTGGAACTGGTCTGGGGCCCGGCTCATCGCCATGATCTCAACTACCTGCGCGTGGCAGTGCGATCCTTGCGTCGCAAGCTGGAGCCCAACCCAAGCGCGCCGCAACTGATCATCAATGAGCCGGGGGTGGGTTACCGTGTCGCCGGATAGCCTCCGCACTTCAGATCGCGGAGAACCGCTCGATGTCGCTGATCCGGCCCGACACCACCAATTCATCATCCGGGAAGATGATCGTGTCCGGGACAGCGTGAATGAAGGCCTCGCCCTTGCGCTTCACACCCACAACCGTCACGTCATATTTCTTGCGGCAAGCGCTGGTGACCAGCGGCAGCCCGACGATAGGCTCGGGCGCGGCGAGGCGTGCAATGGCAAACTGATCGTCGAAAGCGATAAAGTCGAGCAGCCGTTCGTTGAGCAGATGCGCGACCCGCTCGCCCATGCGTTGCTCGGGAAAGACCACATGGGTCGCGCCGATCCGTTCCAGGATGCGCGTGTGATTGGCGTTGCTCGCCTTTGCCCAGATGTTCGTGAGGCCGAGATCGGACAGCGCCAGAACAGTCAGCACGCTGGCCTCGATATCCGTGCCTATGGCAACAACCGCGGCCTCGAAATCAGCCACGCCCAGCAAGCGCAGCACATCTCCATCGGTGCAGTCCGCTTCGATCACCTTGGTCAGATCGGCGGCATATTCCTGCACAAGCTGCGGATTGCTATCCACGCCCAGCACCTCGTTGCCCATGCTGGTCAGGGTGCGTGCCACTGCGCCGCCGAAACGGCCAAGTCCGACGACGAGGACAGGTTTGCGCTTGTCAGCCGACAATGAGATTCTCCTTGGGGAAGCGATAGGGGCGAGGGTTTCGGCCAATGGCAAGCGCGGTAGCCACAGTGATGGTGCCGACCCGGCCGACAAACATCAACAGCACGATGACGATCTGTGCGCCGGGCGGCAAGTCTGCGGTAATGCCGGTGGAAAGGCCGACAGTCGCGAAAGCGGAAATGCATTCGAACAGGATCTCGGGCAAAGCAAGGTTCGTGACCGATGAAATGTAAGTGGCCGCTGCGAAGATAATGCCGCCTGCCATCGCTGTCACTGTCAGCGCCTGTCGTTCGACCTCATGTCCAAAACGGCGATCAAACAGCCCCGCATCGCGGCGACCGAGCACTTCGGACAGCACAATGGCGAACAGGACGACAAAGGTCGTGACCTTGATCCCGCCCGCCGTGCCCGCGCTGCCCCCGCCAATGAACATCAGGAGGTAAGTCACCATCAGCGTCTGGTCATGAAACCCGCCGACATCGACACTGTTGAAACCCGCCGTGCGCGGCATGACCGAATGGAACGCGGCATTGAGCACCTTAGTGCCTACGTCCATCGGGCCGAGCGTCGCTGCATTCCCCCACTCCATCGCGAGAATTGCGGCAAAGCCGATGGCCAGCAGGATGGCCGTGCCAGATACTGTGACCTTCGAGTGCAGCGACCAGCGCCTCCATTCGAACCGCTTGTCGCGTAAATCCTGCATGACCGGAAAGCCCAGCGCTGTGAGGATCACCGCCAGCATGATCGGCACCAGGATCAGCGGATCGCTCTGATAGCCCATGACGCTGTCGGAATGGGTCGAGAAACCAGCGTTGTTGAACGCGCTCACCGAATGGAACACCCCATGCCACAGGGCGCTCCCCAGCGTCATATCATAGCTGACGGCAAGGCGCAGCGCGAGGATCAGCGCGACGATTCCCTCCACCACGACGGTGATGCCGAACACCAGCTTGAGCACCGACAATGCGTCGCCGGTCTCAAGCCGACCGCGCTCGACTTGGGTGGCCATCCGGTCGTGCAAACCGAACCCGCGTCCGGCTATGAGGCCAAACAGCGTGGCCGCTGTCATGATCCCCAGTCCGCCAATCTGGAACATGAGCAGGATCGCCACTTGCCCGAACGGTGACCAGTAAGTGCCGGTATCGACGACCACCAACCCGGTTACCGCGACGGCCGAGGTGGCGGTGAATAGCGCAGTCAGGATTGGCGCGCGGGTGCCGTCGGCAGTCGCGACCGGAAGGCTGAGCAATAATGTCCCGATACCTATGGCGAGCAGAAACAGGCTCGGCACAAGGCGGATCGGGTTGCGCAGCAGCTTCATTCCGCTGACTTGGCGA
Source organism: Erythrobacter epiphyticus (assembly GCF_034653295.1). NCBI lineage: Bacteria > Pseudomonadati > Pseudomonadota > Alphaproteobacteria > Sphingomonadales > Erythrobacteraceae > Erythrobacter > Erythrobacter epiphyticus. The sequence continues at coordinate 237,417 of NZ_JAYEEU010000007.1, read as the reverse complement.
AGGTTGCTAGCGTCGGCAACAACTGTTTGAGGGGCTTGGGGGCCGGCCTATTGGCAGAACCTTACCAAGGTGGGTCATTAGCGTGGCCAACGCGCGACCAAGAAAGACGAATGACGGCTTCTGGGGAAATCAGACGTTCAATTGGGTGATCGTCAACGACTGGCTCTCGGTCGCTAGCTGCCGCTTACCGCCCCGGACCGTATCCGTATTGCCGCCGTGCGAGTTCCAGCTTCGTCAATTTTTCGTCATGAGCTTTGGCCTGCTCTAGCATTCGATGAGGTGGCGGTGAGGCGGCAGTATCCGGCCAACGCTGATGGGCTCGCCGCGCAAGCCACGCCCTATGGTCACGCATTTCGTCATTGCCGAGATCTGCTGTGAGCCATTTTTCACGCATCTGGCGGGCATGGCGCTTGCCTGCTTCCTCAAGCCGCGCGAGCAGAAGTCGCCACAGCTTGCGCATTTTCTCGTCGGCAAGTGCCTTGCGCAACCGATCCATTTTTTCGGCTTCCACCTTGTCAATTATGGCGTCATCCCCCTCCTTGACGGCCTTTGAGTCAGCCTTTCGGCAAAGACGCGGAACAAGCGACAAGATGAATTCAGCGACATCCCGGTCAAGGCCGTCGCGCCGGGCAAGAGTGGTCGCTGTCTGGGCGCTTTGTGCTGCCACGCGCTTTTCATCCGCGATGTCTCAATGGCCAAGCGCGCCAGCGGCAAGATGCGCGAACTCCGCGTCAAGGATATCGTCAAGCGGGTGACGGTTTTCCGGAGCCTTTTGCGGCTGTGAAGGTGGTGTCGGACGACGTGCGCTGGCCTCCTCCCGCGTGGCTAGGACGCGCGCAAGACCATGCGTGGCCGTGTCGCTCGAAGCGCTATCGGACGCGGCCTTCTGCCGGATTGCCCTGGCTTTGCCTTCATCTGCATCCATGCCTTTGTGCGGCTTTGCGGGCCCTTCGCGCCGAAGAATATCGCGCCACCACGTGGACATAGTATATCCCGGGGCATCTTCCGGCTGACCGATGGGCTCTTCTCCCTCATCTTCGTCCTCTTCGGTTTCGGTTTCCCGTTTCCGCTCTGGCGCAGGATCTGGTTCCGGCGGCGGCGGCGTGGGCCTGTTTAGCGCGCTGAACATTTCGTTCGCGATGTCGACCGGCGCTGCAGGCGGCTCGTCAGAGGGAGGGATGATGGGTAGGGCACGAAGCGGCGCAATCGAGATCTCAGGGTATGACGGCGGCATAGTGCCAGCATCGAGGCGCGGCGGAACTGTATTGGGCAATTGCGTGTCAAGGATGGCAGGCGGCGGATTGGCGCTCTGCGTGAGCGGAATATGCGCTGGGGTCCCTAAAACTGCGCTCGAAGGTGCTTCCGTGGGTGGGAGGCCGACATCGAGTTCGACAGGTTGAACTGTGCCGAGTCCTACCTGCTCCGGATGTTTCGGCGGCACGCCTCAGCGCGCGCATCAAGGCCGTGCGCACCGAGATCGACGATCTCAACGCTGCCAAGCGAACACTCGGGCAGCAGCTGAATCGGGGACCAGGCAGAATCACCCCTGACGCCGTGCGCAGATTTGGGGAAATCGTGAGGGATCGTCTGCACAATGGTGATGCTAACGCTCGTCAAAACATAGCGCGGGCATTCATCAGTCAGGTCCGTGTCGGGACAGACATCAAGATATCTGGTGATCTCAATGCTTTGGCGAGAGCAACCGCAAGTGTCGCACGGTCAAAGGGAGGAGTGCCCAGCTTTGACCGGAAATGGTGCGGGTGGCGGGACTCGAACCCGCACGAGCAAAGCTCAGGGGATTTTAAGTCCCCGGCGTCTACCATTCCGCCACACCCGCTGTGTGGTTCGCGCGGGCGATAATGGCACAGCGCGGGATCGGCAATCGCGCATTTGCCCCTGTCGGCCGGGCGCCCATATCGAAACGGGCCGCACCCAAAGGGGTGCGACCCGTGCGATTTCGCGTCCGACGCGTGCCTCAATCGGCGTTGAGGCGCTCGCGGATTTCCTTGCCCGCCTTGAAATAGGGCACGCGCTTGGCATCCACCGAAACGGATTCGCCGGTGCGCGGATTGCGACCGGTGCGGGCCTCGCGCTCGCGCGTCGAAAATGCGCCAAAACCGCGCAGTTCGACCCGGCCACCTTCGGCAAGGCGCTGGGCGATTTCATCAAAGAAAATGTCGACGACCTGTTCGATTTCGTCGGCGTGCAATTCAGGATTGTCCTTATGCAGCTCGTGCAGCAATTCGGATCGGATCATGTTGGCCTCCCGATGCCGGCCAACATTATGCATGGAGGCCGCATCTATGGCGGGTATACCCGCTGTTGTTCTCAACGTGCCCGCGACCCTAGGCCCGTTCGATATAGACGGCCCGAGCGGCATCGCGCAATCCCGCATTGCCAACTTTATCAGAAATTGCGGCTGGTTGCGGAGCCTTTGCCCCTGTGAAAAGTGCTGGGAGCCTAGCCGCGCAGGGTGAGTTCGGCCGGATCCAGCCCGAGCCGTTCCATGCGGCTGCGGATTTCGGGCCATTCCTCGCGCAGGAACAGATCCCGTTCCCGCGCGCGCAGCCGCTCCGCCGCGCCTTTGACAACATACATGCCGACCCCGCGCTGCACTTCGACGAGGCCATCATTCTGGAACTGCTGGTAGGCCTTGGCCACGGTCAGCGGGTTGGCACCCTGTTCCGCCGCGAGCGCGCGCACCGAAGGCAGCATTTCGCCTTCGGGATATTTGCCGAGCATGATGGCAGCGGCGATCTGATCGCGCAGCTTCAAATAGACGGGCCGGTTCGGGCTCATGAGCGTGTGTGTCCTCTGGCGAGGTGCATCAGTGCCATAATACAGCCATGCAGGTCAAGGTGAACGCCACGCGACATTATGGTTGCACGCGCAACAAAAGCTTCACACGCGGAAATTGTCCGCTAGGTTGCGCCGCCATGGGATTGCGCCTGAGGGAGGGCGCGCAAAAGGGATATCTTTTTTCATGGCCACTGCTGAGCTTCCGCACGGGGACAGCGCCGGGACTTTCCTCGGCCACCCGAAGGGTCTGTTCGTTCTGTTCTTTGCCGAAATGTGGGAGCGCTTTTCCTACTACGGCATGCGCGCCCTGCTGATCTTCTATCTCACCCAGCACTGGCTGTTTTCCGACAGCCAGGCGGGCGTGATCTACGGGGCCTACACTGCGCTGGTTTACATCACCCCGGTGCTGGGCGGTTATCTGGCGGATAAATATCTCGGGCAGCGCAAGGCAGTGACCTATGGCGCGGTGCTGCTGACCTTTGGTCATTTCCTGATGGGCTTTGAAGGTAGCGGCGGGCAGGATCCGGCGGCGCTCAACATTTTCTGGCTGGCGCTGGCCTTCATCATCGTCGGCTCGGGCTTCCTCAAGGCCAACATTTCGGTGATCGTCGGCCAGCTTTACCCGCGCACCGATGTCCGGCGCGATGGCGCCTACACCATTTTCTACATGGGGATTAACCTTGGCGCGGCGATCGGCTCGATCCTGTGCGGCTATCTCGGCCAGACCTATGGCTGGGCCTATGGCTTTGGCGCGGCGGGCTTCGGGATGCTGCTGGGCCTCGTCGTGTTCACCGTGTTCAAGCCGCTGCTGCTCGGCCGCGGCGAGCCGCCCAAGGCGCTGGCCAAGGGCACCGAATGGGGCCTCTACGCCGTCGGCGTCCTGGCTGTCGGGGTGTGCTGGTGGCTGGTGCAGAATCAGTCGGTGGTCGGCACCTTGCTCGGCCTGTGCGGCGCGGTGCTGGTGGCCTATGTGCTGTTCACCGCGGTGGTGAAGCTCGAACCGCATGACCGTGATCGCATCTTTGCGGCGATGTTCCTGATCCTTGGCTCGATCCTGTTCTGGGCGCTGTTCGAACAGGCCGGTTCCTCGCTGAACCTCTACACTGATCGCCATGTTGACCGGACCATCTTCGGTTTCGATGTGCCCGCCTCGGTGTTCCAGTCGGTCAACGCTATCTACATCGTGCTGCTTGCCCCGCTGTTCGCCGGGCTGTGGACGTGGCTGGGCCGCAAGGGGCTTGAGCCTTCGGCCCCGGCCAAGTTCGGCCTCGCGCTGATGCAGCTGGGCTTCGGCTTCCTCGTGCTGGTGGCGGGCGCTGCGACGGGCAATCTTACCCCGGTGCTGTTCATCTTCCTGATCTATCTCTTCCACACCACCGGCGAGCTGTGTCTCAGCCCCGTCGGCCTCTCGGCGATGAACCGGCTGGCCCCGGCGCACATGGCCTCGCTCATCATGGGCACGTGGTTCTTCGCTTCGGCCACCGGCAATTTCGCCGCCGGGCTGATCGCGGCGGCCACCGGATCGGAAGCCGCTTCGGGTGAAGGCGCGGGCAAGGAAGTGGTGCTCGGCGTCTATAGCCAGATCGGCTGGATCGCGATTGCCGTCGGAGTCGGTGTGTTGGTGGTCAGCCCGCTGATCAAGAAGCTGATGCATCTCGATACGCTCAAGGATGATGAGCCCGCGGAAGAGGCCTATCCCGCCGCCGCGCGCCCCGCTGAGTAAGAATCATCTGACACGCTAATCGTCCAACAGCATGGACATCCCCCCGTTTTCCCGTCACACCTGTGGCCGGGAAAACGGGAAGGGCAATTGATGGCATACAAATTCACGCGCAGCGCGGGACTCGCGCTGGTGAGCGCATGGGCGCTTGCCGCCTGCGCCACCACCAACGCACAAAGCGACAGCGCACCGGCAGCGGCGGCAGACACAAAGGCGCGCGCATTCGCCGCCAAGGGGCCGAAGGATGATCCCTTCGCCTCGACCTACAAGCCCTTTCCCAATGTTGCGACCGCGATCCGCGGTGCCACCATCTATGATGGCAAGGGCGGCAAGATCGAGAATGGTGTCGTCTTCATGTCGGGTGGCAAGATTGTCGCGGTTGGCGGGCCCGATACCCCGATCCCGGCCGACATCGCGGTGTTCGACGGCACGGGCAAATTCGTCACCCCCGGCATCATCGATATCCACTCGCACCTTGGCGATTATCCCTCGCCCGGCGTGGATGCCCACTCGGATGGCAACGAGGCCACCAGCCCGACCACACCCGAAGTCTGGGCCGAACATTCGGTCTGGCCGCAAGACCCCGGCTTTACCCGCGCGCTCGCCAATGGCGGGATCACGGCTTTGCAGATCCTGCCCGGTTCGGCCAACCTGATGGGCGGGCGTTCGGTAACGCTCAAGAACGTGCCCGGCCGCACCGTGCAGCAGATGAAGTTCCCCGGCGCGCCCTATGGCTTCAAGATGGCCTGCGGCGAAAATCCCAAGCGGGTCTATGGCAGCCGCGGCCGGATGCCGTCGACCCGGATGGGCAACCTTGCTGTCAACCGCCAGACCTGGTTTGACGCGATCGAATACGCCAACAACGATAAGGCGAAGCGCGATCTCGGCAAGGAGACGCTGGCCGGCGTGCTGCGCGGCGAAATTCTCGTCCACAACCATTGCTATCGCGCTGATGAAATGGCGCTGGTGATGGATATGGCCAAGGAGATGGGCTACAAGGTCACCGCCTTCCACCACGCGGTTGAGGCTTACAAGATCGGCGATCTGCTGCGCGAAAACGACGTGTGCAGCGCGATCTGGGCCGATTGGTATGGCTTCAAGATGGAAGCCTATGACGGCATTCTCGAAAACGCCGCCTTCCTCCAGCGCGAAGGGGCTTGCGTGGTCATCCACTCGGATGATGCCAATGATATCCAGCGGCTCAATCAGGAAGCGGCCAAGGCGCAGGCGGCCGGACGCCGCTTGGGGATCAATATCTCCGATGCCGAAGTGATCGGCTGGATCACCTACAACGCGGCCAAGGCGATGGGGATCGGCGATCTCACCGGCAGCCTCGAAAAGGGCAAGATGGCCGATGTCGTGCTGTGGAACGGTGATCCGCTGAGTGTCTATTCGCGGCCCGAAAAGGTCTGGGTCGATGGCGCGTTGATGTTTGATGCGATGAACCCCAAGACCCGGCCGGTAAGCGATTTCGAGCTTGGTCAGCCCGGCGAAGGAGATGTGAAATGAACCGCCTCCTTGCTCTAGGCGCCAGCCTCGCCGCTCTCACCGCTGCCACCCCTGCGCTGGCGCAGGACATGCTCATCACCAATGCCAAGGTCGTGATCGGCGATGGTAGCGCACCGATCGACGGCGCGAGCGTGCTGGTGCGCGGCGGGCGCGTGGTCGCAGCGGGCCGCAATGTCGCTGCGCCGCAAGGCGTGCCGAGCATGGATGCAGGCGGGCGTTGGGTCACCCCTGGCCTATTCGCCACCATCACCACGCTTGGCCTTGCCGATGTCGATGCGGTCGACGAATCGAATGACAGCCGGGCAGGCGGTGCGCCTTTCAGTGCATCGCTTGATGCCGCACAGGCGATCAACCCGACATCGCAGAACATCCTTGTCCACCGTGCCGCCGGGATCACCCGCGCAGCCAGCACGACGATGCCTTCGGGCTCGATCTTCGGCGGGCAGGGCGCGATCATTGATCTGGATGGCGATGCCAATCCGGTGATGCAGGCGCGCGCGTTCCAGATGGTTGACCTGTCGGAAGGTGGCGGACGCATCGCGGGCGGCAGCCGGGCCGCCGCCCACGTGCTGTTCCGCAGCGCCCTGCGCGAGGCGCAGGCGCTGGCAGGGCGCAGCGGCATTCCCGGCACCACCGAGATCACCAAGGGTGACAAGGTCATGCTCGGGCGCTTCGATGCCGAAGCGCTGGTGCCGGTCGTGACCGGGCGGCAGAAGCTCTACGTCGCGGTCGAACGCGCGGCTGATATCCGCGCTGCACTGGCATTGAAGGCGGAGTTTCCGCGGCTTGATCTGGTGCTGGTCGGGGTGAGCGAAGGCTGGCTTGTCGCCAGCGAGATCGCCGCGGCCAAAGTGCCGGTGATTGCCAATGGGCTCAATGATCTGCCCGATACCTTCCAGCAGCTTGCCGCAACGCAAAGCAATGTCGGACGGATGAAGGCAGCCGGGGTCACGGTGGCGATCAATGCCGACGCCGCGCAGAACCCGCGCCGCCTGCCGCAGACGGCGGGCAATCTGGTGGCGCTTTCGCGGGTGCCGAGGGCAAGCGGGCTGTCCTGGGGCGAAGCCTTCGCGGCGATCAGCTCGATCCCGGCAGCGATCAGCGGCATGGGCGGCAAGGCCGGCGTGCTTGCGCCCGGTGCGCTGGGCGATGTGGTGATCTGGGATGGCGATCCGCTCGAAGTGGGCAGCGTGCCCACCAAGGTCTATATTAGCGGGGTCGAGCAGGATCTTGCCAGCCACCAGAGCCGCTTGCGCGATCGTTACAAGACGCTCGATGAAAGCGCGCGGCCCAAGGCCTTCGATTGGTGAGGCAGGCGGTGTTTCGGTGTCTTTCCGCCAGCATGCTGGGCGGCGCGCTGCTGATCGGCCTTGCGCCTGCCCATGCACAGGGCCAACCGGAGCCGCAAAGCTCCACGTGGCACGCGCAGCAGCAGCTTTATCTGCTCGGCCTCACGGCGCAGGATGGCTGGCATTTCGCCGAAGGCGGGGTGCGCTGGCGCTGGATCACCTATCAGGCCTCAGACCGCAAGCCGAGTGTCGCCGATGTGGTCACCGTCCATTACGAGGGCAAGCTGCTTGATGGCACGGTGTTCGACAGCTCCTATGCGCGGGGGCAACCGGCGACATTCCCGCTCGGACGGCTTGTCAAAGGCTGGCAGGTCGCCATCCCGAACATGGGCGTGGGCGAGACCATCGAGATCGCGATCCCCGCCGACATGGCCTATGGCCCGGTCGGACGCGGGCCGATCCCCGGCAATGCGACATTGATATTCAAAGTGGAATTGATCGGGATCGAAGGCTAGGTTCGCGGCATCCTTGGGGGAGCGATCATGAACCAGACCCTTGTCAATCTTCTCGCGGCGAACATCGCCTTTGTCGGCAGCCATTTTGCCATGTCGCACCCCTTGCGCGCGCCGATGGTGAAAGCGCTGGGCGCGGGCGGGTTTCAGGGCGTCTATACGCTGGTGAGCTTTGCCACGCTGGCGTGGGTCTATTTCGCCTTCATCGGCGCGCCTGCCGCGGATCTTGGCGGTTCGGGCGATGCGGGCTGGATCATCGCCACGGTGCTGACATGGCCTGCGATGGTGCTGCTGGCGGGATCGCTCATCGGCAATCCCGCGCTGCCAACCCCGATGGCCGAAGCGCAGGCGCGTGCCGAACCAAAGGGCGTGTTCCTGGTCACCCGTCACCCGATGATGTGGGGGATCGGGTTGTGGGCGGCCTCGCATCTCGTGCTGCTGTGGAGCACCCGTACCATGATCACCGCGCTGGCGATGGGCATTCTCGCGCTGCTCGGCGCGAAGTTCCAGGATGGCAAGAAGCGCATGCAGATGGGCGAGGCGTGGGGCGCATGGTCATCAAAGACCAGCTATTGGCCGCAGCTTCACAAGCTCTTTTCTGTCGGCGTGGTCCCGCTCGTGGCGGGCACGGGGCTGTGGCTGGCGGGAAGCTGGCTGCACCTGTGGCGCGCCGGTATTCCGGCGGGCGTGTGGCAATGGCTGGGGTGATTATTCGCCCGTAAACACCGCGCCGCGCTTTTCGATCAGCGCGGCGACGCCTTCGGCATGATCGGCGGTGGTGTGCATCATCGCCTGCGTGTTCGCCGCGAGTTCCAGCGCGCTGTCATAGCTGATCTGCTGGCCCTGCCGCAGCAGCATCTTCGACTGGCGCAGCGCATGGGGCGGCATCGCGGCGATGCGTGCGGCGAGCGCGCGCGCTTCGTCCATCAGAGCGTCTGCGGCCACCACCCGGCTGACGAGACCCCAGTCCTTGGCGGTCGCCGCATCAATCACATCGCCGGTGTAGAACAATTCGGCCGCGCGGCTCATCCCGATCACGCGCGGCAGGATCCACGTGCCGCCATCGCCGGGAATGATGCCAAGCTTGAGGAAGGTCACGCCGAATTTCGCACTCTCGCTCGCAATGCGAATATCGGCGAGGCAGGCGACATCACAGCCCAAACCGATTGCCGGGCCATTGACCGCCGCGATCACGGGCACGCGCAGGCCATGCAGCGCGCGCAGCATCAGATGGATATTGTTGCGATAGCCATCCGAGATGGCAGGCGCGGTGCCACCGAAACTGCCCGTCTTGTCGCGCATCGCCTTGACATCACCGCCCGCGCTGAAGGCGCGGCCCGCGCCGGTCAGGATCACCACGCGGCATCCCATGTCGCGGTTGATCGCGTTGCAGACCGCGGTGAATTCGTCCCCGTCGCCCGGCGCGCCGAGCGGGTTCATCGTCTCCGCCCGGTCAATCGTCAGCGTGGTGACGGGGCCGTCCTGCGCGATGCGAAGCAGCGGCATCCGCGCTCAGGCCCGCGCTTCTTCCACACCGGCGGAATTGTGCTTGAGCGCCTTGAGCACGGTGTCGACGATCTGCGGCGCGTTGAGGCCCGCCTCGTCATACTGCTTCATCGGATCATCGTGATCGATGAAGGTATCGGGCAGGCGCAGCGTGCGGATCTTGAGGCCATTATCCGTCAGCCCCGTGTCGCTGGCATAGGTCAGCACATGGGCGCCCAGCCCGCCAATCGCGCCTTCTTCGACCGTCACGACCACCTCGTGGCTGCGCATCAGGCGGACGATCAGATCTTCATCAAGCGGCTTGGCAAAGCGCAGGTCGGCGACGGTGGTGGAAAGCCCCTTGGCTTCGAGCTGATCGGCGGCCTTGAGCGCCTCGGCAAGGCGCGCGCCGAGCGAGAGGATCGCGATCTTGCTGCCTTCGCGTACGAGGCGGCCCTTGCCGATTTCGAGCTTCACCGGCACTTCGGGCAGCGGCACGCCGGTGCCGTTCCCGCGCGGGTAGCGGAAGGCAATCGGGCCGTCATCATACTCGGCAGCGGTGTAGGTCATGTGGACCAGCTCGGCCTCGTCGGCGGCGGCCATCACCACCATGTTGGGCAGGGTGGCGAGATAGGTGATGTCGAACGATCCGGCGTGGGTCGCCCCGTCCGCACCGACCAGCCCGGCGCGGTCAATCGCGAAGCGCACCGGCAGGTTCTGGATGCACACATCATGCACCACCTGATCGTAGGCGCGCTGGAGGAAGGTGGAATAAATCGCCGCGAAGGGCCGCATGCCTTCCGCCGCGAGGCCCGCAGCGAAAGTCACCGCGTGCTGTTCGGCAATGCCGACATCGAACGTGCGCGCGGGATGCGCCTTGGCGAACTTGTCGACCCCCGTGCCCGAAGGCATGGCGGCGGTGATCGCGCAGATCTTGTCATCGGTTTCGGCAAGCTTGGCGAGCGTCAGGCCGAACACGTCCTGATAGGCCGGCGCGGTGGGGTTGCTCTTGGCCTTTTCGCCGGTGACGACGTTGAACTTGGGGACGCCGTGATACTTGTCGGCAGAGTTTTCGGCCGGGGCATAGCCCTTGCCCTTCTCGGTCACGACATGGATCAGCACCGGGCCTTCCGAGGTGTCGCGCACGTTCTCGAGCACCGGCAGCAGGTGGTCGAGATTGTGCCCGTCGATCGGGCCGACATAATAGAACCCCAATTCCTCAAACAGGGTCCCGCCGGTCACCATGCCGCGGGTGAATTCCTCGGCCTTGCCGATGGTGTCGTGGAGGCGGCGGCTCATCTTCTTGACCGCGCGGCTCGCAAGGCTGCGGATGCCGAGATACTCGCTCGAAGACACCATCCGCGCGAGATAGGCCGAAAGCCCGCCGACCGGCGGTGCAATCGACATGTCGTTATCATTGAGAATCACGATCAGCCGGTTGCCCGCTTGCGCGGCGTTGTTCATCGCCTCATAGGCCATGCCTGCGCTCATCGAACCATCGCCGATCACCGCAATGCCGCGGCCCGGCCCGCCCTTCAGCTTGTTGGCGATGGCAAAGCCGAGCGCCGCGCTGATCGAGGTCGAGGAGTGCGCGGCACCGAACGGATCATATTCGCTCTCGGACCGCTTGGTGAAGCCGGAAAGCCCGCCACCCTGACGCAGGGTGCGAATGCGATCCCGCCGCCCGGTGATGATCTTGTGCGGATAGCACTGGTGGCCGACATCCCACACGAGTTTGTCTTCGGGGGTGTTGAACACATAGTGGATCGCAACCGTCAGCTCGACCACACCGAGCCCGGACCCGAGATGCCCGCCGCTGACGCTGACCGCGTCGATCATCTCGGCGCGCAGTTCATCGGCCAATTGGCGAAGTTGTTCAGGCTTGAGGCGGCGCAGCTCGTCAGGGGTGTTGACCTGATCAAGCAGGGGAGTGTGCGGTGGTTGATTCATGGTTTCCAGCGTTACACGCTGATTTCCGGCCTGTCGATGCGCAGTTGCGCAAGCTTGCCACCGGTTTTCCTGACAATGTTGGAGACAATTGAGACACTGTCTTGTGTCGAAAAAGCAATCGATCACCGCGCGCCGGTTGATCGACCGGATTGATCAGCAAAGCGGGGAAGGGGCCACGGGGCGCACGGATCATGACACCAGCCTACCGAACATCGGGGCCGTAGGAAATCCGCCAGCCTGCCCGTCAGGTGCAGGCCTTGCACAGCCCACGGATCTCGAGCACCGGGCGTTCCGCCTTGAACCCGCGCGCCGCCGCGATCCCGCGCACGGCGCGACTCACATCCTCATCATCAACATGGGCGGCCTCGCCACATTCGTCGCAGACCAGGAAGATGCAGTCATGCGCGCAGCCCGGATGGGTGTTGGCGAGGAAGGCATTGGCGCTTTCCACCCGCATCGCGAGGTTGTTCGTCACGAAGACATCAAGAATGCGGTACACGCTGTTGGGCGCGACTCTTTTGCCGCGCGCGGCCGAGAGATTATCGGCAATGTCATAGGCCGAGACCGGCCGATCATGCCGGGCGAGTTCGGCAAACACCGCCTCGCGCATCGCGGTCCATTGCTCACCCGCGGCGCTGAGCGAGCGGGCGGCCGCCTGAATCAGGCTTTCGCCGTGGTGTTCGTGGTGGGTGTGCGAATGCGCGTGACTGGCCATGGCTGCAATATAGCGCCCTCAATGCGGTTTTCCTAGCTGGCATCCCGCAGGAAGCCGGGGCGGTATTGTGCGGGGAACATAGCTTTGAGCGCTTCGACCTTGGGCTTGTCCCAGCGCTGGATGTAACCGTGGCGGGGGTTCTTCGCCATGAAGTCCTGATGATAGCCTTCTGCCGGATAGAATTTGCGCAGCGGTTCGATCCGGGTGACAATCGGGCGCGGCCACAATTTCGCGGCTTCAAGCTGCGCGAGATAGGAAGCAGCGACTTGCTTCTGTTCGGCCGTGGTCGGCACCAGCGCGGTGCGGTAGTGCGAACCCACATCAGGGCCCTGGCGGTTCTTCAGTGTCGGATCGGCGACCACCGAAAAGAAGATCTGCAACAACTGATCATACCGCACCACCGCCGGGTCATAGGTGACCTTGACGGATTCGGCATGCGCGGTGCCGCCTGCGGTAATGGTGTTGTATTTCGCGGTCTCCGCGCTGCCGCCGTGATAGCCCGATACTGCCGATGTCACGCCCTTCACATGGCTGAACACGCCTTCGACGCCCCAGAAGCACCCGCCGGCGAAGACCGCGGTTTGCAGGCCTTGCTCCTTGGCGGTCCGCTTGGCGGCGGGAGCGTTGACCGGCTCTTCGGCAGCCTGCACCGGGCCGGAGCAGGCCGACAGCGCGAGCGTGATCACCGCCAGGGCCGGAACCGCACGCATCACTTGGCCTGCGTGCTTTCGGCGCCAAGGAAGGCTTCGGGCGAGGGCCCCGGCGCATGCGGCGTTTCCGCAGCGCGCGCGGGCGAGGCCAGTTCATCGCCCCAGTTTTCCACATTCGCACCCGCAATCAGCGCGGCGCCCACGGCAAAGCCGATGGCGAAGTTGCGATAGAGATCGGGGGCGAAGAGGCGCATCGGAAGGCTCGTCAATCAGGTGTTATCGGGTGGGCTCACTCATGGCCGCACCTATCTTGCCGCGCCCTGAACGCCCCGTGCAGGAACCGTTTAGCCGCAGCGCGCCCTCTACATCGGCAGTTCCCTCGGAAAAGTTACCGCTGGCGCAAATTCGATCAGCTGTGCCCGTGATGGGCCAAAGCGCTCAGCGCCGCGGCGTGGTGTCTGGCTGTGGGGCTTCCTCGGGCGCGCCGAAGGTCGCCCAGCCGCAGCTCTCGCTCGCGGCTTCGGGCAAGGGCATGCGATAGGCTGGCGGCAGATCGGGTTCGGGCGCGGTGCCATCGCGTGCAGCGGTCATGCGTTCATGCAGATAGGCCTTGGCGACCATATTGGCCGATATCGGCGCGGTGATGAACAAGAACAGGGTCACCAGCAATTCGTGCATCGAAAAGGCCATGCCGTGGGTCGGGAAATAGAGCATGGCGGCCACGAGGCACCCGCCCACGCCCAGCGTGGTCGCCTTGGTCGGGCCGTGGAGCCGCGCCATGAGGTTGGGCAGGCGCGCCAGTCCCCAACTGCCGATCAGCGCGAAGGCACCGCCCAGCACGATCAGCGCGGCAATGATGATGTCGACAAAGGGGGCCATCATCCGCTCCTATTCCACAATATCGCCGCGCAGCAGGAACTTGGCATAGGCCACCGTGCCGACAAAGCCGACCATGGCGAGCAGCAATGCCGCTTCGAAATAGACCATGGTTTCTTCGAGAATCCCGAGCAGCACGATCAGCGCAATGACATTGATCACCAGCGTATCAAGCGCGAGGATCCGATCCGCAGCGCTCGGGCCCTTGAACAGGCGGTAAAGCGTCAGCACAAGGGCCAGCGACACGCAGCCCAGCGCGATCGTGAGTGCGCCTGCGATCATCGGAAAATCTCCATCAGGCGCCGTTCGTAACGCGCCTTGATCCGGGCGATTTCGGCCGCGGGATCGGGCGTATCAAGCGCATGGACCAGCAGGTGCCGCCCATCGGTCGAGATGTCGGCCGAAACGGTGCCCGGCGTCAGGCTGATGGTTGCGGCCAGCACGGTGATCGCTTCGGTCGAGCTGACATCGAGCGGGATCGCGAGCCATGCCGGGCGCATGTCGCGGGTCTTGCGAAACAGGATGATCCACGCGATCTGGAAATTGGCGATCACGATGTCCCCGATCACCAGCAGGACATATTTCAGCAGGGGCAGGCCAAACCGGACCGAGGGCCGATCAGGCCAGTAGGGCGCGGTGAACAGCGGCACGATAATCCCCAGCACCAGCGCCACCACAAAGCCTCCGAAGGTGAAGGCGTTGAGCGCGAGCATCCAGATGATCACCAGCAGCACGGTAAGGCCGGGGTGGGGCAGCAGGCGGTTCATGGCGCGGTGCTCCTGTCCGGGGTGCCGAGCACGGCAGTGATATAGGCCTGCCGTTCGAAGAGTTGTGCAGCGGTTGCCTGCGTGTAGGCGGTGATCGGCCCGGCCGCTGCGGCGAGCAGCGCCAGCAGGGCGAGCAGCGCGATCACCGGCGCGGCTTCGGCATAATCGGGCGCGGCCCGGCTTGCGGGGATCGGCGGCGAAGTATCCGACTTCCAGAATAGCGTGCTGCCTGCACGCGCCAAGGCGACAATCCCCATCAGGCTCGTCACCAGCACTATGCCCCAGATCCACGGGGCAAGCGGTGCGGATTGCGCAGCCGCGAGGATCAGCAGCTTGCCGATAAAGCCCGAGAGCGGCGGCAATCCGGCAAAGCCGATGGCGGTGATGAAGAACATCACGCCGAGCGCGATCTTGCCCTTGTAGGCTGGGGTCGGGACAATGTCGGCGCCTTCGACCGCACGCCAGCCCACCACCAGATCAACCAGCAGGAACAGCACGCCCGCAGCGAGTGTGGTGTGGAGCAGGTAATAGAGCGCAGCTGTCATCGCTGTCTCGTCAAACAGCGCGATCGCGGCAAGCAAGGTGGCCGTCGACCCCAGCAGGCCGAACGCGGCCAAGTCGCGCAATTGCCGCGCGGCGAGCATCCCGGCATAGCCGAGCACCATCGTGGCAAGGGCCGCAGGCAGCAGGAATGCGCCCGCCGCATCGCCGAAGATCAGCGTGGCGGTGCGGATGATCGCATAGGCGCCCACCTTCGTCATGATCGCGAACATCGCCGCCACGGCGGGGGCGGTGCTGGCATAGGTGCGCGGCAGCCAGAGATGCACCGGCAGCAGCGCCGCCTTGAGCCCGAACACAAGCATCAGCAGGAACGCGCCTGCGTTGAGCAGGCCCCTGTCTCCATCGGGCAGGGTGGCGGCCCGCACCGCCATATCCGCCATGTTGAGCGTGCCGGTGACCCCGTAAAGCAGCCCGAGCGCCACCAGAAACACCGATGAGCCGACAAGGTTGATGATCACATATTGCACGCCCGCGGTCAGCCGCTTGGCCCCCTGGCCGTGCAGCATCAGACCATAGGAGGCGATCAGCAGCACTTCGAAAAAGACAAAGAGGTTGAACAGGTCGCCTGTCAGGAAGGCCCCGTTGACGCCGAGCAATTGGAACTGGAACAGCGCGTGGAAGTGCCAGCCCTTGCGATCAAGCCCGGTCAGCGCCGTATGCACGGAAACCGCCAGCCCCAGCAGCGCGGTCAGCACCAGCATCATTGCCGCAAGCTGATCGAGCACCAGCACGATCCCGAACGGTGCCGGCCAATCGCCCAGCGCATAGGCTTCGGGCGCGGTGCCATAGGTGCGCGCCAGCAGCAGCGCGGCAATTGCCAGCAATCCGGCGCAGGACATCATGGAAATGCCCGCACCGATGGCGCGGCGGCGGCGGCGGAACAGCAGCGTGGCCGTGCCCGCCAGCACAGGCAGCAGGATCGGGGCGGCGATCAGGGTGCTGCTCATGGCTGACCCTCCTGATCTTCAGCCGGGCTCTCGTCGGGCTTGCCATCGACCTGATCGGTGCCGGTTTCGAGAAAAGTGCGCAAGGCGAGCACCACGATCAGCGCGGTCATCCCGAAGCTGATCACAATCGCGGTCAGCACCAGCGCTTGCGGCAGCGGATCGGTGTAGTCTGTCAGCCCCTTGGCGTAGATCGGGGGCTGGCCCACCGCGAGGCGGCCAATCGCGAACAGGAACAGGTTGATCGCATAGGACAGCATCGCCAGCCCCAGCACCACCGGGAAGGTGCGCGCGCGCAGCGCAAGGTAGATGCCCCCGGCCGTCAGCACGCCAATGGCGCTGGCAATGAGGAATTCCATGCTGATCATGGCACATCCTCCGCCGCCGCCGGGGCAGCACGCAGCTTGGCCGGATCAATATCCATCGGCGCATCATCATGCGCCTCGTCCTTTTCGGCGCGCTGGGCGACGTGGGAGAGTTCCTTGAGCGCGAGCATCACCGCGCCCACCACGGTCAGCGCCACGCCGATGTCAAAGGCCATCGCGCTGGTCAGCTCGAATTCGCCCACCAGCGGCAGGGTGAAGTAATCGAACCAACTGGTGAAGAGCGGCGCGCCGAAGGGGAGCGATCCCAGCCCGGTGACCGCCGCAATCAGCACGCCCAGCCCGATCATCAGATGCTCGTCGATCCGGCGGCGCTGGGTCGACCATTCGTAGCCCGAAGCCATGTATTGCATCAGCATCGCAATCGAGAACACGAGGCCTGCGATGAACCCGCCGCCCGGCAGGTTGTGGCCGCGCAGGAAGATGTAGATCCCGATCATGCTGGCCAGCGGCAGCAGCAGGCGGGCGGCCACCGCGAACATCATCGGATGATATTCGGGCGAGCGCGGCATATCGGGCAGCCATGCCCGCAGCCGCTGGCCCGAAGGCCCGCGCGAGGCCGGTTGCAGCAAGGCAAAGATCGCCAGCGCTGCGATGCCGAGCACGATGATCTCGCCAAACGTATCGAAGGCGCGGAAATCGACCAGCGTCACGTTGACGACATTGGTGCCGCCGCCGCCCGATTTGGAATTGGCCCAGTGATAGGCCGAGATCGGATCAAGCGGGGCGCGGGTCATGACAGCATAGGCGGCAAACCCGATTGCGCCCCCGCCGACCACACCGATCGCCGCATCGCGCAGCCTGCGCCCGGTGCCGGACAGGGCCGCTGGCTGCTTGGGCAGCAGATTGAGCGCGAGCAGCAGCAGCAGCACTGTCACCACCTCGACCGAAATCTGCGTCAGCGCCAGATCGGGCGCGGAGAGATAAACAAAGGCGAGCGACACCACGACCCCGATGATGCTGATGTAAATCAGGCTCAGGAACCGCTGCGCTTGCACCAGGCACACCGCGATCACCCCTGCCAGCAGCATCAGCCAGGCGATGATCGCCAAAGGCGGTGCAGGCAGGGTGGGGCGGGTGCCCGCGGCAAAGGGCACAGCGGCCATGCCCCATGCGCCCAGCGCGATGGCGGCCGCGAACAGCAGCGCAAGCTGGCGTTGCAGCGCGCCGTTGTGAACCGCATCGGTCAGCGCGCGGGCGATGGCGATGGTGCCTGCGAGGCCTCTTTCGAACAGCATTTTGGCATCGGGCAGGGCGAGGCTGTCCCACAGCTTTTGCAAGGGGCGGTGCTGCCACAGGGCCATGGTGCCGAAAGCCACCGCGATCACGCTCATCGCCAGCGCCGGGGTCAGGCCGTGCCATAGCATCGGCTTGAACAGCGGCGCGGTGCCGCCAGTGGTGGCGGCTGCCGCCGCGCTGACCAGCCCCTTGGTCAGGGTTTGCGGAAACAGGCCGACCAGCACAGTGCCCGCCACCAGCAGCGCCGGGGGAAGCCACAGGCCGATGCCGGGATCATGCGGTGCCTGCGGGAAGCTGTCAGGCCGCGTGCCGAAATAGAGCCCGTAAAGATAGCGCAGCGAATAGGCGACCGAGAGGCTCGCGCCGATCACCACCGACGCGGGCAGCAGCAATCCCTGCGTGCCAAGGAACGGCGTGTGCCACACTTCTTCAAGCATCAGTTCCTTCGACAGGAACCCGCCAAATGGCGGCAACCCTGCCATCGAAGCCGCCGCCACGGTGCCGAGGGTCGCAGTGATCGGCATCAGGCCCGCCAAACCGCCGAGCAGCCGGATATCGCGCGTGCCGGTTTCGTGATCGACAATTCCGGCATTCATGAACAGCGCGGCCTTGAACAGCGCGTGATTGATGAGATGGAAGATGGCGACCTGCGCGGCGGCGGGCGTCCCGAAGCCGAGCAGCATGGTCAGCAGGCCGAGATGGCTGACTGTCGAATAGGCGAGGATGGCTTTGAGATCATGGCGGTGCAGCGCAATCGCGGCGGCCACCACCATCGTGACCAGGCCGGTGGTCGCCACCAGCGCGAACCACAGCTCGCTTCCGGCAAGCGCCGGCCACAGCCGCGCCAGCAGGAACACGCCGGCCTTCACCATCGTGGCGGAATGGAGATAGGCGCTTACTGGCGTGGGCGCGGCCATTGCGTGCGGCAGCCAGAAATGGAACGGGAATTGCGCCGATTTGGTGAAGCAGCCGAGCAGGATCAGCACCAGCGCCGCCGGATAGAGCGGCGAGGCCTGGATCATGGCGCCGCGCGCAAGGATATCGGCCAGTTCATAGGAGCCGGCGATCTGGCCGAGCAGCACCAGACCCCCGATCAGCGCCAGCCCGCCGCCGCCGGTAACCGCCAGCGCCATGCGCGCGCCTTGCCGCCCTTCGGCCTTGTCGTTCTTGAACCCGA
Source organism: Erythrobacter epiphyticus (assembly GCF_034653295.1). NCBI lineage: Bacteria > Pseudomonadati > Pseudomonadota > Alphaproteobacteria > Sphingomonadales > Erythrobacteraceae > Erythrobacter > Erythrobacter epiphyticus. Next base: position 218,841 of record NZ_JAYEEU010000007.1, on the reverse strand, counting down.
TCAGCAGGAAGGAGGAAAGGCTCGTGAGCTCCCAGAAGATCAGCAAGAGCAGCACATTGCCCGACAGCGCAATGCCCAGCATCGCGCCCTGAAACAGCAGCAGCAGCGCAAGAAAGCGCGCGAAATCATCCTTGGGCGACAGGTAAAAGCGGGTGTAGGCGATGATCAGCAGGCCGATCCCGAGGATCAGCGCCGCGAACAGCCAGCCCAGCGCATCGACCCTCAGGCTGACATCCAGCCCCAGCGCAGGCACCCAGGCGGCGCGCAGCGCTGGCACTTCGCCTGCCATCACTTGCGGCGCGATTGTCCCCAGCATGACAAGACCGATCACTGCCGGGCCTGCCGCAACCAGCGTTTGCAGCGAGCGCCCCTGCGCGCGCACCAGCGGCATCAGCATCGCACCGATGAAGGGCAGCAGCGTCAGCCAGACCAGATACAAGCGCTCATCTCCTTGGGTCGGGCCGCAGGATACAAGCGGCAAGAACGGGAAGCGATCGGACGGCTGTCCTTTTGCCTACCGATCCGGCAGGCGCAACCCTTTCAACGCCTCAGCGCGGGGAAATGATCCATGTGCAGCGCCAGATAGGGGCGGGTGTTCAGTCGCGGTAGCGCATCGCGATGCTGATCGTTGTCACGCCGGAGCCGACCGGGAAGGCGACCTTTTCGAGCGCAGGCGGGCGCGGAATGCCGAGAAAGGACTTGACCACCGGGTTGTTCGACATACCCGCCCCGTCAACCGAAAAGCTGGTCGAATAATCGCCGTTGACGTCGTGCTGCACCGCAATCGCGTAATTGCCGCCGGCCTTGGGCACCGGGACGCATACGCTCATCCGGCCCTTGCGGGCGGGCTCGTGGATCTTGGCGAAGTATTTCTTGGCCTTGAGCCATTCGTTCTCGCGCGCGTTGTAGGCGCGCACGATCAGCAGGCCGTCGCCCGATTTCATGCCCGACACATCAACCCGCACCGCCGGGCCCGCGCCGGGCGCACAGCGTGCCATGTCGTTCGGGATGAGATTGGTGAATTTGGGTGGCGCGCCAAGGCCGGCCGTTGCCGTCGCGGCAAGACCCGTGGCAAGCAGGGCGCAAAACAGGCGGGAGAGGGATGCGATCATGGCTTTCTCAGGTCTCGTTGCGCAAGGCCGCGCGGCTTAGGCGGCCAAGCGTGAATTGCGGCTGAATTGTCCTCCGACCACAAAATCTGGTGTTTCGCCTGCCCGTCACCGTGGAAAACACCCCTTTAACCCTTGTGGCGGGATTCGCCGCTCCCGTAAGACGAAAGGGCCTAACCGAAGGTGCGCCGCCGACATGCCGACACCGCTGATCTCGCCCTCCATTCTCTCTGCCGATTTTGCCCGGCTGGGCGAGGACGTGCGCGCCATTGACGCCGCTGGTGCCGACTGGATCCATATTGATGTGATGGACGGGCATTTCGTGCCCAACATCACGATTGGCCCGGCGGTGGTGAAGGCGCTGCGTCCGCACAGCGCCAAGCCTTTCGATGTCCACCTGATGATCGCGCCGGTCGATCCCTTTCTCGAAGCCTTTGCCGAGGCGGGGGCCGATATCATCACCGTGCACCCTGAAGCCGGGCCGCACATCCACCGCACCCTGCAAACCATCAAGGCGCTTGGCAAGAAGGCAGGGGTCGTGATCAACCCCGGCACGCCGGTCGAAGTGCTCGATAATGTGATGGACCTTGTCGATCTGGTGCTGGTGATGAGCGTCAACCCCGGGTTCGGCGGGCAGAGCTTCATCGCCTCGCAGCTCGCCAAGATCACGCGGATCCGCGCGATGATCGAACAGACGGGCCGGCCCATCCATCTCGAGGTTGATGGCGGGGTCAATCCGGCCACTGCCAAGCTCTGCCTTGCCGCGGGGGCGGATGTGCTGGTGGCGGGTTCGGCGGCCTTCAGCGGCGGGGCTGCGCGCTATGCCGCCAATATTGCCGCGCTCAAGGGGGAGGCGTGATGGCGACCGTGCTGCGCACCGCAGCGGAGCAGCGCGGCGAGCAGCTGGCGGAGTCTGCGCAGGATCGCCCGGCGCTGGCGTTGGGCGGGGTAACCCCGACCTCTGAGGCGCCCGTTCCCGAAGCGGCAGCTCCCTCGCGCGCGCTGGCGCTGTCGGATGTGATCGCGCCGCGCGCCAGCGCGGGTGAAGCGCTGATCCGGCTCGCCTATCGCCTCGGTGTGCCGGGCCATACGCTTGCCGCACCCTTCCGCCGTCCCCCCGCGCCGCGGGTGCTGGCGACCGTCGAAGGCAGCGTCCCGGGTGATCGCACCGCGGGTGTGGCGTTGCGGGCCGGGCATTTCCTCGTGAACGGCGCCAAGCATGCCATCGGGCAGGTTGATTTCGCTGCCTCGGGCCGGGTCAATCCCGGGGTCGAGCGCGTGGTGCACAGCTTTTCATGGCTGGCCGATCTGACCGCCTGCGCCCCGCGCGCTGATGGCATCGCGCTGGCCGAGCGCATCACCGGCCTCTGGCTCGATGCCAACCGCGAAATTGGCAAGGGCGCGGGCTGGGAAGTCGAACATGCCGGATGGCGGCTGCTCGCGTGGCTGATCCATGCCCCGCTGGTGCTGGCGGGCCAGACCAAGGGGCTCAAGGCCCGTTTGCTCACCCAGATCGAGGACACCGCAAGCTGGCTTGATCGCAAGGTTACGCGCGAGGGTTCGGACATGGGCGGCGTGGTCGGATGGGCCGCACTGGTTGCCGCGGGCTTGCTCCTGCCCAATGGCCGCCCCCGCCGCCTTTATGCCGAAGCCGGATTGCTGCGCGCTCTGGGCGATGTGGTGGGGGAAGATGGCGGGGTGCTGTCGCGCTGCCCGGCGGCGCAGATGGACCTGATCCGCCTGCTGACCGATCTCATCGCCTGCTATGCCGCCGTAGGGCAAGAACCGCCGCGCGCCTTTGGGGTGATGCGCGAATTGCTGGTGCCGCCGCTCTTGAGCTTGCGGCACGGCGACGGCGGCTTGGGCAGCTGGCAGGGCCAGGGCGCGATCCGCGCTGATGCGCTCGCGGCGCTGATCGCGGCCAGCGGCGTGCGCACGCGCCCGCTGGTTGCAGTCGAACATTGGGGTTTCCAGCGGATGCGCGGCGGCGATACGCAGGTGCAGTTCGATGCTGCGCCGCCGCCCCGCGCGCGCCATGCGCGGATGGGCTGCGCCTCGACGCTGGCCTTCGAATTGTCCGATGGCCCGGCGCGGGTGATCGTCAATTGCGGCGGGGCCGCGCTGGCGGGCGGGCAAGTGCCCTCGCGCATCGGGCAGGCTTTGCGTGCAACGGCGGCCTTTTCCACGCTCGTCCTCGACAATGCCAATTCGACGGCGGTGCTGCTCCACGGCAAGCTCGGCAAGGGGGTCGAAACCGTCGAGATCGAGCGCCGCATGGTCGAACAGCGTGGCCGGCAGGCGACCCGCATCGAGGCCGCGCATGATGGCTATGCCGCCCGTTTTGGCCTCAAGCACCAGCGCATCCTGACCTTGAGCGCCGACGGCACCGAGCTTGCGGGCGAGGATATCCTCATCCCCGCCTCGAAGAAGGGCAAGCGCGGCAAGATCGCCTTTGCCATCCGGTTCCATCTCGGGCGCGGGGTCGAAGTCGAATTGTCCCCCGACAAGCGCGGCGCGATGCTGCTTTTGCCTGACGGGAGGCTCTGGCAATTCCGGCTCGCTGCGGATAGGGGCGGCGGCGAAGAGATCACGCTTGCTGCCGAGGACAGCCTGTGGGTTGATGGCGATGGCCGCCCGCATGCGACCGAACAGCTCGTGATCGAAGGGCTGGCATTGCGCAGCGGGGGGCATTTCTCCTGGCTGCTCCGGAAAACAGGTTAGGGCAATTTCGTGAGCATGGTGACGATCAAGCGGGCGCTGCTGTCAGTGTCCGACAAAACGGGTTTGGCGGAACTGGGCGCAGCCCTTGCGGCGCGCGGCGTGGAGCTGGTCAGCACCGGCGGCACCGCCAAGGCGCTGCGCGAGGCAGGCCTTGCCGTGCGCGACATTTCCGATCTCACCGGCTTTCCCGAAATGATGGACGGGCGCGTCAAGACGCTCCACCCCAAGGTGCATGGCGGCCTGCTGGCACTGCGCGACAATGCCGAACATGTCGCCGCGATGGAGGCCCATGCGATCGGCGCGATCGATCTGGTCGTCGTCAATCTCTATCCCTTCGAAGCCACGGTAGCAAAGGGTGCCGACCGCGCCGAGATCATCGAGAATATCGATATTGGCGGGCCTTCGATGGTGCGCTCTGCCGCGAAGAACCACGGCTTCGTGACGATCCTCACCGATCCGGCCGATTACCCCGTGCTGCTTGCCGAAATGGCCGAGCATGATGGCGGCACGTCGGCTGAATTCCGCATTCGCATGGCGGGCAAGGCCTATGCCCGCACCGCGGCCTACGACGCTGCGATCGCGAGCTGGTTTGCCTTTGCCGACAGCGCCGCCGGTGTGCCGCAGGCCGAACCCTTCCCCGCCACCTTGCCGCTTGCTTTCAAGCGCGCCGATACGCTGCGTTATGGCGAGAACCCGCATCAGGCGGCGGCGATCTATGTGCCGCAGGTGATCGGAACGCGCGGCGTCCCGCAGGCGACGCAGTTGCAGGGCAAGGAACTCAGCTACAACAACCTCAACGATGCCGATGCCGCTTTCGAACTGGCGGCGGAATTTGCCGCGCAGGAACCGGCGGTGGTGATCGTCAAGCACGCCAACCCTTGCGGTGTGGCGCAGGGCGCATCGCTGATCGAGGCATGGCAGGCGGCGCTGGAATGCGATTCCGTCTCGGCCTTTGGCGGGATCGTGGCGGTCAACACGGAACTTGATGCCGCCACCGCCGAGGCGATCAGCGCGATCTTCACCGAAGTGGTGATCGCGCCGAGTGTGAGCGCCGAAGCGCGAGAGATTTTCGCGAAGAAGAAGAACCTGCGCCTGCTGGAAAGCGGGCCGCTGCCCGATCCGCGTCGTCCGGGTCTTGCGCTCAAGACCATCGCAGGCGGCGTGCTGGTGCAATCGCGCGATGCGGGCGCGGTGAGCCTTGATGACCTGAAAGTGGTGACCAAGCGCGCGCCCACCGAACAGGAATTGAAGGATTGCCTGTTCGCGTGGACCGTCGCCCGCCATGTGAAGTCGAACGCGATTGTCTATGCCAAGGAGGGCGCGACCGCCGGGATCGGCGCGGGCCAGATGAACCGCCGCGATTCGGCACGGATCGCTGCGATCAAGGCGAAGGAGGCGGCCGCAACCTATGGCTGGGCGGCTCCGCGCACCGTGGGCAGCGCGGTGGCTTCGGATGCGTTCTTCCCCTTCGCCGATGGTCTGCTTGCCGCAGCCGAGGCGGGTGCGACCGCGGTGATCCAGCCGGGCGGATCGATCCGCGATGATGAGGTGATTGCCGCGGCGGACGAGGCTGGGCTGGCGATGGTCTTCACCGGGATGCGGCATTTCCGGCATTAATTTTTGCCCTTACCGCTTCGCCACTTTAGGGCACTGATTGTTTGCGAGCCTGCGTCCGCAGGCTCGTCCTCGGTGCTGTTCCTTCGCTTCGCTGCGGGCACCTGCGGGCGCGCGGTCGCGCTTGCGGCGCTGCGCACCGATACTGGCCCTTATAAGCTCGCGTCGTCCTTGGGCCTCGCCTGCCAGAAAGCATTGACAAAGGGCAGGCCCGCCAGCGCCGGGATCAGATAGCGCAAGGTCGCGCACAGGCCGAGCAGCGCTGCCCCGCCCGCGCCAAGCCACGGAGCGAACAGCACCACCAGCGCGGCATCGCGCGTGCCCACACCTGCAAAGGTGAAGGGCAGCAGCCCGGCAAGGATCGCGATCACCGCAAAGGCCATGGTGAGGCCAAGCGGCACCTCCCCGATCGCGCTGGCGAACAGCCAGATCTGCACCATGTGTCCGCCCCACAGCAGTAGCGAGCCACCCAGCATCGCGACCGCGCGGGCGGGCCGCGCCCAGAACCATCCGATCAACTCGTCCCAATCGGAGATAAGGCTGGTGAGCTTGCCATGCAGCTTTGCGAACCGCTGCGTCATCGCCAACAGCGGCGCCAGCACCCGCTTGCCCGCCAGCATCGGCAGCAGCAGGCCAATCGCGCCGCCCCACAGCACCAGCAGCGCGAGCGCGAGGCTGGCATCGCCGCCCGGCAGGGCGGGCCGCGTAATGCTCAGCGCCAGCGCGCCCACCGCCACCAGCGACCACAGATCAAGCAGCTTTTCCAGCACCACCAGCGCCAGCGCGCGGCCGCCGCTCATCGTGCCGTCGCGCCGCAGGATCCATGCCTTGGCGAGATCGCCCATCTTGGAGGGCAGCACCATGTTGAGCGTCGCGGCAGCAAGGATCAGCCGCATCGCCTCGCCCCCTTTCACGTGCCCCGATGACAGCGCGGCAAAGCGCCACGCGGTCGCCAGCGTCAGCGGCAGGGTGAAGCCCACCGCAGTCCAGAACCACGCCGGGGCTGTCTGCTGCGCCGCCGCGAGGATCGCCGCCGGATCAATGCTGCGCCACAGCAGCGCGAGGATCACCGCGCTCACCGCAAGGCTGATGAGCCGCTTTGTCATGGCTGTGAACGGAACACCTGCCGCACCACCAGCGGCTCATCCGGCCTCAGCGCCGCGATCCGTGCGGTCAGATCCTGCCATTCCTGAAACTGCGCCGGTTCCCACACCCGCGCCATCACCGTTGTCAGCCCGACCTGAAAGCCGCTCTGCCCGGCTTCGGCCACACCCTGCCAACCCTGTTCGGCGCGCAGCTCGTCCTCGACCACCAGCGTATCGCCGTCCCACACCAGCGCGCGGCGGAAGTGGAAGGGCGCATCTTTGCGCCCGGTCACCAGCAGCTTTTGCAGCATCCGCCGCACCAGATCGGGGAAGAACCGCCCGGCGGTGAGCATGATCGCGCGCAGCACGATCGATTTGAACGGGGTCAGCAGCGTCGATTTGGCATAGGCGAGCGGGGCCTCGATCACGAGGCGATCTTCGGCGCGCTCGATCACCTCCGCCCCGTCAAGATTGGCGATGGCCACCCGCCCGTCAGTGAGACGCAGGCTCGGCCCGGTATCGGCATGCAGCAGCCGCGCACCATCAAACAGCCGGAACGCACCCCCGCGCGACCAGCCGCAGATCAGCCGCAGCGCGCCCTTTTGCTGGATCCGCACCTGCGCTTGCACGAAATCTTGCAGCCCCTCATCAAACGTGAGCGGTGCGGGCCGCGCCGCCTGCCATTCGCGCCACGCGAGCAGTTGGCTCCACACATGGTGCCCACCGATCCGGTCATCCGCATGGCACGGCTGGGTTCCGGCGGCGAAGCGGCGATAGCCCACGTCAGCGATCTGCAAGGCGAGCGGCTCCCACGCGCCCGCCATTTCGAGCCCGTGCGGGAAGAAATTGACCGTCGCCCGGCTTGTCCATTCTCCGCCGAGCGAGCCATCGGGCGCGATGCAGTGCGACAGGAACCGGATCGCGGCTCGGATGGGCTCGCGCAGGCCGAGCGCCGGGAAGCGCCGGTCGGCATCGGTGAGCATCGCGATGGTGAGCGTGAGATAGCCCGGATCTATCCCGCCATATTCATCGAACCAGCCTTCGGCGGATTGCCAGCCGAGCAGGCGCTTGGCGCGGGCTTGTATCAGGGCGGGCCATTCGCCGCCGAACTTCTCCGCCAGCCGCGCGAGGCAGGCGATGATGATCGCCTCGTGATTGGAGAGCCGCCCGCTTTCCTCGTGCTGCGCGAGCCAGCGCGCGCGCTTTTCCAGGAAGGCAGTAATCTCGGCATCGTCCCACAGCGCGAACATCTCCGCCGCTTCAAGGCAGGCGAACAGCGAAAACGCCGCCGCGCCCGATGCGCGCTCGAAGGGGTAGTAATCATCGCAAGACCCATCGGGATGGGCCGAACGCGCCGCAAAGCGGACGCCTGCAATCGCCCAGCGGCGCAATTCGGGTTGCTGGAAATAGGGGCTGCCGGGGATCGGCAGGCTGAAGGCCAGCGCCAGCGGCAGCAGGAACGTCTGCGTGATGCCGCAAGGAAAATCGCTGGTGCGCATGTGCCAGTAGCCGCGATCAAAGCACCCGAAAGTCGGGCTTGTCGGGCTGCGATCTTGCAGCATGAGCAGCTTGGGAAGATGGGCCAGCGCCTCGGCTGCGAGCAGCGCGCGCGCGCCCTCAGGGCTGCTGGTCGTCACCGGCGTCATCTCGCTCAAGCAGCGGCGGGAGAGCGGCCTTGCGCAGACGGTACTGGATATCCTGCAACAGGCGGCGGTTGATCGCCATCTGCTCGCCCGTGATCGCCGCCACCCACAGCATCACCGCCGTGAGCAGCAGCCCTGCCGCCGCGACAAGGCTGGGCACATGCGCGCGGTCGGTCCCGTCGATGGTGAGCCACAGCCAGCGGCCGATCAGGATCAGCCCTGCCACCAGCAGCGGCAGGCTCAAGCGGAACAGGAACTTGCCCGGCGCATAGACCAGCGCGGTGCGCAAGATCGATTTGCTCGACCGCCAAATATATTGCGGGATCGAACGGATCAGGCGCGACGGCCGCGTCTCGCCGTTCACGCCAATCGGCACCGAGACGATGCGGATGCCCGAAAGGCCCGACTGCACGATGGTTTCCAGCGTGTAGGTGTAGCTGTCAAAGCTGTTGAGGCGCAGCGCTGCATCGCGCGCAATCGCGCGGAAGCCGCTGGGCGCATCGCGCACGGTGGTTTGCGAGGCCATCCGCACCACCGCGCTGCCGAGCAATTGCAGCAGGCGCTTGAGATAGGAGAAGTGCGCGATGGTGGTGATCGGACGGTCGCCCACCACGAATTCGGCGCGCCGTTCGAGGATCGGGGCGATCAGGCGCGGAATGTCATTGGCGTTGTACTGGTTATCGGCATCGAGATTGACGATGATATCCGCGCCCTTGGCCAGCGCATGTTCAAGCCCCGCCATGAAGGCGTTGGACAGCCCCTTGTTGACCGGGACATCGACAATGTGATCGACGCCGAGGCTGCGCGCCACTTCGACAGTGCGATCAGTGCTGCCATCATTGATGATCTGCACTTCGATGATATCGACCCCCGCAATCGCGCGCGGCAGCGCGGCGAGGGTTTCGGGCAGGCTCGCTTCCTCGTTGTAGCAGGGGATCTGGATGATCAGGCGCAGCGGGCGCGGCTGCGGTTGCATCGCAACGATTGTCGGCAGTGCGGTGCGGGCGCGGCGCGCGGGTGAGGGTTTTGCAACGGTCATAGAGCGTCTCCGAGCCTCGCCCCTATGCCGAGCGCGCGGGTCACACAAGCCGCAAAGGCATCTGGCGGCGTAATCCTTTGATCCAAAGCGGGATAGGGGCGCTGCAGGGATGCAGCCTCCAGTCACTTGGGCGCAGGCACCACCCGCCAGACCCGAAAGCTTTCCGGCATGCCAAGCGCAACGGGTTCGAGCCACGCGGGCGGCGCGTCCTTGGCGAGGCGCGCGGCGAGGCTGTCGTGCCCACCCTTTGTCTGATAAAGAGCCACTTCCATCAAATCGGTGCATACCACGACAAATTGCGCGTCATTCGCCAGCACCAATTTGCGGGCGGTTTCAGCATCACTGGTAAAGGCTGCGATGACATCCCGCATCCTGCGTTCGGAGCGGTGATGGCCCGAAGCAACAATGCTATGATGGCTGTAGTTCAGGATCTCGGGGCCAAGATCGAGGGGCGCAAACAGTTTCGCAGGCGTGAGAGCATCAAGCTTGTGTGCGTTTCTTTGCAGGGCACAGTTCGAAGCAGTTGCTCCGGAAATCTGCTTCGTGTTGACCGGATCAATCACCGATAAGGCCAGCAAGATAATCGCACCGGGCAGCAAGGCGGCATACAGCATGGCCACTGCGCCCAGCTTGCCAAGAAGGCGTGGCGACGCCTGCCAGCGGGCAATCATCTGCATCGTAAACCAGCCGAGCGGAATGGTCGCCATCATGCCGGCAAAGGCTATCGAACGATAGGTGGCAAACCCTGCGAGGATCGCGAGCGCCAGCAGCACGGCATATTCGCGCCACCACCCGCGGGTTGGCGGCGCGCCGCGCAGCGCGGCGTAGCCTGCAATCGCAAGCGCCAGCAGCGTTTGCAGCGCGGCGGGCAGGGCTTCGGGCAAGGGCCGCCGCCAGATCGGCAATCCTTCGGTGACGTTGAGATACCAGTTATCCCGCACCAGAGGATCAAGCCCGGCAAAGGGCGGCGCCAGGCAGGCAGGGGCCATCCAGGCCACCCAGACAAGCCCCGCGAGCCCGCTTGCCGCCAGTCCGGCCAAAAGGGCCGCAGGATGGAGGCCTCGCCGCAGGGCCAGCAGGCTCGCCCCGATGGCGACAATTCCAAAGAAGCCGAGATGCGCCGGCGCGATCACATCGCAATGGGGCGCAAGATCGCCGAGCCCGCGCGTCGCGGCAAACAGCCCGGCCAATCCCAGCGCAAGGGATTGGAGATAACGCACCAGCCAGATGCTTGCCCGCGGGTCAGCCAGCCAGCGCAGGGTAAGGAGCGCGGCAAAGCTCGCGGCCATGACGATGGTTTCGAGCGAGATCAGCATGCCGCTCGCCATCGCCAGCCCCGCGATCATCGCGCCGCGCCGCGCATCGTGCCGGAACACTGCCCAAAGCGCTACGGCAACACACAGGATCTGCCAGCCATGGTGATCGATCCGCATCGGCTGGAACTGGGTCGCCACCACGGGCGCGACCACCATTGCCAGACCGGCGCAGACCGCGACGGCGCCGCCGAGCCGTTCGGATGCCAGCCGCCCCACCACCAGCATGGTCGCCAGCAGCAACAGCAGGGGGATGGCGATGGTCGTGATCAACTCGGCCTGCGACGCAGGCAAAACCAGCATCAACAGCCATAGCAAGGCGGCAAGCGGGATATCGACGAGCCGCGACCAATGCATCAGCGTCCCTTCGGGCGGGGCGATGCGATACTGATGCACATCGAACCAAGCCTGTCCCGCCAGCAGATCGCGCACCTGCACCAGCCGCAGCGCATCATCGACATCGGGAAAGCGGCGCTCCGCCAGATGCGGCGAGGCAAGCGCCAGCATCAGGCTGATCGCGGCCCAGCCCAGAGTGATCATCAGCAGGGGGCGGCGCTGCACCAGCGCCGCGATCTGCGCGGCGGGTGTCATCACGCCTTGCCGTCTTTAAACACCACCAGTGTTCGCAGCGCGTAGGTCAGCGCGAAACTGGTGACGATGGCCGCAAATTTGGCGAAGCGCGGGTCAACCCCCCCCCGATCCGCCAGCGTGACGATGATCGTCGTCAGCGCAAGCCCCGCCAGCGCGGAGACAACGAACAGGGCCTTCTGCCACGTGCGGGCCCAGCCGCGCGCGGCAACCGTGTCGGTGAACACCGCCCGGCTCGACATCAGCCAATGGGCCGCGATGCCGAGCGAATAGGCAAGCGCTGCTGCTGGCCCCGCTGTCACGCCACTGGCGAGCAGTGCCAGAAACGTCCCGACATCCACGGCCAGCGCGCCGATGCTGGCGGCCAGATAGCGCGCCAGCCGGATATCGGAAATCCGCGCGGCAATGCGGGCAAGCGGACGGATCACAGCGGCGACCACGGATGCGCGCTCAGGCGGACTTGCGTTCGGGTTCAGGCGCCGCGATCCGCTCCGGCACACCGCGCAAGCTGGTAAGCGCGGCGATCTGGTCATCGCTGAGCGGGCGGGTTTCGGCGGCCTCGCGCGCGGGCAGAGCGGTTTGGGCGCCCTCGTCGCCGGCCTCGTGATATTCCGCATCTTCATTGACGCACCAGGTGTCATAGACGCGGCGGCCAGCCAGAATGTTCTCGACCGTCAGCATCGCGGTCATCATCGCATGGTCCTGATTGTTGTAGCGGTGCATCCCGTTGCGGCCGACCAGGTGCAGGCTGGGGTGGCGCTCTTCCAACTCGTGGCGCATCGCGGCGACATTGGCGGCGTAATCCTCGTCATAGACGGGGTAAGCCTTTTCCTGCCGCACCACCGCACCGCCGATAACCTTGGCCGGATCGACAAGGCCGAGGATCTGCATTTCGCGCTTGGCGAGTTCGACCAGCTCGGCGTCAGGCGCGCTCCACAAACCATCGCCTTCGAAGCAGAAATATTCGAGGCCGACGCAGGCGACCTTGGGATCGGGCACCATTTCGGGCGACCACGAGCGGAAATTCTGCACCCGGCCGACTTTGACCTTGCTGTCGTGGATGTAGATCCAGTTATCGGGGAACAGGTCCTCGCTGTCGATCATCAGCGCGACAGTGAGGAAATCGCGATACCGCAGCTTGCTCGCCTCGAGGGTGGTGGCCGGCAGCGGATGGAGCCGCTTGGCAAGTTCGCGCATCGGGGCGGAGGAAATCGCATGGGCGGCGCGGATCTGGATGAGGCCATCGGGGCCTTGCGCCGTCATCGACCAGCCGCCCTGCCCATCGCTGGCGAGGCGATCAAGACTGTGGCCCATCAGCACCGCGCCCTTGCCCGTCGCCACGATCTTGTCGCGCGCGGCCTCCCACATCATGCCCGGGCCGAGGCGCGGGTAGCGGAAGGTTTCGAGCAGGGTCTTCACTGCCTGCCCGTCATTGGGGCGCTTGTTGAGGCCAAGGCTGCGCTTCAACCCATCGGTCACCGCGCCCCACAACGAAAGGCCCTTGATCCGCTGCGCGGCCCAATCGGCGCTCATGGTGTTGCAGGGCATCCCCCACACCTTCTCGGTGTAGGTCTTGAAGAAAATCGCATAGAGCTTTTGCCCGAACTGGTTGGTGGTCCAGTCCTCGAAGCTCTTCACATCCTTGATCGGGAAGAGCTTGGCCCACAGATAGCTCGCCATGCAGGCGCTTGAACGCCAGATGCCGAGATTGCCGAGCGCTTCGAAGGCGCGCAGCGGGTAGGAATAGAACTTGCCCTCGTAATAGATGCGGCTCATCCGCGGGCGCTGGATGAAGTCGTCGGGCAGGATCTCGTTCCACAGATCGACCACCGCCTGCGACTTCGAAAAGAAGCGGTGCCCGCCAATATCGAAGCGGTAGCCTTCGTGTTCGACCGTGCGGCTGATACCGCCGACATAGACCGGGTCCTGTTCGATGATGGCAACCCGCTTGCCCGCCTTGGTGAGGAGATAGCCTGCAGTCAGACCGGCAGGGCCAGCGCCAATGATCGCGACGTCAACGTCAAGCACCCCCCGTTTGTCATTTGCACCGCGGCTTGATCCGTAACCCTTTGACATTCAACAAGCCCCCTCTTGGCAGCACTGCTATGTCCCGTGAGCGGGTGGCAGTGCCTTGGCTGAACATCGGGATGAACAAAAATGGTTAGCAAAAGGTGAAAACTGCGCGTTTCTGCGACAAAAAAGCAGGTTGTTGCAGTCTGGCAATGTAAAGAGCGCCCGGTCGACAGCCGCGCGGCGTTGCGGCATAGGGCAGCGCTCCCTTCCCAACGCTGCGTGCCAACACCTATGCCATCGCCCTTTATCCTGTTTCAGCATCTTGCCCCGCAACACGCGCTGTCGCGGCTGGCGGGCCGCGTGGCCGCGAGCGAGCGGGGCTGGCTGAAAGACATGCTGATCCGCCGCTTTGCTGCCGCCTATCAGGTCGACATGCGCGAGGCCGCGCGCGGGATCGCTGACTTCGCCAGCTTCAACGACTTCTTCACCCGCGAATTGAAGCCCGGCGCGCGTCCGCTGGGCGATGCGTCGCGCTTCATCCTGTCCCCTGCCGATGGCGCGGTGAGCCAGCTTGGCACGATCGAAGGCGGACGGATTTTTCAGGCCAAGGGACGGCACTTCACCGCGGCGCAATTGCTCGGCGGCGATACAGAGGCTGCGCGCCGTTTCGAAGGCGGGCGCTTCATCACGATCTATCTCAGTCCGCGCGATTACCACCGCGTCCACATGCCCGCAGCGGGCCGACTGCAAGCCACCACCTATTGCCCGGGCAAGCTGTTCTCGGTCAATCAGGCGACCGCCGAAGGGGTGGACGGGCTGTTCGCGCGCAACGAGCGCCTCGCCTGCCTGTTCGACGGGCCGGATGGCCAATTTGCCAGCGTCATGGTCGGCGCGATGATCGTCGCCGGGATCGACACGGTCTGGCCGCATCGTTTTGTCGGCCACGCCCGCGTGCCGCTGCGTGAGGATTTCACCGCCACCGCGCATGATTTCGCCGCCGGCGATGAAATGGGCCGGTTCTACCTCGGCTCAACCGTGGTGTTGCTGTTCGAGCCGGGGCGGGTGGAATGGCTCGATCACCTCGCGGCAGGCACCCCGCTGCGGATGGGTGAGCCGATCGCGCAGCGGGTCAAAACCTGATCGCCCCTCAATCCACCGCCACCACATTGTCGTCGGAATTGCGGTCAATATAGGTATTGTAAGGGTCAACCCCGGCAAAGGCGGGCTTGTCCTTGCTCACCACGGTGATGACCTGATTGCCATCGCGCAGCGGGCGGCGCTCCATCATCAGCACGTTGCTGCGCCCGAAGGCTCCTTGTCCGGGGCGCGCCGTGAACAGCCCGATCTCGATATTCTCTGCCAGCCGGGCCGGGGTCTCCTTGCCCTTGCCATCGGCCCGGAACTTGCCTGCTTCCACGGTGATCCGTGTCGTCCAGGTGCCATCGGCGTTGCGCGTCGCCTTGGCCGATTTGGCCGAGAGATCATAGATCGTGATCGTTTCGAACAGATCGGTGATCAGCGCCTGCTGTTCGGGAGTGGTCGCTTCCTTGCGCAGCTCGGCAATCAGATCGAGACTGCGCGGATAGGGCGCGCCCTTGAACTTGTAGCGGGCGATCAGGCGGCTGAGCGCGCGGTTCACCGCATCCTCGCCCAGCCGGTGCTGGAGGAGATACATCGCGAGGCTGCCCTTGCGGTAGTGGATGTGGCCCTGGTTCTCGACCCGGAGCAGGGGCTGTTCATCGAGCACATCGCTTTTGCGTCCGGCGAGATACTGATCCAGCTCATATTTGAGGAAACGGCGGATCTTGTCCTCGCCATAGAGCTGTTTCATCACCATCAGCGCTGAATATTGCGCCAGCGTTTCGGACAGCAGGGTCGAACCCTGCATGTCTGCCCCTACCACCTGATGCGCCCAGTATTGATGGCCGAATTCATGCGCGGTCACGTAGGACACGTAATCAATCGCGTCCTCATCGCGCACATCGGCGGCAAAGCCGATGCTTTCGGAATAGGGCATGGTCCCGGCAAAGGCCTGCGCAAAGCTGCTGTAGCCAGGAAACTCGATGATGCGGGCATAGCCGAACTGGTAGGGGCCGAAATTGCGGGTGAAATAGCCGAGCGAGGTCTCCATCGCCTTGAGCATCGCGGGCACGTTCCACGCATGGCGGGGATCGTGATAGACCGATAGCAGCACATCGCCCGCGCGCCGTTCAGCCACGGCATAGCGCGCCGATTGCACCGAGAAGAAATTGAGGATCGGCGCCGGGCTCTGGAACACGGCGATGCGGCGGCCGCCTTCGACCTTGTCGGCAATCTTGTTGCCCGGCGCGATCGGCACCTGATCGGCGGCGGTGCTGATGGTGATGCGCGAATTGACCCAGTCCGCGCGAACATAATTCTCGCCTTGCGCGGCGGTGTCTTCGAGCTTGGGCGTGCGCAGTTCGGCAGGCAGACCCTGGCGCCGCCGCTCGGTGCGATCCTGCAACAGCCCGCTGCGATCCATCCCGATCACCGGGGCAAAGGTGTAATTGTTCACGAAGGTGCCGTTGTCGACCAGATCGGTCGCCGCGCCGCGATTGGCAAAGCCGCGTCGCCACACCTGCGCTGCAAAATCGAGCCGCGCGGTCGCCCCCGGGGCGAGCGGTTCGGCAAAGCGGTAGATGCGATAATGATGGCGCTTGTCGTGGCTGGCGAGGCGCGCGCCCGACAAGGTCAGCCGGGTGAATTGTGTCGTGCTGTCGCCTTGCCGGATATGGACATCGCGGATTGGCACGTCTGTATTGTTGCGCAGCAGATAATAGCCGCTGGCTTCCAGCCGTCGTTCGTCGGGGAAGATCGCGACATCAAAGGCCACATCGGTGACATTCGGGCGCGGCAGGTTTTCATAGCGCAGATATTTGCGTTCATATTCTGCCGTGCGCGCCTCGGCCTCGTCCGAGGTCTCGTAGGTGTTGAGCACCTTGATATTGTGATGGATCACCGTGCCGGTGCCGATCATCGCCGCCACCGCCGCCACCGCGATCCCGCCCGAGGCAGGGGTAATGCGCTTGGGTGCGGCCTTGATCCGCGGCCAGACCGCCACCACCGTGCCGCGCGGCCAAGCCCAATGCGCGAAACACAGCAGCAGCACGGCAAAAGCCGCCCAATAGGCCCGCGCCCACAGCCCGCCGACCCAGAAGCCGCCGGTGCCGTTCATGTCGCTCAGCGGTTCGGACGGCGTGCCGCCGAACAGGTAGAGCATGTTCGCATAGCCAAGATTGTTGAGGAAGATGCGGCCCAGGAACCACACCAGCACCAGCCCCCAGCCGACATATTTGTTGGGGCTGACGACTTGCAGGAACACCGCCAGCACCGCGATCAGCACCAGATCGACGCTTTGCGGGAAGACATAGGCGCTGAGATACAACGCCACATCGATGTTCTCGCCGCCACGGATCAGCTGATAGACGATCCCTGTCAGCATGCCCGTCAGCGACATGGCGAGCAGCACGGTGAAGATCGCGAGGATCTTGGGGATGAACATCACCCAGCCCGGCACCGGCGTGGTGTCGATGATCTCGCCGATCTTCACATCGCGTTCGCGCCAGACCAGCTCGCCGCCATAGAACACTGCGATGATCAGGCTGAACAGCGCCCCGCTGCCGATCACCGTTGTGATGACATCGGCGGTGAGCGGATAGGAGGCCGTGCCATATATCGTCTCGGACAGTGCGAGATTGAGCCCGGTGAAGGCCAGGGCGATCAGCAGCAGCACGATCAGGCCCGGGCTCTTGAGCACTTGCAACACTTCGGCCTTGAGCCGCACGGCAAAGCTCGCCGCGACATGGCCCGCCCCGAACACCGGGCGCACCGCCGGGGCTGTGCCCGCTGCCACACGCGCAGGCGATGTTTGGGCGGCGCGTTCCGCCTGCCGTGTCAGCCGCTTCAGCCGCCTGCGCGATGGCGCGCGCTCGGTCATGCTGAAGCCGAACCATGCCAGCGTCAGGAACAGCGCGGCAAGGCCCAGAGCCACCACGCGGTTGATCAGCAGATTGCCTTCAAGCGGGATCGCCCGCGTGTTCATCTCCGCGGCTGTCCAGTAACGGGTCGCCTCGCCGATCGCGCCAACCGCCATCGGTTCGAAGCGGGCCATGGCATCCTGATATTCCGGCTGGTTGCCGAGCACCGTGGCGACTGTCAGATAGCCCATCACCAGCACCAGCACGCCGATATAGCTGGCGAGCATGGATCGCGTCAGCGTGGCGAGGCTGAACAGCAGCGCCGAGGACATGATGATGTTGGGGATCGCGATGATCAGGAAGGGCCAGGCATAGGTCGCAAAGCCGCCGGGGCCGATGGTTTCCCCATCGACCCAGGGCATCATCGTGCCCGTGGCGATGCCAAGCGGCAGGGCCAGATAGCCGAGGATGGCAATGGCCAGCCCCCCGGCAAAGCGCCCGGCGAGAAAGCTGCTGCGTCCCACCGGGGTGGCGCGGATCATCGGGCCGAACCCCGTGGTATCGTCGCGCACCACGGCATTGGCGACGAAGGAGGTGATCACGAACAGATAGAACAGGCCGAGCACCGCCATCGCCAGCGTGACGATATAGGGCGCGTTTTCATGCACCCCGCTGGTCCCGCCAAGGCTGACATTGGAGCTGGCCGACAGGCCAAAGCCGATCAGGAAGAAAATCGCGATCGAGGCCCAGAAGACCGGGTTACGAAGCTGGTAGCGGATTTCGAATCCGGCAAGCGAAGCGCTGAGCATGGACGGGCGCTCCTGTCAGGCGGCTTGCGCGGCGGCGGCAGCGGCGGCGCGGCGGGTTTCGGCAAGCGTGACGAAATAGACATCCTCAAGCCCACCAGATACCGGCGCAAAGCCATTGGGCTGGCTGTCAGCCAGCACATGCACCACGATTTCACCGGCGAAGAAGCGGTGCGAGATCACTTCGTGGATCGCCTGCATTTCCGCGAGTTGCTGGTGCGGGATGGTGCGCTGCCAGACCCGGCCCTTGGTCGAGGCGATCAGATCGCGCGGCGCCCCTTCGAGCTGCACGCGCCCGCCGGCCAGCACGGCCATGCGCGGACACAGATCGGCGACATCCTCGACGATATGGGTCGACAGGATCACCACCACATTTTCGCCAATCCCGGCTAGCAGGTTGAGAAAGCGGTTGCGTTCTTCGGGATCGAGCCCGGCGGTGGGTTCATCGACGATGATCAGTTCAGGATCGCCGATCAGCGCCTGCGCAATGCCGAAGCGCTGGCGCATCCCGCCCGAAAATCCGGCAATCGCCTTGCCGCGCACCGCCCACAGGTTGGTTTCATTGAGGAGATGCTCGACCACTTCGCGCCGCTGCTTGCCATGGGCGATGCCCTTAAGCACCGCCATGTGATCAAGCATCTGATAGGCCGAGACGCGCGGATAGACGCCGAAATCCTGCGGCAGGTAGCCCAGCGTGCGGCGCAGCCGTTCAGGCTCGGCCAGCACGTCGATCTCGCCGAAGCGGATGCTGCCGGTGGTCGGCGCTTGCAAGGTCGCGATCGTGCGCATCAGCGTCGACTTGCCCGCCCCGTTGGGGCCGAGCAGCCCGAACATCCCCTTGGGGATCGACAAGGTCACATTGTCGAGGGCACGGGTGCCATTGGGGTAGGTGTGGCCGACGTTGGTAATCTCAAGCATGGTGATCCCCTGTCTGATCGGCGCGCACCCTAACCTGTTGCGCGTCCGAGGGAAACCATACTGATGGAGCGCGTCACGCGCTTTGTCGAAGATATCAGCGGTTTGTCGGATCAGGTGGGCTGCTGATGGCGGGCGGACGCGCATGGGCCCGCCGCGCCATCAGGCTATCGCACACCGTGTCAGCCGCCCTTGCGGCTGGCTTCGAGGCTGGCCACCACATCGGCGGGCCAGGTCACTTCGGTCTGGGTCTGCGGGTTGAATAATTCACCCGCATAGATCGCCTTGCCTGCCGCGGCGATTTCTTCCTCGGAAAGGAACTCGCTCGGCTTCAGCGCGAAGACATCGATCCCGCGGCTGATTTCGGTGCCGTAGATGCGGCCATTATACCAGTAGGTTGACCAGTAACCGCCGAGCACCATTTGCTTGGCATCGATCGGGCCACGATCGAAATAGGCGACCTCGCGCGGTTTGCTGCTGTCGGTGAAGTCCATCACGCTCATGCCGCCCTGATACCACGCCTGCACGAACAGATCGCGCCCCGGCACCGGGATGATCGAGCCGTTGTGCGCGACGCAGTTTTCCTTGTCGCTTTGCGGCGCGGGCATCTTGTAATGGCTGCGGAACACCAGCTTGCCATCGACGATGTCGTAGATCGCGTTCGCGCCCCAGGTCATCGGGTCCGATGCGCGGCAGCGCGGACGCCCGCCGCCGCCCCATTCATCGGTGAAGATCACCTTGGTGCCATCATTGTTGAAGGTGGCCGAGTGCCAATAGGCAAAGCCCTTGTCGAGCACCGCGCCGATCCGCTTGGGATTATAGGGATCGGAGATGTCGAACAGGATGCCATTGCCCGAACACGCGCCTGCCGCGATGTTCTTGGACGGGAACACGGTGATATCGTGGCAGTGATCGGTGCGGCTGGTGCGCTGCGTGCCTTCGCCGTGATCGCCACCGTTCCACAGGCCCGCGATCTCGCCGGTCTGCTCGTCCGCAAACACCGTCGGGCTCTTGACGATGCGCGCCGCCGCCGGGTTTGCCACCGGGATTTCGATCACGTCCACCCGGAACAGTGCGGTGCGGCTGTCGCCTGCCACTTCGCCGACGCAGCCCGCCAGTTCCTTGCCATCGCGGATCCCGGCCGTGCCGGAGTTATAGACCACGATGGTCTTGTCATCGGCGCGCACCACCGAATGGGTGTGGCTGCCACGGCAGGTTTGCACCAGCCCGACCTGACGCGGGCGCGCCAGATCGGTGATGTCGAAGATGCGCAGGCCGCGGAACCGCTCGGGGCTGACTTCGCCGGTCACGCCCTGAAGCCCGCAATCGACGCGGCCACGGGTCTGCTCGACACTCATGATCAGCAGCTTGCCCACGACCGAGACATCGCCCTGCCCGCCGGGGCAGACGACCGAGCTCATCAGGTTGGGCACGCCGCCTTCGCCGAGCTTGTAGATGTTGAAGCCGTGGTAATTGCCCGCGACCATCACATCGCCAAAGAACGCCATGTCGGTGTTGGCGAAATCGAGCAGGGGCGAACGCTCGGCGAACTGGGTAAGGGTGTCCTCCGAACCGCGCTCGGCAGCTTCGCCTTCCGGCGCATCGGCAGGGGCAGGTGCAGCTTCTGCCGCGGCCACCTTGGGCGCCATGTGCTGCGCGTGGTCCATCCCGGCATGATCGGCCGCAGCGGGCTTGGCCGCAGCCGGGGTGGCCGCGGCTTCGGCCGGCTTCTTGCCCTTGGCCGGCTTGACCGGGCGCAGATCAGCCGGATTTTCCGGATTGAAGAAGCCCGCAGGCTTGCGGAAACTGGCGACCTTGGTGAGGTTCCAGATCGCTTCGCCCGCATTATCATAGCCCGCAGCCAGCCCGGCGCGCGGATCGACCGAAAGCCCGGCGAGCAGCTTGTCCATCCGCTCGATCTCGCCCTTCTGCTCGGTCTCGATATCGCTGATGAACTGGAACAGCACCGGATCAGCGGCGCTGCCCGGCTCGCGCAGCAATTCCCTGACCATGGTGAGCGCGCCTTCGTGATGCGCGATCATCAGCGTGAGGAATTGGCGATCAAATTCCACCCCGTTGGCGGCTGCGAGCGCCTTCATCTGGGCGGGCGTGGCCATCCCGGCCATCGCGTGGTGCTGCGCGTGATCTTTCATCGCGGCCATGGTGAGCGCTTCGCCGCGTTCGCCCAGCCAGCCTTTCATGAAAGCGATCTCATCGGCCTGGCTCGATTCAATGCGACCCGCGATGGTGACGAGCTCGGCGCGGTTGGTGCGCTGCTTCACCAGCACCGCCATGTCGACCGCCTGCTGGTGGTGCATGATCATGCCCTGCATGAACGCAACATCAGCCGTGGTGTAGCTGGCCGAGGCGAGCTTGATCGCCTGATCGGCGCTCAGCACGCGGCTGTCCTGCCCCGGTGCGCCCGGCTGGACGATCGGCACGGTCTGCGCCAGCGCCAGCCCCGAGGCGCTCAGCAGCAGCCCGGACATGACAAGGCGTGAAGTCGAAAGCAGCGGTTTGATAGCAGTCATGATGATCCTGTTGCCCGTGTGAAGGATTGCCCGGAAGGTGATGCGGCAGACTGCCGCCTTGCGGCCCCCAGTCAAGGGGCTACCCTGCCCCATGGCCGGGCAATCGACCAAGCGCACACAGCTATCGAGCAACGCCCTTGCACCGCCCGAATGCCGGTTTGGACGAATCCGGTCGTGGTTTCGCCACCTTTGGGCGCGCCAGACCACACAAAGGCTTGCCCTTGTGTGCCGTAGGGGCATAGTCCGCAGCGTTAACACGGTGGCAAGCACAAAGGGGTAGTCTGGCACCATGATCGCGCATCGCCTCGCCACTTTTTGTTCTGCCACGCTGGCTGCGCTGGTGCTGGTTGCTGCGCCGGCTTCGGCGCGCAATGATGATGTGCAATCCGCTTTCGACAGCACTTTCGGCACCGCCCTGCGCGCGCCGCAGAGCCTCGATACGCTCCATGCCACCAACCTCGAAGCGCGCATTGCCGATCTCGCCAATCCGGCGCGCGGACGCATCGGTGTGGCGGCGGTCGATCTCACCACGGGTGAGGAAGTGATGCTGCTGGGCGATCAGCTGTTCCCGATGGCATCAACCAGCAAGGTTGCCGTGGCGGCCACCTATCTCGAGATGGTCGATCGCGGCCAGGCCAGCCTGTCTTCGGAATATGCCCTGCTGCTGCCGGTCGCCTCGGCGAAGTTTTCCTCGCCCAAGGCGCCGGTGCGCCCCGGCAATTACATGCAGGCGCTCGATCTGATCGAGATCATGATCACCCGTTCGAGCAATCCGGCCACCGACTCGCTGCTCGCCGCTGTGGGCGGGCCGAGCGAGGTCAATGGCTGGATGCGGCGCCATGGCTTCAAGGATTTCAGCATCAACCGCGATATCGCCACACTGGTGCGCGATGATGGCGAAGTGGACCCGGCCACCCGCATCGATCCGCGTGATGCCGCGACCCCGCGCACCATGGTGAAGTTCCTGCAAGGGCTGTATCGCGGCGACTTCCTCTCGCCCCAGAGCCGGCAGGTGTTGCTCAGCGCGATGAGCCGCACGGTCACCGGCAAGCGCCGCATTCCGGCGCTGATGCCCTATGATGCGCGCGTCAGCCACAAGACCGGATCGCTCAACAACACGTCAAGCGATATCGGCCTGATTGAAACCCCCGATGGCCGCACGATCGCGGTGGCGATCTATGTCACCGGGCAGGGCACCCGCGCGGCGCGTGAGGCGAAAATCGCCGAGATCGCGCGTGCACTGTACGATGGCTTTGCGGCGCGGGCGCAGGAAAGCCTCATCAAGAACCCCAACCGCACCTGGACCAGCGCGCCTTACGGTGTGGGCGGGCAGTAAGCCGACATCAAAAAGGGCGACCCCGCGCGGGGCCGCCCTTTGGTGTTGGCTATGATGAAGCTTATTCGCTTTCCATCATCTTTTCAGCATCAGCGGCGGCCTTTTCGGCGGCTGCGTTGACTTCGTCAGCGGTGGCTTCGGTGGCCTTCATGGCGTCTTCGCCCATGGCCTCCATGTCTTCACCCATTTCTTCGCCCATGGCTTCCATGTCTTCGCCCATCTTGTCGGCGTCTTCGGCCATCGCGCCGGCGACGTCATCGGCTTCCTTTGCGGTTTCGCCACAGGCGGCAAGGCTGAGCGCCGAAGCGGCAACAGCAGCCGCGAGCATGATCTTACGCATGATGAAATCTCCTGAAGAACCGGATATTCCACGCGCCTCTGACTTGGCATCAGCCGCGCGCCAAGGCGCAGCCTGAATGCGCGCCCCGCGGACGAAGCTAGAGAGTGCGATCCCGGGCGGCAACCCGGCCCGGCGAACCTCGCCCCGGATTTGACGCATTTCGTCCCACGCTGATCGCCCCCTACCGCCGCGCCCGCGTGCCTGCTAGCAAGCGGCATGACCGAGCCACAACAGCATCTCTACCTCGTCGACGGGTCGTCCTATATCTTCCGCGCCTATCACCGGCTGCCGCCGTTGACTGACCCCGAAGGCACGCCCGTGGGTGCGGTCTATGGCTACACCACGATGCTGTGGAAGCTGGCGGCTGATCTCGACGAGGCCGACGGGCCAACCCATCTGGCGGTGATCCTTGATGCGAGCGGAAAGAGTTTCCGCAACGACATCTACGAACATTACAAGGCCAACCGCCCCGAGCCGCCCGAAGACCTCGTGCCGCAGTTCCCGCTGATCCGCGATGCGACCCGCGCTTTCAGCCTGCCTTACATCGAAGTGCCCGGGCTGGAGGCGGATGATCTGATCGCGACCTACGCCCGCGAAGCGCAGCGCATGGGTTGGAACGTCACGATTGTCTCGTCCGACAAGGATTTGATGCAGCTGGTGGGCGAGGAAAATGGCGCGCGCATCGACATGCTCGACACCATGAAGAACCAGCGCATCTATCTTGAGGAAGTCGAGGAGAAATTCGGCGTCCCGCCCGAGCTGGTCGGCGATGTGCTGGCGTTGATGGGCGACAGCGTCGACAATGTGCCGGGGATTTTCGGGATCGGGCCGAAGACGGCGAGCAAGCTGATTGCCGAGCATGGCTCGCTCACCGCTGCGCTGGATGCAGCGCCCGCCATGAAGCCATCCAAGCTCAAGGAACGCCTGATCGAAGGCCGCGCCGATGCCGAATTGTCGAAAGTGCTGGTGACCCTCAAGGAAGATTGCGCGCTGCCCCAGCCGATCGCGGAGATGAAGCTCGGCAAGATCCCGCCCGAACCGCTGGCGGCGTTTCTGGCCAAGCACGGCTTTACCTCGCTGCTCAAGCGGCTGGAGACCGGCAATGGCTCACCCGCGCGCGCAACCGATCTCAACCCGCCCAAGCCGAGCACGGCGGGGGCGAATGGCACGGCGGAACAGAACCGCCAGCCGCTGCCCGAAATGCCCAAGATCGACCGCAGCGCCTATGAAACCGTGCAGACGCTGGCACGGCTGGAAGAATGGGTGGCCCGGGCCATGGCCGCGCGGCTGGTGGCGGTCGATACCGAGACGACATCATTGGACGCGATGCGCGCCGAACTGGTGGGGGTGAGCCTCGCGCTTGGCCCGAATGATGCGTGCTACATCCCGCTCGCGCACCATAATATCGGCGGGGGCGGCGACGACATGTTCGCGCAGAAGCCCGCGCAGGTGCCGCTGGATGCGGCGCTGGCCGCGCTCAAACCCCTGCTCGAGGCCGATAGCGTCATCAAGGTGTTCCAGAACGGCAAGTATGATCTCAACCTGTTCGCCCGCAGCGGGATCATGGTTGCGCCTATCGAGGATACGATGGTGATCAGCTTCGCGCTGGATGCGGGGCGCGGCGAAAGCGGCATGGGCGGCGGCCACGGGATGGACGAATTGTCCGAACGCCATCTCGGCCACACGCCGCTGGCGTTCAAGGATATCTGCGGCACCGGCAAGAAGGCCATCGGCTTTGGCGAAGTGCCGCTGGATCGCGCCACCGCATATGCCGCGGAAGATGCCGATGTGACGCTACGGCTTTACCGCGTGCTCAAGCCGCGCCTTGCCGAGGAAGGCGGCTCGCGGATTTACGAGCGGGTTGATCGCCCGCTGATCCCGGTGGTGGCCGCGATGGAGCGCGAAGGGATCAAGGTTGATCGCGCGCGGCTGGCGAAGCTGTCGGAGGAATTCGCCAAGGAAATCGCCCGGCTCGAAGGCGAAATCCATGCGGCGGCCGGGCAGGAATTTACGGTCGGCAGCCCCAAGCAGCTTGGCGATATCCTGTTCGAGAAGCTGGGTTACAAGGGCGCCAAGAAAGGCAAGAGCGGGCAATATTCCACCGATGTTTCGGTGCTGGAAAAGCTGGCTGCCGAAGGGGCGCCGATTGCGCGGCTGGTGCTGGAATGGCGCCAGCTTGCGAAGCTCAAATCGACCTATACCGATGCCCTGCAAGAGGCGATCAATCCTGCCACCGGCCGGGTGCACACCAGCTATTCGCTGGTGGGCGCGCAGACCGGGCGCCTGTCCTCGACCGATCCCAATTTGCAGAACATCCCGGTGCGCACCGCGATCGGCCGCCAGATCCGCGAGGCGTTCGTGCCCGAAACGGGCAATGTGCTGCTGGCGGCGGACTATTCGCAAATCGAATTGCGGCTCGCCGCGCATATGGCCGGGGTCGAGACGCTCAAGGATGCCTTTGCGCAGGGCGAGGATATCCACGCCCGCACCGCGCGGGAGATGTTCGGCGAAGTCACCCGCGACACCCGCGCCCGCGCCAAGACGATCAATTTCGCGATCCTCTACGGCATTTCGCGCTGGGGGCTGGCGGCGCGGCTCGAAGTTGCGCCCGAAGAAGCGCAGGCGATGATCGACACCTACTTCCAACGCTTCCCCGGCATCCAGCGCTACATTCTGGAAACGCTCGAAAGCGTGCGCGCCAAGGGCTATTCCGAAACCCTGTTTGGCCGCAAGACGTGGTTCCCGCGGATCAATTCCAAGAATCAGGCCGAGCGGCAGGGTTCGGAGCGCGCTGCGATCAACGCGCCGATCCAGGGCACCAGCGCCGATATCATCAAGCGCGCGATGGCGCGGATGCTGCCCGCGCTCGCCGAAGCCGGGTTGCATGATGTGCGGATGCTGTTGCAGGTCCATGACGAATTGGTGTTCGAGCTGCCCGAAGAGCGCGTCGAAGCCGCCACCCCGATTATCCGGCAAGTCATGGCCGAGGCAGCGCTGCCCTCCGTCGCCCTGAGCGTCCCGCTGGGCGTGGACATCGGCACTGGCCTGTCGTGGGATGCCGCGCACTGACGAGCGGGCGTGGTGCCGGCAAACCCCTCGCCTCCCTTTGCTCGCCCGGCATAAAAAAAGCCCGGCACGAGGCCGGGCTTTGAAAGTTTGGGAGAGGATGCCTGAAAGGCACTTTCGCATTTGCAGCAAAATGCGCCTTTGCGCAAGTGCGAAAGGCGCAGATCGGGTTGCAAAATTCGTCATTGATCCCAATTTTTTGACTATTATGTGAAAAATTCTGCATGTTTGTGCCGAGAAAATAGGCAAATGCCTATCTCACGGTCATTGTGATCGCTCACAATCTATATTGCGATGCAGCAATTTGGTGATTCTCCGGTGATTCTCCTGATCGCACTGCGGCCATGGCGAAATGCGCGGCGTGGCGTTCCCGGTGTTGTGCAATGCGGATGCAAATACTAGGCAGCGCGCATGAGCAAACTCTATCCTGACGCCGCCACGGCTCTCGCCGATCTGTTGCGCGACGACATGCTGATTGCCGCAGGCGGCTTTGGCCTGTGCGGTCTGCCCGAACGCCTGCTGGATGCCATCCGCGACAGCGGGGTCACCGGCCTGACCTTTGTCAGCAATAATGCCGGGATCGACAATGAAGGCATCGGCAAGCTGCTGCGCACGCGGCAGGTCAAGAAGATGATTTCGTCTTATGTTGGCGAAAACAAGGAGTTCGAGCGGCAATATCTCGCGGGCGAGCTCGAAGTCGAATTCTGCCCCCAAGGCACGCTTGCCGAGCGGATGCGCGCGGGCGGCGCGGGGATTCCGGGCTTCTACACCCGCACCGGCGTCGGCACGCTGGTCGCCGAAGGCAAGGAGCACAAGGAATTCCCCGATCGCGACGGCGTGATGCAGACCTACATCCTTGAACGCGGGATCTTTGCCGATCTGGCGATCATCAAGGCGTGGAAGGCCGATGAGACCGGCAATCTGGTGTTCCGCAAGACTGCGCGCAATTTCAACCTGCCCGCGGCCACCTGCGGCAAGATCTGCGTCGCCGAGGTTGAGGAAGTGGTGCCCGCGGGCGCGCTCGATCCCGATCAGATCCATCTGCCCGGTGTCTATGTGAAGCGCATGATCGTCGGCGCGCCCTACGACAAGAAGATCGAATTCCGCACCATCCGCGAGCGGGTGTAGGCGGTGGGCATGCGGCGCGTAACGGCAGGTTGCGCCGCCTGGTCATTCATCGCCAACCCCCTTGTCAGCAACGCCATTAGTGAGGCCCTCATTCCATGACCACTCCCGAGGCCAAGACCCCGCCCGCCGGTTGGAACCGCGACCAGATGGCCGCGCGTGCCGCCAAGGAATTGCGCGACGGCTATTACGTCAATCTCGGCATCGGCATCCCGACGCTGGTGGCGAACCACATCCCCGAAGGCATGATGGTGACGCTGCAAAGCGAGAACGGGATGCTGGGCATCGGGCCCTTCCCCTATGAGGAGGATATTGATCCCGATCTGATCAATGCCGGCAAGCAGACCATCAGCGAGCTGCCCCATTCCGCCTATTTCGACAGCGCTTCGAGCTTCGCCATGATCCGCGGCGGGCACATTGATCTCACCGTGCTGGGCGCGATGGAAGTGGCCGAGAACGGCGACATCGCCAACTGGATGATCCCCGGCAAGATGATCAAGGGCATGGGCGGGGCGATGGACCTTGTCGCCGGTGTCAAGAAGATCATCGTGGTGATGGATCACGCGGCGAAGGACGGCAGCCCCAAGTTCATTCCCGCTTGCACGCTCCCGCTTACCGGCAAGGGTGTGGTCGACATGATCATCACCAATCTCGGGGTGTTCGCCCGCGCCGATCATGCCAGCCCGTTCCGCCTGATCGAACTGGCGCCGGGGGTAAGCGAGGCGGATATCGCGGCCTTTACCACCGCCCATTACGAGGTGGCGCTCGCACACGCCTGAACCTGATGACCGGCTATTACCTCCTGCTGTTCCTCCATTACACCGGGGTGATCCTGCTTGTCGGCAACATCACGGTGACAGCAGTGTGGAAGGTGTTTGCCAACCGCACCGGCGATGCCCGCATCATTGCGTTCGGGCAAAGGCTGGTGACAGGCACGGATTTCGGTCTCACCATTCCCGGCATCGTGCTCACCATGGTGGGCGGTTACGGTTGCGCGCTGCTGATGGGCTATCCCCTGTTCGAGGATCTGTGGCTGATTGCGAGCCAGATCCTGTTCGTGGTCGCCGGGCTGATCTGGCTGGGTATTCTGGTGCCGATCCAGGTGCGGCAGGCGCGGCTGGCGCATGGGTTCGCGGATGGCGGCGTGGTGTCTGATGAATACCGCGCGCTGTCGCGCCGCTGGATCACCTGGGGCCTGATCAGCACCGTCCCGATGGTCGCCGTCTTGTGGCTGATGGTGGTGAAGCCGGCATGACCGTGTGGCTTGATCACCCGCGCAATCCCAAGGCGCCGCTGGCGGGCTTGAAGGTGCTCGAACTGGCGCGCGTGCTGGCGGGGCCGTTTTGCGGGCAGATCCTCGCTGATCTCGGCGCGGATGTGATCAAGGTCGAAAGCCCGGAAGGTGATGGCACCCGGCTGTGGGGGCCGCCGTGGGTCGAACGGGTGGATGCCGAGGGCAAGGTGCACCGCGAGGCGGCCTATTACCATGCCTGCAACCGCGGCAAGCGTTCCATCATCGCCGATTTCACGAACGCCGCGCAGCTGGCGCGGGTCAAGGCACTGGCGGCAACGGCCGATGTGGTGATCGAGAATTTCAAGACTGGCGCGCTCGCCAAATTCGGCCTCGATCATGCGAGCCTCGCGGCCGCCAATCCGGCGCTGGTCACCTGTTCGATCACCGGCTTCGGGCAGACCGGGCCGCGCGCGCACGAGGCCGGGTATGACTTTGTCGCACAGGGGATGAGCGGGTTGATGTCGCTCAACGGCGATCCGGCGGGGCATCCGGTGCGTGTAGGGGTTTCGATCTCTGATCTCGCAACCGGCATCTGGGCCGCCAATGCGGTGCAGGCGGCGCTGTTGATGCGGCACCGCACCGGGCGCGGGCAGCAGATCGACATGAGCCTGCTCGATTCCTCGGTGGCGCTGCTGGCCAATCAGGCAAGCTATTTCTTCGCCACCGGCGAAAATCCGCCGCGGATGGGCAATGCCCACGCGCAGGTTGCGCCCTATGGGGTGTTCGCGGTGCGCGATGGCCATGTGATCCTTGCCCCCGCCAATGACGGGCTGTTCGTGAAGCTGATGGGCGTGCTGGGCCTCGATCACCTGACGCGCGATCCGCGCTTTGCCGCCAATGGCGAGCGCACCGCCAACGCCGCTGCGCTCGATGCCGCAATTGCGGTGGCCACGGCCGGGTGGAGCAAGCAGGGCTTGCTCGATGCGTGCCACGCGGCAGGCGTTCCCGCCGGGCCGATCAACCGGCTGGATGAAGTCTTTGCCGATCCGCAAGTGATCGCGCGCGGCCTCAGAGTGGAGCTGGGCGGCATGGCCGGGGTGCGCAGCCCCTTCACCTTTTCCGAGGCCGAGCTCGCGCTCGATCGTCCGTCGCCCGTGCTGGGCGCGGATGACGAGGGCTGAAAGCAAGCAGGCCCCCCACCGCGGGGTGGGAGGCCTGCCCTATGTTCGCAAGAGGCGGGGTGGTTAAGCCAGCGCGGCCTTGAGATCAGCGACCAGATCGAGCCGCTCCCACGGGAAGAAGTCGCCTTCGGCATCGCGGCCAAAGTGACCATAGGCCGCCGTCGGCTGGTAGATCGGCTTGTTGAGGCCAAGATGCGTGCGGATCGCACGCGGGGTCAGCCCGCCGAGCTTGGCAATGCCCAGGATCGCCTGTTCGATTGTGTCGTCGCCGACCGTGCCGGTCTCGTGCGTGTCGACATAAAGCGAAAGCGGTTCGGACACACCGATCGCATAGGCGATCTGGATGGTGCAGCGCGTGGCGAGGCCCGCCGCGACCACGTTCTTGGCGAGATAGCGGGTGATGTAGGCAGCCGAACGGTCAACCTTGGTCGGATCCTTGCCGCTGAAGGCGCCGCCGCCATGGGGGGCTGCGCCGCCATAGGTGTCCACAATGATCTTGCGCCCCGTCAGGCCCGCGTCGCCATCCGGGCCACCAATCTCGAAAGCGCCCGTGGGGTTGATGTAATACTTGGTCTCGCGCAGCAGCACCGGCGGGATCACATCGGCCACCACCTTCTTCACATAGGCTTCAAGCTCGGCATACTTGGCGGGATCAGCATGATCGCCGGTCAGGCAATAGCCCTGCTTGTGCTGGGTCGAAACCACCACGGCGGTGGCCGCGACCGGCAGCGAACCTTCGTAGCGCAACGTCACCTGGCTCTTGGCATCGGGTTCGAGGAACGGCGCCTTGCCCGCGTGGCGATCGGCCGCCATGCGTTCAAGGATCTTGTGGCTGTAATAGAGCGTGGCGGGCATGAGGCCGGGGGTTTCATCCGTGGCATAGCCAAACATGATGCCCTGATCGCCTGCGCCTTCATCCTTGTTGTCGCCCGCGTCCACGCCTTGCGCGATTTCCGCCGACTGGCCATGGAGGTTGTTTTCAAAACGGAAGGTTTCCCAGTGGAAGCCCGTCTGTTCGTAACCGATGCGCTTCACTGTGTTGCGCACGGTCGCCTCGATTTCCTCCTTGGCGCCGGGGACCCATTGGCCGTTCTCGTAGACGCCCTTGCAGCGGATTTCGCCCGCCAGCACCACCAGCTGCGTGGTTGTCAGCGTTTCGCAAGCGATGCGCGCTTCGGGGTCCTTGGAGAGGAACAGATCGACGATGGCGTCGGAAATCTGATCGGCAACCTTGTCGGGATGGCCTTCGGAAACGCTTTCAGAGGTGAACAGGTAATTCTCGCGCAAGGGAGCCTCCGGCAGATAGGGTTGCACCAGACCCGTGCCCTTATGCAGATATAAGGAAACCTTTATGTCTGGCCTTTGATCGCTGCCCTAGCCTTGCTGCGCGCGGCGTGCAAGCCATCTTGGCAGGCCAAGGCCCAGCGCCAGAAGCAATGCCGCCCAAGCCAGCGTCAGCGCGTGGCCCAACTGCGCGAACAGGGTCGGCGGTTTGGCCGCGGGAATGCGGCCGTGGATTGCACCGGCCTTGCCACCTGCCACATGCCCGCGCACCACGCCGTTGGCATCGATCACCGCGCTGATGCCGGTGGTGGTCGAGCGCAGCACCGGCAGCCCTTCCTCGATCGCGCGCATCCGCGCCTGGGCCAGATGTTGCGGTGGCCCCCAGCGGCCAAACCAGCCATCATTCGACGGGTTGAAGATATAGTCCGGGCGGTTCGTACGGTCGGCCACATGCCCGGAGAACACGATTTCATAGCAGATCTGGATGCCCGCCTTGCCATGCTTGCCCAGATCCAGCGTGCGCGGGCCGGGGCCGGGATCATAATCGATCGTGCCTGCCACCAGCCGCGCCAGCCCGAGCGGTTCGAGCAGCGGCTTCATCGGCAGGTATTCGCCATAGGGCACCAGATGCGCCTTGGCATAATGCGCGGTGATCTCGCCCGCGCCATTGAGCGCCAGCACCGAATTGCGCGCGCTGACAGCGCCGCGCGTGCCATCCGGCCGTGTGCCGATGTCGAGATTGACGACACCCGTCAGCAGCGTCGATTGCGGCCCGATGACCCGCCCTATGCGTTCGCGGGCATAGGCCGGATCGCCGCGCACCGTCATTTGCAGATAGTAGCGTTCGGGATAGCCATCTTCGAGATAATCGGGCACCGCGCTTTCCGGCCACAGCACCAGCCGCGAGGTGTCGCGCCCCTTGGCCGTCAGGCGGGCAATGCGCTGGAACTGCTCTTCATACTTTGAGCCATCATTGATCTCGTCCTGCGGGATCAGCGGCTGGACCAACGTGTAGCGGGTGGCGCTGCTCGCCCGTTCGGCCAAGGGATCGGCCAGCATCCCGGTGCCCGTGAGCAGCGCGATCCCGCTGAAGGCCAGCCAGCGCCGCTCGACCAGCGCCCAGAGCAGGCCCGCCGCGATCATCATCGCCAGCCCGGAGAGCGCATAGGTGCCAAGCCACGGCAGCAGCAGCGCCAACCCCGGCGCGTCCCAGCCGCTCAGCAGCATCAGCCCCACCGGCGGCCACGGATAGCCGGTAAACACCCAGCCGCGTAAGGCTTCGGTGATGATCCATGTCCCCGCCAGCACCAGCCCGAAGGCCCAGAGCGGCGCGCGCCGTGCCAACAGATGCGCCGCGAGCGCAGCAAAAGCGGGATACCACGCGAGGTAAATGCACAGCAGCGGCACGGCAGCCCAGCCCAGCGCGGCGGGCATTTCCGCCTGGTAGGTGAAAGCTGTGGCGATCCAGTTGTTGGCGAGCGTCAGATGCGCCCAACCGAATACCCAGCCACGGGCAAGCGCGGCGCGCCAGTTCGGCGCCCGATGGATCAGCCAGACAAAGCCCGCCAGCGCAGCGAGGCCAAGCGGCCAGAGGTGCAAAGGCGGATAGGCGCAGGCCGCAATCAGGCCGAGCACCAGCGCGATCCCCTTGGGAAAGCGCTCTATCCACTCAGCCACCTTGGGCAAGCGATTCTGCATCATGCCTCGCCCTTGGGGGATGTCAGAAGGTCAGCCGCAAGGCTCAGCCGACTGTTTCGAGATTGCCATCGTTCTCGCCCGCCTCGTCCGCGCGCAGCGAGGGCGGGAGCACGGCGGAATCAATGCCCGCCGGAGCATCATCGGCATCATCGCCGCGGCGCGGCTTGCGACGCGGCCTGTCACCGCGCTCGGGGCGATCGCCCCGATCGGCACGCTTTTCGCCGCTGGTGTCACGCGGCTTGCGCTGGCGGCTGCGACGCGCCGAGGCGCGCTCGGCCGCCGCATCGGCCGCCGCTGCGGCATCTTCGGCAGGATCGCCGAGGAACGCTTCGCCTTCGGCTGCAAAGGGCCCTTCGCTGCCGAATTCGCCTTCGTCAGCGACCACGGCCTGCTCTTCATCGGGGCGCGGGCGGGGCGCCCGTTCGACCCGCCGCGGCCGATCAAAATCGAAATCGTCGTCCGCTTCGTCCTGCGGTTGCTCGCGCTCTTCAAAGCGGCGACCACGGGATTCTTCCTGACGAGCCTTGTTATCGGCAATCACGCGGAAATAGTGATCGGCGAATTGCAGATAATATTCCATCTGCACGCGATCGCCATTGTGCTGGGCATCCTGCGCGAGCTTCTTGTACTTATCAAGCAATTGCGGGGCATTGCCGCGCGCCCGGCTGTCAATCCGGTTGACCTGATTGCTGCTGCCAGCCTGATTGCGATTGCCGCGACCACGGCGGCGATTATTGCGGTTGTTATTCAAGGAAGCGGTTCCTCATCAGTGACCGGCGATGTGAAAACAAGCACTCGCGGTCCACAGACCCCTTGTCTTTGCGCAGTGCCACCGGCTGTTCCGGCAGACGCCCGGCGCACTCCGCGCCGCTGTGACCGAGGGCATGACCCTGATGGCCGATCAGCTGAGTTTTGGAGCAAGGCTCAGCGATTTGCGCCCTTCGCAAGTCGTCTGACCTGATTCGGGGTTAGCGGTGCGCGCAGCATTTGCCAAGCCCCCCGCCAAAATTCATGCCTGCAAGATCAACGCGCGCGGCCTGTCGGCAAGGTCGCGGCGCAAGGCGCTGGTGAAGCCGGCCGCAGTGGCGATGGCGGCAACGGCATCGGCTTGCCCTGCGCCGATCTCGAGGATCGCGCGTGCCCCTGCCTTCATCAGCACCGGAAGCTGGGGGATCAGGACGCGGTAATCATCCAGCCCCTCCGGCCCGGCGAACAGCGCGCTGGCTGGTTCCCAGTCGCGCACCTGCCGATCCAGCGCGGCCTCGGTCTCGACATAGGGCGGGTTGCACAGAATGAGGTCGAAGGTGCCGAGCCCATCCGCCCAGCCAGGCGTGTGCCAGTTGCGATGATGCCATGCGCTCCGCGGCCTCAGGCCGAGCGCGGCAGCATTGCCTGCCGCCACCGCCAGCGCAGGCGCCGAGGCATCAATCCCGACCCCCTCCCAGCCTTCGCGGTTCGCCAGCACAGCGAGCAGCAGCGCGCCCGAGCCGGTGCCGAGATCAAGCGCGCGCCCTGTGGGCGGGCCAGCCTCCAGCGCGGCCGCAACCAGCGTCTCGCTGTCACCGCGCGGGATCAGGGTGGCGGGGGTGACGGCGAGCGTGAGGCCGAAGAACTCGGTGGTGCCCGTGATATAGGCGACGGGTTCATGCGCGGCGCGGCGCTCGACCAAGGCGGCGAAGCCCGGCGGGGCGGGGTCGCGCATGTGGCGCAGCAGCATGTCGGAACGGCTCACCCCGAGCGCATGCGCCATCAGCCATTCGGCATCGAGCCGCGCGGTGTCGCTGACGGCGGCGAGCGTCTCGGCAGCAGCGCGGATGGCTTCGCCCACCAGAACCAAATCCGTTCGCCCTGAGCTTGTCGAAGGGCCGTCCTTCACTTTGGCCTCGCACTGAAAAGATAAAAACGGTGCTTCGACAAGCTCAGCACGAACGGATTGTGAGTTTATTCCGCCAGCGCCGCCAGCCGCTTGGCTTCGTCCTCGGCAATCAGCGCATCGATCAGCTCGCCCAGCCCCGGCCCGGCAAGCACTTCTTCCAGCTTGTGCAGTGTCAGCCCGATGCGGTGATCGGTCACGCGGCCCTGCGGGAAGTTATAGGTGCGGATGCGTTCGGAGCGGTCGCCCGAGCCGACCATCGCTTTGCGCGCCTCGGCCTCGGCGCCCTGCGTCGCTTCGCGCTGGGCATCGTAGAGCCGCGTGCGCAGCACCTGCATCGCCTTTTCCTTGTTCTTGTGCTGGCTGCGGCCGTCCTGGCAGGTCACCACGGTGCCCGTGGGCAAGTGGGTGATGCGCACCGCCGAATCGGTGGTGTTGACGTGCTGGCCCCCGGCGCCCGAGGCGCGGTAGACGTCGATCTTGAGGTCCTTGTCCTCGATCGCGATGTCGACCTCGTCGGGCTCGGGCAGCACCGCAACGGTCGCCGCCGAAGTGTGGATGCGCCCGCCGCTTTCGGTCACGGGGACGCGCTGGACGCGGTGGACGCCGCTTTCGAACTTGAGCTTCGCGAAGACGCCGGTGCCGGTGACATTGGCGATGACTTCCTTGAAGCCGCCGATGTCCGAGGCATTGATGCTGACCGGCTCGACCTTCCAGCCTTGTTCGGCGGCGTAGCGTTCATACATCCGGTAGAGGTCGGCGGCGAACAGCGCGGCCTCATCGCCCCCCGTTCCGGCGCGGATTTCGAGCATGGCGGGCTTGGAGTCGGCGGAATCGCGCGGGAGGAGCGCAATGGCGAGGCGGCGTTCGAGCTCGGGGAGGGTCGCCTTGATGTTGGCCAGTTCCTCCTCGGCCATCGCCTTCATTTCGGGATCAGCGAGCATGTCGTGCAAGCCGTCCATCTCCTCGCGCGCGGATTTCACCTCGGCGGCGATCTTGGCGACGGGTTCGAGCTCGGCATAGTCGCGCGAGGCACGGACAAAGGCGTCGCCCTCGAGCGTGCCGGACGCCATGCGCGCTTCCAGCTCCGCAAAGCGGTGCGCGATCTGGTCAAGGCGTTCGGGGGGGATTTGCATGGGGTTCGGTGTGTCTCTCGTCTTCCTGGGCTTGACCCGGGATCCCGCTACTTAATGGCCCGCCGCGAGAAGAAAAGCGGGGCCCCGGGTCAAGCCCGGGGCGGGGTGTGAAGACTAGACTTCGATATCGTCGGGAATATCCCATCGACTGATGAAGGCCTGAAATGCCTCCTCTTCTCTTTCGACTTCAGGGAATGTCGTCAGCCAGTTTTGAACGCTTTGGTCGTTGCGGACGTCCATAGAAATCAATACCGCAGGAGATGCCTTGCGAGCCTTGTCATATCGCTTGCGGGGGCTTCCGCTGGCAAATAGCTCTGCACGAAAGCCCATACGGCGAAACATGCTAACCGCTTCTAGTGCCTCTTGCTCTCGGGAAGCATGTTCTGCGGCTACCGCAAATTCAAGCCGCTCATCCTCCCGCGCCCCCACCAGCATCGCCAGCCGCTCGATCCCCGCAGCCCAGCCGACCGCAGGCGTCGGTGCGCCGCCGAGGCTTTCCATCAACCCGTCATAGCGCCCGCCACCGAGCACCGTGCTCTGACTCCCCAAGGCCGCTGCCGAGGCGCTGCCTGCGTCGGGGATGAACTCGAAGGCGGTGTGGCGGTAGTAATCGAGGCCCCGAACGAGGCTTTCCGCGCGCACCCACTTCACCCCCGCCGCATCCAGCCCGCTGGTGACGGCAGCGAAGAACGCGCTGGCCTCGTCTGACAGAAACGCGTCGATCTTGGGCGCATCGGCGAGGTACGGCTTGTCGCGCGGGTCCTTGGAATCGAGAATCCGTAGCGGGTTCTTCTCCAGCCGTTCCTGCGATTCCTCGGAAAGCTCGCCCTTCACCGCGCGGAAATAGTCGATCAGCGCCGCGCGCCACGCCTCGCGGCTCGCCCCATCGCCGAGCGTGTTGAGATGCAGCGTCACATCGTGAATGCCCAGCTCCTTCAAAAGCTGGTCGGCCATCGCCAGCAGCTCGACATCGGCCTGCGGCTCGCCCGCGCCGATAACCTCGGCGTCGATCTGGTGGAACTGGCGGTAGCGGCCCTTCTGCGGGCGCTCGTAGCGGAACAGCGGCCCGTGGGTCGCGACCTTCAGCGGCGCATATTGCTGCCAGCCGTTCGTCAGGAAGGCGCGGGCGATCCCGGCGGTGAATTCGGGGCGCAGGGTCAGGCTCTCCCCGCCGCGGTCGTCAAAGGAATACATTTCCTTCGACACCACATCGGTCGTCTCGCCCAGCGAGCGCGCGAACACCTCGGTCTTTTCGAACACCGGCATTTCCACCCGGCGGAAGCGATAGAGGCGGCGGACGCGCTCGAAGGTTTCGACCACGAAGGCGAAAGCCTCGGCGTCCGCGCCGAAGATGTCCTGGGTGCCTCTGATGGCTTGCGGGGTGTTCTTGCTCATGGGTATCCTTACCGTGCAGCGCGCGATTAAGGCCACGCGGGGTCTTTCGCAATCCTGCGAGAGGCATTAAGGGCACCGCCCAAGCCTGTTTCCTCTCGGCCCCGCAGCCCTTTGCGCTGCGCTCCGGGCCTCAGCCATAAACGAGACCACCATGCGTATCGATCTGATCCCGACTGGCGTGAACCCTCCGCACGATGTCAATGTCATCATCGAAGTGCCCCTGGGCGGCGAGCCGGTGAAGTATGAATTCGACAAGGAATCAGGCGCGCTGTTCGTCGATCGCATCCTCCACACCCCGATGCGCTACCCCTGCAATTACGGCTTCATTCCGCACACGCTCGCGGAAGATGGCGATCCGATGGATGCGCTGATTGTCGGGCGCTCGCCGCTGCTTCCCGGCTCGGTTGTGCGCGTGCGCCCTGTTGGCGTGTTGATGATGGAAGATGATGGCGGCGGCGATGCCAAGCTGCTGTGCGTCACCGTCAACAAGGTTTACCCCTATTACGAGAACGTCGCCGAATACAGCGATCTGCCCAAGATCCTCCTCGATCAGATCGAGCATTTCTTCACCCATTACAAGGATCTGGAGCCGGGCAAGTGGGTCAAGTGCGAAGGCTGGGAAGGCAAGGCCACGGCTGAGCGCCTGCTGATCGAATCAATCGATCGCTACAAGGCCGAACAGGCTGGCGCGCTGGCGATCGAGCACAAGGAACACCCCGGCGCGCCGCGCGGCTGAGGCATTATGCAAGTCAGGCAGGCGCTCTGTGTGCCTGCCTGTCGCCCTTGTCAGAAAGCGGCGAGCAGGCCTTTGAACAGCAGCGTCAGCGCAAAGGGCAGGCCGATGGCCAGTGCCCACAGCGCCGTGATATCGCGGCGGAAGGCGGTCGCATAAGCGGGATTGGTGGCATCGGCATCGTCCAGCCCGCTCCAGCGCGCTTCAAAGCGGCGCCACACCGGGATGATCCCGCCGACCAGCACAATCAGCGCCAGATAGGGCAGCATGCCCGAAGCGCCTTCGTTGAGAGCATGAACCGTGAAGAAGATCTGCAAGCCGGTGTAGACCAGCAGCGCATAGGCGACATGGTCGCTGATCGCGCGGCGCCAGTCGAGCGGTTTGGCCGACTTCGGCCTGCTGACTTGGGTTAGTTTTGCCATGTCACCGCTCCCCAACGGTTGTGTCCCCAGAGCGCCGAGTATCGCAAACAAGCAGACGCGATGCAACAACCCCTTTGGGCTGTGCCGTTAGTCAGCCGGTTAGGCGCGCGCTTCATGCCATGGGGCTGAAAAGAGGAAGTATTCAGGCGGATTTGGCAACCAGTCGGCCCAAGCTGGGGTGCGGACAGCAAAAATCCTGCCAAACGCTGATTTTATCCGCGCAAGGGGACTTTCGCGGTCCGCCCTGTCTGCTAAACATGGCCGCGCATGATGCAAGCTCTCGCTCTCGATACGCCGACCGGTCCGGCCAATTCCGCGCCTGCGGGCGGCGGGCTCGAAGTCATTTCCATCGCCAAGAGCTATGACAAGCGCAGCGTGTTGACCGATATTTCGCTGACAGTAGCCAAGGGCGAGGTGCTCGGCCTGCTTGGCCCGAACGGCGCGGGCAAGACCACCTGTTTCTATTCGATCATGGGGTTGGTGAAGCCCGATTCGGGCCGCATCCTGATGGACGGCGTCGATGTCACCAAGCTGCCGATGTATCGCCGTGCGGTGCTGGGGCTGGGCTATCTGCCGCAGGAAACCAGCATTTTTCGCGGCATGACGGTGGAACAGAACATTGCCTGCGTGCTCGAACTGGTTGAGCCGGATGCGGCCACCCGCGCCGACGAACTGGAACGCCTGCTCGATGAGTTCGGCCTGACCCGGCTGCGCGCCTCGCCCGCGATGGCGCTGTCGGGCGGGGAACGGCGCCGCTGCGAAATCGCGCGGGCGTTGGCGGCGAAGCCTTCGATCATGCTGCTCGATGAACCCTTTGCGGGCATTGATCCGCTGTCGATCAGCGATATCCGCGATCTGGTCAAAGACCTCAAGCAACGTGGCATCGGGGTGCTGATCACCGATCACAATGTGCGCGAAACGCTCGACATCGTCGATCGCGCTTGCATCATCTACGGCGGGCAAGTGCTGTTTGCCGGCAGCCCGCAGGAGCTTGTCGCCGATGAAAACGTGCGGCGGCTCTATCTCGGTGAAAGCTTCACGCTCTAGCGGGAACAGGCATGGCACTCGGTCCGCGCCTTGACCTTCGCCAATCGCAATCGCTGGTGATGACGCCGCAATTGCAGCAGGCGATCCGGCTGCTGGCGGCATCCAACCTCGAGATCGAGACGTTCATTGCCGAAGCGCTCGAAGCCAACCCTTTGCTCGAAGCGGGCGAGGTGCGGCATGTCGCTGGCGCGCCTGCGGGTGATGCGCCTGAACTTCCGCCCGAAGCCCCCACTGCCGATCAGCTGATGCTGGCCGGGCGGGGCGAGGCGGACGCGCCACTGGATCTGGGCGGCGCGGCGCTTGATCGTGATGTCGACACGGGTGATGGCGCGCGGTCGCTGCGGGATGCCGAATGGGGCGCGAGCGCCGGGGGCGGTGGCGGCGGCGAGGATGAATATGGCGATTTCGCCGAACGGCAGGCCGCCGAGATCAGCTTGCGCGAACATCTCGAGGCGCAGGTTGGCGCGTTGTCGCGCAGCCACGAGGAGGATTTCGCCGCGCGGCATATTATCGGCCTGCTCGATGAGGCAGGCTATCTGCCTTTTCCGATTGAGGAAGTCGCCGATGATCTCGGCATCGCGCAGCGCACCGCCGAAGCGGCGCTGCGATTGGTCCAGTCGCTCGATCCCTCGGGCGTCGGCGCGCGTGATCTGGCCGAATGCATTGCCATCCAGGCGCGCGAGGCGGATCGTTACGATCCCTGCATGGCGGCGTTGATCGCCAATCTTGATCTGGTCGCACGGGGGGAAATCGAACGGCTCAAGCGGCTCTGCCGGGTCGATGACGAGGATTTCGCCGATATGCTGCGCGAATTGCGCGGCTATGATCCCAAGCCGGGGCTGGCCTTTGCCCCGGCCGCGATCAGCAGCGTGGTGCCCGATATTCTGGTGCACGATAACGGCAAGGGCGGCTGGGACATTGCGCTCAACGAGGAAACCCTGCCGCGCCTCATCGTCAACCGCGGCTACGCCACCGAAATCGCCAAGGGCAGCGCAGGCGATCCGGCCGCGGATGCCTGGCTCAAAGAAAAGCTCGCTGATGCGCATTGGCTGATTCGCGCGCTGGACCAGCGGCAAAGGACGATCCTCAGAACGGCGGCCGAGATCGTGCGCCAGCAGGACGGGTTCTTCCGCCGCGGGGTGTCCGAGCTGCGCCCGCTGACCTTGCGCGAGGTTGCCGAGCGGGTCGAGCTGCACGAAAGCACGATCAGCCGCGTCACCAGCAACAAATATCTGGCCTGCGCGCGCGGGACGTTCGAGCTCAAATTCT
Source organism: Erythrobacter epiphyticus (assembly GCF_034653295.1). Classification (NCBI taxonomy): domain Bacteria; kingdom Pseudomonadati; phylum Pseudomonadota; class Alphaproteobacteria; order Sphingomonadales; family Erythrobacteraceae; genus Erythrobacter; species Erythrobacter epiphyticus. The sequence goes on along the minus strand of NZ_JAYEEU010000007.1, from coordinate 178,387 downwards.
TCTTCACCAGCGGGGTGGGCCGGGTCGGCGAGGGGGCCGATGGCGAAGGCGCCTCCTCTGCCGCAATCAAGGCGCGGATCAAGGCGCTGATCGATGCCGAGGATGTAAAGGCGATCCTGTCTGACCAGACACTCGCCGAAATGCTCCAAAAGGAAGGCTTTGATCTCGCCCGCCGGACAGTGGCCAAATATCGCGAGGCGATCGGGCTCGGATCAAGCGCGGAACGCCGCCGCGCCAAGAAGCTTGCCGGGCTGACCTGAACGCACCCGTTGATTCGCTTTAACCCCGCAAAGGTGCCATCTTCACATTCTCGCGCGGGGATTTCCGGTGTGGCACCAAGGACTCAGTCAAAATGTGTTAACGCCTTAAACATCTTATTAACCTTTTTTGGTGACACGTGGCGTGGTTAATTCGCGGCAACCTCTCCTAAGCTGGGGTTACCAAGGGGCAAGATAAGGGGACAGCCATGCGCGTTCTGTTGATCGAAGACGAACCGACCACTGCCAAGGCTATCGAGCTGATGCTCACCACCGAGGGTTTCAACGTCTATTCGACCGATCTGGGCGAAGAGGGCCTCGATCTGGGCAAGCTCTATGATTACGATATCATCCTGCTCGACCTGAACCTGCCTGACATGCATGGCTATGACGTGCTCAAGAAGCTGCGCGTCGCCAAGGTGCAGACCCCGGTTCTGGTGCTTTCGGGCGTGGCGGAAATGGATTCGAAGATCCGTTCCTTCGGGTTCGGCGCGGATGATTATGTGACCAAGCCGTTCCATCGCGAAGAGCTGGTTGCCCGCATCCACGCCGTGGTGCGCCGTTCGAAGGGCCATTCGCAAAGCGTGATCCGCACCGGCAAGCTGGCGGTTAACCTTGATGCCAAGACCGTCGAAGTCGATGGCGCCCGCGTGCACCTGACGGGCAAGGAATATGCGATGCTCGAGCTGCTCAGCTTGCGCAAGGGCACCACGCTGACCAAGGAAATGTTCCTCAACCACCTTTATGGCGGAATGGACGAGCCCGAGCTCAAGATCATCGACGTGTTCATCTGCAAGCTGCGCAAGAAGCTGGCGCTGGCCTGCGGTGGCGAGAACTACATCGAAACCGTGTGGGGCCGCGGCTACGTGCTGCGCGACGAAGGCGAGGAAGCCGAAGCGGCGTAATCGGTTTTGCGAGGGCCCGTCCGGGCCCTCGCCCTCGGTGCGTCTTTGCTGCCCCACCGCTTCGCTGCTTGAGGGCGATAGCCCCTGCGGGCTGGCATCTGGCTGAATAGGATTATCAAACGCCCGGGGTGGTCACACCGCGGGCGTTTTTCTATGGGCGCGCGCATGACAGCTTTCAAACCCGGCGATCCGACCACGCTCAACCGGCTCTATGGCCGCGCCCAAGGCAAGCCGCTGCGCACCCGCCAGCAGGGGCTGGTCGATAACCTCCTGCCGCAGATCGCCGTGCCTGGCGAAGGCCCGGTTACCTCGGAACGCCTGTTCGGCGATTCGCGCCCGCTTCATTTCGAGATCGGCTTTGGCGGAGGTGAGCATCTCGCCTACCGCGCCGATCTGCTGCCCGATCACGGCTTTATCGGGGCCGAGCCGTTCCTCAATGGCGTGGCGCAGGCGCTCACCCATATCGAGGAGCAGCGCCTTCCCAATATCCGCATCCAGCATGGCGATGCGCTCGAAGTGTTGCAGCGCGTGCCCGACGGCGCGCTCACCATGATCTATCTCCTGCACCCCGATCCCTGGCCCAAGGCGCGCCATGCCAAGCGGCGGATGATGAATGACGGCCCGGTGCAGATGTTCGCCGACAAGCTGAAGCCCGGCGGCGAGCTGCGCTTTGGCACGGATCATGACATCTATCTGCGCCACGCACTGATGGTGATGCAGCGCCACACCGACACCTTCGAATGGGTGGTGGAAAAGCCTGCCGATTGGCAGGTGCGCCCGTCAGGCTGGCCGGCCACGCGCTATGAGCACAAGGCCCGCACGGTCTATGGGCACGAGGTGTGGTATTTCCGCTTCAGGCGGAAGTGACGGCCCCGCGCACCCGCCACCACGGCAGGGCGGCAAACACCAGCTGACCGGCCAGCCCGATCAGCGCATGCGGCTGGCGCAGCCCGGCGAGCCATTGCGCCGGTGATAGCTCCATCAGAACCATCGCGAGGCCCAGCTCGGCCGCCATCAGCAAGGCAAAGGCGAGGCCGCCCATGGCGAGCGCGGCTGTGGCGCTGGCAATCTGCCAGCGTCGCACCAGCCAGCCGCTTGCCCACCAACTTGCCGCCAGCATCACCGGCAATTCAGCAAGGGTCGCGGGAAGCAGTCCGATCGCGGGCGCAAGCCACAACGTGCGCAGCGTGCCCAGCACGAAACCCAGCGCAAACACCACCGCCCAATAGGCAATGGCGGCGCGGGCGACTGTCACCCCACAACCCCCGCGCTAGTCAGCACGGCAAGGGTCAGCACGTCAGGCGCAAGCGCTGTCATCGGCACGATCTGCACCGGCTTTTCCATCCCGATGAGCATCGGGCCGACGGTCGCATTGCTGCCGAGTTCGCGCAGCAGCTTGGCCGAAAGGTTCGCCGATTGCAGCCCCGGCATGATCAGGACATTGGCCGGGCCCGACAGGCGGCTGAAGGGATAGAGCGCCATCACCTTGGGGTTGAGCGCCGCGTCGGGCGCCATCTCGCCTTCATATTCGAAGCCGGGGTCGTCCTTGTCGAGGATCGCCACCGCATCGCGGATGCTCGCCAGCCACTGGCCCGACGGATTGCCGAAGGTCGAATAGGACAGGAACGCCACGCGCGGTTCATGCCCCATGCGGCGCGCCACGGCCGCGGTTTCCTTGGCGATATGGGCCAGTTCCTCGGCATTGGGGCGTTCATTGATGGTGGTATCGGCGAGGAAGGTGGTGTGGTTCTTCCCGATCATCATATGAATGCCGAAGGGCAAGGCGCCGGGCTTCTTGTCGAGCACCATGTTCACCTCGCGCACGCTTTGCGCAAAGGTGCGGGTCATGCCGGTGATCATCCCGTCGCCATGCCCCAGCGCCACCAGCAGGGCGGCGAAGACATTGCGTTCCTGATTCACCAGACGGCGGACATCGCGCAGGGTGTGGCCGCGGCGTTGCAGCCGCTTGTAGAGATAATCGACCATCGCTGGCACATGCGCGCTGTCGGCCGAATTCTCGATGATGAAGCTGCCGGGATCGCTCACCGAAAGCTGGTGCAGCTTGTCGAGTACCGCCTTGGTGCGGCCCACGAGAATGGGCGTGCCATAGCCGAAATCGCGGAACTGGATCGCGGCGCGCAGCACCACTTCTTCCTCGGCCTCGGCAAACACCATGCGCTTGGGATTGGCCTTGGCGATTTCATACATCCCGGTGAGCACCGAGGTCGTGGGATTGAGGCGCGAGCGCAATTGCACCCGGTAGGCCTCGAAATCCTCGATCGGCGCGCGGGCCACGCCCGAATCCATCGCCGCCTTGGCGACGGCCGAGGAGACGACTTCGATCAGACGCGGATCGAAGGGGGCGGGAATGATGTAATCCGTGCCGAATTTCTGGTTCTTGCCATAGGCGCTCGCCACTTCTTCGGGCACCTGCTGGCGCGCGAGTTCGGCGATGGCTTCGGCAGCGGCGACTTTCATTTCCTCGTTGATCGTGGTCGCCTGCACATCAAGCGCGCCCCGGAAGATGAAGGGGAAGCCGAGCACATTATTGACCTGATTGGGGAAATCGCTGCGCCCGGTGGCGATGATTGCATCGGGGCGCACGGCCTTGGCTTCGTCGGGCATGATTTCGGGAACCGGATTGGCCATCGCGAAGATGATCGGCTTGTCCGCCATCTTCTTCACCCAATCGGGCTTGAGCGCGCCGGCGGCCGACAGGCCGAGGAAGATATCCGCGCCCACCAGCGCCTCTTCGAGATTGGTTGCCGAGGTCGCGACAGCGTGCGCGCTTTTCCACTGATCTACCCCGTCACGGCCCGGCGTGATCGGGCCGGAACGGTCGCACAGGATCACATTATCATGGCGCACGCCCATCGCCTTGATCAGCTCAGTGCAGGCAATCGCGGCCGCGCCCGCACCGTTCACCACCACCTTCACATCGCGAATGTCGCGCCCGGTCAGATGGCAGGCGTTGAGCAAGCCGGCGGCGGTGATGATCGCGGTGCCGTGCTGGTCATCATGCATCACCGGGATCTTCATGCGCTCCCGCAGGGCGGCTTCGATGATGAAGCATTCGGGCGCCTTGATATCCTCAAGATTGATGCCGCCGAAGCTCGGCTCCATCAGCGCGACCGCATTGATGAAGGCATCGGGGTCTTCGGTGGCGAGTTCGAGATCGATCGCATCGACATCGGCGAAGCGCTTGAACAGCACCGCCTTGCCTTCCATCACCGGCTTCGACGCCAGCGCGCCGAGATTGCCGAGGCCAAGGATCGCGGTGCCGTTGGAAATCACGGCCACCATGTTCGAACGGGCGGTGTAGCGCGCCGCGAGCGAGGGATCGGCGGCAATCGCTTCGACCGGGGCGGCCACGCCCGGCGAATAGGCGAGGCTGAGATCGCGCTGCGTTGTCATCGGCTTGGTCGCGACGATCTCCAGCTTACCCGGCCGGATCGTCTCGTGATAGAACAGCGCTTCGCGCGTGGTGAAACCGCTCTTTTTATCGTCAGCCATGCTCTTCCAGTCTTCTCTTGCGCGTCCGCCCCCGGCCACGGGTGACGCTTAGCTTGGGCAGACGCAAAGCGATAGGGGCGAGTTTGGGGGAAAGCGCCGCGTCCAGCGGTGGCGAATCGCGCGGGGCGCAGTTACTCGGAGGAAATGGTCGCCGATCCCGCCTCGAAACCCACTCCGATGATGGCGCAATACCTCGCGCTGCGCGAAGAAGCGGGCGAGGCCTTGCTGTTCTACCGGATGGGCGATTTCTTCGAGCTGTTCTTCGATGATGCGCGCACCGCCGCGCAGATCCTTGATATCGCGCTCACCACGCGAGGCGAACATGGCGGCACGCCGATCCCGATGTGCGGCGTGCCGGTGCATGCGGCGGAAAGCTATCTCGCGCGGCTGATCAAGGCGGGCTGCCGGGTCGCCATAGCCGAACAGGTCGAAACGCCGGACGAAGCCAAGGAACGCGCCAAGCGCGAAGGCCTGCCTTCGTCCAAGGTGCTGGTGAAGCGCGATATTGTCCGGCTGGTGACGGCCGGCACGCTTACCGAGGAAGCCCTGCTCGAACCGCGCCGCGCCAATCTGCTGGTCGCGCTTGCCGAGGTGCGGGGCACGATCGGGCTCGCCTCCTGCGATATCTCGACGGGCGCGATGGTGCTCGAGGACTGCCCGCCCGCCTTGCTGAGCGCGGCGCTGGCGCGGCTCGGGCCGAGCGAAGTGGTGGTGCCGGAAGATTGGCAACACGGCCCGGACGGGGCGATCCTCCATCCCCGCGCCCGCTTTTCGAGCGATGCGGGCAGTGAGCGGCTGTGCGGCCTGCACGGCGTGGCGACGCTCGACGGGTTTGGCCAGTTCAGCCGTGCGATGCTGGCGGCGGCGGGTGGTCTGATTGCCTATCTCGATCATGTCGGGCGCGGCTCGCTTCCCTTGCTGCTCCCGCCGGTGGCGCGCGCCAGCGATGCCGGGCTCGCGATGGACGAGGCAACGCGGGCGAGCCTCGAAATCCTTGAGGCCAGCACCGGCGGCCGCGCCGGCAGCCTGATCGGAGCAGTGGATCGCTGCGCCACCGGGGCGGGATCGCGGCTGCTCGCGGAAGATCTCTCCGCCCCACTGACGGACAAGGCGGCGATCGAAGCGCGGCTCCATCTGGTGCAATTCTGGCGCGACCGCCCGATCGAGCGGGCCCGGCTGCGCGAAGCCTTGCGCAGCCTGCCGGATATTGGGCGGGCGTTAGGGCGGGTGGTGGCCGGGCGCGGCTCGCCGCGCGATCTCGGCCAGCTTCGCGATGGTCTTGGCGAAGCGCAGCGGCTGCATGGCTGGCTCACGGGCGCGCCGGATCGTCCGGCGCTGCTCGATGATATTCTGACCCGGTTGACCGGCCACGGCGCACTGACCGATCACTTTTCCCGCGCGCTGGTGCAAAGCCCGCCGACCGAACGGGGGCAGGGCGGCTACATCGCGGAAGGGTTCGATGCCGCGCTCGATGAATTGCGCGCGGCTGCGGGCAATGCCCGCCGCGCCATCGCGGCGATGGAAGCGCGCTACCGCGATGAAACCGGGATTGCCGCGCTCAAGATCCGCCATAATGGCGTGCTCGGCTATTTTATCGAAGTGCCCGCGCGCCATGCTGATCGGCTGATGGCGCCGGACAGCGGTTTTACCCACCGCCAGACGATGAAGGATGCGGTGCGGTTCAATTCGCTTACCCTTCACGCCGAAGCGAGCCGGATTGCCGAAGCGGGCGGCCATGCCCTCGCCACTGAAGAAGCCCATTTCGCGCAGCTGGTTGAACAGGCGGTCGCGGCGCGCGAAGCGATTGCCCGCACGGCGGCGGCGCTGGCGCGGCTTGATGTTGCGGCAGGCCATGCCGAACGGGCGGCCGAAGGCGACTGGACCCGTCCGACTATCACCGAAGATGCGGCGCTGCATATCATCGCCGGGCGTCACCCCGTGGTCGAAGCCGCGCTCGCCAAGGCCGGCGAGCGCTTTGTCGCCAATGACTGCGCGCTTACGCCGGAGAATTATCTCTGGCTGATCGGCGGGCCGAACATGGGCGGCAAATCGACCTTCCTGCGGCAGAACGCGCTGATCGTGCTGCTGGCGCAGGCGGGGTCTTTCGTGCCCGCCGGATCGGCCACGATCGGGCTGGTTGACCGGCTGTTCAGCCGCGTCGGGGCATCGGATAATCTCGCGCGCGGGCGATCGACCTTCATGGTCGAAATGGTCGAAACCGCGGCCATCCTCGCGCAGGCAACCAGCCGCAGTTTCGTCATTCTGGACGAGGTGGGGCGCGGCACTTCCACCTATGATGGCCTCGCGCTGGCCTGGGCCGTGGCCGAGGCGGTGCATGGCCAGATCCGCTGTCGCTGCCTGTTTGCGACCCATTACCACGAACTCTCGCGGCTGGCTGAAAGCTGCGCGGGCCTCTCGCTCCACCATGTCCGTGCGCGCGAATGGCAGGGCGATTTGGTGCTGCTGCACGAACTGGCCGAAGGCCCGGCGGATCGTTCCTATGGCCTTGCGGTGGCGAAGCTGGCGGGCCTGCCTGCGCCGGTGATCGCGCGGGCCAAGGCCGTGCTCACCAAGCTTGAGGCCACCCGCGAGCAGACCGGCGGGATCGCCGCAGGGCTGGGCGATCTGCCGCTGTTTGCCGCAAGCGTGAAGGCCGAACCCGCCGCCCCTTCGCCCGCCGATGATCTGCTCGCCAATCTGCGCGCGGCCGATCTCGATGCGCTCTCGCCGCGCGAGGCGCTTGATCTGCTGTACCAGTGGAAGCGCGATCTCGGCTAGGCGAGGGCCGCTTCGCGATCAGCGGGTCGGGACGGGGACGTCGCCGGTGTAATCGTAAAAGCCGCGCCCGGTTTTGCGGCCAAGCCAGCCTGCCTCGACATATTTCACCAGCAGCGGAGCCGGGCGATACTTGCTGTCGCGCGTGGTCTTGTAGAGCACCTTGATGATATCAAGGCAGGTATCGAGCCCGACAAAATCAGCCAGTTGCAGCGGCCCCATCGGGTGATTGAGGCCGAGGCGGCAGCCCTTGTCGATATCCTCGATCCCCGCCGTCGACTGGCCGAGCACGAAGACCGCTTCATTGATCATCGGCAGCAGGATGCGGTTGACGACGAAGCCGGGTTCATCCTGCGAAAGCACCACTTCCTTGCCCAGCCCCTTGGCGAAGGCAGTGACCCGGTCGGTCGTGTCCTTGGAGGTGGCAAGGCCGGGGATGACCTCGATCAGGCCCATCACCGGCACCGGGTTGAAGAAGTGCAGCCCGATGAAGCGCGCCGGATCGGGCGAGTGGTTGGCCATGCGGGTGATCGGGATCGACGAGGTGTTCGACGCCATGATCGCGCCCGCAGCCAGCACCTGGCCCGCCTTTTCAAAGATCGCGTTCTTGATTTCCTCGCGCTCGGTCGCGGCTTCGATGATCAGCTCGGCATCGGCCATCGGCGCATAATCGGCAACCGGGGTGATGCGGGCGAGCAGGCTTTCCGCCTCGGCCACATCGATCTTGCCGCGCCCCATCAGCTTGGCGAGCGCTTTCTCCACCACAGCCTTGCCCGCTTCCGCGCGCGCCAGATCGACATCGGCCAGCAGCACCTGCATGCCGTGGCCCGCGACGGTCTGGGCGATGCCCGTTCCCATCTGGCCCGCTCCGATCACGGCGACATTGTGCATGGCAATTCCCTTCGCAAGTGCAGCAAATGCCGCTGCCCTAGCGAGGATGGCTGGCCTTGGCTAGCGGTTGGCGCCCGGAACCCACTTTATGTCGTCCTTGCCACCGCGGTTGGCGGCGCGGCCCAGGACGAAGAGATAATCCGACAGGCGGTTGATGTAGTGCAAGGCGGCCGGATTGGTCGGCTCGCTCGCGGCCAGCGCTGTCATCGCGCGTTCGGCGCGGCGAACGGCGGTGCGGGCGAGGTGGAGCCGCGCTGCGGCCTCTGTCCCGCCCGGCAGGATGAAGCTGGTGAGCGGTTCGAGCACGGCGGTCAGCGCATCGATCCGCGCTTCCAGCCACGCGACCTGTGACGGCACGATGCGCAGCACCATGTCGGACGGTGCGAAATCATCCCCGTCACCCGCCGGGGTCGCGAGGTCAGCGCCGAGATCAAACAGATCATTCTGGATCCGGAACACCTGATCGGCCGGCTCGGCGCTCAGTTTGCGCAGGGCAAAGCCGAGCGCGGCATTGGCTTCGTCAACAGCGCCGATCGCTTCAATGCGCAAGGCGTGCTTGGGCGAGCGCGAGCCATCGACAAGGCCCGTCGTCCCATCATCGCCGGTGCGGGTGTAGATGCGGTTGAGTTTGACCATCGCCGCGCCGCGCCGCGATCAGCGCGAAACGGCCAGCAGGATCGCGACGACCGCGATGGCAAGCCCCTGATACTTGATGCGCGCGAACATCGCCCGGTTCTGGGCAAGCTGCATATCCGTGGCGGTGCTGCCTTCGCCGGTTTCAAGATCGATCTTGGTCGTCTTGAGGAAGGCGACAATACCCTTGATGAGCGAGAAGGCCACCAATCCCATGAGGACGAGCAGAACGGGGACGAGGACGTAGTTCATGCCCGCTACAATGGACGCTTCGCGCTCAGGTTCCAAGTGCCAAATGTTGCAACCGCAGTTGTGCGGCGAGCATCGCGCCATCCTCGCCCGCCAAGCGGCGATCCGCAAGCGCAGGGGAGCCGCGCCGCTTGGCGAGTTTCTCGCCGGTTTCATCGCGCAGCAGCGCGTGATGATGCCAGCGCGGCACCGGCAGGCCGAGCAAGGCTTGCAAGGTGCGGTGGACATGGCTCGCGGCAAACAGATCGGCGCCGCGGGTCACCAGTGTGACGCCATCGGCGGCATCATCCAGCGTGACAGCAAGATGATAGCTTGCGGGCAGATCCTTGCGCACCAGCACCACATCGCCAAGACCAGAAAGGTCGACGGTCTGCGCGCCAGCCAGCGCATCGTCCCACACCAGCGGCCCGGTGAGCGCCAGCGCCTTTTTCGCATCAAGCCGCCACGCGGCGGGGCGCGACGGATCGGGGGGACGGTGGCGGCAAGTGCCGGGGTAGATCAGACCCTCCCACCCGGGGTGGGCGCCGGCGTCCTCGATCTCCTTGCGGGTGCAGGTGCAGGGGTAAAGCACGCCGAGCGCGTTTAACCGCTCTGCCGCCGCGACATAGCTGGCAAGGCGGGTCGATTGGGCCGGGACTTCCTCCCATGCGAGCCCCAGCCATGCCAGATCGCGGCGGAATTCCTCGGCGAGTTCCGGACGCGAGCGCGGCCCGTCAATATCCTCGATCCGCAGCAGAAACCGCCCGCCTGCCGCGCGCGCCAGATCATGCGCGAAGATCGCGCTGAGCGCGTGGCCCTGATGCAGCGGGCCGTTCGGACTGGGGGCGAAGCGGGTGACGATGTCCACGCGCGGGCCATGCCACAGGCGGGCGGCCGGTGAAATATCCTTGCCCTGCCCACAGGATATCCACAGGCTCATCCTGTGGATATCACCGCTGTCATGGCTTTGACTCTTTGCCTTGGCATTGCACAGTGCAGTCAATCAGGGAGAGCGCGACACGTGTTCAATGCCGAACTGATCGAAAACGCCGCCCGTTTCCGCGGGGTTGACGAGGATCCGACACGCAATCTGTCGGCCTGTCCTGCGCTGGTGCTCAACGCGGACTACACCCCGCTGTCCTACTATCCTTTGAGCCTGTGGCCCTGGCAGACCGCGATCAAGGCGGTGTTCCTTGATCGGGTGGATATTGTCGCGAGCTATGATCGCGAGGTGCATTCCCCCTCGCTCGACATGAAGATCCCGAGCGTGATCGCGCTCAGGCAATATGTGAAGCAGAGCGAATTTCCTGCCTTCACGCGGTTCAACGTATTCCTGCGCGATCGCTTCCAGTGCCAGTATTGCGGGAGCACCGAACATCTCACCTTCGATCATGTGACGCCGCGCCGCTTGGGCGGGCGCACCACGTGGGAGAACATCATCACCGCCTGTGCGCCGTGCAACATGAAGAAGGGCGGGCGCACCCCCAAGCAGGCCGGGATGCCGGTGCACCGCACCCCGATCCGCCCGACAAGCTGGCAATTGCAGCAGCATGGCAAGCAGTTTCCGCCCAATTACCTCCACGAAACGTGGCGCGACTGGCTGTATTGGGACATCGAGCTCGAAGCCTGATCGGCGATGCCAGCGGGTAAAGGCGGGGGCCCGAAGCGCTCGTCAGCACCGGTTCAGCCGCTGCATGAGACCCCGTCTGCCGCAGTTGCCGCGCGCGCCTCGCTCGGGCGGAGGGAGACAGGTCATGATCAAAGCCATCCAGTCAGTCTCCGTGCTGGTCATCTCGGCGGGCGCGCTGCTGATCACGGCGCAGGCCAGTGCGGCGCAGGCCTCGCCGCCTCCGACCGTCATCAACCGCGCCCCGCCGCCCGCGGCCTCGCCGCTGCCAGCCGCAGACAATGATCGCCCGGCCCGCGCACGCGCTAATTATGAAGCGCTCTTGAGCGGTAATCTCTCGGCCGGGGATCTGTCGGCGCAGGATTTGCAGGATGTCATCGATTTCGAGCGTCTGTTGCGCGGCGACACCGTGGATAGCCGATCGCCGGAGCAAGCCTGTGTCGAGCGGGAAGTGCGGCGCGCGGGCGGCCGGCCATCGCAATTGGCGCAGCAGGTGATCGCGCTGAAATGCCGCCGGATCGGTGGCGGCGTGTCGCGCTAACCCGCCGCTGCATCCGCCAGCGCTTGCGCTGTCTTGTAGTCAGGCTTGCCATTGTTGAGCCGAAGCGCGCGCTCGGTAAACAGGTAAAGCCGCGGGATCTTGTAGCCCGCCAGCCCCGCGCGAGCGTGCTGATCGAGGGCCTCGGCCAAGCCCGCAACATCGTCTGCGGGCTGCACCACCGCCACCACCTTGCGGCCAAAGCGGGCGTCCGGCAGGCTTACCACCCGGACATCATGCACCGCCGGGTGATTCTGCAAGACCGCTTCGACTTCCTCGGGGAAGACTTTCTCGCCCCCGGTGTTGATGCACATATTGTCGCGCCCGATGAATTCGAGCGTGCCGTCCGCCGCCCAGCGCGCGCGGTCGCCCGTCATCAGCCAGCGCTGGCCGCCAATCACGGGGAAGGTCTGCGCGTTCTTTGCGTCCTCGCCGAGATAGCCCAAGGGCAACGGCCCGGTGCGCGCGACTATCCCGACGCCGTCCGAGCCGGGCGGGATTTCCGTGAGGTTTTCGTCAAACAGCTTGGTTTCGCGCCCCGGCAGCGGCTGGAACTTGCCTCCGCCGGATGAACCTTGCGCGGTGGTGATGACAATCCCGGTGCCCGAGCTTTCGGAGGAGCCGAGCGCATCGACAATCATCAGCGCCGGATTATGCGCCAGCAGGCGTTGCTTGAGCGCGGGCGAGAACACCGCGCCAGACGAGGTGATGCTTTTGAGGCTCGCCACCATCTCGGCGCGATCCGCGCGCGCATCGAGCCGATCAGCTAGCGGCAGCGCGAAGGCATCACCGACAATGAACACGCCGCGTGCTTGCACGCGCCGGATTTCGTCGAGCGCGAGGTCAGCATCGAACTTCTCCGCCGGAAGCAGCGCGAGCGTGCCGCCTTTCAGCAGGTGGATCACCGCGCTGAATTGCCCGGCGCCGTGCATCAGCGGGGAAAGCAGCAGCAGCGGCGAGGTGCTGGCGGGATGATCCGGGCCGATGCGGGCCGCTTCTGCCACCTGCTCATCGAGGCTCGTCGTCACCAGCGGCGGCGTGCCGGGCGGGCGCTGCCAGACCGAGATGCTGAAGGCACCCCAGGCTTCCTCCATCGGCCACATCACCGCCTTGGGCATGCCAGTGGTGCCGCCGGTGGCGGTGAGAAACAGCGCCGCCGGATCATCATGCGCGGCAAAACCCGCGGGCAGGGGCGTGTCGCACAGCGCCGCCCAGTCCGGGCTCCCGACATCCACTGTCGCCGTGCCGCCTAGCATCGCGGTGCGGGCGATGGTGGCAAAGTCGCTTTCGGTGAACAGCGCCTTGAGGCCAAAGCGACTGACAATATCGGCGAGTTCGCGGGCCTTGTAATGGTAGTTCACATTGACCGGCGTGACGCCTGCCTTGATGCAGCCGAAATAGGCCAGCAGATAGTCGGGCGTGTTGCGCAGCATTTGCCCGGCAATGTCGCCCGGCTTGAGCCCGCGCGCGGCCAGACCTGCGGCGATTCTGTCGGTCAGCGCGTCCAGATCGTGCCAGTTGATGACGCGGCTGCCGTGCAGGATCGCGGGACGATCGGGCGGCATGGCCTGCGCCAGCGCCTTCAATGCGACACCGAAATTCGAACCTTTCCAGACCATTGTGCCAAGCTCCCTTCTGGCGCCTTCACTAGCTGCTCGGGGCTCGCTCTTCCCCTAGTTTAATTGGGAGAGAATCCCGTTGAAAAGAGACTCCGCTCGCGAATCAGTGGGATCTGAGAGGAGAGCGCGCGAAATGGCCAGCAATCTTGTCGATCTTCGCACTCCCCAAGGGCGTGAGACACTCGAACAATTTCTCGATCAGGTAAGGATCACTTGCCCCGAAGACATTCATGATGCGGCGGTCAATCTGGCCCGCATCGCGCGCGAACGCGGCATGCAGATTGCGGTGTGCGATGACATTTCTTCGAAGGAGCCGATGGTCGATGCCGATGGCACGATCCGCAACGCCGATATCTTCCGCTGGCTGGAAGAGGGCACGCGCTGGTGGGAGGATCTCAGCCGCGAATTTGCCGAATTCGGGACGCCGTTCGCGATGGTCACGCGCCACGATCCGCTATCATATCCAACGCGCGGCCGAGAAGCGCGACAGCTTCAACCGCGCGCAGACGATCTGCAAGGCGGGACAGTTGGGGTATTCCTCTCCCATCCGCTAAGGGTGACCCCTCGCCGACTTCGGTCGCTCGCAATGACGATGAAATGAGACACGTATGAGCTTCTCCTTCGACCTCACCGGGCGCACGGCGCTCATTACCGGCGCTTCGTCGGGCCTTGGCACCCGCTTCGGGCGCATCCTTGCGGCAAGCGGCGCGCAAGTGGCGCTGGGCGCGCGGCGAAAGGAGCGGCTGGAAGCGCTCGCGACCGAAATCGGCCCGCAGGCCGCCGCGATCCGGATGGATGTCGCGCGCGAGGCCGACATCATCGCCGGGTTCGACGCGGCGGAGGCTGCTTTCGGCCCCGTCGATACCGTCATCGCCAATGCCGGGGTGGACGGCGCGGGCATGGCGACCACCATTGCCGAAGACGAGATCGAACAGACCCTCGCGATCAACCTCAAAGGTGCGATCCTGACCGCGCGCGAGGGCGCCAAGCGCATGATGGCGCACGGTATCACCAAGGGCCGGATCGTGATGATCGCCTCGATCACCGCTTTTGAGCCTTCGCCCGGCCTTGTCGCCTATGCCGCGTCCAAGGCGGGGGTGGTGCAAGCGGGCCGCACGCTGGCGCGCGAGTGGGCGCGGGCCGGGATCAACGTCAACACCGTCTCGCCCGGCTATATTCGCACCGCGATCAACGATGCGTGGTTCGATACCGAAGGCGGCAAGAAGCAGATCGCGAAGTTCCCCAAGCGGCGCCTCATGGGTGAGGAAGGGCTGGATGCGATGATCCTGTTCCTGTGCTCCGATGCGGCAGAGTTTGTGACGGGGACGGACTTCGTGCTCGACGACGGGCAGACCTTGTAGCTTTTGCAAAGAAAAACCCCGACGGATCGCTCCGCCGGGGTTTTCTTGTTCTGGTGCTTGGGTCGCCTCGGGCGAGGCGGCGCCAGCTTGCGCTGGCCCCAGCCCGCCCTAGCGGCTTAGAAACCCATGCCGCCCATGTCGGGCATCGCAGGCGCGGCCGGCTTGTCTTCCGGACGCTCGACGATCGCCGCTTCGGTGGTGATCAGCAGGCCGGCAACCGAGGCCGCATCCTGCAGCGCGGTGCGGACAACCTTGGTCGGGTCAATCACGCCGGCCTTCACCAGGTTTTCGTAGGTGTCGGTCGCAGCGTTGAAGCCCTGCGTTTCGTCATTCTCGCGCAGCAGGTTGCCCGCGACGACCGCGCCATCGTGGCCGGCGTTCTGGGCGATCTGCTTGATCGGGGCGGTGATCGCCTTGCGGATGATGTCGATGCCGCGGGTCTGGTCTTCGTTCGCGCCCTTGAGGCCTTCGAGAGCCTTGGTGGCGTAGAGCAGCGCGGTACCGCCGCCCGGAACGATGCCTTCTTCCACCGCAGCGCGGGTCGCGTGGAGGGCGTCATCGACGCGATCCTTGCGCTCCTTCACTTCGACTTCGGTCGCACCGCCAACCTTGATCACGGCCACACCGCCGGCGAGCTTGGCGAGACGCTCTTGCAGCTTCTCGCGGTCGTAATCGCTGGTGGTGTTGTCGATCTGGGTGCGGATCTCGGCGACGCGCGCCTTGATGTCGTCAGCCGAACCGGCGCCATCGACGATGGTGGTGTTGTCCTTGTCGATCGAGACCTTCTTGGCCTGACCGAGCATGCCGACGGTGACGTTCTCGAGCTTGATGCCGAGGTCTTCGCTGATCATCTCGCCCTTGGTGAGGATCGCGATGTCCTGCAGCATCGCCTTGCGACGATCGCCGAAGCCCGGAGCCTTGACCGCTGCAACCTTGAGGCCGCCGCGCAGCTTGTTGACCACGAGGGTCGCGAGCGCTTCGCCTTCGATGTCTTCCGCGATGATGAGGAGCGGACGGCCCGACTGCACCACGGCCTCGAGGATCGGCAGCATCGACTGGAGGTTCGACAGCTTCTTCTCGTGGATCAGGATGTAGGGGTTATCCAGTTCCACCGTCATCTTGTCGGGGTTGGTGATGAAGTAGGGCGACAGGTAGCCGCGGTCGAACTGCATGCCTTCGACGACATCGAGCTCGAACTCGAGGCCCTTGGCTTCCTCGACGGTGATCACGCCTTCCTTGCCGACCTTTTCCATGGCTTCGGCGATCTTCTCGCCGACTTCACGGTCGCCGTTGGCCGAAATGATGCCGACCTGCGCGATTTCCGAGCTGTCCGACACGTCCTTCGAACGCGCCTTGAGGTTTTCGACGACGGCGATCACGGCCTGATCGATGCCGCGCTTCAGATCCATCGGGTTCATCCCGGCCGCGACCGACTTCATGCCTTCGGTCACGATCGCCTGGGCGAGCACGGTGGCGGTGGTGGTGCCGTCACCGGCCGCATCATTCGCCTTCGAGGCCACTTCGCGCAGCATCTGTGCGCCCATGTTCTCGTACTTGTCCTTGAGCTCGATTTCCTTGGCGACGCTCACACCGTCCTTGGTGATGCGCGGCGCGCCGAAGCTCTTGTCGATGACGACATTGCGGCCCTTGGGGCCGAGCGTCACCTTGACAGCGTTGGCGAGGATATCGACGCCGCGCAGAATGCCTTCGCGGGCTTCGCGGCCGAACTTCACGTCCTTGGCAGCCATGATTGTTTCTCCTGAGATAATGTTCTTGGGGTGGAAAAGAAGCGAAAGGGGTCAGGCGATCAGCCCAGCACACCCATGATGTCGCTTTCCTTCATGATCAGCAGGTCTTCGCCGTTGATCTTGACTTCGGTGCCCGACCACTTGCCGAACAGCACGCGGTCGCCGACCTTGACGTCGAGCGGGATACGGTCGCCATCGTCGTCGCGGGTGCCTTCACCCACAGCGATGATTTCGCCTTCGCTCGGCTTTTCCTGAGCGCTGTCGGGGATGATGATGCCGCCAGCGGTCTTCTGGTCGGCTTCGATGCGGCGGACGACAACGCGGTCGTGCAGCGGACGAAATGCCATGTCTATGACCTTTCCTGAATAGGGGTTTCCGTGAATTGGCACTCTCGTAGGGGGAGTGCCAACGAGTGGCAGATGGTTGTGGGCAGCGGTGGAGTCAAGCAGCGCGGGCGAAAAATCTTGCAGGGATTTGGCGCGGGATGCGGGTCGTGATAGGATCGTGCCTGTCACGGCCATGGGGAAAGCGCCGCGACGCCAGACAGATGGGTCAAAGGAAAGGGGAGGAAAGCATGGCAGACAATTTCCAGAGAGGCGGGCGTCCGGCCCCGGCACCTGCGGGCGGCGATTTCTTCGGGCTGGCCGCGCTGGTGTTCGGCGCAGGCGCGATCATCATGCTCGTGGCGGCGATTGTCGCGATGTATATCAGCTCCAAGTCCGAAGATGCCGTCGCGGTTGAAGCGCCCGCACCCGCCGCCGCGCCGCTTGTCCCGGCCGAGCCGGTGGTCAGCGACGATGTGGCCGCCGATGCCGAGGCTGGTGCCGAAGCCGCTGCCACCGATGCCGCAGCCCCGGCCGAAGCGGGCGCGGAAGCGGCTGCCCCCCCAGCCCCCTGACGCGGGGCAAAGTGCCGGGCGTCCGGCGCAGGCGAGGCACTGTCTGAAGCGCAGCGGGTGGAAATCACCGGCATGGGCGGCTAGGCACAGCACGGGCCGCGCAGTTTGCGCGGCCCGTTCTTGCCACATCTGACTTGCGAGTATCCTTTGATTGACCCCACCACAGCGCTGAACCAGTTGAGCCAGGATCTGAATTTTGCCGGTCAGGCGTGGCTCTGGCTGCGTGCCAATCTGATCGAGCTGTCCGGCGCCTTTGCCGTGACGGTTATCGGCTTTTTCGTGGTGCGCACGCTGGGGCGGGCAGCGGACAAGGCGCTGAACAGGTCAGAGCGGATCGAACCCACCGTCGCCAAGTTCCTCGGCAATGTCGTCAAATATGCGTTGTGGGTGATCCTCGGCGTTACGGTGCTCACCCAGTTCGGGGTGCAGACCACCACGATCATCGCCGCGCTCGGCGGTCTGGCGCTGGCGGTCGGTCTGGCGCTGCAAGGCACGCTCAGCAATGTCGCGGCCGGGGTGATGATCCTGCTGCAACGCCCGTTCCGGGTGGGCGAGTACATCACTTGCGGAACAGTCGCGGGCACGGTGCAGGCGATTGGCCTCTTCACCACCGAAATCACCCAGCTTGATGGGCTCTACGTGATGGTGCCCAACAACGAGCTGTGGAACAAGCCGATCGTCAATTTCTCGCGCCAGCCGACCCGCCGGTTCGAACTGGTGATCGGCATTGGCTATGCCGACAGCATCGCGCAGGCGCGCAGCGAGCTGCTGGCGCTCGCCCATGCCGATCCGCGTGTGCTCGATGATCCCGAGCCGGTGGTGTTTGTCGCGGCGCTTGCGGAAAGCGCGGTCAATATCGGCTTGCGGGTGTGGTGTGCGACGCCCGATTACCTGCGGGTGTCGTGGGAATTGACCGAGGCTGCCAAGAACCGCTTTGCGGAAGTGGGCATCTCGATTCCCTTCCCGCAGCGCGAGGTCAGGACAATTCCGGCACCGCCCCAGTGAGGCCCAGCGCATCGCGCTTCCCCCAGCGGCGGATCAGGAGCACCGCAGCAAAGAACAGCCCGGTGGCAAGGCCGATCCACACGCCCGTCCCTTCGAGCGGGGTGAAGAAGCCCAGCCCCACGGCAAGGCCGATGCCCGGCACCCAGTAGCTGAAGATCGCGATCCACATCGGCACGCGCGTATCCTGCAACCCGCGCAAGGCCCCAGCGGCAACCGCCTGCACACCATCGGCAAGCTGGAAGATCGCGGCGAGCAGCAGGTATTGCAGCGCAAAGCCGACCAGCGCGGCATTGGCCATGTCGGCGGGATCAACATAGATCGACAGCAAGAGTTCGGGGGCGAGCACCATCGCGCTGGCGGTGAGCGCCATGAACCCCGTGCCGAGCGCCAGCGCCACCCAGCCCGCGCGCTTGATCCCGGCGCGGTCGCGCGCACCGTAGAAATAGCCGACCCGGATCGCGGCGGCCTGTCCGACGCCGAAGGGCACTTGGAAGGCCAACGCGGCGAGTTGCAGCGCGACCGTGTGCCCGGCCAGTTGGGCCGCGCCGAAATTGCCCATCATGAAAGCCGCAGCGCCGAAAATCCCTGCTTCGGCCGTCACGGTCAGCGCGATCGGCACCCCGATCTTGAGGATCAGGGCAAAGCGCTGCCAATCTGGCGCGAACAGCCGCACGAACACGCGGTAGCGGTGCAACGCCGGATCAAGCCGGATGGCGATGACATAGGCCGCAAGGCTGAACAACGCGGTGAGGATGGTCGCAATCGCCGCGCCTTCAAGGCCGAGCGCGGGCGCGCCGAACTTGCCGAAGATGAAGGCGTAATTGCCCAGCGCATTGACCCCGATGCCAAGCGCGGTGATGGCGGTGGCGAAGATCGGCCGGCCCAGTGCCGAGACGAAATTGCGCAGCACCGAGGCCAGCAGCATCGGTATCAGCGAAAAGACAATCACCAGGTTGTAATCATGGGCGAGTCCGATGATCACCGGATCCTGGCCGGAAAGCCGCATGATCGGGTCGAGCAGCAGGCAGATGCCCATGCCCGCCAGCCCGCTCAGCACCGCCAGCCACAGCGCCATGCGCACCGAACGGCGCACCGGGCGCGGCGAGGGATTGCCCGATCCGATCGCCTCGGCAATCAGCGGGGCGACCGCGCCGCACAGGCTGCTCAAAGCCCACAGCACCAGCCCGAACAGCGAGACCGCAAGTGCGGATGCCGCCAGTTCCACCTCGCCGAGGCGCGCGATGAACATCACATCGATCGCATAGGTCAGCATCTGGAGCAGGTTGGCGAGCGCGAGCGGCGTCGCCAGCTTCGCCGTGGCGCGCAGTTCCTGCCCCCAGCCGGGCGTTTCGAGAGGAGAGGTGTTGTGCATGGTGGTCCGGGGGCCTTGCGGCTCTAGGGGCCGGGCAGCGGGGTTTCAAATGAAAAGGCCAACAAAAAAGGGCGGCGCCGCTTCCGGCACCGCCCCCTTTGTTGCAGAGGTCTGCGCGAAGCTTACTTGAGCTCGACGGTGCCGCCGGCTTCTTCGATCTTCTTCTTGACTTCCTCGGCTTCAGCCTTGCTGACGCCTTCCTTGAGGGCCTTCGGCGCGCCTTCGACGAGCGCCTTGGCTTCGGTCAGGCCGAGGCCGGTGATGGCGCGGACTTCCTTGATGACCTGGATCTTCTTGCCACCGTCGCCGGTGAGGATCACGTCAAATTCGGTCTGCTCTTCGGCAGCTTCAGCAGCAGCGGCCGGGGCAGCAGCCACGGCAACGGCGGCAGCGGCGCTGACGCCCCATGCTTCTTCGAGAGCCTTGGCGAGTTCAGCAGCTTCCAGCACGGTGAGCTGCGACAGTTCTTCAACAAGCTTGGCGATATCGGCCATGATGTTTCACTCCAAAATTGTGGCGGGACGGGCAGACACCATTGTCCTTGGTCCCAAGATGTTTCGTCTGACGAATAGCGTCTCTCAGGCTGCGTCCTTGGCGGCATAAGCGCCGAACACGCGAGCGACCTTGGCGGCGGGGGCGGTAACGACCTGTGCGATCTTGGTCGCAGGGGCGTTGACGAGACCCACCAGCTTGGCACGCAGCTCGTCGAGGCTCGGCATCGAGGCAAGCGCCTGGACCCCAGCCTGATCGAGCACCACTGCACCCATCGAGCCACCGACGATTTCCAGCTTGTCGTTCGTCTTGGCGAATTCGACAGCAGCCTTGGCAGCCGCAACCGGGTCAGTTGACCAGGCGAGGCCGACCGGACCGGTGAGCATGTCATCCAGACCGGTGTAATCGGTGTCCTTGATGGCGAGCTTGGCGAGACGGTTCTTCGCAACCTTGTAGGAAGCACCAGCTTCGCGCATCTTGCCGCGCAGGGCAGTGGTTTGTGCCACTGTCATGCCGAGATTGCGGGTGACAACCACCACGCTCACCTCGTTGAAGACCGCATTGAGCTGGGCAACCGCGTCGGCTTTTTGCGAACGATCCATGCCATACTCCTTCACTTATGGCCGTGGGCAGGAATGGCTCCTGCGTCCGCGGCCGGCTACGTTTGTCCGCACACGGCGCCACAAGGCATCGCGCACGAGCGAGTCCGTCGACAAAGGGAAGGAGGGGTGCATCATGGCCAGGCCATCAAAGGGCCAAGCCAGCATGCGCGCGGGGCGTGAACGCCCCGCAAAATCTCGTTTCCCCGTCTAGGCTGGAAATTAAGCAGGCCCGATTGCCTGCACCAACGGTCTCGGACGGATGATCTTCCCGAAAGGAAGGCCGGGGCGCGCCTTTATGGTTTTGCGCGCGCAAGTCAAGCGAATTGGCATCTCACTCCTCGCCCGGCGCATAGGCAAGCAGATCGCCCGGCTGGCATTCCAGCTCGCGGCAGATCGCGGCGAGGGTCGAGAAACGGATCGCCTTGGCCTTGCCGGTCTTGAGGATCGACAGGTTGGCGAGGGTGAGACCGACCCGCTCGGCCAGCTCGGTGAGCGTCATGCGGCGGGCGTGGAGCAGGTCATCGAGCTTGACCATGATGCGGGTGCCTTCGAGGTCGTCGTTGATCGGCGGCATCACACGGTTCCTTCCAAGTCTGCGCGCATCGCGGCGCCGTGGCGGAACACGCGGGCGAGAATGAACAGCACCAGCACGATCAGGAAGCCAGCCAGATCGGCAGGGCTGATGTCGAGTGTGCTCTTACTTTGGGGGTCGATAAGGCTGAAGGCATAGACCCGAAGTTCACCGACTATCACAGTCAGAACCTGCGAGCCGAGAAGCAGCCACGCCATCGCGTTGAGGCGCCACGCGTTGTCAGGGATGAAGGGGTCACCCTTGCTGGCGCTTTCGATCAGCGCGCGCATTTTGCCGAAGAAGGAGAACATCGCAGCAAAGTTCGCCATGACTGTGAGGCCGATACCGGCGGTCAGAAGCGGATACTTTGCTGCGTCCGGGATGGAGTTTGCGTCGAACAGCCCGGGAAGCATGCCTCCGCTGATCAGTGTGACCACCACGATGACAAGGAAAAAGACGCCTCCTCCCAGCACGCAAAGAGCCTGAAGCGCAAGGGCGATGACTTTGCCGAGTTTCAGCAGCAGATCGTCTTTTGCGAGGGTCATGATCATGTCTCCGGTTGCGATCTCAAGCGAGCTCGACAGTTGCAATTGCGGCGTGCCCTGCTGCCTTCGCCGGGGGCGCCGCGACGATCGCGCTCACGGAGCTGAGCGTGAGAGCATAGGCGACGAGCGCCGAGACGGCGTGTTTGGCATGGTGGGGCATATCGTTCTCCTTGAGAATCCTTATTGCTATTCAATAAGGATCTTCTAATCCGATTCGCGACTTATCGTCAATCAATAATATTGAAAAACGATATTTCCTGCGTCGTTTTTCGGTAAGTCCGGCTTAGGAGGTCTGCGCCCCACCGCGCCTGCATTGACAGGGCGTGGGCGCGCTCCTACATCACCCGCTCTCGTTCGCTTCGAGCACGACTGATTCTTGCGCGAGTCTCGGTCCCGGATGGAAGCTGCGGGCACGCCAATTTCGCGACGCTGACACCATTGCTGCTGCCGGAAGCTCCCGAGATGCGCTTCCGGGCATGCGGCTTTTTCGCGTTTGCGTTGCCCTTGGCGTCCCTCCTCGCGTGATGACACACGAATTTTCCTGTCCGCGCCGGAGGCTTTCTCGCGCGCGGCGCAACACAAAGAGGCACACTCCTCCATGGCAACCAAGGCGAAATCCGGCCCCGTTCGCAGCCGCAAGGCGCAAGGCACCGCGAAAAAGCGCATCCGCAAGATCTTCGGCGACATCCACGAAGTGGTGCAGATGCCGAACCTCATCGAGGTGCAGCGCGAAAGCTACGAACAGTTCCTGCGGTCGGATAAGTCGGTGGGCTATGTCTCGGGCCTTGAAAAGACCCTGCGCTCCGTGTTCCCGATCCGCGATTTCGCCGGCACCGCCGAGCTTGATTTCGTGCATTACGAACTCGAAGAGCCCAAGTACGACACCACCGAGTGCCGTCAGCGCGGCATCACCTATGCCGCCCCGATGAAGGTGACCTTGCGCCTCATCGTGTTCGAGGTGGACAGCGAAACCGAAACCCGTTCCGTGCTCGATATCAAGGAGCAGGACGTCTACATGGGCGACATGCCGCTCATGACCGAGAACGGCACCTTCATCATCAACGGCACAGAGCGTGTGATCGTCTCGCAGATGCACCGTTCGCCGGGCGTGCTGTTCGACCACGATCGCGGCAAGACCCATTCCTCGGGCAAGCTGCTGTTTGCCGCGCGCGTCATTCCCTATCGTGGTTCGTGGCTCGATTTCGAATTCGACGCCAAGGACATCGTCAACGTCCGCATCGACCGCAAGCGCAAGCTGCCGGTCACGGCGCTGCTTTATTCGCTCGGTCTCGATGCCGAGGATATCCTCCACCACTTCTACAACACGGTGACGTGGGAGCGCGCCAAGGACGGCTGGAAGATTCCGTTCGTGGCCGAACAATGGCGCAATGCCAAGCCGGCCTTCGCGCTGGTTGATGCTGCGACCGGTGAGGAAGTCTTCGCCGCTGGCCAGAAGATCAGCCCCCGCGCCGCCAACAAGGCGGCCAAGGATGGTCTCGCCGAATTGTTGCTGCCGACCGAGGAAGTCGTCAGCCGCTATGCCGCGGTCGACATGATCGACGAAGCCACCGGCCGCATCTACATCGAAGCCGGCGACGAAGTGACGCTCGAGCATGTCGAGACCCTCGACAAGGCGGGTGTTGATCGCCTGCCGCTGCTCGACATCGATGAAGTCAACACCGGCCCGTGGATCCGCAACACGCTCAAGGCCGACAAGGCCGAGAACCGTGATGAAGGCCTTGAGGCAATCTACAAGGTGATGCGTCCGGGCGAACCGCCGACGAAGGAAACCGCCGAAGCGCTGTTCGAAGGCCTGTTCTTCGATGCCGAGCGCTATGACCTTTCGGCTGTCGGCCGCGTGAAGCTCAACATGCGTCTGGGCCTCGAATGCGAAGACACCATCACCACGCTGCGCAAGGAAGATATCCTCGCGGTGGTGAAGGAACTCGTCGGCCTGAAGGACGGCAAGGGCGAAGTCGACGACATCGACAACCTCGGCAACCGCCGCGTGCGTTCGGTGGGCGAGCTGCTGGAAAACCAGTACCGCGTCGGCCTGCTGCGCATGGAGCGCGCCGTGAAAGAGCGCATGAGCTCGGTCGATGTGTCGACGGTGATGCCGAACGATCTCATCAACGCCAAGCCCGCCGTGGCTGCGGTGCGTGAGTTCTTCGGCTCCTCGCAGCTCTCGCAGTTCATGGACCAGACCAACCCGCTCTCGGAAGTCACCCATAAGCGCCGCGTTTCGGCGCTCGGGCCGGGCGGTCTCACCCGCGAGCGCGCGGGCTTCGAAGTCCGCGACGTGCACCCGACCCACTATGGCCGCATCTGTCCGATTGAAACGCCGGAAGGCCCGAACATCGGTCTGATCAACTCGCTGGCCTCGTTCAGCCGCGTCAACAAGTACGGCTTCATCGAAACCCCCTACCGCAAGGTGGTGGACGGCAAGGTGACGGGCGATGTGATCTACCTGTCGGCGATGGAAGAGCAGAAGCACACCGTGGCGCAGGCTTCGGCCGAGCTGAACGAAGACGGCTCTTTCGTCGAAGAGCTGGTCTCGGCGCGTCACAACGGCGACAACCTGATGGCCCCGCGTGAACAGATCACGCTGATGGACGTCAGCCCCAAGCAGCTCGTCTCGGTTGCGGCCTCGCTCATTCCGTTCCTCGAAAACGATGACGCCAACCGCGCGTTGATGGGCTCGAACATGCAGCGTCAGGCCGTGCCGCTCGTAAAGGCGGAAGCGCCGTGGGTCGGCACCGGCATGGAAGAAACCGTGGCGCGCGATTCGGGCGCGGCGATTGCGGCCAAGCGCGGCGGGATCGTCGATCAGGTCGATGCGACCCGTATCGTGATCCGCGCGATCGGCGATGTCGAACCCGGCCAGTCGGGCGTGGACATCTACACCCTGCAGAAATTCCAGCGTTCGAACCAGAACACCTGCATCAACCAGCGCCCGCTGGTGAAGGTGGGTGATGTGATCGAGCAGGGCGACATCATTGCCGATGGCCCCTCGACCGATCTGGGCGAATTGGCGCTCGGCAAGAACAGCCTCGTCGCCTTCATGCCGTGGAATGGCTACAACTACGAAGACTCGATCCTGATCAGCGAACGCATCGTGAAGGATGACGTCTTCACCTCGATCCATATCGAGGAGTTCGAAGTCATGGCGCGCGACACCAAGCTCGGGCCGGAAGACATCACCCGCGACATTCCCAACGTCGGCGAGGAAGCCCTGCGCAACCTCGACGAAGCGGGCATCGTCTATATCGGCGCCGAAGTGCACCCCGGTGACATTCTCGTCGGCAAGATCACGCCCAAGGGCGAATCGCCGATGACTCCGGAAGAAAAGCTGCTGCGCGCCATCTTCGGCGAAAAGGCGAGCGATGTGCGCGACACCTCGCTGCGCCTGCCGCCGGGCGTTGCGGGCACCGTGGTGGAAGTGCGCGTGTTCAACCGTCACGGCATCGAGATCGATGACCGTACCCGCGCGATCCAGAACGAGGAAATCGAACGTCTGCGCAAGGACGCCGCGGACGAGCGCAACATCCTCAACCGCGCGACCTACAACCGTCTGCGGGACATGCTGATTGGCCAGACCGCTTCGGCTGCTCCCAAGGGCGGCAAGAAGGGCGAGACAATCACCGAAGAGATGCTCGATCAGATCGAGCGCCACGAATGGTTCAAGTTCGCCGTCGCGGATGATGGCCGTCAGGCGCAGATCGAAGCGGTGAAGTCGCAATACGACGAAGCCGTGAAGCTGATCGATGCCAAGTTCGAGGACCGCAAGGAAAAGCTCGAACGCGGCGATGAACTCGCGCCGGGCGTGCTCAAGATGGTCAAGGTCTTCGTCGCGGTGAAGCGCAAGCTGCAACCGGGCGACAAGATGGCCGGCCGTCACGGGAACAAGGGTGTGATTTCGCGCATCCTTCCGCAGGAAGACATGCCGTTCCTCGAAGACGGGACGCCGGTTGACCTCGTGCTCAACCCGCTGGGCGTGCCGTCGCGTATGAACGTCGGGCAGATCTTCGAGACGCACCTCGGCTTCGCCGCGCGCGGGCTTGGTCACCAGATCAAGAACGCGCTCGACGAATGGCGCGCCGCCCACCCCAATGCGGCGGAAGACTTTGCCAATGTGGCCCCGCCCGCGGCGGTGGTCGAGCGGCTCAAGGACGTTTACGGCGAGCAGTATCACGAAGATCTCGAAAGCCGCTCGACAGCGGAGATCGTGGAACTGGCGGGCAATCTGGCAGCGGGCGTCCCGATGGGCACCCCGGTGTTCGACGGCGCGCGCGAAGGCGATGTCACCGACATGTTGCTGAAGGCCGGGATTGATGCTTCGGGTCAGTCCACGCTTTATGATGGCCGCACCGGCGAGGCGTTCGACCGCAAGGTGACCGTGGGCATCATCTACATGCTCAAGCTCCACCACCTCGTCGACGACAAGATCCACGCACGTTCGATCGGGCCGTACAGCCTCGTCACCCAGCAGCCGCTGGGCGGTAAGGCGCAGTTCGGCGGCCAGCGCTTCGGCGAAATGGAAGTCTGGGCGCTCCAGGCCTACGGCGCGGCCTACACCTTGCAGGAAATGCTGACGGTGAAGTCCGACGATGTCGTGGGCCGCACCAAGGTCTACGAAGCGATCGTCAAGGGCGACGACACCTTCGAGGCGGGCATTCCGGAGAGCTTCAACGTGCTCGTCAAGGAAATGCGCTCGCTGGGTCTCAATGTCGAACTGAAGTCGATCCTCGATGAGGACGACGACGGCGAAATGCTGGAGGCAGCGGAGTAAGGGGCGCGGGGGCCGTACGGCCCCCCGCCACCGCCGCAAACGAAATTCATCCCCCTAAGGGAATTATGTCATGAACGACCTGACCAAATTCACCAACCAGCTGGCCAAGCCGGAAACCTTTGACCAGATCCAGATCGGCATCGCGAGCCCCGAGCGTATCCGCTCGTGGTCCTATGGCGAGATCAAGAAGCCGGAAACGATCAACTACCGCACCTTCAAGCCGGAGCGTGACGGCCTGTTCTGCGCGCGCATTTTCGGCCCGGTGAAGGACTACGAGTGCCTGTGCGGCAAGTACAAGCGCATGAAGTACAAGGGCGTCGTCTGCGAAAAGTGCGGCGTCGAAGTCACTGTCACCAAGGTCCGCCGTGAGCGCATGGGCCACATCGAACTGGCCGCGCCCGTCGCGCACATCTGGTTCCTGAAGTCGCTGCCCTCGCGCATCGGCCTGCTGCTCGACATGCAGCTCAAGCAGCTCGAAGCGATCCTCTACTTCGAAAAGTATGTGGTGATCGAGCCGGGCCTGACCCCGCTGGAGAAGTATCAGCTGCTCACCGAGGATGAACTCCTCGATGCGCAGGACGAATATGGCGAAGATGCGTTCTCGGCAGCGATTGGTGCCGAAGCGGTCAAGACCATGCTGGCCGAGCTTGATCTCGAAGCCGAGCGTGAAGCCCTGCTCGAAGAGCTTGCCACCACCAAGTCGGCGCTCAAGCCCAAGAAGATCATCAAGCGTCTCAAGGTTGTCGAAAGCTTCATCGATTCGGGCAACCGCCCCGAATGGATGATCCTTGATGTCATCCCGGTCATTCCGCCTGAACTGCGCCCGCTGGTGCCGCTCGATGGTGGCCGCTTTGCGACCTCGGATCTCAACGACCTCTATCGTCGTGTGATCAACCGTAACAACCGCCTGAAGCGCCTGATCGAACTGCGCGCGCCGGATATCATCGTGCGCAACGAAAAGCGCATGTTGCAGGAAGCGGTTGACGCGCTGTTCGACAATGGCCGCCGCGGCCGTGTCATCACCGGCGCCAACAAGCGTCCGCTCAAGTCGCTGTCCGACATGCTCAAGGGCAAGCAGGGCCGGTTCCGTCAGAACCTGCTCGGCAAGCGCGTTGACTATTCGGGCCGTTCGGTGATCGTGACCGGGCCGGAACTCAAGCTGCACCAGTGCGGCCTGCCGAAGAAGATGGCGCTGGAGCTGTTCAAGCCGTTCATCTACGCCCGTCTGGATGCCAAGGGTCTCTCCATGACCCTCAAGCAGGCCAAGAAGTGGGTCGAGAAGGAGCGCAAGGAAGTCTGGGACATCCTCGACGAGGTGATCCGCGAACACCCGGTTCTGCTCAACCGCGCGCCGACGCTGCACCGTCTGGGCATCCAGGCCTTCGAACCCGTGCTGATCGAAGGCAAGGCGATCCAGCTGCACCCGCTGGTCTGCTCGGCCTTCAACGCCGACTTCGACGGTGACCAGATGGCGGTCCACGTGCCGCTGTCGCTGGAAGCCCAGCTTGAAGCGCGCGTGCTGATGATGTCGACCAACAACATCCTCTCGCCTGCTAACGGCAAGCCGATCATCGTGCCTTCGCAGGACATGGTGCTGGGGATCTATTATCTCTCGATGGAACGTCAGGAAAAGCACCCTGAATTCATCGAGGAAAAGGACGGCACCAAGATCGAGAAGCTGCCGCGCTTTGCCGATATGGCCGAAGTGCACCAGGCGCTTGAAGCCAAGGCGGTCACGCTCCACACCAAGATCATCGCCCGCGTCCCGCAGGCCGATGAAAACGGGGTTGTGGCGATGCAGCGCTTTGTCACCACCCCGGGCCGCATGCTGATCGGCGAATGCCTGCCGAAGAGCCACAAGGTGCCCTTCGACATCGTCAACCGCTTGCTCACCAAGCGCGAGATCGGCGACGTGATCGACCAGGTCTATCGCCACACCGGTCAGAAGGACACCGTGCTGTTCGCCGACGCCATCATGGCGCTGGGCTTCCGTCACGCGTTCAAGGCGGGGATCAGCTTCGGCAAGGATGACATGATCATCCCCGATGCCAAGATCAAGCTGGTGGAAGAGACCAAGGAACTGGTTGCTGGCTACGAACAGCAATATCAGGACGGCCTCATCACCCAGCAGGAAAAGTACAACAAGGTGATCGACGCCTGGTCGAAGTGCGGTGACATGGTTGCCGACGCGATGATGGCCGAGATCAAGGCGCAGCCGATCGATGCCGAAACGGGCAAGGAAGCCCAGATCAACTCGATCTACATGATGAGCCACTCCGGGGCGCGTGGTAGCCCGGCGCAGATGAAGCAGCTCGCCGGGATGCGCGGGTTGATGGCCAAGCCTTCGGGCGAGATCATCGAAACGCCGATCATCTCGAACTTCAAGGAAGGTCTGACCGTTCTTGAATACTTCAACTCGACCCACGGTGCCCGTAAGGGCCTCGCGGACACCGCGTTGAAGACGGCGAACTCGGGTTACCTGACCCGCCGTCTCGTCGACGTGTCGCAGGATTGCGTCATCGTCGAGGAAGATTGCGGCACGCAGAACGCGCTCGAAATGCGCGCCATCGTGCAGGGCGGTTCGGTGATTGCCTCGCTGGGTGAGCGTATCCTTGGCCGCACCGTGGCCGAAGACATCATCAACGCCGCCACCGGCGAGGTGATCGTCAAGGCCGGCACGCTGCTTGACGAAGCGATGGTGAAGGAAATCGAGGCGGCTGAAGTCCAGTCGGCCAAGATCCGCTCGCCGCTGATCTGCGAAGCCGAGCAGGGCGTCTGTGCGACCTGTTACGGGCGCGATCTGGCGCGTGGTACGCCGGTGAACATCGGGGAAGCTGTCGGCGTGATCGCCGCGCAGTCGATCGGTGAGCCCGGCACGCAGCTGACGATGCGGACCTTCCACATCGGCGGTGCGGCGCAGCTCAACGAAACCTCGCACCTTGAAGCGATTTCGGAAGGCCGCGTGACCCTGCGTGACATGCCGACCATCACCGACAAGCGTGGCCGCATCCTCAGCCTTGCCCGCAATGGCGAGATCGCGGTGATCGACGCCGAAGGGCGCGAGCGCGAAATGCACAAGGTGCCCTATGGTACCGTGCTGATGTTCAAGGATGGCGATCATGTGAAGATCGGCGATCGTCTCGCCGAGTGGGACCCCTTCACCCTGCCGATCATCACCGAGCAATCGGGTGTGGTGAAGTATCAGGACCTGATCGAGGGCATCACGCTCGAAGAAGCGGTTGATGATGCCACCGGCATTGCCCAGCGCGTCGTCACGGAAAACCGTGCGACGGGCCGCAAGAAGAAGGAAGATCTGCGTCCGCGCATGACCTTGCTTGGTGAAGGCGGCGGCGAGACCGAAGCGGCACGTTACATGCTTGCTCCGGGCACGACGCTGTCGGTTGCGGATGGTGACACGGTGGAAGCGGGCGATATTCTGGCCCGTGCCAGCCGCGAAGCCGCCAAGACCCGCGACATCACCGGCGGTCTGCCGCGCGTGGCGGAACTCTTCGAAGCGCGCATGCCCAAGGATGTCGCGATCATCGCCAAGATTTCCGGCCGGATCGAATTCGTCCGCGAATACAAGGCGAAGCGCAAGATCGCGATCATTCCCGAGGAGGGTGAACCCGTCGAGTACCTGATCCCCAAGACCAAGGTGATCGACGTGCAGGAAGGCGACTACGTGAAGAAGGGGGACACCCTGATTTCCGGCTCGCCCAACCCGCACGACATCCTCGAGGTGCTGGGCGTCGAAGCGCTGGCCGAATATCTCGTCAACGAGATCCAGGAAGTCTATCGCTTGCAGGGCGTGAAGATCAACGACAAGCACATCGAGGTGATCGTTCGCCAGATGCTGCAAAAGGTCGAGATCACCGATGGCGGGGATACCACCCTGCTGCCGGGCGAGCAGGTCGATCTGGCCGAGATGCTCGAAGTGAACGGCAAGCTGGCGAAGGGCAAGGAACCGGCACAGGGCACCCCGGTGCTGCTCGGCATCACCAAGGCCTCGCTCCAGACGCGCTCGTTCATCTCGGCGGCTTCGTTCCAGGAAACCACCCGCGTGCTGACGCAGGCGGCGGTTGAAGGGAAGAAGGACACGCTGATCGGTCTGAAGGAAAACGTGATCGTCGGCCGTCTCATCCCCGCCGGTACGGGCGCGGGCATGAACCGCCTGCGCGTCACGGCGAACAGCCGCGATGCCGCGCTCAAGGCGGCGTGGAAGAAGCAGCAGGATGCCCTTGCCGCTTCGGGCCAGCGTGAAGCCGAACCGGTGGCGGATGCCATCGGCTCGGAAGAGAAGATGAAGGCAGCGATGGCGGCGATGGCTGCGGCCGCTCCGGCGGCTGACGTGGACGACGCGGGCGAAGAATAAGCCCGCATCGCCTTACGGCTGCACGAGAAAGGCCCCGCCCGAGCATCGCTCTGGCGGGGTTTTTCGTGGGCCAGCCTGTGCTGCATAGATCGCTATTGCAAATCACTCGCAAAATGATAACACGGAGTCATCCCGGCTTTTAGGCTCCCTTGCGAGGTTTCATGTCCCAGCACCGCCCCACCACCGCTTCCCGCCAGACCATTGCTGCGCTGGCCGTGCCACCGCGGCTCGAAAGACTCGGGCCGCTCGGCGGGCGTTACGTCCATGCCTTGCGGCTGATTGCGCTGCACGAACGGGTCGGGCGCGATCCCGTGCCGGAATTGGCGGTGAAGCTCGGCGGCGTCGAAATCGCTGCCAAGGCGCTGATGCTCGCGCAGGTGATTGCAGCAAGCTAGCCCGAGAATATCTGCGTCTCGCGCTTCTGCTGCGGCCTCCTCAGCCCTGACGAGGCGACCATCGGGGCTTTCGTCGATGCCGCCGGGCGCGGCGACCGCGTGGGCTTTGAAGCCGCGATCACCGGCCTGATCCGCGCTGATCGCGCCCCGCGCCTGTGGGAGGCGGCGCTTGCGCTCGCCGCGGCGGAACTGCGGGCGCGCTAATCCTTGCGAGACTCCCCGCAGCGCTCTACCGAGCGCGCATGATCACCACCCGTTTTGCCCCTTCGCCGACCGGCCGGCTCCATGTTGGTAATATCCGCACCGCGCTGCATAACTGGATGCTGGCGCGGCAAGCGGGCGGCACCTTCATCCTGCGGATCGACGACACCGACGCCGAGCGCAGCCGCGAGGAATATGTCGACGGGATCAAGGCCGACCTGACCTGGCTGGGCCTGAATTGGGACCGCGAGGAGCGCCAGTCGGCGCGGCTCGATCGCTACGAAGCCGCGTTCGAGGCCCTGCGCGCAGCGGGGCGCATTTACCCGGCCTATGAAACCGCGCAGGAGCTCGACGTGAAGCGCAAGATCGCGCTCGGCCGGGGCTTGCCCCCGATCTATGATCGCGCCGCGCTCGCGCTGACGGATGAAGAGCGCGCGGCCAAGGAAGCGGCAGGGGAACGCCCGCACTGGCGCTTCAAGCTTGATCATGACGAGCCGATCACATGGGATGATGGCATCCGCGGCGCGCAGAAGTTTGCCGCCAGCCAGCTGTCCGATCCGGTGATCCGCCGCGCTGACGGTTCGTGGCTCTACATGATGCCAAGCGCGGTCGATGATATCGATATGGGCGTCACGCACGTCCTGCGCGGCGAGGACCATGTCTCGAACACGGCGGTGCAAATTCAGATCTTTACCGCACTTTTTGCTGCGGGCTTTGCTGCAAATGAGGGTGCAGCAAAAACGCTTCCCGCTTTCGCGCATGAAGCCCTGCTGGTGGGCAAGGAAGGCAAGCTGTCCAAGCGTTTGGGCTCGCTTGGTTGCGATGCCTTCCGCGAACAGGGGATCGAGCCCGAAGCCATCATCGCGTTGCTCGCCCGGCTGGGCACCTCGCAGCCGATCGAGCCGATTGCCGATCGTGCGGTGCTGACGGCGAGTTTTGATCTGTCGACCTTCGGCCGCGCCCCGGCGAAGTTTGACGAAGCGGATCTCGAACGGCTCAACGCCGCGATTGTCCACCAATTGCCTTATGACGCGGTCAAGGATCGCCTGCCTGCGGGCATGGATGCGGCGGGCTGGCATGCGGTGCAGCCCAACCTTGCCCATGTGGCCGAGGCCGCGGAATGGTGGCGGTTGGTCACCGGGCCGATCGAGGGGCGCGATTTCACGGCAGAAGACCGCGCCTTTCTCGCGCAGGCGGCAGATACGCTTGCATGGGGCGAAGATCCGTGGGGCGCACTCACCGCCGCCCTCAAGGACGCGACCGGGCGTAAGGGCAAGACGCTGTTTCTGCCCTTGCGCCAAGCGCTGACCGGTATGGACCATGGCCCCGACATGGGCGAATTGCTGCCGCTCATCGGCGAGGCCGAGGCCCGCGCCCGGTTGCGCGCGGCTGCCGCTGCTGCCTAGCTACGGTGCTTTTCCAGCTCGTCACCCGCGATGGTGACGATGTGCAGCAGGTTGGTGCTGCCCGGCGTGCCAAACGGCACCCCGGCAAGCACAATCACCTTGCTGCCCGCGCTGCCGAAGCCGTGCCGCAGCGCCATGCGCTTGCCCTTGCCGATCATCTCTTCGAAACTGTCGATGTCGCGGGTTGTCACCGCATGGGCGCCCCACAAGAGCCCGACCTTGCGCGCGGTCTTCACCGACGGGGTGAGCACCAGCATCGGCGTGGCGGGCCGTTCGCGCGCCACCCGCCGCACCGTCGATCCGCTGGTGGTGAACACCGTGATCGCGCTGATCGGCAGCGTATCGGCAATCGTCATGCAGGCATGGCTGAGTGCGTCCGACGTGGTCGCATCGGGCGGGGTGTCGAGAAAGCGAACCCGGCCTTTATATTCGGGATCATTTTCGACCTGCGTGGCGATCGCATCCATCATCGCCACGGATTCCTCGGGCCATGCCCCCGCCGCGCTTTCCGCCGAAAGCATCACCGCGTCCGCGCCGTCATAGACCGCGTTGGCCACGTCCGACACTTCGGCGCGGGTAGGCGAGGGGCTTTCGATCATCGATTCGAGCATCTGGGTCGCGACGATCACTGGCTTGCCCGCGCGGCGCGCCGCGTTGACGATCCGCTTTTGCAGCGGCGGGACTTCGTAGGGTTCAAGCTCCACCCCCAGATCGCCGCGTGCCACCATGATGCCATCGGCCATCTCGATGATTTCATCGAGCCGCTTCACCGCCATCGGCTTTTCGATCTTGGCGCACAGCGCCGGGCCAAGCGCCGCGTTGCGCGCCGCGATCAGCTTGCGCGCTTCGGCGAGGTCATCGGGGCGCTGCACGAAGCTGAGCGCGATCCAGTCCGCACCATGTTCCACCGCAAAGGCGAGATCGCGGCGGTCTTTCTCGGTCAAGGCCGGGATCGGCACTTCGGCATCGGGCACATTCACGCCCTTGCGATCCGAGATCACCCCGCCGACTTCGGCGCTGCACAGGATGCGCGTGTCATCGGCTTCGAGCACCTTGAGGCGGATCTTGCCATCATTGATCAGCAGCCGCTGACCGCGTTCGAGAATGCCGAACAATTCGGGGTGCGGCAGATGCACGCGGGTGTCATCACCGGGCGCAGGGTCGCGATCGAGCGTGAAGTGGCCCGAATGGCGGATCACCGCCTGCCCGTTGGCAAAGGTGCCCACGCGCAGCTTGGGCCCTTGCAGATCGGCGAGGATGGTGATCGGGCGCCCGACCTGCTTTTCGAGCGCGCGGATCGCCTGGATCGCGGCGGCGTGATCGTCGTGCGCGCCGTGGCTCATATTGACGCGGAAGGCGTCGGCCCCGGCACGCAGCAGGCGTTCGAGCATCTGCGGTGAACGGCTCGCCGGGCCGATGGTCGCGAGAATCTTGACCTTGCGGCCACGCGGATCAATGCGGGTATGGTCGCGTCTTGCCATAAGTGAGGCTGTTCCTTTGGTTGGGCTGGGCTATGGCACAGACGTGTTGCAACTCAAGGGCCAGCGGAAAGGAATGCCGGGATGAATAGCAATACAGACGCGCTCGACACGCTTGATGATGCGGTCGCCGCGGCGGCGTTTCGCCGCCTGGTGCGCCACCTGCGCCACCGCCACGATGCCCAGAATATTGAGCTGATGGGCCTTGCCGGGTTCTGTCGCAATTGCCTTGCCGACTGGATCATCGAGGGCGGCTTTGCTGGTGACAAGGCTGCCGCGCGCGAAGTGATCCACGGCATGCCCGCGGATGCATGGAAGGCGCGCTTCCAGTCCCCCGCCACGCCCGAACAGCTGGCGGCGATGGAAGCCAGCATCGCCAAAAACGCACAGGATTAATTTGCGCCAGCGGTTCATTCGGTCAGGATCGGGGGCTATCGGGACAGGCAACTGATTCTGTATCTGATGGAGATTCCCCGATGTCTGACAACGCCAACGCCGCCGATGATCGCCTGCGCCTGCTGATCGAGCGGATCGAACGGCTCGAGGAAGAGAAGAAGGGCATCGCTGATGATATCCGCGATGTTTATGCCGAGGCGAAGGCGGTGGGTTACGACCCCAAGATCATGCGCCAGATCGTGCGTCTGCGCAAAATGAAGCCCGATGATCGCAGCGAGCAGGACATGCTGCTCGAAACCTACAAGGCCGCGCTTGGCATGGTGTAAGCGCTTCACAAATGGCGTCTTTGCAGGGCCATGGGGCTGTGTTAATATTCTAACACAGCAAGAGGAGGGCACCCATGGCATCGCCTTGGAAAGACGCACGCGGAATTATCGTTTCGACCACGCCGACGCTCGAAGGGCGTCCGATTCAGGAATATTGCGGCATTGTCACCGGTGAGGTGATTGTCGGGGCCAACCTGTTCCGCGATCTGTTTGCCGGGATCCGCGACATTGTCGGCGGGCGGGCGGGTTCCTACGAACAGGTGCTCTCGCGCGCCCGCACCGAAGCGATTCAGGAATTACAGGCCGAAGCGGCCGCGATGGGTGCCAATGCGGTGGTCGCGGTTGATCTCGATTACGAGGTGATCGGCGCCAACGGCTCGATGCTGATGGTCTCGGCCAGCGGCACGGCTGTCAGGATCTAGACCCAGGCCTCCAGCGCCAGCATCACCGCATTATAGGCGGCGTGGTGCAGCATCGCGGCGCGCAGGCCCAGCCGCGTGCGGACGTAGCACAGGATCACCCCGCCGATCAGTTGCGGGGTGACAACCAGCACGCCGAGCGGGTGGGCCAGCGGTGCGTAGGCGCCAAGGTGGATCGCGGCAAAGATCAGGCTGCCGCCCCACACCAGCAGCGCGAAATGGCGGGTGAACCACTGCGGCACCGCGGTGTCGCGCGCGCGGGTGTGGAGCCATTGCGCCAAGCCTGTCAGCGCGATCAGCACCGCCAGCAGCAGCGTCAATTTCTGCCCTTGTTCAGGCAGAGCAAGGCCGGCCAGCAGGCACGCCGTCGCGGCAAAGCCGAAAGCGGCAAAGCGCAAGGCTGCGATGCGCCCGTTCATCCAGCCGCGGTGGAGCGCTTCTTCCAGAACGGGGGCGAAGATCACGGCGGACAAGGCCATCGTGCCGGGCGTGCGGGTCTCGGGCAAGGGAGGCGGCAGCAGGCCCATTGCCTTGTCCAACGCCTCAAGCAGCCCGATCGCCGCCCCGTTCATCGCCAGATTGAGCGCCAGCATCACGACAAGCGCTGCAAGCAGCGCGGCATCCCACGGGTGGCGTGCGGCATAGGGCGTCGGCCGCAGCGCAAAGCGCATCGCATCGGCGATCCGCGCCGCCGCGGTCAGCGCGGGGAGGGCAACCAGCGCGTCGCGCGAAAACAGTGCCCTTGCGCCAGCGTCAACCATCGGAGTAAGGCCTGCGCCTGTTTTCCAACCCCAGCAGTGAAGCAATTCCCATGGCAGGCCATTCCAAATTCAAGAACATCATGCACCGCAAGGGTGCGCAGGACAAGAAACGCTCGGCAATGTTCTCCAAGCTGAGCCGCGAGATCACCGTGGCGGCCAAGATGGGCCTGCCCGATCCCGACATGAACCCGCGCCTGCGCCTCGCGGTCAACGCCGCCAAGGCGCAGTCCATGCCCAAGGACAATATCCAGCGCGCCATCGACAAGGCCGGGATGGCCGGGGGCGAGGATTATGCCGAAGTGCGCTACGAAGGTTACGGCCCGGGCGGGGTGGCGCTGATCGTCGAGGCGCTGACCGACAACCGCAACCGCACCGCCACCAATGTGCGCACCGCGTTCAGCAAGAACGGTGGCAATCTCGGCAGCGAAGGTTCGGTGTCGCATGGCTTCGAACGGCGCGGGCTGATCGAATATCCGGCCGGCGCGGGCGATGAGGAAACCATGCTCGAAGCCGCGATCGAAGCGGGCGCGGATGATGTCGAATCCTCCGAGGACGGGCACACCGTGTGGACGGCGGCGGATGCGCTGCATGGCGTGGCGGGCGCGCTCGAAAAGGTGCTTGGCCCGGCGGATAATGTGAAGCTGGCGTGGAAGCCCTCGCTCACCGTCGCGGTCGATGAAGCCACCGCGGGCACGCTGATGAAGCTGCTCGACACGCTCGACGATGATGATGACGTCCAGACCGTGTGGGGCAATTACGATATCCCGGACGATGTGATGGAGAAGCTCTCCTGATCCTCCCCGGCACGGGGAGGGGGACCATGCGCAGCATGGTGGAGGGGCGGGGGCTGCTTGCCGTCTCTGCGCCGGTGTCCGAGAAGCCGTGCGGGCCCCTCCACCACCTTTCGGGTGGTCCCCCTCCCCCCCGGGGGGAGGACTGATGATCATCCTCGGGCTTGATCCCTCGCTGTCCTGCACCGGCTGGGGGCTGATCCGCATCGAAGGCGCGCGGATCAGCCACATCGCCAATGGCGAGATCAAGACCGATCCCAAGGCGGCGATGACGGCGCGGCTCGACCATCTCCACGCCGCGGTCGCGGCGGTGATCGGGCAATATGCGCCCGACCGCGCGGCGTGCGAGGAGGTGTTCCTCAACACCAACCCGCAATCGACTCTCAAGCTGGCGCAGGCGCGCGGCGCGGTGCTGGCGGCCTGCGGGCGGCACAATCTGGCGGTTGCCGAACACGCCGCGCGGCTGGTGAAGAAATCGGTGGTGGGCACGGGCCGCGCGGAAAAGCCGCAGGTCGCTGCGATGGTCAAGGTACTGCTGCCCGGCGTTGTCATCACCGGCGCGGATGCGGCCGATGCGCTGGCGGTGGCGATTGCCGATGCGCACCTGTCGCCGCGGGCGTGATCCAGCCTGCCTGCTGTCACACCACAGCCTCCGGGCGCAGGTGCCGGCGCCCTAGCAGCTGAGCCGGATTTCCTGTGCGGCCTTGCGATATTCCAGGATGCCGCATTGCTGCAGGAAAGGGCGCCCGATCGTGAGCGAGTAGATCGGCCGTTGCCCCTTCTTGTCAGGACCGGTGACGATGATCTCTGACCGATCCGCATCGGCATCAGGATCGGGCGGTTCCGGGAGCTTATCGCCCGAGCCTGCTCCATCCAGCCGATCGCGCACACGCACGGCAATGGCATCGAATCGGAACGGCCCGATCACCAGTGGGCGGCCAAGCCGAACCAGCCGCACCGGCCTTCGGATCCCGAAGACGATGGGCTCGTCCCAGACTTCGTCCGTGGGGACGCCCGCATAGGCTTTGGCAATGTCTGCCCCGGCTGCAGCCGAGGCAATGGGATAGCGGCCCGTGGCCTCCACCGCGAAGACAACGCGCATCTTGCCGCCATCATGGGCAAAGCCGGTCCCCACTTCGCTGTTGATCACGCCGAGCATGGGGAAGCTGTGGACGGTGGTCTTCGCGCCGCCCAGCCGGATCGCGACATGATCGGCCGGGATCGCCAAGGGCCCGATCGTGCCATCACCCGTCACCCCCGTTGCGCCTTCAAGCCAGACCACGCGCGTTCGGTAGGGGATGCCTTCGAGAATGACCCTTGTCGCGCGGCTCCGTCCGCTCAGGACTTTGGTCTGCCCTATCGACAAACGCCAGTTCCCGAACATGGGCACCGGCTTGATCGCGAGGCGAGCCGTCGCCTCGGGATAAAGCGTCAGATTGTTGATGCTTCCGGTGTGCAGCGACACGGCCAGCATCGTGCCATCAATCTCGATGTCCAAGGGCTCGTCCGGATCGACGACGAGAGGCGCATCTTGCGCGGCAGCAGGGCGTGCGCTGAAAGCCAGTGCGGCCAGAATGGCCCAGCAGGCCGGTGTTCTGGCCATTGCTGCAAACATGCTCCCGAACCTCCGATGATCTGCTGTTTCCTGTCCCGTTTCCCGGCTCAAGTGCCGTGCACCGCGACAAGACCGGGCCAGCTCGCCCCCACCATGCCCGCAGATATGCCGCATGGGCATTCCCGCTCCAGCACCCCTGTAATGGGATAATTTATCAGGAATATCAATGCTTCGTATCGACCTCTACGGCATCCCCAATTGCGTGAAACCTGTCAGGCTTTCCGCACAAAAATTGATTGGATGACCGCTTCTGGGATGGCCAGCGCGAATTGCGAATGACGGGAAGTGGGTGGATTCCTGCCATGAGGCTTATCATACGGCCGAGGTCATTGACCTTCTTGAGCTCGCTCACGCAGACGTTTTGCCGCGCCCTTTCGCACATCTTCAAGCTCTATGGTCGGCGGCGTCCCGAAGGTGATCTTTGTGATCGTTCCACCTTCAACCCAGAAGCCCGCGCTCCGCTCCTCCCACTTTGCCTGTCCGTCGACTTCGATGAAGCGCAGACACGACCAGCTTACAGCAATGGGCAGTGGTTTACTGGCGCTGGGCACCGCCGTTATCTCTTTGATTGGGCATTCAGAAGCATACGATCGAAGATCGGCCATCGTGACCAGGTTCGGGTTATCGCGGTTCAAAATCATAACTGAAGGGCTGACCGCGCTTTGCTCCCCTGCCAAAAACTCGGCGACGATGGCGACCTGTTGAGTATGGTCGGTGCCCTCGGCCGGATCGCCTCCCAACACGCGCGTTGCCTGCGCTATCATCAACAGTATCATTTGTTGGTCTCCCAGGCTAAGTCCCTAGAATTTAGCGCGAAATATCAGCCTTTGGCTGATCGAACGACGTATAGACAGTCAGAAGAATCGCTAGTGAAAACGCCATCCCGATCTCTCGAGTCAACGAGGCGGTTCCTGCCCATTCGAGCGCCATAAGCGTGGCTGTCGAACCGAGCATCGCATTTCTCAACGCAATCATGATCTTCGACATTACAAACCTCTTGATCTCGCATTGCGATAGCCTCGAACCATGTGATTTCTATGTCAACAATGGGGTCGGTTGTTGAATGGCAGCTTTTTTCAAAACGATGGCAAAGCCGCCGTGATTTTGTGACATAGGCAGTCTGGCGTCGAGTCCGGCCAGCAGACTATCAGGAATATCAATGTCTCATATCGACCTCTACGGCATCCCCAATTGCGACACGGTGAAGAAGGCGCGTGTCTGGCTTGAGCGTCACGGGCTCGCCTACACCTTCCATGATTACAAAAAGGAAGGCGCCGACCCCGCCAAGCTCGCCAGTTGGATCGCGGCGGCGGGGCTTGATCAGATCGTCAACCGCAAGGGCACGACCTTTTGCAAGCTCTCCGAGGCGGAACAGGCCGCGGCCGCGGATAGTCACACGGCTGTCGCTTTGCTCGTCCAGCACACCTCGGTAATCAAACGGCCGATTGCCGAACATGCCGGCGGGCTGCTGGTGGGCTTCAAGGAGGATGAATGGCGCGTCTTGCTCGATTGATGGCGGCAGCGGCCCTGGGGCTGGCAGCTCCGGTGCTGGCGGCGGCGGGGGAGAGCGATCTGCTCGTCATCGCGCATCGCGGGGCGAGTGCGGATCGTCCCGAGCATACGCTTGCCGCCTACGAGCTGGCGATTGATCGCGGCGCCGATTACATCGAACCCGATCTTGTCGCGACCAAGGATCTCGTGCTGGTCGCCCGCCACGAGAACGAGCTTTCAGGCACCACCGATGTTGCCAGCCGCCCCGAGTTCGAGGACCGCCGCCGCGAAAAGACCATTGATGGTCAGCGCGTGGCGGGCTGGTTTGCGGAGGATTTCACGCTCGCCGAATTGCGCACGCTGCGCGCCAAGGAGCGCATCCCTTCGCTGCGGCCGGCGAACATCCGTTATGACGGGCTCTATCCCGTGCCGACCTTTGCCGAGATCGTGCAACTGGTGCGCGCCAAGGAAGCGGAAACCGGGCGGCGGATCGGGCTTTATCCCGAACTCAAGCACCCGACCTTCATGCTCCAGACCGAACGGATTGATCTGGTCGATCTGCTGCTGCGCGATCTCAAGGCGCTGGGCCTGACCGCGGCTGATCCGCTGTTCATCCAGAGCTTTGAAATCGCTCCGCTGCGCCGCTTGAAGCAGCGCGGCGATTTCCGGCTGGTGCAGCTGCTGGCCCCGATCAGCGGCCCGGCGGATGAGCCGGCGCAGCGCTATGCCGAGATGATCACGCCGGCCGGCCTTGCCGAGATTGCGCAATATGCCGATGCGATCGGCGCGCATATCGCGCTGGTGCTAGGGCCCGATGGCACGCCGACGCCGCTGGTTGCCGATGCCAAGGCGGCAGGCCTTGCGGTGCATGCGTGGACGGTGCGGCCGGAGAACGAATTTCTCCCCGTGAGCTTGCGCAGCGGCGCTGATCCCAAGGGGCGGGGCTGCGGCGATGTGCGGCTTGCCGGGATGCTCAGGGCGGCAGGCGTTGCAGGCGTGTTCAGCGACGGGGCGCTGAAAGGGCGGGTTTGCCCTTAACTCCGTTCGTGCTGAGCTTGTCGAAGCACGGCCTTTTTCTTCGAACGTCGTGTCAAAGAAAGTGCGGCCCTTCGACAAGCTCAGGGCGAACGGAAGTGGTGAATCAGGCGCGCTTGGCCGAAAGAATATAATTCAGCGCCATATCGTCTGACAGGTGCAGGCCCTTGCCGGGGCGCCAGGCGATACCGCGCGTTTCCGTCACCGTCAGGCCCACCTCGCCCAGCAAGGCGGTGAGTTCGTCAGGAGTGATGAAATCCTCCCAGTGGTGCGTGCCCTTGGGC
The DNA here is from genome assembly GCF_034653295.1 of Erythrobacter epiphyticus. NCBI lineage: Bacteria > Pseudomonadati > Pseudomonadota > Alphaproteobacteria > Sphingomonadales > Erythrobacteraceae > Erythrobacter > Erythrobacter epiphyticus. Next base: position 137,048 of record NZ_JAYEEU010000007.1, on the reverse strand, counting down.
ACATAGCCAACTGCCTCCGCCGCGCCGACGAGCAGCACCCGCGAAGCCGCCGTGCGGTTGGGGGTGGACATGACGAGCAATCCGTCAGGGGCCAGCCGCGCCGCGACGTCGCGAAGGAAGGCCGGCTTGTCGGCGACATGTTCGATCACCTCGACACAGGTGACGCAATCGAAGGTGCCGATATCCAGTCCGCCGACCTCGCCCGCCATGTAGCGGATATCGAGCCCCATCGCCTCGGCATGGGCGCTGGCCGCCGCGATGTTATCGGCAGCAGCATCCACCCCGGTCACCTCGGCGCCAAGCCGCGCCAGCGGCTCGCACAGCAGGCCTGCGCCGCACCCGATATCGAGCGCGGCCTTGCCCGCCAGCGGCTTGGCCGCGCGCGCGGCATCGGGCCAATGCGCATCAATGGCATCACGGACAAAGCCCAGCCGCACCGGGTTCACCTGATGCAAGGACGCCATCGGGCCTTTGGGATTCCACCAGTCCCGTGCGAGGCCCGAAAAGAACGCCGCTTCTTCCGGGCGAATGGTTACATTTGTTCCGTTTGCCTTATCCATTCCCCGACACTAACAGCGCGCACGACAACTCACCAGCGGGAGCAGGCACACCGTGGCCCGAATAGTGATGAAATTTGGCGGCACCTCGATGGCCGGAACCGAGCGCATCCGCCGCGTTGCCAATATCGTGCGCGCGCAGGCTGCGCCCAAGCCCGATGGCACGCGCGATCAGGTCGTCGTCGTGGTCAGCGCGATGGCGGGCGAGACCGATCGCCTCGTTAATTTCTGCCGCGAGGCGAACCCGATGTTCGATCCGGCGGAATATGATGTGGTGGTGGCGAGCGGCGAACAGGTGACAAGCGGCTTGCTGGCGCTCACCCTGCAAGCGCTGGGCTGCAAGGCGCGCAGCTGGCTCGGCTGGCAATTGCCGATCCGCACCATCGAAGCCCACGCCAAGGCGCGGATTGATTCGATCGATGCGCCTGCCATGCTCGCGGCGCTCGAAGCGGGCGAGATCGCGGTCGTGCCCGGCTTTCAGGGCGTGTCCGAAGAGGGCCGGGTCACCACGCTGGGGCGCGGCGGTTCGGACACCTCCGCCGTGGCCGTGGCCGCCGCCGTGAAGGCGGATCGCTGCGATATCTACACCGATGTCGACGGCGTCTACACCACCGATCCGCGCATCGTCGCCAAGGCGAAGAAGCAGAAGGCGGTGACCTATGAGGAAATGCTCGAACTCGCATCGGTCGGCGCCAAGGTGCTCCAGACCCGCAGCGTCGGCCTTGCCATGAAGGAAGGCGTGCGGGTGCAGGTGCTGTCGAGCTTTATCGGCGAAGGCGCGCCGCCTGCCGATGATCTGCCCGGCACCCTGATCGTGTCGGACGAGGAAATGGATGAATTGGTGGAGAAGGGCCTGATGGAACGCCAGCTTGTAACCGGTATCGCGCATGACAAGAACGAAGCCAAGGTCATCCTCACTCGTGTGCCTGACCGGCCCGGCGCGGTGGCCAATATCTTCGAACCGCTTGCCGCGGCCAGCATCAATGTCGACATGATCATCCAGAACGTCGGCCGCGACAAGGGCGAGACCGATGTGACCTTCACCGTGCCGCAGTCCGATCTCGCGCGGGCGCAGGCCTTGCTGGAGGATCGTCGCAGCGCGATCGGGTTCAACCGCATCATCACCGATAACAAGATCGCCAAGATCAGCGTGGTCGGCGTCGGCATGAAGAGCCATGCGGGCGTGGCCAGCACGATGTTTCGCGCGTTGAGCGACCGGGGCATCAACATTCAGGCGATCAGCACCTCCGAAATCAAGGTCAGCGTGATGATCGACGAGGACGAAACCGAGCTTGCCGTGCGGGTGCTGCACACCGCCTATGGCCTCGACGCCAAGGACTGAACGCCGCCCCTGCGCGCGCGGCTAACCGGTTATCAGCTTTTAGGCACTCAGCGGCGCCGTTAACCATGTTTGCACGGTACCAGTTAACCTTTTGCCCTGAGACTCGCTGCTCTTCCCGAGGAGTGGCACGACATGGCGATAAAGGCACGATTGCAGAGCGGTGAGGGGCAGCGCGCCAATCCGCGGCGTTCGTTGCGGCTCGACACCAGCGGGCGGCTCGATGACGGGGCTGAAACCAATGTCACGGTGCATAACCTGTCAGCCGCAGGCCTCTTGCTGGAAACCAGCCTCACACTCAGCCTAGGCGAAAACCTCACGATTGATCTGCCCGAAGCCGGTGCGGTGGATGCCGTGATCGTGTGGCGCAGCGAGCGGCTCTATGGCTGCGCTTTTGCGACGGCCCTGAGCAGCGCGGCGCTCGCCGCCGTGCAGTTGCGCGCGCTGCCGCCAGCCGAACCGGCGGTGCAACCGACGCCCCCGGTGCGCGAACCTTTCGGGCCGGGAATCGGCGCCAAACTCAATCGCTTGCGACGGGAGCGCGGGCTGACGCTGGCCGATGTCGCCAGCGCGCTCGGGGTCAGCAAGCCGACGGTATGGGCGTGGGAAAAGGGCAAGGCGCGTCCCTTGCCTGATCGTATCGCCGCGATTGCCGCCGCGCTCGATGTCAGCCCCGATGAACTTCAGGAAGCGACCGTCGCGGATGCGGAATCGCAGGCCGTGATCGAGGAATGCCGCCTGCGGATCGCGGGTGCCTTCAACCTGTCGCCCACCGCCGTGCGGATCATGCTCGAACTGTAAACCCGCCCTGCTGACGCACCTCGGGATGATTACGGACCCGGTGAATGCGTATGGAAAGGTGGCCCTCGCCTGAAATATGGTAAACGAACTTTAGCAGTTGATTCGTTTTTTAGTTAGTTAATCTTACTCTAGCTAACAAGTAAATAACATCCTTTTGATTAAAAAGTGATTGTTTTTATATTGCTAGTTAACCTGATTAACAATCACAGTGACCTGAATACGGATCATCATGCTGTAACCTTGGGGCAGGTGGGCATGAAAATTGGTTTGAGTGAAGTCGAAGGCAAGATCCTGCACGGATTGCTGGAGGAGGCTTCGGGGGATATTGTCATTCGTCTGGACGAGCGCGGCTTTCTGGCCCATGCCTCGGCCAACATCGCCGAGATCGGGCTTGATGTCGCTGCCAGTCTCGTGCCGCCGCACATCACGGATCTGGCCGATCGCGATCACGCGGCCTTTGTCGGCAGCAAGGTCAATGGCGTGCTCGCAGGCCATCCGCTGGTGGGCTGGGTGGAATTTCCGATCATGGTCTGCGCGCCAGATGCGCCGGGCGCAGCGCCCGCGCAGCGCCATCGCCATCACCACGGATGCCGGCGCTGGTATGCGCTCAGCCTGCGACCGCTGATGCGCCATTCGGGCGAGCCTGAAGGCGCGCTCGGCCTGCTGCGCTCGGTGCAGCAGGTGCGCAATCTCGAAGGGGAATTGCACAGCCGCGCGGTCACCGATCCGCTGACCGGGCTCGCCAACCGGCAGGCCTTTTGCGCCAGCCTGAGCCGCCACCTCGCGCGGGGCGGCGGGCAGATGGCGGCCGTGCTGGCGGTGGACGGGCTGCGCGCGCTGCTGATGCGCTATGGCCAGCGCACCGTTGATGAAGTCCTGTGGGGCTTTGCCCGCTATCTGGAAACCATGGCCCTGCCGGGAAGCGAGATCGCGCAGCTTGATGGGGAAAGGTTCGGGGTGATCCTGCCCCACCGTGATGAAGCCGCAGCGCGCGCCTGGTGCGCCGAGGTGTTGACCACTTTCGCCTCGCTGACGACACCCGCCGGATCGCGCAGCTTGCGGCTGTCCGCCAGCGCCGGGTTTGCCCCGGTGGCCTGCACCATCGACTGGACCTTGCGCGAAGCCGAGCTTGGCCTTGTCATGGCGCGTGCGGGCGGCGGCGGGCAGGTGGTGCGCGGGGTCTTGCCGCGCAGCGAAGTCGTGCCTTCCTCTGGACTTGGGATGCAGCGCGGCTAAAGCCTTGCGGCTATGAGCCACATTGCCACCATCCTGCTGCTCGGCTCGGGCGAGCTGGGCCGCGAATTCGTCATTTCCGCCAAGCGCCTCGGGGCGCGGGTGATTGCCTGTGACAGCTACGACGATGCCCCCGCGATGCAGGTGGCGGATGGGCGCGAGGTCTTCCCGATGCTGGATGGCGCGGCGCTGCGGGCGGCCGCCGAAAAGCATCGGCCCGATCTGATCGTCCCCGAAATCGAGGCGATCCGCACCGAAATGCTGGCCGAGCTTGAGGGTGAGGGCTTCACCATCGTCCCCTCGGCGCGCGCCGCGCAGCTCACCATGAACCGCGATGCGATCCGCGATCTGGCGGCGGGCGAGCTGGGCCTCGTGACCTCGCAATACGGCTATGCCGAAAGCTACGCTGAAGCGCAGGCCATTGCCGCGCGCATCGGCTATCCGCTGGTGATGAAGCCGGTGATGTCCTCATCGGGAAAGGGCCAGAGCAAAGTCGATGGGCCCGTGGCCTTGGAGGCCGCATGGGACTATGCCGTGGCCAATATGCGCGGGGACCGGGCGCGGGTGATCTGCGAACAGTTCATCGCCTTCGACTATGAAATTACCCTGCTGACCGTGCGCCATGCGGGCGGGATCAGCTTCTGCCCGCCGATCGGCCACCGGCAGGAGCGCGGCGATTACCGCGAAAGCTGGCAGCCTGCCGCCATGTCCGCTGCCGCGCTGGCGGCTGCGCAGGACATGGCCGCCAAGGTCGTGATGGCGCTGCAAGGCGGAGGGCGCGGCTGGGGGCTCTACGGGGTCGAGTTCTTCGTGCGCGGCGAGGAGGTGATCTTCTCCGAACTCTCGCCCCGCCCGCACGATACGGGGATGGTGACGCTCGCCTCGCAAAGCCTCACCGAATTCGATCTCCACGCCCGCGCGATCCTCGGCCTGCCCGTGTCGGAAAGCATCGCCGCGCAGCCTGCGGCCTCGGCGGTGATCCTCGCCGACCGCGAGAGCGACAGCTTCGCTTTCGAGGGCCTCACCGAAGCGCTCGCACTCGGCGACACCGATGTGCGGATCTTCGGCAAGCCCGTCACCCGGCCCTATCGCCGGATGGGGGTGGCGCTGGCCCGCGCGGCCGACGCGCCCGCTGCTGTCGAACTTGCCAAGCAAGCCGCCGCAGCCGTGCGGATTGTCTATTCCTCCGAAGCCGACTAAGCGCCGCGCCCATGAGCACCTATCCCAAGACCGCCGCCCTGATGAAGCGCGGCACCGACTTCCTCGGCTGCGAGACCGCGATCCTGTGCGGCGCGATGAGCTGGGTGAGCGAGCGCAACCTTGTCGCCGCAATCTCCAACGCAGGCGGCTTTGGCGTGATCGCCTGCGGGGCGATGACGCCCGAACTGCTCGATACGGAAATCGCCGCGACCAAGGCGCTCACGACCAAGCCCTTCGGCGTCAACCTCATCACAATGCACCCCGCGCTGTTCGATCTGATCGCGGTATGCCGCAAGCATGGCGTCACCCATGTGGTGCTGGCGGGCGGCATCCCGCCCAAGGGCAGCGTCGAGGCGATCAAGGCGGACGATTCCGGCATCAAGGTGATCTGCTTCGCGCCGACTCTGGCACTCGCCAAGAAGCTACTGCGTTCGGGCGCGGATGCGCTGGTGATCGAGGGCATGGAGGCAGGGGGCCATATCGGCCCGGTCTCCACCTCGGTGCTGGCGCAGGAAATCCTGCCCGAACTCGCGGGCCAGCACCTGATCTTCGTTGCGGGCGGCATTGGCCGGGGCGAGGCGATTGCCTCCTACCTCGAAATGGGCGCGGCGGGCGTGCAATTGGGCACGCGCTTTGCCTGCGCGACCGAGAGCATTGCCCACCCCGATTTCAAGAAGGCCTTCTTCCGCGCCTCGGCCCGCGAAGCCGTCGCCTCTGTGCAGGTCGATCCGCGCCTGCCGGTGATCCCCGTGCGCGCATTGAAGAACAAGGGCACCGAGGAATTCACCGCCAAGCAGCGCGAAGTCGCCGCGCTGCTCGATGCGGGCGAAGTCGACATGGGCGAAGCGCAATTGCAGATCGAGCACTTCTGGGCTGGCGCGCTGCGCCGCGCAGTGATCGAAGGCGATGTCGAGAACGGCTCGGTCATGGCGGGCCAGTCGGTCGGCATGGTCACCAAGGAAGAGCCCGCTGCCGACATCATCGCCGAGCTGATGAGCCAGTGCGAGGCGGCGCTCGCGCGGTAAGGTGGCGACACCCCTCGTCCTCACGCTCGCCTGCGCAGACCGGCCCGGCATCACGGCACGGGTTACCGGCTTCCTGTTCGCGCGCGGGTGCAACATTCTCGACGCGCAGCAGTTCAACGACCGCGCGGAAGTCGGTGGAACCGACCGCTTCTTCATGCGCGTGGTGTTCGATCCCGATGGCGCAACGCCCGAAGGGCTGCGCGCGGATTTCGCCGCGCTGGCAGCCGAGTTCGCGATGGAATGGAAAATGGCGCGCGAAGACCGGCCGCGCCGCACGATCATCCTTGTCAGCAAGTTCGATCACTGCTTGGTCGATCTGCTCTACCGCTGGCGCACGGGAGAACTCGCCATCGATCCGGTGGCAATCGTTTCCAACCACCCGCGCGAGGCCGCGATCCGGGTGGATATTGGCGACATTCCCTTCCACCACATCCCCGTCGCCCCCGAGACCAAGCCTGCCGCCGAGGCGCAATTCCGCGCGCTGGCGGATGCGACAGGCGCGGAGTTGATCGTGCTCGCGCGCTACATGCAGGTGTTCTCGGACGAACAATCCGCCCATTTCGCAGGCCGCTGCATCAACATCCACCACTCCTTCCTGCCCGGCTTCAAGGGTGCGCGGCCCTACCATCAGGCGCACGAACGCGGGGTGAAGATCATCGGCGCGACCGCCCATTTCGTCACCGCCGATCTCGATGAAGGCCCGATCATCCATCAGGATGTCGAGCGCATCACCCATGCCGACAGCCCCGCAGACCTCGTGCGCAAGGGCCGCGACACCGAACGCCGCGTTCTCGCCGAAGCGGTGCGGCTGTTCGTCGAAGAGCGCGTGCTGCTGAACGGCGCGCGGACAGTGGTGTTCAGAGGTTAGGTAAGCAATGCCCGCCACACGGCGGGCGCGGTCTCGTCCTCGAGCGGGTTCCACACCTTTGCCATCCGCGCGCGGGCCTCAGGCTCGGGCACGCCGCCCGCGCGGTCGAGCAGGTAGAGGAACGCCGTCACCCGCCAGTTCATGATGCAATGGACATGATGCGGGCTCGGATGGGCGGCGAGCGCTTCGGCCAGCGCCGCGACATGGGCAGGCGTCGGCGCGTCGAAGGGCACCGGGATGTGCGTGTAGGCGATCCCCTCGGCCGCGAGCAGCGCGGCCTCCTGCGCCAAGGCTTCGGGATGGCTGTCCAGCGCGAGGTTCCCCACGTGCCGCACGCCAATGGCCGCGAGGCGCGGCGGATCATGCGCTTCGAGTTTGCCGGAAGTGGTGATCCCGTCGGGCCGCCTTTGCCAGTTGCGGATATCGTCGGGATCACGCGCCATCATCAGCCTTTAGGGGGTGCGGGCAGATCAATCGCCTGCACTTGCGTGCCAATGGCATAGACCCGTACGCCGCTGCCGGTTGTCACCGTCTGGAACTTGTTAGCCGCCCGCGCAATCGGCGCGCGTTCCCACGTTTTGCCGCCATCGCGGGTGGCAAAGCCCCCGGCTGCGGTGCCGACAAAGCCGATATCGGCGTTGACGAAGCCGATGCCGAATTGCCGCGCGCTGGCATCCTGCGCCATTTCGATCTCGCGCCAGGTCGCCCCGCGATCATCGCTGCGGATCACCAGCTGGGTCGCGCGCTTAGGATCGTAGCTTTGCACCGTGGCATAGCCGGTTGGCCCGCCTGCCGGGAAGCTGGCCTTCCAGATCAGTTCGAGCGTGCGGCCCGAGCGATAGACCTCACGCCATGTCTTGCCGCCATCCTCGGTCCGCAACACCAGTCCTTCTGCCTCGGCGGCATCGGCGCTGGTGGCGGCAAACACCAACCCGGTGTTCTCATCGAAGAACTTCACGTCGAGGATCATCCCCGCATGCGCGCGCATGTCGATAACCGACCAGGTCTCACCGCCATCGACCGAGCGCAGGATGCCCGTCGGCCCGCCCACGCGCCCGGCAGCGTGGATGACAGTGCGGGGCACCAGCTTGCCCTGATAGATGCGCTGGGTGCGCAGGATGTCGATCGCGCAGATGCCCTTGATTGTCGCCTCGCCGGTATCGACCGCCTCCCATGTCACCCCGCCATCGCGGGTGCGGTAGAGCGGTGTTTCGTCGATGACGCCGGGGTAGTAATCCGTGCCGATATTGCCGATGAAGCCATTCTTCCTATCGAGAAAGCCGACCGCGCGCACAAAGGTGCCGGGACGGCTGGCGACCTTTTGCCAGGTGGTGCCGCCATCCTTGGTGGCGAACAGATCGCCCGCACCGGTGCCGTACCAGCCATGCGTGTCATCGACAAAGCTGATCGAATCGCGCTTGCCGGGATAGGCTTCGGTCACGAAGGTCCGCCATTCGCCCGCTGCCGGAGCGCTGGCGGCGGGCTGGGCGGAGGAGGGCTGGGGTGCCCCCGCCCCCATGCCGAACAGCAGCACAAGGGCGGACAGCACCGCCGTATTTCGTATCATCATGGTTTGCGACCCTTTGACTTTGTGAGAGATTAGTCCCTCTGCGCGATTTTCCTCGTGCTCTCAAGCGCCTTCTCTTCGTTGGCGCGGTGAATCACATAGGCGCGGATGGCCTCGATCTCCTGCTTGGAGAGCGATCCGGCAAAGCTCGCCATGCCATTGTCCTTGAGCATCCCGCCTTCGACCACGGCATTCCACGCCTGCGCGCTTTCGAGCGATCCGGCGCGGCGCAGATCGGGCAGCACGGTCGAGCCGACCGCGCCCGGCGCATGGCAGACCGCGCAATAGCGGCCATACTTGGCTTGCCCCACAGCAATCAGCTCTGCCGAAGCCGTGCTCGGCGGGGGATCAAGCGGGAGCTCGGCCAGCGCCGGTTCGGGCGGCAGTTTCGCGGTTCCGCCAAGCTTGAACACCAGCAGGCGCGACACGTTGCGCACCGGCGCCTTGCGGTTGATGATATCGCCATCGACCGAGAGGGCATAGGCGCCGCCCCAGCCCGCCAGCACCGCGACATATTGCTCGCCATTGACGGTGTAGGTGATCGGCGGTGCAACCACGCCGGTCTGCGCGGCGAAGCTCCACAGTTTCTTGCCGGTGCCGGCATCATAGGCGTTGAATTCGCTGCCCGTGGTGCCCTGGAACACAAGGCCGCCGCCGGTCGCCAGCAAGCCGCCGTTCCACGGCCCCGGATGCTCGACCGTCCAGCGCGCTTTCTGCGCCACCGGGTCCCACGCGACCAGCATCCCGCGCAAGCTGCCTGCGACCTGTTTGCGGAAGCCATTATCGGGCGGCAGATCGCCCGCCCCGAGGTTGAAGCCGACATTGAAGCCACGCGCGGTATCGGGCTTCCAATTGGCTTCGGGGGCATACATCATCCCCGCTTCGAAGGCCGGGATATAGACGAGGTTTTCCTGCGGGCTGTAGGCCATCGGGTGCCAATTGTGCCCGCCGAGCGCACCGGGGGTGACCAGCGCGGGCTTGCCCGTCTTGTCGACGCGGGTTTCGGGATTTTCGATCGGGCGGCCGGTCTTGGGATCGATCCCGCTCGCCCAGTTGACGCTGACATAGGGCTTGGCCGAGATGAACTTGCCGGTCTCGCGGTCAATCACATAGAAAAAGCCGTTCTTGGGTGCCTGCATCAGCACCTTGCGCGGCTTCCCGTCGATTTCCATGTCGGCGAGCATGATGTGCTGGGTGGCGGTGAAATCCCAGGTTTCACCCGGCGTGGTCTGGTAATGCCAGACATATTCGCCGGTCTTGGGCCGGATCGCGACGATGCTCGAAAGGTAGAGGTTATCGCCTTCGCCCGTCCCGTCCTTGCCGGGCGAGCGATAGGCGCGGTTCCACGGGCTGCCATTCCCCACCCCGATGTAGAGCAGATCAAGCGCGGGATCATAGGCCATCGAATCCCACACCGTGCCCCCGCCGCCAATCGCGTCATTGGCGCCGAGCACATCCATGTTCCACGTTTGCGCGGCCTTCTGGAGATAGGCGGGCTGATCTTTGGCATCGCCGCCTTCGGGAACAGTGTAGAACTTCCACAGCTGCTCGCCATCATTGGCATCATAGGCCGCGACAAAGCCGCGCACGCCGAATTCCGCCCCGCCATTGCCGATGATGATCTTGCCATCAATCACGCGCGGCGCGCCGGTGATGGTGTAGCTCTTGGACTGATCGACCGTGACCTTTTCCCACGCGACCTTGCCCGTCTCGCGGTCGAGCGCGATCAGGCGGCCATCCAGCGTCCCGAAAAACAGCTTGTCGCCGTAAGCCGCCAGCCCGCGGTTCACGACATCGCAGCAGGCCTTCACGGCGGTTTCGCCCGGAACCTTGGGATCATACTCCCACAGCTTGGCGCCGGTCGTGGCGTCGAAGGCCTTCACCTTGCTCCACGCGGTGGTGAGGTACAGCTTGCCGTCGATCACCAGCGGGGTCGCCTCCTGCCCGCGCGCCGTATCCATATCGGCATACCACGCCAGACCAAGCTGGCCGACATTGTCTGTATTGACCTTGTCGAGCGGGGAATAACGCTGTTCGGAATAGGTGCGCCCGTGGGTGATCCAGTTGGCACTGTCGGCATCGGCCGCCAGCAGCATCGCGCCATCGATCCCGCCCTGTTCCCCCGAACCGAACAGATCGGCGCATGCTGTCGCTCCGCCCAGCACAAGCAGTGCGGCTGGCAGCAATGTCCGATAAGCCATCTTCATAAAAATTCTCCCCGCTTCTCGGATGTTATGTTGCCAAGCCAATGGGCGCTTGTCCATCCATGTTGCTTGGGCCTATCAGACCCCCGGACGGGGCACCGGAGAGACTGGCATGTGTGATGAGGCAAATCTGCAAAACTGGGCGCGCGAGACGCTGTCACGGCGCCAATTCGGTGCGCTGACAGGCGCAGGCGTGCTGGCGGCCGGCGCAGCGGGGCCGCTCGCGGCGGCCGGAGCGCTCACCGAGCGCAAGGTAACCTTTGCGACCCCCGACGGGACAGCCGATGGCTTTTTCGTGCATCCGTCCGAAGGCAAGCATCCCGCTGTCATCCTGTGGCCGGATATTGCCAGCCTGCGCGAGGCCAAGCGCGTGATGGCGCGCGAACTCGCCGCGCAAGGCTATGCCGTGCTGGTGATGAACCCCTATTACCGCGATGTCGCCGGTGAGCAGTTTGCGGATTTTGCCGATTTCATCGCCAAGGGCGGCTTCCAGAAGGTTGACCCGTGGCGCGGCAAGCTCAATGCCGAAGCGATCATGAGCGACACCCGCGCCGTCACCGCATGGCTCGATCAGCAGGCGGCGGTCGATCCGGCGCGCGGGATCGGCACGCAGGGCTATTGCATGGGCGGGCCGTTCACGGTGTGGAGCGCGGCTGCGGTGCCTGCGCGGGTCAAGGCGGCGGCGAGCTTCCACGGCGGCGGGCTGGTGCGGCCGGATAATGCGATGAGCCCGCATGCGCTGCTGGGCACGGTCAAGGCCGGGTTGCTGATTGCAGTCGCCAAGGATGATGATGCCAAGGCACCCGCGGACAAGGTGACTTTCGCCGAGGCCGCCAAGGCGGCCGGTGTGGCCGCGACTGTCGCGGTCTATAATGGCAATCACGGCTGGATGGTGCCCGATAGCCCGGCCTATGCCGCACCGGTTGCCCGCAAGGGCGAGGCGGATCTGCTCGCGCTTTACAAGCGCCAGCTCTAGCCTGCGGCCTTTCATCAGGGGCGCTTTCCTACGCGGGCGATCCACCGCTAGGATTGCGCCCTGATGCCCAAGCCCGGCCTATCCCTTCCGCTGTCGTTCCGCCGTGATCCGGGCGTGCGGGGAGGGGCCGTTTTTGCGTTCAAGACAGTGTCTCAACTGTCTCCAACATTCAGACTCCCATCGCCGCTGCTGCATGAAACGGGCGCGAATCAGTCGGCGGCCTTGCGCGCCTTGGCGCGTTCATTGCTGAGGCCAAAGCGGCCATGCTTGCGGAAGCGCAGCATCCACTTGTCGAGAAACAGGCCGAGCGCGCGCGGTTCGATCCCGAGCTCGGCAAAACCGCGAGCGCCTTCGGCGACAACATTGCCCGGTTTGAGCAGCGCCCACTGGTGGCGGCTCATCGGGGTGCCGGGGAGTGCGGCAAAGATCGCGGACAGCGTATCGGGCATGGCGATGAAGCGGCGGCTGCGCCCTTGGGCGGCGGCAATCCGCTGGTTCAGCTCCATCATGCTGATCTGTTCCGGCCCGCCCAGTTCATAGGTGTGGCCGCCGTGCAGCTCCGGGTGCTCGAGCGCGGTGACGATCGCTTCGGCGACATCATCGACAACGACGAGTTGCAGCCGCGCTTCGGGCGCGAACACCGGCAGGACGGGGGCAAGTTCGATCATCCCGCCGAACATGTTGAGGAAATTGTCATCCCCCCCGAACACGATCGAGGGGCGCAGGATGGTTGCCGTGGGGAATGCGGCGCGCACGCGCTCTTCGCCTAGCGCCTTGGCCTGTGCATAGGGCACGCTTGACGCCGCGCCCGGCCCGATCGCACTGACATGGACGAGCGCTTCGAGGCCGCTGTCCTTGGCGAGGCGGGCAAGGGTGCCCGCACCTTCGCCCATCACCGCCGTCACATCGCCGGCAAAGACACCCACCAGATTGACGGCGTGGCTGGCCCCCGCCAGCGCTGCGGCCACGCTGGTCTCATGCGTCAGATTGCAGGGGACGAATTGCAGCTGGCCAAGGTTGGCAAGCGGCTTGAGACCAAAGGCTTTCTCAGGATTGCGGCTGGCAATGCGCAGGCGCGCGCCGCGCTCGAGCAGCTTTTGCGCGACATGATTGCCGATAAAGCCGCTGCCGCCGAACAGGGTGACAAGCTTGCCGGAAAGAGGGGAGGGTGTGGTCATGGCAGGAAAGCTCTTGCAATGCGAGTGATTGGCCCGGTGGGTTGACGCGCTGCCCCATGCTTCAATGCGCAAGGCAGGGCAAGCGTTCCGGGCACGAAAAGCGCCGTGATTTCCGCCTCTGCCGCGCGACATGCGATTTGCCGCGAGGTTTGCGTTGACAGGCAGGGGCAGGGCTCGCTATTGGCCCGCCCCTACCCGCAGCCGATGCTTTGATCGGCGTTGCGCAAAGTGCCCAGATGGCGGAATTGGTAGACGCACCGTCTTCAGGTGGCGGCGATCGCAAGGTCGTGGAGGTTCGAGTCCTCTTCTGGGCACCAACACCATGTAAGGTTCTGATCTTACTGAAAAACCATGAGAAAAACCCGCCGACTGCACCACAAAAGTGCTACACAGGGCGGCGATCTCATGTTCAAGATCAGCAAGCGGAAAGGCTCGTCTTTGTGGCAGGTGCGTAAGCGCTGGCCGACTGACGTTGCCCCGCTCCTTAAGGGCGAGTTCACCCGATCCACCGGCGAGAGCGACCGAAAGCTCGCCGAAGCGAAGCTCCCGATCATCTCCGCGGAATATGTGGCGATCGTGGAAGACGCGCGCAGGCGGCTCGCCGACAATCGCTTCCGCGATCTCTCCGAGGTCGAGATCAGGCGGCTGGCAACCGAGTTCTACACCGAAGCGCTGCGCCACTACCAAGTCCGCGGCCCGCTCGATCGCACCCAGCGCGACGAGCTCCTCGAAGCTACCGACAAGACCATCGAGACGCTGGAGGATCACCTCGCGCGGCGCGATGTCGCTCCGGTGGCGGCGCTGACGCGCAACATGGTGGAGCGCAAAGGACTGCCCATCCCCGAGGACAGCGGCTCGCTGGCGCATCTCGCCATGATGAACCTCAGGGCCATGATCGAGCTGCACCGCGGGGTGGCGGCGCGGCTGCGGGGCGTGGAGGATTATCGCCCGGCGGATGCGAGTGTCGCGAGCCTGGTGCACGCCGCAGGCAAACCGGCGCGCACCGTCAACGACTTGATCGAGGCCTTCGAGGAAGCCGAGAGCGAGCGGTGGGCTCCGTCCACCCTGCGCGCCAAGGAACCCGTAAACCGGCTCCTGCGGGAAACCATCGGCGAACGCCCGGCTGCCGAGATCGGCCGCACCGAGGCGCGCGAGGTCCTCTCCCTCCTACGGCGACTGCCTGCGGGCCTCGGCAAGCTCAAGCAGCTCCGCGGGCTCTCCTTGCGTGACGCCGCAGACCGAGGCGAGAAGCTCGGCCTCGCGGTGATTGCCCCGGCGACCGTCAACCGCGCCTACCTCGCCCACATCTCGGCGCTGTTCAATTGGGCGCACCAGGAAGAATGGACGAGCGGCAATCCCTTCCGCGGCCTCGCGGTGGCCGATCCGGTGGCACCCGAGGACAAGCGCGATCCTTTCACCCCCGCGCAGCTCAAGACGATCTTCGCGGCAAAGCCCTGGACTGCACCTGACGGCGTCGGCGAAAAGCCGATCCGCTTCTGGGGGCCGCTCATGGCCCTGTTCCATGGGATGCGGCGGGGCGAGATCGCCCAGCTCCACATTGCCGACATCGACGAAGTCGACGGCGTGCCTTCGATCCGCATCCGCCCCGGCGGCTCGAAGCGTCTCAAGACGCGCAACGCCCGGCGAACCCTGCCGGTGCACCCGGAGCTGATCCGCATGGGCTTCCTCGCGTTCGTCGAACGCCGCCGCAAGGAAGGCGGGGAGCTGCTCTTCGCTGGCGAGGAGCCTGACATCGCGGGCAAGTGGGGCGACAGTCTCGGCGACTGGTTCGGGCGACGGCTGAAGGACCTCGGCGTCACCGGCAACCGGCTGGGCCTGCACAGCTTCCGCCACAACTTCCAGGATCGCCTGCGGGCCGCCGGGCTGCACAACTCGGACATCGGGCAGGAGCTCGTCGGACGCACCAAGCGGGCCGGAAGTTCGGACCAGTATGGCGGCGCGGGCTATCCCATGTGCGAGGATGTTTTGAGCACCCCAAGCCACGTAGCCATTACTTTGAACCGGCATGGCTGGCTCCAGCGATCGCAACAGCAACACGCCTAACGCTCCAATGCCTTGCCGCCGTAAATCACCATCTGGAGCCAGAAGAAGAAGCGACCCTAACGCAAGCAGCCGCTGAGATCGCCGAAATCTGCAACGCCTTAGAGTGACGACCGGCACCCCTTGATCGCGCCCCACCAGACTGCTACACAACTGCTCGCAGACGGCGAGCTAACTCGTTGTTTTTCTAATGGTAATGGACTGGGTGAGCGTATCCTCTTCTGGCACCAAAACTCCTGCGGGAGTGGCATCAAAAATCTCGAAAAAACCGCCGAAATCTCTCGCTTTGGGCTGGATGTTGATGTCGCGTGTTTCACGCTGTTTCAGGCCGCGCCCCCACATGCCCCTTTCCGGCGAAAGGTCATGTCCCCAAATGTCACTGACGGCCTTGCAAATCCGAGCTTTTTCGCCGGGTGCTACCGCCTACAAGCGCGCCGATGAGCGCGGGCTCTACCTTGAGGTCTTCGCTAACGGCTTAAAGATCTCGCGGCTGAAGTACAACTTCGCCGGCAGGCAAAAGCGCATTGCTCTTGGTGCCTGGCCTGAAGTTAGTCTTCAGGCAGCCCACCGGACCTGAGCAACGCGGAAAACTCCAGAGCCGCGTGGTCCAAGCTTGGGTAGCAGCGCGATAGCCCATGTGGTGTCAGGACAGCCAAGGCCTGCCTCGTTGCCGTGATTCTGCGGCATGCGGCAGCTAACTTTATACTCGCAGTTAGACGCCGGAGCATTTTCCTTGCCACCGAAATTTCAGCGCTTTGCATGTCCGGATTAACTTATGGGCGGCCTTCTTCCCAATTTGGAACAGCTGGATGAAAGTCTGCGGGCGATGGTTGCCTTGTAGTAAACAGGAGATTAATGATCCTTCGTCGGTTAGCTAACAGGTTAATTGGCGATCTGTGGTCGCGAGCACGATGCCGCTCCTGTTGGTGGAGATATGGCTTCTGACCTGGAAACATGAAGAGGGAAGACTTATGATGAAGAAAATGCTTTTGGCCGCCGCGGCCACCGTCGCGGCCGCTACTCCCGCTGCTGCCCAGACGCTGACCTACGAACTTGACGCCGAAGTCGCCGTGAAATGCGGTGTCTACAAGTTTGACGGTCCCACCGTTCCGGTGAACTTCGCCGAACTGTCGACCACACCTTCAGACACCTTTGTCACCGCGGCCGCTGGCTCGGCAACCTATCGCTGCAACGCGCCGGGCGGTTTCACCCGGACGATCTCGTCAGCCAACAATGGTGTGATGATCCGCACCGGTAGTTCGGGCGGTGCCGGAAATTCCATTCCGTTCGAAATGAGCCATGGCGGCGGTAGCGGCCTCGGCACCGGAGGTTTCGTTGCGCTGACCTCTAACCTTGTCACGAACCTTGGCGGTTCGACCGCATTCCTGGCGGGCCAGACCGGCAGCGTGAGCTTTCGCGTGGCTGGTGTCGCTGCAGCCCTGGGCGGCAATAATGCGCCGGGCACGACCGTTTTCGCTGGTGATTACACTGACGTGGTGACCATTGCAGTTGTGGCGAACTGAACCTAAGCTGGTGTGAATTCGGGAAGCAGGCGCCGTCAAGGTTGCCTGCTTCCTCGTTTCGGGGGAGCGACATCTTTGTCCGGCATGATCAAGGGCCTTCTCGCCGCGCTTTTCGCTGTGATCGTGTTGGTGGGCACAACGCCATCGGCAAATGCTTATGAAGTGACGCCGATGCGGGTCACGCTCGTGCCTGCCGAAGGCCGGACCAATTCCACCATTACTGTCAATAACATCCGCGACACCGAACTCCCGGTAGAAATCATCGTCAAGCGTCGCATCATCGCCGAAGACGGCACGCAGAGTTTTGTGCCGGCCGATGAAGATTTTATTGTTTTCCCTCCGCAGATTGCGATTGCAGCAGGAAAGTCGCAGGCCTTTCGCTTCGAATATATTGGCCCGCCGCCGACAGATGCCGCCGTCGGTTACGTCATCGAAGTAGCCGAGGTTCCGGTTGTGCCCCCCGGGTTCACTGGCGTGCAGTTCGCTTATAACTTTGGCGTGGCCGTCTATGTCGAACCACCCCGCGCCTTTGCCAAGCTTGCCACAAAAGCCCGTATTGAGAACGGCAAGCTTTTGCTTGATGTCGCTAATAGCGGTAGCAAGTATGCGCTTCTGACCGGAATGGAACTGGTTCTTTTGTTGGATGGCAACCGGCGGGTCTACGGGTCGGCCGCGTTGGCTGAGCTTATCCAGAACGGTCTTGTTCCTCCTGGCGGGCGGATTTCTTTTGCCATGACCCTAGACAACCTTCCGGCCACTGGCACCTTGCAGGCAGAGTTCCGACAACCTTAGTGTTTGAAGGGGGGCAGCCTTCTCCTTTTGCCAGCCTCAGGGGGCGCAGGGATGCGTGAGAGCGAGCGAAAATCTGGAGACGTCCAGAAAAAATCGGGCGGAAAGCACCGATGGTGGCCGCTGAGCGGAGCCAGCAAGGTTGCGATAGGTCGATGCCTCCTCCTCGGCCTCCTGCCTGGCAGCGTGCTCGTGATTGAAACCATGCCGCCGCAGAAGTTGCCTGCGGGTCCCAAGCCGTTGGAAACCAAACGCATCGTCATGCAACCGGGCAAGCAGGCAGCGCCGGATCTTTTGGTGCCGGTTTTACCTGAACCTGGTCTGGTTTTTCGTGACCCGGCCATACGCTCCTTGAAGAGCACAACGTCACCGGCAATGGCCGTTCTACCAACGGCGCGCGAGGAGGGGGAGGCTTTCTTTGCGGCGCAGGCAGATCCACCTCCAATCTTGGTTACGCAGTCATCGCAACCCGCACCGGCGAAGGTTTCCGTAATCGATGCCGCGATCATTTCGCCAGCACCCGCGTCGCCATCCGAGGTGGCAAAGATTGCAGCCGAAAGCGTTACAGATCTGGAGCGAAGCGAGGCCGCGCCTTTTCCTGCCGAGGAGCCGTTCCCGCTCGGCCTTGAGACTACGCCGGGAACGGATGCGGCCATCCTTGCGGAAGAGGTTGTGCCGACCTTGCCAACGTTCGATCTCGCGGGCGGGGCGTCCGCAGAAATACAACCTTCGACCCCGCTTTCCTCGATTGGTATGGAAGCAATCAGCCGGGACCAAGAGGCCGGCGTGGATCAAATGCCCAGCCCAATCTCGTCTGTATCGGCCGCTTCGGCAACACCAGACGCGGCGGCCCCTCTCGCTCAACTGCAAACCCGCCAGATTGAGAATTTGCAAGACGGCGATGGCCAAGAACAGCAGCTAGAGCCGACGTCACCGGCTGTCCCACCCCGATTTGCTCACTCCTCCGTGTCGGGCACTGCACCGGCTCCGGGGGAAACCATGAATGTCGAGGCGCTTCGCCTCGCCACCTCGCCCGAATCGGTTCCGGCAACGATTGTCCCCGCATTGAAGGTCGAATCGCGTCTGCCCATCATGATTGACGAGCAGGTGGCGGGAATGCTTGAGTTCCAGCAAACTCTTGACGGGCTTTATGTCCGGGTCGGATCCCTGGTCAACCTGCTAAGCGACCGGTTCACAGCGAGCGAGCTGGCTCGGATGGAAAACGCGTCCGCGCTTGACGCGTATCTGTCGCTTGCGGACTTGCGCAGAGCAGGCATTCCGGTTTCATACGATCCGATCCACGACGGGTTCGAGTTGCACGAACCGACCCCCGCAGAGGAAACCACGTTCACGCTTGGCGCGCCGGGCGCGGCAGCGAGCACTAGCGGGCTTGGCCCTCCTTCGGCTTCGCCCTCTGCCGAAGCATTTGATGCGACCGCCAACCCCGCCCAAGACCCAGGCGAACTGACAGACCTCGTCCGCGAACAGGAGCTGCAGCGGCCGGTGCAGGACGAAGCCTTGGTGACAACCTTCGCACTTGCTGCCGAAAGACCCCTAAGTCCCGATGAAACCACGATTGAGGTGCCGGCCGCAATCCCGGCCGCAATCCCGGCCGACGCCCGGTCGCACGGCCGTGTCGCGCTTGCCGAAGATACCAATGCGAGTCTTGATAGCGTTCAGAGAGAGACCAATGCGGTGGTGGCCGCAACCGATTTCGGGGGTGCCAGTCTTCAGGTGACATCGCCCGAAAGGGCAGCCAGCGAAGCAGATCTCGTTCCGCAGCGTCTCGATGGCGAACAACAGCCTGTCGCATCGCCCGCGGTTACCCAAGACCCCCTGCTCCCCGTTACCGAGTCTGGTTCCGGCTCGCTGCAAAAGCCCGAATTGTCGCGTGTCACCGAACGCTCGGCCGTTCTAAGCGTCCCTCTGCTCTTCGAAGGTGCCGGCCTTGGCAATGTGCAGGCCGAAATCACGCCGACCCGCGTCCTTAGCGTTTCTGCCGCAGATATAGCCAAGGTTCTCGGCTCACTTGTCAACGATGCGACCCGCGAATGGCTGCTGCCCCTCGGTTCGGGCCTCGTGCCGGTTGATCGCCTGCGCGAAATCGGGCTGGTCATAACCTTTGTGCCTTCGACATTGAGCTTGTCTGTCGACATCCCACTCGCGTCGCGGGGAAAACGTGTTTTTTCCGGGAGCCGGCAGATCGACTATTCCGGAATTCCGGTGGCATTGCCGTCAGACTTTTCGGCCGGCCTCTCCTTTTCCTCGTTCACCACCGGCGACATCGTGGCGATGGAGCGTGTCAGTTCTAGCCTCCTGGTTAATGGCTTCACTAACGTCGGGGGGAGTGACGGCGTCAGTATCCTGTTCGGCGGGCAATTCGACTTTACCGGGAGCGAGAAGCTCTTCGTCCGCGACCGGATTATTGCCTTCAAGGACGACACGAACAACGTCCTGCGCTATTCCGCTGGCGACATTCAGCCCTTGCAATCGCGTTACGGAGGCGACTTCGATCTGCTCGGCATAGGTGTCCAACGTTTCTACCAAGACCTGCAGCCCGACCGCAACGTGCGGCCCCTCGGCAGCCGTTCTTTCTTGCTCGAGCGCCCCTCCCTGATCGAGATCTACGTTAATGGCGCCCTGCTCCGCACGTTCAGCGCCGGACCCGGCCCGATCGACATTCGCGACATCCCTGCCGCAGACCTTAGCAATCAGGTCACCATCGTCATCGAGGACGCGCTGGGGCGGCGCGAGGTCGACAGCTTTACGCTTGGCAATGATATCAACCTGCTTGGCGAAGGCTTGAACGAGTTTTCGTTGAATGCTGGCCTGCTGCGCGACAACCGAGTGGTTGGATTTTCCTACACATCTGATCCCGTCGCGAGCCTGTTTTACCGGCAGGGCATATCGGAATCGCTGACCCTGTCCGGAAGCGCGATCATCTCTGAAAATTACCAGAACATCGGCTTGTCCGCGGCTTTTGCGGCCTTTCGGGGCGTCACCCAGATCGATGTTGCGGCCAGCAGCAGCAATGTCGGTGAAGGCGCCGTGGTGGCACTGACTTACCGGGGGTCGCCTATCGATCTCGGTTTCGGCGGCGCCCAGACGAATCTCAGGGCTGAATATCGCACGCCCCGATTTCAGAGCCTCGCGAGCTTCGGGTTTCTAGAGGATATCGAGTTTGATCTGGCTGCGGATGTGCGCGCGAACATTTCGCCGACCATGCAGGCCATCGTCGGGGCGACCTATTTCTCCACGCATCGTAACAACGAGGAGCGGTATGGGCTGTTCGGTGGTCTCCAGAAGCAGCTCGGACGTTTCAATCTCGGCGTCAACCTCCGTTATTCCGAGTTCAACTCGCGGCGCGAGTTCGGCGCTCTGGTGACCGCCGCGATGCGGCTTGGCAGGCGCTCGAACATCTTTGCGACGGTCGACACTGTGAGCCAGACAGCGCGTGTCGAGTATCGGCAGCTTCGTCCGCTGACCTTGCCCGAAATCGACTACGGCGCGCGCGCTCAATACGGCCCCGACAGCTATGAGGTCGGCGGCCGATTTGGCTATGGCACATCGCGTTTCGAGGCGCTCGTGGACATCCAGCAGGAATATGATTCCACTACTTCGGAGTTTCGCAATCAGTCCTCTGTCCGGCTGCAAACCGGGATCGGGTTCGCCAACGGCACCTTTGGTATTGGCCGCGATCCTTCGCGAGGATTCATCATGGTCAAGAAACACCCGTCGCTCGAAAATGCGCAGGTTCGCGTCTCGACGGGCGCAGTTGGCCGCGACCTGGGCTTCGCCAACTCAGCCGGCCCGGCAGTTGTGCCGGTGTTCATTCCCTATCGCGCGCAGGAAATCCGGGTCTCTACAGAGAACGCGCCGATGGGCTACAATATTGGCGCCGGAGAGTATGTCGCGATGCCGGGCGCGCGCACTGGAATCGCCATTACCGTCGGGTCCGAAGAGTATCGCATCGCGACCGCAACCTTGACAGGTTTTGACAGCAAAGTCGTCGGTCTCACCACAGGTCGTCTGATCAACCTCGAGACGGGCAAGGCGCTTGCCTTTTTTACCAATCGGGTAGGACGGGCCGTATTCACCCAGCTTGTTCCGGGACGATATCGGGCCGAAATCGACGGAACGGACTTGCAGTTCGAGTTTGAAGTGCGTGAAGATGATCCGGCCAACATTTCGCTGGGCAATATCGAGCTGAGGAGCGGCAAATGAAATGGCTTGTTATCATCGGAGCAGGGCTGCTGCCGGCTACGTCCTTGCAGGCAGCACCTTGCGCGACCTACGAAGCCGACGCCGTTCAAGTTGGCGAACGAACCTACGATCCGGCTGATCCCGGGTTCAAGGTCGTTACGGTCCAGTTGGAACGGAATCCGGAGCAACTGGACAACTCCTGCCAATCGGCGGAAATCGAGATCACCGAGCAAGCAGGCTACTCTATCGCGCTACGCAACGGGTCACATGAACTCAACACGCGCTTCGTCCGTTCGCCGCGCTTCGCCCAGCCAGCCGACAATCTAATCCGTCTGACCGGTATTGCGCGGCGCGATATGATCAGGGACCGGGTTCTGCTTCTCGATATGCTTGAAGCGCCCAGCGGACAATTTGTGCCTCCTGGCGAATATTCAGCGGACCTGGCGATGCGGGTCGGCAGCGGGCCGCCCGTGAGCTTCCGCGTCAGCTTGTTCGTTGCTCCCTCTGTCACGCTGTTGGACGGCGGAGCCAGTCGCAACCTCTCGCTCGGCGATGTGAGCGACGGCGGATTTGCAAGATCGGACTTCTTGTATCGCACCAATTCGTCGCTGCTCGTCACGGCCTATTCCGACAACCGTGGGACCTTGCTTCACGAAGATGGCGAGGCCTTCGGGCGCGTTCCCTACACCGCGCGGATCGACGGCAAGATCATAGATTTGACGGGACAATCCCCAGTCACCTTACCCTTTGTGGATTCCCGGCAGCGAACCGGCACACTTGCCGTCAATGTTGACCCTCAGCCGGTTGCTTTCGCCGGCACCTACCGCGATACGTTGACGATCACCTTCACCGCCAATTAGCGGTGGTCAGTAACCGGCCAGCGATACCGAATTGCTTGAGAAGTCTTTTATCTCATCATCAAAAACGATTTCGACTTCGCCCCGACCGGGACGGAATTGGCGTAGCCTTACAGTGTTTACGCCACGGCTCGCAATGAAACTGCCTGATGTAACATCAGTAATGCGGTTGTTGGCAAGGTCGCCACTAAATGACAAGTCGATGTTCTCGGTGTTGCAACGTGTCGACACCCGCAAGACGCGTGGGTTGTCCGGGCTGCCCGACAACGATTCGATTGCGCAAACCACAGGCACCCGCAGCCGTAGCTCGAAACTAACGGTTGACGCCGCAGAGCCAAATAGCAACGCGGGCAGCGCGATAGAAGTTAGAGCGAACATTGCACGTATCCTTTCGCGCCTGTGTTGCCAGAACTAGAATTAAATCGTGTGGAACGACTATAGTATACAAACTATTAATTAGCTTCGGGGCAAAGGGATGATCGCGCCTTCTTCAGGGTCAATCGAACAACTGTTCATCGCTGCCGAAACAGATGTGGCGCTGTTTGCGCTCGAGCGTTGCGATATCGGCGGGATTGCAACCTGCCGCGGTTCGGTCGCAGGCATAGGGCGCGCTCAACTTGCGTGGGTCTATGCCAAGTCTGGCGTCGAATCCCCCATCAGGCCTGATAGCTCTGTTTCTGGAAGAGCTGACCCTCCCGCGAGGTGGTTATTTGGCAAGCCTCGCGAAAACAGTCGGGCACACTTCCGCTAATCTGCGGCCATGACCGGGTCAGATGCACGATCAAGAAAACAAGATGACTTTTTCTGTTAAAATCAGGGATTCAGGTTGGCGGTCGCCTAAGATCTGATCTGGGTCGAGATTTGCGCGAAGGCGAGGGACGTGTTGTGGAATTTTCCTGCCCTTCCCAATTGATGTGGCGGATGACCGGTCAAACTTGCACCTTCAGTTTGTTTTCGCGACAGAGCAGTCGTTGGCCGAAGGTTAGCCGGTCTGTTGCAATGGCATAGCGGTCCGATCAGGACTCATCGCAAGGATGGTCATTCCGGGCGCCGGGCGTCCGACGTGGTAACCTTGCGCAAAATCGCAACCCATGGCTCGGATCAGGGACAATTGCTCCTTTGTTTCAACGTGCTCTGCGACACATTTCGCGCCGCTGGCATGGCAAAGTTCGATCAGGCCAAGCAGGATTCGACGCGAACGTTCGCAATGTTGAATATCGGTTGTGAGGGAACCGTCGAGCTTAACCACATCAAACACCAAGTCGCGCAGATAGGAAACAGACGCGTAACCAGCGCCAAAATCATCCAACGCGATTATGCAGCCCGCATCCTTCAGTTTCTGCAGCTCGCGTTTCGCTCTTCCCAAATCGGTAAGAAATGCGGTTTCGGTTACCTCAAATTGAATTGAACAAGGAGAGAAACCGTCCTTTTCTAGCAGGCCCAATAACCTGTCAGCAGAGCCCTCCTGACTGACCTGTATGGCGCTCAAATTGAACGAAAGCCTCAACTCCGGCGGCCATGGCGTAGCCGCGTTTATGGCCTTCTGTAGCAAGATTTCGTTGAGCCCCTCAATGACGCCGAGCTGCTCTGCAACGGAAATGAATTCACTGGGAGGGATAATCCCAAGTTGTTCATTGTTCCACCGGGCCAACGCTTCACAAGACACCACTTGCCCCGATGCCAGGCAAATGATTGGCTGGAAATGGATTGTCGTCTCCATTTGCGCCTTGCGATCCATAAGCATGTTTTCTAGCGCTGCACGGCGCTTGTCCAAGGCATACATCTTTCGGTCGTATAGCCGCCAAACACCTCTCCCTGATGCTTTTGCGCGATACAGCGCCGAGTCGGCCTGCCGGACAAATTCGCTGACCGAAGAGGAAATAGGACCCGCTTCAGTAATGCCGCAAGAAACCCCGATATTCAGGCCTTTCCCATCCCATTCAATCGGGGTGCTGGCCAAGGCACAAATCGCGTTGCCTACCTTGGCGATATCGCGCTTGGTCAGGCCATCGCGCCAGAATATGACAAACTCGTCGCCACCAGTTCGGGCTACACTGGCTTTATCGCCGAACGCGTCTGACAGTCTCGCCGCAAAAGCTTGAAGGATCGCATCTCCCGCCGCATGACCGAATGCATCATTCGCAGCTTTAAATCCGTCGAGGTCGCAGATTGCGACCACGCTACCGCCCCCTGATGACGGCCCTTGAGACATATGGGATTGCATTTCGCGGAAGATTTTTGCGCGGTTGGCCAGTCCGGTTAGCGCATCTTGGTCTGCTCGTTTGAGGGCAGCAACCTCCGCCGAAATGGCGCGGTTATGTTCTTTTGCAACAGCCAGTTTGCTGGTCACCAGTCCCGCCAGTGCACGGCTATGCGTGTGAAGCAGGCGCATTAACAGCAAGAGCACCAGCAATAGACTTATGCCGATCCCGGTGGTTGTTGCGTTATTCATGAACAAAAGTCTGGTCGCGATCGGAAGGCCCAAGATGGCGAGCGGTAGGATCGCAGCTCGCGGAAAACTGCTGAGGCCGTAGGCAGCGCCCAACGCGGCCAGAATGCTGAACAATAGAATACTCATTGTCTCGTTGGGGTGCTTCGATATGAGGACCTGTGTCCAGATCGAAAAACCGACGCACAGCAGCACAGTCAGTGCCACCATCTTGATCAATTGGGGGGCAATTACATTCAAATCATCGGAGTCTCGCTGAAAAAACAGCCAGACCATCATTCTCCACGACAGCAAGGCAGTGAGAAGGCTGACTGGCGAAATCAGAACCAGTTCTTCGCCACCAGTCGCAACATGGAGTCCGACAAGGTTTACGAGAGCCGCGGCGTAGAGCAGCGGAATTTGCTGTCGAAGGCTCCTGAAATTCGTCACTGCCTGCTCGCGGAGCTCGCATGAAGATTGAGCAGGAATTAGATATGAGAGCGCGCGAAACATGGTGCCAATATTAGGGCAACCGCGGCAAACAATCCGTTAATCGGTGGGCTTGTCGTCTGCCAATAGCATAGTGGAGAATGCCACAGTTGGGCCGAGTGCAGCATTAGTCTTCGAACCATTGGCAGCCGCGAGTATCGTTGTCCCTTAATTCCCGGTCAGTTCCTCACTGCTTGAACGGTTGATGTATTCGCGCGCGACGAGGTGGCCAGACGTTCAATCTGGCATTCATGAACGACCGGCTCTGGGTTGAGAGCTGTCGAGGATGGCTGGATGAATTGAACTGTTGCTTTTTTCGTCGAGCGGTCAGGGAAACGCATTTGATACCGTCGCCGGAATTCAGCCGACTGCGTCACACACGGTCATGCGGAGCGGAAGCGCGCAGAAATCGAAGCGCGAACCCCTTAAGATTTCAATTTTCCGAGATAAAATGCACTGGCGGAGACGGAGGGATTCGAACCCTCGGTACCCTGATAGAGTACGGTTCCTTAGCAGGGAACTGGTTTCAGCCACTCACCCACGTCTCCGCGGCGCAATGCTCGCGCGAAACGGGCGCTATAAGCATCAGCAGAAGGCTCGGCAAGGTGGCATGGCAAGAATTTCGCCCTCGCCGCGTACCCGGCGCTACCGATACCGCAGGCAAGCCTCGCCCAACCCGGCCAATTCGCCGCAGGTTCATCTCGCCTGCGGCACAGCCATCATTCCGGCGCAATTTTGATTCGCCTCGTCGCCGGAAGCTTGCAGGCCTGTGCCGGCAGGATTCTTTTCGAGGCTGCCGGTCTTTGCCCAAAGACGGCGTGAAAGGCTGACCCATGAATGATCTTGCCCATCCTCTCTTCTCGCTCCGCGGGCTGGCAGCCCGGCTGGCGCTGACCGCGGTAGCGCTCGCGGCCGCAGCAATGCCGATGGCAGCCCACGCCCAGAGCGTCGAGCGGTTTGATCCCGATGAGGCCTATCGCGATGCGCCCGCAAGCGGCGGGATCGATGGCGATCTGACAGCGCCGCAGGACTCCCAATCCCCGCTCCCCGCACCCGGCGCCGTGGCTGAGGGCGCGCCCGTTGGCGCAGCGGCAGGCAGCGACATCGCCCCGGCACCCGATCCCTCCGCGGCGACACCCGCTCCTGCCGATACCGGCTCTGCTACCTATGGGCAGGATGATCTCATCGGCGCTGCCGAAGGCCTGTTCGGCAAAGGTGCCGAAGGGCTCGCCAAGCTGATCGAGGATCTGCTGGCGAAGCAAGGCCGCCCCAATGCCTATATTGTCGGGCGCGAGGCGGGCGGCGCGCTGATCGTCGGCGCGCGCTATGGCTCGGGCACCTTGCATCATAAGATCGAAGGCGCGCGGCCAGTGTACTGGACCGGGCCTTCGATCGGCTTTGATGCCGGTGCCAATGCCGCCAATACCTTTGTGCTCGTCTACAACCTTTATGATAGCCAGGATCTGTTTGCGCGCTTTCCGGCGGGTGAAGGGCAGGCCTATTTCATCGGCGGGTTCCACGCGAGCTATCTGCGCAAGGGCGATGTGGTGTTGATCCCGATCCGGGTTGGCGCGGGTCTGCGGCTCGGGGTCAATGCGGGTTACATGCGCTTTTCCGAAAAGCAGCGCTGGGTGCCATTCTAGGGGATTTTCCGGCGAAAACCCGGTTGCATAGGCGCGCGCATGGCGCCATGCGCCATGGCACCATGCTTGACCGACTCAGCCCCCAAGCGCCTGACCCGCTGCTCGCCCTTATCCGTCTCCACGCGGCCGATCCGCGCGAGGACAAGATCGATCTCGGCGTCGGGGTCTATCGCACCGAAGAGGGCGCAACGCCGGTGTTCCGCGCGATCAAGGCTGCGGAACAGCGGCTGGTGGATGAGCAGGATTCCAAGAGCTATCTCGGCCCCGAAGGCGATATCGGCTTCGTCAACGCGCTGATGCCCTATATCTTCGGCGCGGATGCGACGATGGGCGGGCGGCTTGCCGGGATGCAGACCCCGGGCGGCACCGGGGCGGTGCGCCTTGCCGTGGCGCTGGCCCAGAAGGCCGGGGTCCGCCGCATCCACATGGGCGTGCCAAGCTGGCCCAACCATGCCCAGATCATGGCCGATATCAGCCTTGAGGTGGCGACGTTTGATCACGCCAATCCCGATGGCATCGCCAATCTTGATGCAGTGCTCACCGCGATCCGCAGCGCCGGGCCGGATGAAGCGATCCTGCTCCACGGCTGCTGCCACAACCCGACCGGCGTGGATTACACCCTCGATCAATGGGCCGCGATTGCCGAGGCGATTGCCGAAACGGGCGTCTTCCTGATCATTGACTCCGCCTATCAGGGGCTCGGGGCAGGGCTGGAGGAAGATGCCGCAGGGATGCGCCTTGTGCTCGCCAAAATGCCCGAAGCGCTGATCGCCTATTCCTGCGACAAGAATTTCGGGATGTACCGCGATCGCGTCGGCGCGCTCTACATGCTCGCCGAAACTCCGGCCGGGCTCGATGCGATCACCAGCAATGCCAATGCGCTCGCCCGCGCGAGCTGGTCGATGCCGCCCGATCACGGCGCCGCCGCGGTGCGCCTGATCCTGCGCGACCCTGATCTGACAAAGGTCTGGCTGACCGAGCTTGACGAAATGCGCGGCAGGATGCGGCAGGTGCGCGCCGCACTGGCCGCGGCAGGCACGGCTGGCCGGATTGATCTGACCCCGCTTGGCACCCAGAACGGGCTGTTCTCGGTTGTCCCGGTGAGCAAGGAGGAAGTCGTGCGGCTGCGCGAGGAGCACGGCATCTACATGGCCGCCTCGGGGCGCATCAATATCGCCGGGCTGACGATGGCAAACCTGCCCAAGTTCGTCGCGGCGCTGGCCGAGGTAACCGGCTGAGGCCGCGCGCGCTTGCTCGATCGGCAACCCACATTGGAAGGCGAGCGGCTGCTGCTGCGGCCGCTGCATGGTGAGGATTGGGACGCGCTGTTCGCGGTTGCTGCCGATCCGCTGATCTGGCAGCAGCATCCCGCACATGATCGCTGGCGCGAAGAAGTCTTCCGCGCGTTCTTCGAGGATGCACTGGCACAGGGCGGTGCGCTTGCGATCATCGAGAAGGCCAGCGGCGCGATCATCGGTTCCTCGCGCTATCAGGGGCTGACGGAGACGGGCGGCGGCTCGGTCGAGATCGGCTGGACGTTCCTTGCCCGCGCGCATTGGGGCGATGGCACCAACCGCGAGCTCAAACGGCTGATGCTCGCCCACGCGCTCGCCACTGTGGCCGAATGCCGCTTTGTGGTCGGCGAGGCGAACCACCGCTCACGCCGGGCGATGGAAAAGATCGGCGGTCGGCTGAGCGGCAGGGTTGATGAAAGAATTATGGCGGGCACGATTGTTCGCCACGTCACCTATGTGATCACGCGGGAGAGTTTCGCGACCGGCCCGCTCGCCTAATCGCCCGCCAGGTTCACGCAGGGGCTTGCGAGAGAGCGATGCGATTGCCTTCGCTGTCCTCGATCTAGGCGACAAAACCTGCCTCGCCTATGTTCTTTTTCGGATAGAGCACCTTGGCCCCGCGGGATGCAGCACGCGCAATAACTGCGTCAATGTCAGTCACATCGAAGTACAGGATCACGCCTGTCTTGGCCGGACGGTAAACATCGCCTTGGGCGAGTGCGCCGCTTGCGCCGTACTGGCCATCGGCGCGCGGGAAGAAGGCCATATCGTAGCCATCGGTCTCGCGCCGATCGAGTTCGAGTTCGAATACTGCCTCGTAGAAAGCCAGGGCGCGATCCATGTCGGTCACCGGAATTTCAAAATGAACGACAGGATTGGTCATGGGGGTCTCGGTGATCTGAGTTGCGGAGACAGCCTCATCGGTGGCTGGCTGGCAAGCAGCCGCCAGCAACGCGATGGCAGCAAGGGTTGGCGAAGAGAGGAGGGCGCTCACCTTACCCATCGCTCATATGTATCGAACGAGAAGGCTGGCGAGATTGAAGGCGGAATGGCAGAGGATCGCAGTAACAAGGCTGCCGGTGCGGAAGCGAGCATAACCAGTAAGGAAACCCAGTAGAGTTGCCGCTGCTGCTGTTATGGGCCCGACGGACAGGTGAAGAAGGCCAAACAGGACTGCGCTCAGGGTGACAGGCCCGAGCCATTGGCCTTGAGCGAGTGCATTATTGAAGATGCCGAGAAGAGTCCCGCGAAAGATTAGTTCTTCCTGGATTGAAGCACAGATGACAAAAAGGACAAATGCCGCTTGAATATCAAGTGCCCGAATAAAATCGGGAGGCGCTTCTCCACCCGCCTGCACAATCATGACGACAGGTAAAGCCAACGCTAGCGAGCCTGCAAACCACATTAGAGCAGAGCGGGCTTCCACTGCGCGAGCACCGAAATCCCCTACTGATCTCTTGTGCTGAAGGACAAGTATCGCAGCAATTGCAAAGGCCACGGTTGCAGACACCAGAATGACGGTGACCAAAGTCAAGATGCCTAGTGGGCCGGTGCGAGACGCGAGAGCAAAGGCAGGAGCATAGCAGGCAGGCACCAGAGCGATCGCTGCAATCACCCGAAATGCGGACCAGGCATTCATTGGCTCTTTTCCTTCGGGCTCGGGTCGCAGAAATGTGCGAAGCGTGGGCCCAATTATTGCAGACCCGCACTGCTTAACGACTGTTCCGACTTCGCCGAAGGAGAGGATTAAGCTTTGTTTGTCAACAATATTTTCCGATTTCAGGCTCTGTCACCCCGCGGCGGCCAGGCCCTGCATCCGTTTGAGATAGCGCGCCAGCACATCAATCTCGAGATTGACGGTATCGCCTTCGGCCAGATCGCCAAGCGTGGTGACACTGGCGGTATGCGGGATGATGTTGAGCAGGAAATCGCAGGTGCCATCGGTGCGATCGCGCACATCATTGACGGTGAGCGACACGCCATCGACCGTGATCGAGCCCTTCTCGGCGATGAACGGCGCCATCTCGGCCCGCGCGCGCACCGCGATCTGCCAGCTGCCACCCGCCTGCGCGACTTTCACCACCTCGCCGATCGAATCGACATGGCCGGTGACAATATGCCCGCCCAATTCATCGCCCATCCTGAGGCTGGGTTCGAGATTGAGGCGGCGGCCCGCTTCCCACATTCCGGCAACCGTGCGGCTGACTGTTTCGCCCGAGACATCAACATCGAACCACGCATCGCCAGCCGTGCCGCCGCGATCCACCACGGTCAGGCACACGCCCGAACAAGCAATCGACGCGCCGATATCGATCCGCGCCGGATCAAGCGGCGCGGCAATGCGGGCACGCAAATCGCCGCGCTGTTCGGCGGAAAGAATGGTGCCGATGGCGGTGACAATGCCGGTGAACATGGAAGCGGTAATCCTCTTTCAATCGCGGGTGCGGACATAGGCTTCGAAGGTGTCGCTGCCAAGCTGGGTGCATTGCGCGCGCCGCCAGCGGCCATGCGCGGATGCAAGATCGCCAAGGCCGAGCGGGCCGATGGCGCGCAGCCCGTCGCCGATCACGATGGGCGCGCGGTAGAGGTGCAGCACATCAACCAGATCAGCCGCGAGAAAGGCCGCGGCTGTCGCCGCGCCGCCTTCGACATAGAGATAGAGCACGCTCTCAAGCGTCGCGATATCCTGCGGTGCGGCAATCGCAGTCACGCCCGCAGGCGCTGCGCCGCGCGTCAACACCACGCGGGCCGGAGAGCGGCCTTCCAGCCCGGGCAAGCGCACATCGAGCCGTGGCTGATCGGCGCGCCATGTCCCGCCACCCACCAGAATGGCATCATGGCGGGCGCGCTGGGCGTGGACATGCGCGCGGGCGGCTTCGCCGGTGATCCACTGGCTCGTCCCGTCAGCGAGCGCGATGCAACCATCGAGCGACATCGCGAGTTTGAGCGTCACGTGGGGCCGCCCATGGCGCTGGCGGGTCAGGAACCCGGCCAAGCTTGCCGCCGCCGCCGGATCATCCAGCAGCCGCACCGGAATCCCTGCCGCCTCGACCCGGGCGATACCCTTGCCCGCGGTGCGTGGATCGGGA
The DNA here is from genome assembly GCF_034653295.1 of Erythrobacter epiphyticus. NCBI lineage: Bacteria > Pseudomonadati > Pseudomonadota > Alphaproteobacteria > Sphingomonadales > Erythrobacteraceae > Erythrobacter > Erythrobacter epiphyticus. The sequence continues at coordinate 105,723 of NZ_JAYEEU010000007.1, read as the reverse complement.
TCGTGCTGGCCGATCACCACCCGGGCTGGCCGTGCTGCGACGATCAGATCGGCGCAGGCGGGGCCGCGCGCGGAGGCGTGGGCACAGGGTTCAAGCGTTACATAGAGCGAGGCTGCCTGCACGATTTCGGGCGCGATGCCCGCAAGCGCGCTGGCTTCGGCGTGGGGGCGTCCGCCCGGCTGGGTCCAGCCGCGCGCGCGCACCCGCCCATCTGCAACGAGCAGCGCGGCCACGCCGGGATTGGGCCGGGCGAGCGGCCGCGCCCGGCCGGCCAGCCGGGCGGCTGCGGCCATCCAGTCGTGATCGTCAGGCGCGAAACTCGCTATGGTGCTGCGCTTTCGCTGGCGGCGGGCACTTTGGCGACCCGTCCGAATTGCTCGGCACGCCTGGCTTCGGCGGCGGCCTGTTCTGCCGCGCGACGGGCATCGGCTTCGGCTGCGATGGTGTCGACATCCATGCCGGTGGCTGCCCCCAAAGCCTTGTACATGGCGCGCTTGCGCTGCGCGATTTCCGCCTGCTTGGCTGCGCGCAGTTCCTTCAGCTCCTGGTTTTCGAGGTTCGAGGCGATGATCTCGTCAATCGTCCGATCCTCGGCGAAGCTGGTGATGTAGGTGATTTCGGGCCGCTCCGGCTTCTTGAAATGAGTCTGCGACAGCGCCCAGCCGAAGATCAGCACCGCCGGGATCAGCGAAAGCCCGAGGATCGGCCAGCGATAGGGGTTGGGCTTCCTGAACTCGTGCCAGAAATCGATCAGACCGGAGGTCGGGTTGAAGCGCGAACGGGACGGCATGGAGCGCAACATAGGCGCGTTGCCCGCCGCTGGCCAGTTGCTTTGCGCGCGGCCGTGCCTAGCCGAAGGCGGTGTAGAGGCTGCGTCCATGTTCTCTCAGCCAGCGATCGGCGGCGGCAATCTCGCCTTCGTAGATCCGCGCGAGCAGCGCGTGAAAGGCGCGGCTGTGATCGAAATGGACCAGATGCGCGACTTCATGCGCGACCACCGAGCGCCGCACGAAATCGGGCGCCTGCACCAGCCGCCAGTTGATACGGATGCGATTGCGGTCGGAGCACGAACCCCAGCGCCGCAGCGCGCGCGACAGGCTCACGGGGACGGGCGCAAGCCCGGCCGACGCGCAATATTCGCGCATGTCCGCTTCGCACAGGGCCAGCGCTTCATCTTCGAGCCAGCGGCGGATGCGCCCTTCAAGCCGGGCTTCCGGCCCGCCGAGCCGCAGCGCATCACCGATGATCGCCGGGCGGCGCGGCGCGGCGGCATGCCACGCGACCTGCAAGTCCTGCCCGCGATAGAGCACGATACCGCCCGCGCCCGGCGCGGTGCGCGCGGGCACCCGTGCCAATTGGCTTTCGAGCCAGTCCTTGCGGGCATGGGCAAAGGCAATTGCTTCGCTTGTCGCGGCCCAGCGCGGGAGCGTGATGCGGACTTCACTGCCATCAGGCGCAAGCCGCATGGTCAGCCGGCGCGCGGTCGGGTGACGCTTAAGCGCGATCGGCACCGCGCGGCCTGCCAGTTCAAGTTCCGGTTCCAGCGCGGTGCGTTCGAGCCAGCCGATCACAGATCATCCTCCGCTTCGTCCTCGGGCTCCCATACCACAATGTGGTGTTCGAGCGGGCCGGCATCGATCTCGCTGACGACCCGGCCGATCACCGAAATCCCGGCGCGCCGCACGCTATCGGGATCGCCGCTGATCAGCGGGTGCCAATCATGGAGGGGCTGCTCTTCCTGCCGCAGCCGATAGGCACAGGTCTGCGGCAGCCAGCTCACCGTCGCGACAACCGCGGGCGTCAGCCGCAGGCAATCGGGCACGAAGGCCTTGCGGTTGCGATAATCGCTGCACCGCGCGGTCCCGGTGTCGAGCAGGCGGCAAGCCACATTGGTGTCGATGATCTCGCCGGTATCGGCATCCTCGATCTTGTGGAGGCAACAGCGGCCGCAGCCATCGCACAGCGCTTCCCACTCGGCGCGGGTCAGCGCACCGAGCGGCAATTCCCAGAAGCGCTCTCTCAGCGCACCCATCTTTCAAGCTCGGCGGCCACACCCGCGGCCTGCTTGTCGGTCGGGATGATCCCGAGCGGCGCGCCATCGGGCGCGAAGAGATAGGTGAAGGTGGTGTGCGAGACGTTGTAATTGCCATCCGCACCCGCCGGATCCTTGCTCGCCGAAGCCCCGAAGGCCTTTTTGACGGCTTCGATCTCTTCGGGTGTGCCGGTCAGGCCAATCAGGCGCGGGTGAAAACTGGCGACGAATTCGTTGAGCACCGCCACGCTATCGCGCTCCGGATCGACCGAGATGAAGATCGGTTGCACTTTCTTGCCCAGATCGGGGTGAGCTTCCTCGAATGCGCGCAAGCCCTGGCTGAGGCGCTGCACGTCGGTGGGGCAGATGTCCGGGCAATAGGTGAAGCCGAAATAAACAAGGCGATACTGCCCGGCGAAATCATCCCAGCTTACACGCTTGCCGGTGTTGCTGGTGAGGGTGAAATCGCCGCCAATGCTGGCGCCGCGGAGATCCACGCCGTCGGGCGAGGGGCCGGGCGGGGCTTCGCTGGCACAAGCGGTCAGCAACAGGATAGCGCCGATCACAGCGGCGAGGGAGGAGGCAGCGAATTTCATCGGGGTATTGGCCTTGCGGTTCATGCTCTGCTAACTGGCGCCTTGTGATGCAAGCAGCGAACGGCCTGCGGGGTATCCGCGTGCGCCCGCTGGGCTTGCCTGTGGCAGGAATTGGGAAAGGTTCAAACCGTGCTTACCGGATTTTTGCGCAAGTTACCGCTCCACCGGATGATTGCCAATGCACTTGTCGCAGGGGCGGTTGTCGGGATTGCAAGCGTGCCACTGGCGCCGGCGGCGGCGCAGATGTTCTCCGAAGGCTACCAGTTCCTCAAGGCTGTCAAGGATCGTGATGGCAATGTCGCGACCGACATGCTCAACAAGCCGGGCACCCAGATCGTTAACAGCCGCGACCTGACCAGCGGCGATACCGGCCTGCATATCGTGGTGCAGCGCATGGATGATCTGTGGGTGCGGTTCCTGCTGCAACGCGGTGCTGATCCCAACATCCGCAACAAGCGCGGGGTGGCACCGCTGCAATTGGCGACCTCGATCGGCTTTATCGAAGGCGCAGAAGAGCTCATCAAGGGCGGGGCAAGCGTCAATATCTCCGATCAGACCGGCGAGACCCCGCTGATCGCGGCGGTCCATGCGCGCAATGTCCCGATGGTGCGGATGCTGCTGAGCAAGGGCGCCGATCCTGATCGCAATGACAATTCCGGCCGTTCGGCGCGCGATTACATGATGGTGCAGGCCGGCAATGCGCTGATGAAGCAGGAATTCGAGGCGGCGGACAAAAAACGCGCCGAAAAGGGAACTCCCAAGGATTACGGGCCTTCTTTCTGACATGGTTGATTTTGCCGACATGACGCTTGACGAGCTGGCCTTGGCGCTGGCCCCCGATATTGCCGCTTCGGCGATTTTCGATGGCTGGAACGAAACCGCGCTGGTGGCCGCCGCGGAGATGGCAGGGGTTGATCCCGATGTGGCAAAGCTGGCCTTCCCGGCCGACGCGCCGGGTGACCGGGCGATGGCGATGATCGCGGCCTGGATCGCCAGCGTCGATCAGGCGATGGAAGCGGAATGGCCGCAGGAACGGCTGGCGACGCTCAAGATTCGCGAACGGATCCGCACGCTGGTGGCCTTCCGGCTGGAAGCGGTCGCGCATATCGACGAAGCCGTGCGCCGCGCGCTGGCGATCATGGCGCAGCCGCAGAATGCAGCCCGGGCGCTCAAGCTCGGCTGGCATTCGGCCGATATCATGTGGCGGCTCGCCGGGGACACCGCGACCGATTACAACCACTACACCAAGCGCGCCATTCTGGCGGGGATCTATTCGGCCACGCTTGCCGTGTTCGTGAATGATGACAGCGAAGGCAAGGCCGATACCTACGCCTTCCTCGATCGCCGGATTGACGGGGTGATGCGCTTTGAAAAGATCAAGGCGCGGCTCACCGGCAAGGATCGCGAATTGCCGAGCCTGACGCGCTTTCTCGGCCGGCTGCGCTACCCCGCCCGCTAGGGCAAGCCATTCGGGGATTAGTGCCCGAGGCTGACTCGCATCCCTGCCGATCCTTGCCTATTGCCCGACTCAGTATTGCGGCGCATCATCGGCGGCTGCACGGGCAAGGTTCTGAAGGGAAGGGATATTTCGATGGCGGGTTCGCTCAACAAGGTCATGCTGATCGGCAATCTTGGCGCTGATCCGGAAATCCGCAGCTTCCAGAACGGCGGCAAGGTCGCGAACCTGCGCATCGCCACCAGCGAAACCTGGAAGGATCGCAACACCGGGGAGCGTCAGGAACGCACCGAGTGGCACAATGTCGCGATCTTTTCGGAAGGGCTGGTCGGGGTGGTCGAACGCTACCTCAAGAAGGGCAGCAAGGTCTTTGTCGAAGGCCAGCTGCAAACCCGCAAGTGGCAGGATCAGAACGGGCAGGATCGCTACACCACCGAAGTGGTGATCCGCGGGCTTAACGGCGGGCTGACCATGCTCGACGGCACGACCGGCGGTGCTGGTGGCGGCGGTATGGGCGGTGGCGGCGGTGCCCGCAGCGGCGGCGGCAGCTATGGCGGCGGCGGCGGCAGCAGCGCCGGGGCGCAAGGTGGCGGCGGCTGGAACCAGGGCGGCGGCCCGGCGGGCGGGGGCTACGACGATCTCGACGACGACATTCCGTTCTGATCGGCGCGCCTGCCGCATGGCGCAATTCCGCCCGCGTGATTCCTAATTTGATATGAAGCGTTTGGCGCGCTAGGCTTCCCGCTCCCATTGTGGGAACGTGCAAGGGATCAGCATGCTCAAGGTCGCCAATCTTACCAAGCAATTTGCCGATGTGCGCGCGGTTGATGATCTGAGCTTTGCGGTCGAGCCGGGCGAAATCTACGGCTTTCTCGGGGGCAATGGTGCGGGCAAGACCACCACCTTGCGCATGGTGCTCGACATCATCCGGCCCACGTCCGGAACGATTGAAGTGATGGGCAGCGCGCCCGATCGGCGCGCCTCGGGCGCCATCGGCTTCCTGCCCGAAGAACGCGGCCTTTACGGCAATATGACGGTGATCGACATGATCGCCTATTTCGGCCAGCTCAAACAGATGCGCGCGGGCGATGCCCGTGCGCACGGGATGGAGCTGCTCGAACGCTTCGATCTGGCCGACCGGGCCAAGGCCAAGGTTGCCGATCTGTCGAAAGGCATGGCGCAGAAAGTGCAGCTTGCCACGGCACTCGTCAACCGCCCGCGCCTGCTCATTCTGGACGAGCCGTTTTCCGGGCTTGATCCGGTCAATCAGGGGCTGCTGGAGGATGAAATCCTGCGCGCCGCCGGGACGGGCGCAGCGGTGATCTTTTCCACCCATGTGATGCAGCATGCCGAGCGGCTGTGCGAGCGCATCCTGCTGCTGCGCAAGGGGCGCAAGCGGTTCGAAGGCACGATTGCCGAGGCCCGCGCCGAATTGCCGAGCCGCGTTGCTGCCATCGCGCCGCAGGGGATTGCGACAATGTCCGGGATCGCCGCGGCCGAGCCGGTGAGCGATCTTGGCGAGGGCTGGCGCGCATGGTCGTTGCAGCTTGCTCCCGGCGTCGAGGCGGGCGATCTGCTCGAAGCCTGCACCGCGCAAGGCTTGCCGCTGCGCCGCTTCGAGGAACAGCGCGCCTCGCTGCATGATGTGTTTGTCGCACTGGTCGGCAATGATCCATCCATCGAGGAGACCCGCGCATGAGCTTTGCCAATATCCTGCTCGTGGCGGGCCGCGAATTGCGGCAAGTCGTGCTGCTCAAGAGCTTCTGGCTCACCTTGCTGCTGGTGCCGGTTGGCCTCGGGCTCGGGCCGTTCCTGGCCGAGAGTTTGGACGAAAGCGAGCCGACCCGCGTGGTGTTGGTGGATCGTTCGGGCGGCAAGGTCGGCGCGGCCATCGCCGCGCGGATCGCCGAGGGCGAAGATCGCGCCCTGCTCGAAGCGCTCTCGCGCTATGTCTGGCGGCACGATCTCAAGGCGGCGGCGCCAGAAGCGCCGTGGGCGCAGCACGGATACGTCTATGGCCCGGCGGATATTCAGGCCTTCCGCGCGGCAGGCGGGCTGGCAGCGGCGCAGGCGCAGATTGCCAGGGTCAAGCCTGAAGGCATTCCCGACTTCACCCCGCCCGACCCTGATTATGCCTATGCTGCGGCGCCTGCCGATCTCGCGGCGCAGCAAGGTGCGGCGTTCAAGAAAGCCGCCGACGCGCTGCTCGAAGCCGAAGAGGGCGGGGCTGACGTGATCGTCGAGATCGCGGCCGGATTTCCCGAAGATCCCCGGGTTGCGGTGCTGACCAATGATCAGCCGCGCGCGAGCCTGATGGCGATGCTGCAAGACGTGCTGACCGCCAGCCTGCGGCAAGGGCTGTTGGCGCGCGAGGGCCTTTCGGCGGGGCAGGCGCAGGCGGTCAATCAGGCGGTGCCGGCCATCGCGCTCACCATGCCGCGCCCCGGTGGCGGCGCGCAGGAAGCGATGCTGATCCGCTCGGTCGTGCCGCTGGCGCTGGTCTATATCCTGCTGATGGCGCTGATGCTGTCGGGCAGTTGGATGCTGCAAGGCTCGGTCGAGGAACGCTCGAAGAAGCTGCTGGAATCCGTGCTTGCCTGCATCACCCCGGAAGAGCTGATGTATGGCAAGCTGCTGGGGGCGCTCGGAATCGGGCTGTCGATGCTGGCGGTGTGGCTCGGCACGGCGGTGGCGGTCGCCTTTGCGAGCCACGGCGAGATTGCCGACATGATCCGGCCTGCGCTCGCGCCGGTATCCGGGGTTGGCCCGGTTATCACGCTGATCTATTTTTTCGTCATGGGCTATGTCGCCATCGCGATCCTGTTCGTGGCGATCGGCGCGATGGCCGATACGATGAACGAAGCACAGGGCTATCTGATGCCCGTGATCTTCGGCACCATGCTGCCGGTGTTCTTCCTCATTCAGGCGGTGCTTTCGGGCACAGCCGGACCGCTGGTGCAGATCATGACCTGGATCCCGCTATGGACGCCCTTTGTCGTGCTGGCGCGGCTTGGCACGGGGATTGCGACGCCCGAATTGCTCGGCGCCGGCGTGCTGATGGCGGCGTTCGTGGTGGCAGAGATCGTGCTGATCGGGCGGTTGTTCCGCGCCAGCCTGCTCGCACAGGGGCAGATCAAGGGCTGGCGGCAATTGGCCGAGCGCTTGCGCCCCGCCGCTGACTGAGGCGCATCCGCAGCACCTCCGCCGGGCGCGCTATTGCAGGGTGACGATTTCCTCGCCGCCGTCGCGGCGGCCATAGAACTGCATCAGTTGCACCAGCAATTCGCAGCGCGCCGACAGGTTGGCGGCTTCGAGCAGGGCCTGCTTCGAGGCCGGATCAAACGGGGCGATCTGCGACACCCCGTTGATGAGCGAGCGATCATCAAGCCGCTCGACCGAATCCCAGTCGACGCTGTAGCCCTGATTGTCGGCAAAGCGGCGCGCTTCGCGCTCGAACCCGCCGCGCTGGGCGTGGCTGAGCGTTTCGTCCTCATCCTCGTCGAGCAGCTCGGCCTCGATCTGGCGGAAGGCGGTGGTGACATCCAGCTCGCGCACCAGCCGGAAGCGCTGCTCGCCTTCGAGGATCAGGTTGTAGCGGCCATCTTCCATCGCCTGAATCTCGCCGATCCGCCCGACGCAGCCGACCTGATACAGCGGCGCGCCTTCGGTCGGGCGTTGCGGCTGGATCATCGCGATCCGCCGGTCACGCACCAGCGCATTGCCGACCAGCGCGCGGTAGCGCGGCTCGAAGATATGGAGCGGCAATTGCAGCCCCGGGAACAGCACGGCGCCTGTCAGCGGAAAGATCGAAAGCCGGATGGTCATGCGCCGCGCCCGCCCTAACCGAACAGGATGCGCGAGAGACGGCGGCGCGTCGCCACGACCCAATCATCTTCAAGCCCGGTCGCTTCAAAGATCTTGAGCAGGCGCGCCTTGGCAGCGCCTTCGTTCCAGTCGCGGTCTGCGGTGATCATGGCGAGCAGCGTGTCCGCCGCCTCGTCGCGTGCACCGGCGGCAAAGGCCGCCTCGGCAAAGGCGAGCTGGGCGGCCATGTCTGCCAGATCAGCGGCAGCGGCTGCGCGCAATGCGGCAAGTTCGCTGTCATCGACGCGGGTCGCCGCCAGTTCGAGCGCGGCGCGGGCCGGGGCCAGCGCCGGATCGGCGGCAAGGCGCGGATCGGCTTCAATGCTCGCCATCACCGCGCGCGCCTGCTCATCTTCGCCAAGCTGCACCAGCGCGCGGACGAGCCCGGCATGGGCGGCCGCGCTTTCGGGCGCGAATTCGGTGATCTGCGCGAAAATCCCCGCAGCACGCTGGGCATCGCCGCCCGCGAGGGCTTCCTCGCCCATGGCAATATACTGGGCGAGTTCTTCGGGGGAGGGGCGGTTGGGATCGCCGGCACCCGCTTGGCCGGGCTGCACCGGCAATTGGCTGAGCAATTGATCGAGCACCTGCCGCAATTGCGATTCGCTGCGCGCGCTGGTGAGATCGGCCACAGGCTGGCCCTGAAACATCGCATAGACCGTCGGGATCGAGCGCACCTGGAACTGCGCGGCGATGAATTGTTCTTCATCGACATTGATCTTGGCGAGCACCACGCCCTTGTCGGCATATTCGGCCGCGATCTTTTCCAGCACCGGGGTCAGCGCTTTGCAGGGGCCGCACCACTCAGCCCAGAAATCGAGGATCACGAGGTTTGTCTGCGAAGGCTCGACCACATCCTTGCGGAATCGCTCTACCGCTTTCTGTTCGTCGATGCTCAGACCCATGCTGGCCAAGGGAATACTCCTGAAATGATGGTGCGCGCTGGCTTGGCCTCCAATGTGGGCGTTTTCGCGATAATGTGAAGCTTTGATTTGTGCGCGCTGCCGGGCTGTGTGCAGGAAACCCGTGTCGCGCAATTTTGCTCTTGCAGGGTGCGCGCGGCACTGCTAACCGCGCCGCCACCCTAACAGCCCCTCGGATCATCCGGCGGCTGAAAACGTCAGAGAGCGGGCGTAGCTCAGGGGTAGAGCACAACCTTGCCAAGGTTGGGGTCGAGGGTTCGAATCCCTTCGCCCGCTCCAGTTTTCCTTCCTTTTTCCAGAACCCCAGATGCGTTGCGCCGGGCTTGCCGCCCTGTCGCAGCCCCGCGTAGTTGTGTCTGTGGCAATTGTGTCACATTGCGCTGATTTGGCGGGCAGGTGCCGCGACTAGCCCCTTGCAATGGCGCGGTCTCGCGATAGAGGCGTGATACGTTATTACATCATGAATGTAATGCAACCCCGCTGTCTTAACCAAGGAACGCGAACCCCCATGAAAACACTCTCTCTCCGCCACGCGGCGTCCCCGGCTGCGCTTGTTCTCTCGCTGGCGCTGGCCGCCACGCCGGCACTTGCTGCCGATACGGCTGATACGGCAGCGGCCGATGATGCCGCGCAAGCGCCGCAGGTCGAGGACGACCTCCACAACCGCCAGACGGCCCGCGACGGCTCGATTATCGTCAGCGCTGCTGGCGTGCGCGAATTCGATCTGCTCGCCGGCACCAGCGTGCTCGAAGTGCGCGAGATCCAGCGCGAAGCCGTGAATGGCCAGATCGGCGATCTGCTCGCCAAGCTGCCCGGCGTCTCGTCAACCAGCTTTGCTCCCGGCTCGTCGCGTCCGGTGCTGCGCGGCCAGCAGGGCGAGCGCGTGCGCGTGCTCGTCGATGGCCTTGGCACGATGGATGTTTCGAACACCTCGGTCGACCACGCGGTGACGATCGAGCCGATCACGCTTGAGCGCGTCGAAGTGCTGCGCGGTCCGGCCGTGCTGCTCTATGGCAGCCAGGCCATCGGCGGTGCGGTCAACGTGATCGACAAGCGCATCCCGACCCGCGTGCCCGACGAAGACTTCCATTTCGATGCGCTTGCCGGGATCGACAGTGCGAGTGACATGCGCAACGCCGCCGCCTCGCTCGATGTTGGCCTCACCAACAATCTGGTGCTGCATGTCGACGGTTCGTGGCGCAAGTCGGGCGACCTGCGCATCGGCGGTTTCCAGGTTGCCCCCGGCCTGCGCGCGGAGCTGCTTGAAGAAGCCGCTGAAAAGGACGCATTGGGTGAGCCCGAAGAAGCGGCCGAATTCCGCGAAGCCGCCGATCAGCGTGGCTTTGTGCCCAACAGCGATGTCGAAAGCTGGACGGTCAACGCCGGGCTCGGCCTGATCCTTGGCCAGAGCACTTTTGGCTTCGCGGTCGGCTACTACAACACCGATTACGGCGTCATCAAGCGTCCGGGCCTCAAGGAAGAGAAGGAAGAGGGCGGCGAGGAAGAGGAAGAGGGCGATGAAACCGTCCGCATCGGCCTCGAGCAGTTCCGCGCTGATCTCAAGGGCGACATCTTCCTTGGCGATGGCGCGATCGAGCGGCTGAAGCTGCGGGTCGGTTATTCCGATTACACCCACACCGAATTCGAAGGCGGTGAAGTCGGGACGGTGTTCGACAGCAAGAGCATCGAAGCGCGCGCCGAGCTCGTGCAGAACGCCGAAGGCGTGCTGCGCGGTGCGACCGGGGTGCAGTTCATGCACCGCGACTTCGACGCCGAAGGTGCCGAGGCCTATGTCCCCGCCAACCTGACCGATCAGTTCGCGATCTTCACCTTGCAGGAATATGGCAATGGCCCGTTCCAGCTCGAAGCCTCGGCCCGCGCCGAATTCACCTCGGTGACGTCGCAGCCGGTCGCCTTTGATCGCAGCTTCGAGACCTTCTCGGGTGCGCTTGGCCTTGTCTATCAGGGTGTCGAGGGCGTGCGCATGGGGATCAACGCCTCGCGGGTCGAACGCGCGCCGAGCGCCGAAGAGCTGCTGTCGGATGGTCCGCACTTTGCGACACAGGCTTTCGAGATCGGTGATCGCGATTTGCGCGTCGAGCGCGCCTGGGGCATCGAAGCCTTTGCCCGCGGCAAGGTGGGTGCGGGCACGTTCAGCCTCGCCGCCTATCGCCAGTGGTTCGATAACTACATCTTCGTGGCGGAAACCGATCAGGAAGAAGATGGCCTTCCGGTGTTCCTCTATCGCCAGTCGGATGCCAATTTCTGGGGTGCGGAAGCAGAGCTGAACTACCCGCTGATCGACACCGGCAGCTATCGCCTGATGACTGACCTGCGCGCTTCGTATGTCGAAGCGGATCTGACCAATGGCGAAAACGTGCCGCGTATTCCGCCGCTGTCGCTGCTCGGCGCGCTCGAAGCCCAGACCGATCAGTTCGATCTGCGCGGTGAAGTGCAGTGGTTTGCCAAGCAGGATCGCGTGGCGGCCTTCGAAAGCGAAACCGACAGCTTTGCGCTGGTCAACGCAATGGTGGCGTGGCGCCCGTTTGCCGAGAACCGCAATGTGACGCTGCTGGTTGCCGCGGACAATATCTTTGACGTGGTCGGCCGGCGCCATGCCAGCTTCACCAAGGATTTCATTCCGCTGATGGGGCGCAACTTCCGCGCCAGCGTGCGGATGAGCTTCTAAACCCCTCGGATCGACTGAGGGTCGTGAGGCGGGCCCCGGCGTGATGCCGGGGCCCGTTTTGTTTGTGAGCGCTTGCCGGCGCCTATTCTTCGACCGCGAAGGTCAGTTCGGCGTGCTCTTCGAGCCGCTTGACGAGATCTTCGCCCAGAAAGCTGCCCGGCGTGCCGATCCCGCCCGGCTTGGTGCAGCTGAGCAGCGCGATGCCGGTTTCGGAGAGCATCCGGCTGGTTGAGCCGTAACCGGGATCATAGCGGCCCTTGACCCCGTATTGCAGCCGCCCGCCGTCGGGCATGTCGGCCACGAACACCACGTCATAGAAACCGTTCTCGCGCTCTTCCTTGGTCGGCCCTTCGCCGGGCTTGGGCGGCTTGGCGCCGAACGGGTTCTTCATGAATTCGAGCGCGGCCGTGGCCGCTGCCTTGCCCGCTTCGCCGGGGCTGGTCAGCACCATCTCGTCATACTGGAAATCGGTGCCATAGGGGTGGCCGAGCAGGAAGTTGGTGCGGTGGACATTCTTGGTGTTGATCGGCGCCATGACGAAAGGCGCGGACCACTTGCCGAGATCGTCTTCGTAGGAGGGGATCATGCCCGAGGGCTGGTCCGGCCCTTCGAAGCCGGGGGTGAGCGCAAAGGGGTTGCGCAGCACATTGATGAGCGAGACGTCCTTGGCCGCCGCCTTCATCGTCGCCCCGAGGCTCGCCGCGGTGCCGCCCGAGAAGGTGCCCTGCATCGCCCGCACACGCCCGCGGATACGCGGGGCAGGCTTGCCGAACCGCTCCACACAGGCCTTCTGGGTCATCATCACGCCGAGATCGAAGGGGATCGAATCGAACCCGCTGGAAAAACAGATGCGCGCGCCGCTGGCTTCGGCGGCGGCCTGATGCTGGGCGATTTTCTCCGCCATCCACGCCGGTTCGCCGCACAGATCGGCATAATCGGTGCCGGTCTTCACGCAAGCGGCCACCAGCTTGTCGCCATAAAGCTGATAGGGGCCGACGGTGGTGAGCACGACGCGGGTGCGCTGGCACATCGCTTCGAGATCGGCGCTGTCATCGGCATTGGCGACCACCAGCGGGGTATCGGCAGGTGCGCCGATGAGGTCGCGGACTTCGGCGAGTTTGTCGAGGCTGCGCCCCGCCATCGCCCACTTGGGGCCATCCGCGCTGTTGCCGTAATGGTGGGCGAGATACTCCGCCACCAGCCGCCCGGTGTAGCCGGTGGCGCCGTAAACGATAATGTCGAATTCGCGGGTGCTCATGAGGTAAGGCTCCAAAGCGTCATCCCAGCGCAAGCAGGGATCTCTGGCGGATCAGTGCCGCATTTTGGCCTGAGATGCCAGCTTGCGCTGGCATGACCCAAGGTGGCTTAGAGCCGCGGCAAGGTTACCCCGCGCTGGCCCATATATTTGCCCGCACGGTCCTTGTAGCTGACCTCGCAGCGTTCATTGCCCTTGAGGAACAGGAACTGGCACGCGCCCTCGTTGGCATAGATCTTGGCGGGCAGCGGCGTGGTGTTGCTGAATTCCAGCGTCACATGGCCTTCCCAGCCCGGCTCAAGCGGGGTGACGTTCACGATGATCCCGCAGCGGGCATAGGTGCTCTTTCCGAGGCAGATCACCAGCACGTCTTCGGGCACGCGGAAATATTCGACGGTGCGAGCGAGCGCGAAGGAGTTGGGCGGGATGATGCAGACATCGGTCTCGCGGTCGACAAAGCTGTCGGGATCGAAAGCCTTGGGATCGACCACCGAGGAATTCACATTGGTGAAGATCTTGAACTCGGGCGCGACGCGCGCGTCATATCCATAGGAAGACAGGCCATAGGAGATGACCCCGTCGCGCCGCTGCGCCTCGACAAAGGGCTCGATCATGCCGTGTTCGAGCGCCTGGGTGCGGATCCATTTGTCGGAGAGAATCGCCATGTAAGAGGGATTCCCGATGCGGGGGCCGGGGGCAAGGGGCGGCGCGATTCTATCCCCTCTCCGCTCTTCCCTATCCTTACCCCGGCACAATCCCGGATGACCGGCTGGCGAGACGAACGTCCGGTTTGCAACGACTTGTGACAAAAGCTGCCGTTCGGGATACGACCCCGTTGCGGACATTCCGGTTATCCTGTTTAGTGGTTTGATGAAGCGAGAGCGGCTTGTGTGGTTTGCTGGCGGCGCGGCGTGCAGCGCCATCGCGGCCATAGGTGCTGCATTCGCGCTGCAAAGCCCGCCGCAAGAACAGGGTTGGTTCCTGAGGGTTGCAGAGGAGGTGCAGTCCCTACGCGATGGGCGCACTGCCGCCGTATGGCACGGCGCTGAAATTGCGCGAGACTGTGGTGCTCAATCATTCGAGACAATGCCGGGGGTTGGCTCAGACCAAACGGACGCAACCCGCATTCCACTGACGCGGGAGAATAATCCCTCTTTAGGTTGCATTGTTGAGCGAGCGCGGGACGCCGAGCTTTGGATTGGCGTGCAACTGGAGCCATTAAAGGCGAGCCAATAGCTAGACGGTATCCGTCCGCTATCCACCCACTTGCGGTCATTCACCCCCACACGCCGCGCGCCCGAAAGCAGTCATTCGCCTTTACCCCACCGCAAACTCCGCCCACACCGGCAGGTGATCGGACGCCGCGCTTGCCAGCACGCTGCGGTGCACGCCGCAATCCGTTACCGTCAGCCGGTTGCAATGCATGATCCGGTCTAGTCGGCCCAGCGGGCGCTGGCTTGGGAAGCTGGGGCCAGGATCAAGCAGGGCAAAATGTCGCCCGAACTCGCGAAAACAGCCCGCGACCGTGCGCCATTCGTTAAGATCGCCCATCAGCACCGTCGGGCGCTGGGACCGTGCAGCGGCAGCCAGCGCGGCGATCACGCGGGCCTGGCGCGCCCGCCACAGCCCCGACAGATCGAGGTGCATGCCAAACACGCTCAGGCTGACCCCGCCGATCATCAGCGTCGCTGTCACCACCCCGCGCGGTTCGAGGCAGGGGATGTGGATGATATCGTGGCTTTCGATCGCAATGCCCTGTTTCACGAGGATCGCATTGCCGTGCCACCCCATCGAATCATGCTGCACATCGAGCGGCACGGGGATGTAATCGCTGTGGTGTTCGATCAGGAACCGGGGCAGCACGCTTTCACGGGTGCCGAACCTGAGATCGGCTTCCTGCAAGCAGACGATGTCGGCATCAATCTCGCCCAGCACATGGAGGATGCGGGCCGGATTGCGCTTGCGATCGGTGCCCACGCCCTTGTGGATGTTGTAGCTCGCAACCGTGATCCTGCGCGCCATCCCCGTGCTCTAGCCCGCTGCCAGCAGGCTCGCATTGCCGCCCGCGGCGGTGGTGTCGATCGTCATCACCCGCTCTGTGGCAAAGCGGGCGAGATAATGCGGCCCGCCGGCCTTGGGGCCGGTGCCTGAAAGGCCCTCGCCGCCAAAGGGCTGGCTTTCCACCACCGCGCCAATCTGGTTGCGATTGACGTAGAAATTGCCAACCCGCGCCCGTGCGCGGACGAAATCGCGCGTCGCGGCGATGCGGCTGTGGAGGCCGAGCGTGAGGCCAAAGCCGGTCGTATTGATGTCCTCCACCACCTGTTCCAGCTCGCCGGCGCGGAAGCGCGCAACATGGAGGATCGGGCCGAAATGCTCGTCCGTCAGCGCGCGGATCGAGGGCACTTCGATGATGGTGGGCGCAACAAAGCAGCCCTTGGCGGCTGCGGGGGGCAAGGGAAGGCGGGTAACGGGCCAGCCCGCCGCTTCGCAAGCCGCGACATGGGCTTCGAGCCGTGCGCGCGCGGCCTCATCGATCACCGGGCCGACATCGGTCGGCAGATCGCTAGGGTCACCAATGGTGAGCGCGGCGAACCCGCCGCGGATCATCTCGAGCATCGGTTCGGCGACATCGTCCTGAAGATAGAGCACACGCAGCGCCGAACAGCGCTGCCCGGCGCTCTGGAAGGCGCTGGCCAACACATCGCGCACCACCTGTTCCGGCAAGGCGGAGCTATCGACGATCATCGCGTTCTGCCCGCCGGTTTCGGCAATCAGGGTGGCGATTGGCCCGTCGCGATTGGCGAGCGTGCGGTTGATCGCGCGCGCGGTCGCGGTCGATCCGGTAAAGGCCACCCCCGCCACGGTCGGGTGCGCGGTGAGCATCGCGCCGACTTCGCTGCCGCCGGGGATCAGTTGCAGCGCTTCGGGCGGAATGCCCGCCTCGTGGCACAGCTTCACCGCCAGCGCGGCGATCAGCGGAGTCTGCGGTGCGGGCTTGGCCAGCACGGTGTTGCCCGCCGCGAGTGCGGCGGCGGCCATGCCGATGAAGATGGCGAGCGGGAAGTTCCACGGCGCAATCGTGACAAACACCCCGCGGCCATGCAGCGACAGGGAATTCTCCTCCCCTGTCGGCCCCGGCAGGATCGTGGGCGCGGCAAATTGGCGGCGCGCTTCGGCGGCGTAGTACCGCAGGAAATCGACCGCTTCGCGCACTTCGAGCACCGCATCCACAAGGGTTTTGCCCGCTTCGCGCTGGCACAGCGAGAGGAATTCGGGCGTCTTGGCTTCGAACAGCCGCGCGGCCTCTTCGAGCAGCAGCGCGCGCTTTTCCCCGCCGAGCGCATCCCAGCCGGGCTGGAGCGCATGGGCCTGCGCAAAAGCAAGATCAATCTCGGCCGCGGTTGCCGCGCGCACCGTACCGACGTTGTGGGTGCGATCATGCGGCGCGGTGATCGCGGCGCCCGCTTCGCCCGCGCCAAGCGCAAATGTCGGCGCAGCCGTCCACCTTGCACCACGCAGCGCGGTGAGGCGCTCTTGCAGCGGTTCCAGCACCAGCGGATCGGCAAGATCAACCCCGGCGCTGTTGGTGCGCGCACCGAAGATGTCCTTGGGCAGCGGAATTGCGGGATTGCGGCGCGGCTCCAGCGCCGCCAGCTCGCGCACCGGATCGCTCACCAGATCAGCCGCAGGAATATCAGCATCGCCCATGCGGTTCACGAAGCTGGTGTTGGCCCCGTTTTCGAGCAGGCGGCGCACCAGATAGGCGAGCAATTCCTTGTGCCCGCCGACCGGGGCATAGATCCGCACCGGGGTAGGATTATTGCCCTCGATCCGGCGCAGCGCGGCATAGACTTCCTCGCCCATGCCGTGGAGTCTTTGAAATTCAAATTTTTCACCTGCCGCTTCGCCACTTGAGGTGAAAAATTGGGTTGCCATCTCCTTGATCGCGGCGATGGTGTAAGCATTGTGCGTGGCGAAGGCCGGGCGCAGCACGTCATGCGCTTCGAGCAGGCGCGCCGCACAGGCAAGATAGGACACATCGGTCGCAATCTTGCGGGTGAACACCGGATAATCCACGTGCCCGCCGACTTGCGCCGCCTTGACCTCGCTATCCCAATAGGCCCCTTTGACGAGCCGGACGAACAGCTTGCGGCCATGGCGCCGCGCGGCGCGCGCGATCCAGTCGCACACCGTCACGCCGCGCTTCTGATAGGCCTGGATTGCCAGCCCGAAGCCGTCCCAGCGCGTGCCATCGGCGCGCACGAACAGCGTATCATCCGCCAGCAGCGTCTCGATGATATCGAGGCTGAGTTCGAGCCGTTCGGCTTCCTCTGCATCGATGGTGAAGTGGATATCGGCATCGCGCGCCTTGGCCGCCAAGTTCCGCACCACCGGCACCAGCGCATCATGCGCGGCCGCGGCATGGGCAAAATCATACTTGGGATAGAGTGCGGAAAGCTTGACCGAAATCCCCGGTGAACCCGCCACCCCTGCGCCGGCCTCGGCCGCCAGCCGATCAAGCGCGGCGTGATAGGCGGCAAGATAGCGCGCGGCATCGGCATGGGTCATCGCCGCTTCGCCAAGCATGTCGAAGGAATGAGTGATGCCCTGTGCACGCTCGGGCGCGGCGCGCTTCAAAGCTTCATCAATCGTGCGGCCGAACACGAATTGCCCGCCGAGGATCTTCATCGCCTGTCCGGTCGCGGTGCGGATCACCGGTTCGCCGAGCCGGTTGATCGCCCGCTTGAGCGCGCTGCCCATGCCTCTCTGGCGCGCCTCGGGCGGATCGAGCACTTCGCCCGTCAGCATCAGCGAAAAGGTCGCGGCGTTGACGAAGGTCGAAGCGCTTTCGCCGAGATGTTCACCCCAGTCGATGGAGGCGATCTTGTCGCGGATCAGCGCATCGGCGGTCGCCGCATCGGGCACCCGCAGCAGCGCTTCGGCGAGGCACATCAGCGCGATGCCTTCTTCGGTATCGAGGCCATATTGCTGGAGGAAGGCATCGATTCCGCTGGCCTTGTGCGCCCGCGCGCCTTCGATCAGGCGGATCGCGAGCCGGGCGGCGTCGTGATGCACCTTGGATGCGGCCGCGGCCTGATCAAGCCGCAGGGCAATGCAGGCTTCCTCGTCCTCGCGAAAGGCGCGGCGCATTTCGGCACGGTCAATCGGGGGCAGGGCGGGGGACAGATCGGCCATGAACTGATTTCACCTGAAACGATTCGGGGTTACGTAGCGCTGTTGAACCCGGCAGTGCTGCGCTGCAAGTTCACTCTTTGCAAGCGGGCCGCTTGATCGCTGCGGCGCGGGTGGGTAGGCACAGCGGGTGATCACACAGGGGACGATCAGATGCGGATGTTTTGCTTCCATTGCCGCGACGGTGAAGATGGCGGCAAGCTGCGCGCGGTGCACCGCGAGGCGCATCTCAAGTTCCTGGCCGACAATGCTTCGGATTTCGTGCTCGCCGGTCCGCTGAAGCGGGCTGACGGTCTGATCATCGGATCATTGCTGATCGTCAAAGGCCGCGACGAAGCCGAAGCCCGCGCCCGGCTGGAGAATGATCCCTACCTCACCGGCGGGGTGTGGCAATCGATCCGGGTCGATGAATTCTCGCCGCTGTTGGGCGATTGGGTGTACGGCATGGCCAAGCCGGGCGGCTGACCGCCCGGCCCATCATTCAGCCGACGGTGCGTTCGGCCTTGTCCTTTTCGTTGGTGCCCTTGATCATCGCGCGCATCTGATCCCACTCGGCATCGCCGAGCGCGTGGAGCTGCGGATAGAAGGTGCCGCCATTGGCCTGGTAGCCCGCGCCGTCGATCGCGATGGTCTGGCCGTTCACATATTCCGCGCCCGGCCCCATCAGGAACACGGCGAGGTTGGCGAGTTCGTACATCTCGCCCGCGCGGCCCATCGGGTTGAGATCGTTCTTCGAATTGCCGCCCTGCCCGCCGGGCGACAGGCGCGCGCTCATGCCCTTGGTCGGGAAGAGGCCGGGGGCAATCGCGTTGAAGCGCAGCCCATAGCGGCCCCACTCGGTCGCGAGGCTCTGGGTCATGGCGTTGATCGCGGTCTTGGACATGGCAGACGGCACCACAAACGCGCTGCCCGACCACACCCAGGTGGTGAGGATCGAGAGGAAGCTGGCCTTCTTCTTTTCCGCGATCAGCCGCTTGCCGATATCGAGCGTGACATAGAAGGTCCCGCGCATCACGATGTCGGCGATGGCGTTGAAGCCATTGATCGAAAGATCCTCGGTGCGGCTGATGAAGTTGCCTGCGGCGTTGTTGACGACGCCGGTGAGCGCGCCGCCATCGGCCCAGATCGCGTCGACCATGGCATGGATCGCATCCGCATCGCGGATATCGCACGCCATGCCGACGATCTTGCCGCCATGCAGCGCGGTGAGTTCCGCCGCCGTCTCGTCCAGCTTGTTCTGGCGGCGACCGCACATGTAGACCGTGGCGCCGAGCTTGAGGAAGGCTTCCGCCATCTCGCGCCCGAGACCCGTGCCCCCGCCGGTGACCAGAATGCGTTCGCCCGCCATCAACCCGTCGCGGAACATCAGTTTTGATACGTCCATAGTGTGCGTCCTCTCTTGTCTCGTCATTGCGAGCGAAGCCTTGCGCCATACTAGTCCTTCCCCTTGGGGAAGGGTTGGGATGGGGGGTCTCCGGTCGATACGGCAATAACCCCACCCCCGGCCCCTCCCCGCCGGGGAGGGGGAATTCAGGTCAGCTGCCTGTCAAAGGTCAAAGCCCCAGCACCGACTTGGCGATGATGTTTTTCTGCACCTCGTCCGAGCCGCCAAAGATCGTCGAGGCGCGGTTATTGAGATATTTGCCCGTCACCGTCTGGGCATATTCGCTGCCTACCGCCTTGAGCGCTTCATGGCCATAGAGCGGGCGTTCCAGCCCCAAAGTGTCAACCTTCTGCCCGATGCTCGAGCCGAACAGCTTCACCAGCGAGGTCTGCGGCCCCAGCGCGGGGCCCCTGGCGAGTTCGGCGAAGATGCGAAGTTCGGTTACCTCCAGCGCCTCGGCCTCGAGGCGGACGCGCGCCAGCCGGATCATGGATTGCGGCAAAGCCCACGGCTACTCGCAATGGCGGTGATCCAACCTTCTAAAGCTGACAAAGCGGACACCGTGTCCGCCTTGTGTGGCGACAATATCATCAACAAATGCAGCCGGTCGCACCTGAATTCGGCAAGTGCACGGACAGGGGAGAGGGGCGCGGCGGCCCGTGCCGCTCCCCGCTGCGCGTCTCCTGTTGGAGACACATGAGACACTGTCCAGAGACCAAAAACCCGCCCGGTCCGCGGCCGCCATTCAGGCGCACGAACCGGGCGGCACGAAAGGCGTTGAGGGCAGGTCATGCGGCCGATGGTGACAGGTCGCGCGCGTGTGGGAAAGCGGGGTCTTACCCGTCCGGGTCTGCTGTCTGCTCGCGGTCGGTCGGGGCATGCGGGAAGGCCTGTTCACCGAATGCCTGCCGCTCCAGCCGCGCAACCCTTCGGCGCAGCTCCTCCATCGGGTCGGGTTCGAGCGCCTCGGCGAAGCGTTCGAGGGCGCGGTAGGCGGATTTCGCGCGGGAAGTGAGGGTCATTGAGAGACTCCTTTCAGGACTTGGCGGCCAAGTGCGGGCGTCGCGCCATGGGTCGCGATCCAGCCCGTATCCGACATCGCGTGGCGCAGTCCGGCAGGAAGCGGCGCGCCGTCGATCCGGTCGAACCGCGTCAGATCATATCCCGGCATCATCGGCGTGATCATGAACTCAGCCCACGCCCGCAGCACGCTGGCAGCGCTGCGCTGCGCTTCGGGGCGGGCGGCATAGCGCGCGGCGATCATTGCGAAACGTTCCGGCGGTCGGCCGGTCAGGCGCTCGACCACATCATTCGGTGCGCCGCGTGCGAAGGCACCCTGACGGTGATCCTCGACGTAATGGCGAAAGCCGCTCAGTTCGAACGGACTCACGCCCTGCATCCGGGCTGCCTTGGCGAACAGCCACAAGGGCAGCTCGACCTTGCGCACCTTGCGCCGCAATACAGCGGTCAGGATCGCCGCCATCTCGACGGTGGAGAGCAGTTCCGGGCCGGTCGGGCGGTAGGTTCGGCCCGCGTGGGGTGCCGGATCGGCAAGCACCGCGGCTGCGACCCGGGCGATGTCCTCGTTGGAGGGCGGAGCGTTGCGGCTGTCGCCGGTCAGGGAGGGCAGCACGCCGAGCTGCGCGGCAAAGCCGATCAGCCTGAGGTAGTTGTCGGCGAAGAAGCCGGGATTGAGCGCCGTGTAAGCGATCTGCGGTCCGAGGCTCTCGAACAGGCGGTCGGTCGCAAAGGCATTGCGGGTGGCGAGCGCGGGATGGAAGGGGCTCGCGAGCCACTGGCTGAGCCCCACGATCGCTTCGATCCGGGCTTCCACGGCGGCTTCGGCAAAGATCTCCGCCGCTTCGAGCGCGCGCGGATCGAAGGGTGCGCACCAGTAGGCGCGGCCCACGCCCTTCATCGCGCGCTGCATCGCCGCCTCATCATGAAGATCGGCAATCACCACTTCGGCGCCCTGTGCTGCCAGATCCCGCGCGCGCACGTCGGCCCGCCGCACCAGGGCGCGAACCTGCCAGCCGCGCTGGAGGCACTCGGCGACAAGCGCGCTTCCGGTCTTTCCCGCGGCGGCGGTGACGAGGATCTTGGGCATCGACATGGCGAACTCCTTCCGGTTCATTTGGATGATGATTATCATCTTCTTGTATGGATGACATTCATCATCCATACCGTCAAGGCCGATCGTGAAAGAAGGACGTGATGCGCAAATCGAAGGAAGCCGCCGCCGAAAGCCGGGCCCGCATTGTGGCGACGGCCGCGCGCCTGTTCCGTGCGCACGGGCCACAGGCCGTCTCGGTTGCCGATGTCATGGAAGCGGCGGGCATGACCCATGGCGGCTTCTACAAGCACTTCGCCTCGAAGGATGCGCTGCTGGCCGAAGCGATCATGGCAATGTTCGAGGAAAAGCGCCCGATGTTCGCCCGGTCCAGCGCTGCCGAGGCCGAGGCGGCGCTCGCCGACTATGCGGCGGAGTATCTCTCTATGGGGCACATCGCCAATCTCGAGGTCGGTTGCCCGATCGCCGGACTCTCGCTCGATGCCTTGCGTGCCGGACCGGAGGTTAGGCGCAGCTTTGCGGGCGGCATCGAAAGGATGGTTGCCGACATCGCGGTTGCCAAAGGCACCGGGCCCGAAGCCCGGTCGGCAGCCCTGCGCGACATGATGATCATGGTCGGCGCGATCGTTCTGGCGCGATCTGTCGAAGACCGGGCTTTGCAGGAATGCATAATCGAGACCGCCCGCGACGCGCGGAGCGATTTTGGCTAGCCTGTCGGCACTGTGGGCCCGCCCCTACTCCGCCGCTTGCCGGTGTTCGGCGGCAAAGATTGCCACCAGCTCCTCGTCGCTCGCCCGCGTCAGCCGCTCGGTCCATTGGTGGAAGACCTGTCCGCCCTTTTCATTACGGCCGAACAGCACCTCTTTCATCAGCCCCGATTGCAGCGTCTGATGCTGGCGCTTTGCCGGTTTTCGCCGCTGATGATGTCGTAATGGGCGCGCGCGAAATGCGTGCCTTCGACCAGCCCCTTTTCCATCAGGAACAAGCGGACAAGGCGCGGATTGGGGCCAAGGCTGGAATGGAGTTTCATCACGGTTGCTCTCTCCCGCAG
Organism: Erythrobacter epiphyticus; assembly: GCF_034653295.1. Classification (NCBI taxonomy): domain Bacteria; kingdom Pseudomonadati; phylum Pseudomonadota; class Alphaproteobacteria; order Sphingomonadales; family Erythrobacteraceae; genus Erythrobacter; species Erythrobacter epiphyticus. The sequence goes on along the minus strand of NZ_JAYEEU010000007.1, from coordinate 83,206 downwards.
GCTGCTATGCCCGTCACCTTAGGCACGGCGCCGCGCCAGACCACCCTCAAAATGGGCGGGAGCACGGGGGCTGGCCGGCACGCGATTGCGCTTGCCAGACGGCGCTGTATTGCTCATGTAACGCACCATGGAACCAAGTGCTGTCCCGCTGGCATCTGCCTCTCTCGCTGCGGTCGAGGATGACGCGGCCCTGACCCGGCTGCATCCCAATTACGCCTGGGCCTTGCGCGTGCGCCTGCTGTTCAGCCTCGTGCCGCTGGTGATCGGCGCGCTGGTGATCGAAGCGATGCTAGGCAGGGTGGTCGAAGCCAAGCCTGAACTCGCGTTTCTCGCGCTGGTGCCGCCGGGTGTGCTGTCGGGCACGGTGATGCTAGTCTCTCTCTTGTTGCTGATTGTCGTGCCACAGCGGCGTTACAACACGCGCGGCTATCATATGAGCGCGGATCGCCTGCGGGTGGTGCGCGGGGTGCTGTGGCATTCCGATACCGTGGTGCCGTTCGGGCGGGTGCAGCATATTGATCTCCATCAGGACCCGGTTGAACGCTTTTTCGGGATCGCGACGCTGACGCTGCACACGGCAGGCAATCACAATGCCTCGGTTCACCTGCCGGGGCTTGGCGCTGATCTGGCGCGTGAGCTGCGCGAGGACATCCGCGGCCACATCAAGCGCGAGAGCCTGTGAGCGCGCCGCTCCGCACCGCGCCGCTCAGTGTCTGGGCGGCGGCACTCGGCAGCATCCAGAACGCGATCATCCCCGCGCTTGCGATCGCTTTTTCCGGCATTGGCGGGAGCGAACGCTATGCCCTTGCCATCGGCGTCGGGCTGGCGGCTGTGGTGATTGGCACCCTCTCGAGCTATCTGCGCTGGCATCGCTTTACCTATCTCGTGGGCGAGGCGGATATCCGGGTGGAAAGCGGCATTTTCAACCGGCAGGCGCGTTCGGTTCCTTATGAACGCATTCAGGATGTGAGCCTGGCCGAACCGCTGCTGGCCCGGCTGTTCGGGCTGGTTGCGGTCAAGTTCGAGACCGGCGCGGGCGGCGGCGAGGATCTCAGCCTGTCCTATGTCACCACCGCCGAGGCGGAACGCCTGCGCCAGTTGGTGCGCGAACGGCGCGAGGAAAGCGCCCACGAAGCAGCCCCTCTGGGCAGCACCGCCGCGTCAGCGCCGGCGCCATCACCGGTTGCCGAGCCAGCGGGCGATGTGCTGTTCACGATGGGGCCGCAGCGGCTTGTCACCTTCGGGCTGTTCGAATTCTCGCTCGCGGTCTTCGCGGTGCTGGGCGGTCTGCTGCAATATGTCGACACCGCCACCGGGATCGATGTCTGGAATGTCGATCGGTGGTACGGCTGGCTCAAGCAGCAGGGCAGCATTGTGGCGACGCTTGGCCCCTATGCACAGGCGCTCGGGATCATCGCGGGGCTGGTGGGGCTGGGGATCATCGGCTTGACGACAGGCGTGGCCCGCACCGTGATGCGCGAATGGGGCTTTGTGCTCGAACGCACGGCGCGCGGGTTCCGGCGGCGGCGCGGCTTGTTCACCCGCACCGATGTGGTGATGCCCGCGCACCGGGTGCAGGCGCTCACCATCAGCACCGGCCCGGTCCGCTACCGCTTCGGATGGCATGGGTTGAGCTTTGTCAGCCTGGCACAGGACAAGGAAACCACCAGCCACACCGTCGCGCCGTTCGCGCGCATGGATGAAATCGCGCCGATTGTGGCCGCGGCCGGTTTCCGCTTGCCGCATGCGGCAACCGATTGGCACCGTGCGAGCCCGGCCTATCGCAATGACAGGATCATCGGCGCAGCGGCGATCCTTGCCGTGATTGCAGCGGTTCTGGCGATCTTTGCGCCATTCGGCTGGTTTCTCATCCCGATTGGTGCCGCGCTGGTGGCGATTGCAATCAACCTCTACGAATGGGAATTCCGCCGCCGCCACGCCATCGACGAGAGGCAGGTCTATGCCATGCATGGTCTGCTCGCCCCGCACAGCCAGATCGGCAAAAGGGTAAAGCTGCATTCGGTCGAGATCGCGCAGGGCCCGTGGGCGCGGGCGCGCGGCTACGCGACCTTGCATTTCGGGCTGGCGGGAGGCGAAATGGCGATCCACGGCCTGCCGCTCGAACGGGCGCGGGCGTTGCGCCGCGCGGTGCTGGAAACCATCTGCGCCACCGATTTCGCCCATATTTGATGCCTGCGCGCGCGCCATGCGCAAAAGAACCCTTGCGCCGCGCAAGCCGCCCGATAGAGCGCTCATCCCATGAGCCAGTCCCGCCTGTTCCTGTCCGATAACGCCGCACCCGTCCATCCCGCCCTGTGGGAGGCGATGCAGCGCGCTGATCGGGCCGATAATCCCTATGATGGCGATGCCCTGTCGCAGGAACTGGATGCGCGCTTTGCCGCGCTGTTCGGGCGCGAATGTGCCGCGCTGTGGGTGGCGACCGGAACGGCCGCCAATTGTCTGGCGCTCGCCACAATGTGCGCGCCGCATGGCGGGGTGGTGTGCCACCGGGAGGCGCATATCGAGGTCGACGAAGGCGGCGCGCCGGGCTTCTTCCTCCACGGGGCCAAGCTGATGCTGGCCGAGGGCGAGGGCGCGAAGCTCGACCCCGATGATATCGCAGCCGTGATCGATCCGATCCGCGATGATGTCCATCAGGTGCAGCCGCACGCGATCGCGATCACGCAGGCGAGCGAATATGGCCGCAGCTACACGCCGGACGAACTCGCCGCGCTGGCGGCTTTCGCCAAGCCGCGGCGGCTTGGCCTGCATATGGACGGCGCGCGCTTTGCCAATGCCGCGGCCTTCCTCGGCGGCAGCGCGCAAGAGGCGGCGCGGGCGGCGAGCGGCCCGGTTGACAGCCTCGCCTTCGGCTTCATCAAGAATGGCGGGATGGGGGCGGAAGCTGTCATCCTGTTCGATCCCGAGGCGGCAGCGCAGGTGCGTTATCGCCGCAAGCGCGCCGGCCACCTTCAATGCAAGGGGCGCTATCTCGCGGCGCAGATCCTTGCGATGCTCGACAACGACCTGTGGCTCGCCAATGCCGCTAACGCCAATGCAGCGGCGCGGGAAATCGCCGCGGCTTGCGGGGATCGCCTGATGCACCCGGTCGAAGCCAACGAGCTGTTCGTGCGCCTGACCGATGCTGAGCGTGACAGCCTGCGGGCTGCGGGCTTCAGTTTCTACGATTGGGGTGCGGGTGCCGCGCGCTTTGTCACCGCGTGGAACACCCGCGACGATGATGCGCATGCCCTCGCCAAGGCGATTGCCGCGCTATGAGCCAGCCCTCTGTGGCGGCTGTGCCGCCTTCGATGCTCAGCGCGCGGGTGCTGGTCCCGTTCATGCTGACGGGGACGATCTGGGGTTCGACCTGGTTTGTCATCACCGGGCAGATCGATGGGGTGCCCGCCGCTTGGGGCGTGTTCTACCGCTTCCTGCTGGCGACACCCGCGCTGTTCCTCGTGAGCGTGTTGATGAAGAACCGGCTGCGGCTGACCCGGCGCGAGCATCTGCTGGCGCTCGGGGTCGGGATCGCGCAGTTTTCGGGCAATTTCCTGTTTGTCTATAATGCCGAGCGCTTCATCACCTCGGGCATTGTCGCGGTGATGTTCGCGCTGCTGATGGTGCCCAATGCGCTGTTTGCGCGCATCTTCATTGGCGAAAAAGTCCAGGGCGGCTTTGTCTCCGGCTCGCTTGTCGCGATTGCCGGGGTGAGCCTGCTGCTGGTGCACGAATGGGATGTGTCGCCGCTCGGCGGGAATGTCGGGCTTGGTATTGCGCTGGCGATCGGCGGGATGCTGGCGGCATCGCTCGCCAATGTGGTGCAGGCCAATCCGACAGGGCGCGGCGTCCCGATGGTGAGCCTGCTCGCCTGGGCGATGCTTTACGGGACGCTTTTCGATCTCGGTTTCGCGTGGCTGACAGCCGGCCCGCCGCCGGTGCCGCAGGCGTGGCAGTTCTGGGCGGGCACCGCCTATCTGGCGATCATCGGATCGGTGGTGACCTTCCCGCTGCACTATAATCTGGTGCGCGAAATCGGGGCGGGCAAGACAGCCTATAACGGGATCGTCACCGTCTGCGTGGCGATGCTGCTGTCGACCCTGTTCGAAGGCTACCAGTGGACGGCGCTGGCTGCGGTGGGCGCGGTGCTGGCGCTTGCCGGGATGTGGCTGGCGCTGCGTTCGCGGCAGAAGAAGTAAGGGGTTCACGCAGAGACGCAGAGCAACAGGGGAGACGCAGAGATACTGCACCGAGCCGAAGGCTCGCTCTATCCGGTCAGGTTTTGGATAGGGTGGGCCTGCGGCGCAGCGGACACCTTCTCCGCGTCTTCCGTTTCTTCTCCGCGTCTCTGCGTGAAACCTGCAGCGTCTGCGGCCCGCCATAATGCCTTAGAGGAGAGCGGCGAGTCCTTCCATATAGGTCGGATAGCGCGGCTGCCAGCCGAGCACCCGCTTGGCCTTGCCATTGGCGACCCGGCGGTTCTCCATGTAAAACCCCCTCGCCATGGCTGAGAGGTTGGCCGCCCCCAGCGCTTCGAGCGGCGGCAGCGGCAGGCCGAGCAGACGACAGGCGTGTTCGGTGACGGCATTGCCGCTGCACGGGTAATCATCGCCGAGATTATAGGCGCCCGGCGGTGCATCCCGCACCAGCGCCGCTACGACCCCGCTGGCAATATCATCGACATGGGCGCGGCTGAAGACTTGCCCCGGCATGTCGATCCGCCGCGCTTGCCCGGCGCGCACCCGATCGAGCGCGCTGCGCCCCGGGCCATAGATGCCGGGCAGGCGGAACAGGCGTGCGCCCCCGTTCAGCCATGCTAGATCGGCTTCGGCCCGTGCATTGCGACGGCCCTCCCCCGATTGTGCGATGGTGGGCGTTGCCTCGTCGACCCAGGCGCCTTGGCGGTCGCCATAGACGCCGGTGGATGACAGGTAGAACAGCGCCTTGCCTGTCAACGCCTCGCCATAGGCTGCCAGCACCGGGTCTGCCCCACTTGTCTGATCGGGCGGGACGGAGGAGAGGATATGCGTGGCCTCGTCCACCGCTGTCAGCACCGCGGCGCGATCAGCAAAGGCAAGATCGCCCGCGCTGCCCGTCGCGCGCACCTGCCATCCTTGCATCCGCATCGCCGCCGCAATGCGCCCTGCGGTGTAGCCCAGTCCGAAAATCAGCAAGTGTGCCATCGCACCCTAGTGCCGTTCGCGGCCCGCGAAGTCGAGAGGCGCGTGTGCATTCGGTCTCGACTACGCGCGACCCCGCAGGGTAGAGAGCCTGTCATGGATATCGCAACCACCCCGACCAACCCTGAAGGCAATCCCGACTTGGCTGACGCCGCGCGCAGCCCGCACGAACCCCCGGTGATCCTGCGCGCAGATTACCGCCCGTTCGGCTGGCTCGTGCCGCAGGTGAAGCTCGACTTCGCGCTCGGCATCACCCGCACCAGCGTGCGCGCTGAATTGACCGTGCAGCGCAACGCCCGCGCTGATCATGCCGACACGATCCGGCTCAATGGCGACAGCCTCGTGCCGGTTGCCGTTACCGTTGACGGGGTCGCCACTGACTGGCGCATGGATGGCCCCGATCTGATCGTGCCACTGCGCGAAGACACGCATCTGCTCGCCATCGAGACCGAAATCGATCCCGGCGCCAACACCCAGTTGATGGGGCTCTATGCCTCGGGCGGGATGCTGTGCACCCAGTGCGAGGCCGAGGGCTTCCGTCGGATCACCTTCTTCCCGGATCGGCCCGATGTGCTGTCGGTCTACACCGTGCGGATGGAGGGCGACAAAGCCGCTTTCCCGATTCTCTTGTGCAATGGCAACAAGGTGGCCGAAGGCGAAGGCGCAGACGGCACCCATTGGGCGGAATGGCACGATCCCTGGCCCAAGCCGTCATACCTTTTCGCGCTGGTGGCGGGCGATCTGGTGGCTAATTCCAAGCCCTTCACCACCCGCTCGGGCCGCGTCGTGGAGTGCAACGTCTGGGTGCGCAAGGAAGACCTCGCCCGCACCGATCACGCGCTCGAATCGCTCCACCGCTCGATGACATGGGACGAGGAGGTGTTCGGCCGCGAATACGACCTTGATCTCTACAACATCGTCGCCGTCAGCGACTTCAACATGGGGGCGATGGAGAACAAGGGGCTCAACGTCTTCAACACCAAATACGTGCTGGCCGATCCCGACACCGCGACCGATGCCGATTTCGACGCGGTCGAAGGCGTAATCGCGCACGAATATTTCCACAACTGGTCGGGCAACCGCGTCACCTGCCGCGACTGGTTCCAGCTGTCCCTCAAGGAGGGCTTCACCGTGCTGCGCGATCAGCTCTTCTCGCAGGATATGCGCGGCGAGGCGGTCAAGCGGATCGAGGACGTGCGCATCCTGCGCGCCGCGCAATTCCCCGAGGATGCCGGGCCGCTGGCGCACCCGATCCGGCCCGATAGCTACCGTGAGATCAGCAATTTCTACACCGCGACCGTCTATAACAAGGGCGCAGAAGTCATCCGCATGATGCGCAGCATGGTCGGCGTCGAACGGTTCCGCGCGGGCACGGATCTCTATTTTGATCGCCACGATGGCGAGGCCGCGACCTGCGAGGATTTCGTCACCGCGATCGAGGACGGGGCCGGGATCGACCTCACCCAGTTCCGTCACTGGTATAGTCAGGCAGGCACCCCGCGCATCACCGTGGCGAGCGCGGTGGAGGGGGACAAGCTGGCGCTGACTCTCACCCAGACCATTCCCGCTACCCCCGGCCAGAGCGACAAGCAGCCGATGGTGATCCCGCTGCGCGTGGCGGTGCATTCGCGCGCGGCGGATGCGCTGGGCGCAGAGGAGCTGATCGTGCTGACCGAAGGGCAGCAGACATTCCACCTGCCGCTGGCGGGCGGCGATCCCGCGCTTTCGATCAATCGCGGCTTTACCGCCCCGGTGGTGATCGAGCGGCAGGTCGCGACCGAGGAACTGGTGTTCCTTGCCGCGCGCGACGATGATCCTTTCGCCCGGTTCGAAGCCTTGCAGGAATTTGCCGTCAACCACCTGATGGGCGTTGCGGCGGGCAGCTATGCGCCCGAAGCGCGCGCGGCGGGCGAAGCGGCTTTCGTGGGCGCGATGCGCGCGATCCTCACCGATCCTGCGCTTGATGATGCGATGCGCGGCGAATTGATGATGCTGCCTTCGGAGACCTATCTCTTCGAAGTGATGGCCAGCGGCGTCCGCAAGGCTGATCCGGGTGCGATCCATGATGCGCGCGAAGGGCTGAAGGCCGCCATCGCAAGCGCGCTCGCTGGTGAACTCGCGGCGCTGCACGCCCGCGCGGCGGCCACCGCCTATGATGATCCCAACGGGCGCGGGGCGCGCAAGGTCAAGACGCAGGCGCTGGTGTTCATCGCCGCGGCTGATCCTGCCAAGGCCGCCGCAATGGCCGCCGCGCAATATGATGCCGCCGACAATATGACCGATCGGCAGGGCGCGCTGATGGTGCTGTGCAGCCTCGATCACCCGGCGCGCGAGGCGCGGCTGGCGCATTTCCTCAGTGCCTATGAGGATAATGCGCTGGTGGTCGACAAGTGGTTCAGCTTGCAGGCGCTTTCGCTCCACCCGCGCGTGATCGAACAGGTGAAAGAGCTGGCCAACCACCCGCAGTTCACCATCCGCAATCCCAACCGGGTGCGTTCGCTCCACATGGCCTTTGCCGGCAACCCCAAAGCCTTTCATGATGCGAGCGGCGAAGGCTACCGGATGATTGCCGATCTCATCCTTGCGCTTGATCCGATCAACCCGCAAACGGCAGCGCGGTTCGTGCCCGCGCTCGGGCGCTGGCGACGGATCGAGCCGGTGAGGGCGGCGCTGATGCAGGGCGAGCTCGAACGCATCATGGCGGCGGGCAATCTCTCGCGCGATACGTTCGAACAGGTCTCGCGCAGCCTCGATGCCTGACGCTCCGGCCTTCGCCATCGAGCATGCGCCCAACCTTGCGGGCGTGCCGCACGGGTTTTTCGGGAGCGCGGGCGGCGAGCACCAGTTCGGCTTTGGCGGGCCGGGTGATCCGCAGGCGGTGCACGCCTTGCGCGCTGCGGCGGCCGACGCGATCTGTCCCGGTGGACGGTTGGCCGCACCGCATCAGGTGCATTCGCCCGATGTCGTGACGGTGACGGCGGCATGGGATGATGCGGCCGAAGGCCGCCCGGTGGCGGATGCGGTGGTCACCGCCGTGCCCGGCATCGTGCTGGGGATCGTCACTGCCGATTGCGCGCCGGTGCTGTTGGCCGATGTTGAGGCGGGAATCATCGGCGCAGCCCATGCGGGGTGGCGCGGCGCGCATGGCGGTGTGATCGAGGCAACAATTGCCGCGATGGCATCATTGGGCGCGCGGCCTGACAAGATGGCCGCCGCCATCGGGCCCACCATCGCCCAGCTCAGTTACGAAGTGGATGCGGGCTTCCGCAGCCAGTTCACCCAAGCAGATGAACCCCACTTTGTGGCTGCGCCCGCGCGCGAGGGGATCGCCCGCTGGCAGTTTGATCTTCCCGGCTATGTTGCTGAAAAACTGCGCCATTCAGGCATCGGGCAGATTCACGATCTGGCGCGGGATACTTTTGCGGACCCTGCGCGTTATCATTCCTATCGCCGAGCCTCGCTGCGGCGTGAAGCGGATTACGGACGCCTGATCAGCCTGATCGCTCTGCCGTAATCAGGTGCGCTTTGCGCCAAAGTGAAAACGGCATGCGTAAAACACGGTTGGAATCTTGGTTGTTTGCCGTTAGGTGCCGCGCGTTCTGCTCGTGAATGGCTCTGTTTTCAGAGTGCATCGGGGGCAGCAAGGGATCTAGCAGTGTTCCATTTCGGGGGCCTTTGCAGGCGTTTCCCCGGGCAGTTCAAAACCGCGCCGCGTACGGGATTTCCCTGCGCGGCCAGATGAGCAGGGTACAAGACGATGGCTGACATGGGCGGCGCCGCTTCGGCAAACAGCGCCACGGAAATGTTGGAAGATGGCGTGCGTCGCCGCGACTGGATTCACATCGCCGCGCTCAGCACGGCGGGCGTGGGTGCCGCTTCGGTGCTGATCCCGCTGGTGACCCAGATGGCACCTTCGGCTGACGTTCTCGCCGAAAGCACCACCGATATTGATGTCAGCGCGATCCAGCCGGGCCAGAGCATCAAGGCCGTGTTCCGCAAGCAGCCGCTCTTCGTGAAGCGTCTGACGCCCGAAGAAATCGCGGCCGCCAAGAAGGACGATTCCGCCAACATGCGCGATCCGGCGACCCTCGCCCAGCGCACCAAGGAAGGCCACGAAGACATCCTCGTCACCATGGGCGTGTGTACCCACCTCGGCTGCGTGCCGCTGGGCGCCGCCGAAGGTGAGAACAAGGGCGATTTCGGCGGTTACTTCTGCCCCTGCCACGGTTCGCACTATGATGTCGCGGGCCGCATCCGCAAGGGCCCGGCGCCGCTCAACCTGATGGTTCCGGAATATAATTTCACGACGGACAGCGTCATCCGCGTCGGCTGACGCTGCGTAGCTGTTTCAAGAACATAATCGTTTTCGTACCCAACACCGATCAATCCGAGGGAACGCCATGAGTTTCGCCTGGGCCAAGCAATACGAACCGAAGTCGCCGCTCACCAAGTGGCTTGACGAGAAGCTGCCGCTGCCGCGTCTCGTCTACAACGCGGTGGGGGCCGGTTATCCGGTGCCGCGCAACCTGAATTACATGTGGAACTTCGGCGTGCTCGCCGGGGTCTGCCTGATGATCCAGATCGTCACCGGCGTGATCCTTGCGATGCATTACGCGGCCAATGCCGGCGTGGCCTTCGCGACGGTTGAGCACATCATGCGCAACGTCAATTATGGCTGGATGCTGCGCTACGCTCACGCCAACGGCGCGAGCTTCTTCTTCATCGTCATCTACCTGCACATCTTCCGCGGCTTCTTCTACTCCTCGTACAAGGCCCCGCGTGAAATGATCTGGTTGCTGGGCGTGGTCATCTTCCTCCTCATGATGGCGACCGCCTTCATGGGCTACGTGTTGCCGTGGGGCCAGATGAGCTTCTGGGGTGCGCAGGTGATCACCGGTCTGTTCAGCGCGATCCCGCTGGTGGGTGAACCGCTTCAAGTGTGGCTGTTGGGTGGCTTCGCGCCCGATAACGCCGCGCTGAACCGCTTCTTCTCGCTGCACTTCCTGCTGCCCTTCGTGATCGCCGGCGTGGTGATCCTGCACATCTGGGCGCTGCACATCCCCGGCTCGTCCAACCCGACGGGCGTGGAAGTGAAGAGCGCGAGTGACACCGTGCCCTTCCATCCGTATTACACGGCGAAGGATGGCTTCGGGCTGGGCGTGTTCCTGATCGCCTTCTGCTTCATGGTGTTCTTCCTGCCGAACGCACTCGGCCACCCGGATAACTACATCGAAGCCAACCCGCTCTCGACGCCTGCACACATCGTGCCCGAATGGTACTTCCTGCCGTTCTACGCGATCCTGCGCGCCTTCACGATGGATCTGACCATTCCCTTCACCGGGATCGTGCTGGTGCCGGCCAAGCTGCTGGGCGTGATCGCGATGTTCGGTTCGATCCTGCTGTGGTTCGTCCTGCCCTGGCTCGACAAGAGCCCGGTGCGTTCGGGCAGCTACCGTCCGTTGTTCAAGAAGTTCTTCTGGGTGCTCGTGCTCGACATGCTCGTGCTGACCTATTGCGGCGGTGCTCCGGCGGAAGAGCCCTTCGTGATCATGAGCCAGGTCGCGACAGCCTATTACTTCCTGCACTTCCTGGTGATCCTCCCGATCGTCAGCCAGATCGAAGTGCCCAAGCCGCTGCCGTTCTCGATTACCGAGGCCGTGCTGGGCAAGGATGAAAGCAACCCGGCGGTTCGCACTGGTGCGGTTGGCACGGGTTCGGGTGGTGGCCTGCCTGACGGCTCGCTCCAGCCGGCCGAGTAAGCCTTCATCGGCTCAACCCATCTGACCCGATAACGAGAAAGAGTTAGGTCATGACTATTCGTCTTGGTGGCATGATTTTTGGCCTCGCCATCACCGCGGTGCTGGTGCTGTGGTCGCTGATCCCCGGCGTGTATAATTACATCGCCGGCCCGGCGCCCGAAAAGCAGGCGTCCTATGCCTTTTATGAAAAGCCGGTGGCCCCGGCTGGTGGCTTTGCCTTTGATGGCGCCTTCGGCAAGTGGGACGTTGCCCAGTTGCAGCGCGGCTATCAGGTCTACAAGGAAGTCTGCTCGGCCTGCCACAGCCTCAAGTATGTCGCGTTCCGCAACCTGCGCGAACTCGGCTACACCGAAGCCGAAGCGCAGGCCGAAGCGGCCAGCTGGACGGTGCCGGGCATCGATCCCAACACTGGCGAGACGACGACCCGTCCGGGCACGCCGACCGATCGCTTCCCGAGCCCCTATCCCAACGCGATTGCGGCGGCAGCGGCGAACAACAATGCCATTCCGCCGGATCTTTCGCTGATGGCGAAGGCCCGTCCTGACGGCACCAACTACATCTACTCGCTGATGATCGGCTACACCGAGCCGAATGCCGAAAAGGCTGCCAAGCTCGGCTTCGAAACGCCGACGGGGCTGTACTTCAACAAACACTTCCCGAACGTCAACATCGCGATGCCGTCGCCGCTCGTGCTGGATGGCCAGGTGACCTATGCCGATGGCACCGAAGCGACCATCCCGCAGATGTCGGCCGATGTCGCCGCCTTCCTGACCTGGACGGCCGAGCCTTCGCTGGTTGCCCGCAAGCAGACCGGTTGGTTCGTGCTGGCCTTCCTAGTGTTCGCGACCTCGCTGGCCTTCCTGTCCTACAAGCAGATCTGGGCCGGTCTGAAGCCGAAGAAGAAGTAAGCTTCCCGCTTCCAGTGGCAATGCAACAGAGCGCCCCGTCATCCCTTGCGGATGGCGGGGCGCTCTGCTTTTGTGCGCCCCATGACAACACCCGCTCTCTCACCCGATGATCTCAAGGCGCTGGTGCGCACTGTTCCTGACTTTCCCCATGCCGGGATCCAGTTCCGCGATATCACCACGCTGATTGGCCACCATCAGGGCATGGCGGCGAGTGTCCATCACCTCGCAGGACTGGCGCAGCAGGGCGGGGCGGAAAAGATCGCCGGGATGGAAGCGCGCGGCTTTATCTTCGGCGCTTCGGTTGCGGTGCAGCTCGGGATCGGCTTTGTCCCGGTGCGCAAGCCCGGCAAGCTTCCGATTGCGACGATCGGGATCGACTACGCGCTCGAATATGGCAGCGATCGGCTTGAAATGGATCCGCAAGCGATCACCCCCGGTCAGCGGGTGGTGATTGTTGATGATCTGATTGCAACCGGCGGCACCGCGCTGGCTTCGGCAGAGTTGCTGCGGCGGGCAGGGGCGGTGATCGAACACGCGGTGTTCGTGATTGATCTGCCCGACCTTGGCGGAGCCGACCGGCTGCGTGACGCCGGGATTACTGTCAGCGCCCTGATGGCCTTCGAAGGCGGTTAAGCCACCCGCGCCACTTCGGCCAGGATACGCTCTGCCCATTCGGGCCGACAGATCAGCAGATCCGGCAGATTGGTGTCGGGCCGGTTATAGATGAGCGGCGAGCCATCAATGCGCGAACAATGCAGCCCGTGCGCCTTGGCGACGGCGACCGGCGCACAGCTATCCCATTCATGCTGCCCGCCGGAGTGGAGATAGACTTCGGCTTCGCCGCGCACCACCGCCATCGCCTTGGCCCCGGCGCTCCCCATCGGGATGAGCGCGCCGCCCAGCGCTTTGGCGACCTCCGCGGCCTCCCGCGCCGGGCGCGAACGGCTCACCACGAAGCGCGGACGATCACGTGCTGCCGGTGATGGAAAGCGTTGGTCCGAACGCAAGACCGGCGAGCCCTCGGCCCCCGGCAGTGCGACTGCGCCAATCTCGGCCACGCCATCCACCGCGAGCGCGACATGCACTGCCCAATCGGCGCGCCCTTCGCTGTACTCGCGGGTGCCGTCGAGCGGATCGATAATCCACACCCGGCTGTGCTCGCAGCGCAGCTGATCATCGCGTTCTTCTTCCGACAGCAGCGCATCGGCAGGGCGGGCGGCACGGATCGCTTCGCACAGGAAGCGGTTGGCGCGTGCATCGGCTTCATCGCCCAGCGCCTTGCCCGCAAGCCCGCTTTCTTCGCGGACATCAAGCAGAATACGGCCAGCCTCGGCAGCGAGCCGCGCCGCCAGCGCGGCATCATCAAGATCGGCCAGCGTCATTTGAGCGGCAGGATCTGCTGGATGATGTAGCGCGCGGCTTCCTCGGGCGTCATGTCGACTGTGTTGACGCGGATCTCGGGGGCCTCTGGCGGTTCATAGGGGCTGTCGATCCCGGTGAAGTTCTTGAGCTGCCCGGACCGCGCCTTCTTGTAGAGGCCCTTCACATCGCGGGCTTCGGCGACGGAGAGCGGGGTGTCGACGAAGATTTCGATGAACTCACCTTCGGGCAGCATCTCGCGCACCATCTGCCGCTCGGCCCGGAAGGGAGAAATGAAGGCGGTGAGCACGATCAGGCCGGCATCCGCCATCAGCTTGGCGACCTCGCCCACGCGGCGGATATTCTCGATCCGGTCCGCCTCGGTAAAGCCGAGATCGCGGTTCAGGCCGTGGCGCACATTGTCGCCATCGAGCAGGAAGGTGTGGCGGTTCATCACGAAGAGCTGCTTTTCGACCTCGTTGGCGATGGTCGATTTGCCGCTGCCCGACAGGCCGGTGAACCACAGCACCTTGGGCTTTTGGTTCTTCATCCCCGCGTGATTGTCGCGGGTAATCGCGACCGGCTGCCAGTGGACATTGTCCGCGCGGCGCAGGTTGAATTCGATCATCCCGGCGGCGACCGTGGCGTTGGTGAACTTGTCGATCAGGATGAACCCGCCGAGCTGGCGGTTGGCGCTATAGGGCTCGAAGGCGATCGGACGGTCGGTGGCGAATTCGGCGACCCCGATGGCGTTGAGCGTGAGCGTCTTGGCGGCGAGATGTTCGAGGCTGTTCACATCGATCTCGTGCTTGGGCGGCTGCACGGTGGCGGTGACCATCTGCGTGCCGAGCTTGAGCCAATAGCCGCGCCCGGGCTTCAGCGCCTCTTCGTCCATCCACACGAAGGTGGCGCAGAACTGGTCAGAAGCTTGCGGCGGATCGCCCGCGGCAGCGATCAGATCGCCGCGGCTGCAATCGACCTCGTCGGCCAGGGTGAGCGTCACCGACTGGCCCGCGACGGCCTCGGGAAGGTCGCCGTCGAAGGTGCTGATGGTCTTGACGGTCGAGGTCTTGCCCGAAGGCACTATCCGCACCGCATCGCCCGGGCGGATGGTGCCGCTGGCAATTTGGCCTGCGAACCCCCGAAAATCGAGATTGGGGCGATTGACCCATTGCACCGGCATGCGGAACGGCTGGGTTTGCGCGGCGGCGGCATCGACCTCGACCGTTTCCAGGTGCTCGATCAGCGCGGGGCCGGAATACCACGGGGTGTTGGCGGACAGCGCGGTGATATTATCGCCCTTGAAGCCCGAGATCGGGATCGCGGTGAAGGTGGTGATGCCGATGCTGGTGGCAAAAGCGCGGTAGTCGGCAAGGATCGCGTCGAACGCCGCCTGATCATAGCCGACGAGATCCATCTTGTTCACAGCCAGCACCACATGGCGGATGCCCAGCAGGTGGACGAGATAGGAATGCCGCCGCGTCTGTTGCAGCACGCCCTTCCTCGCGTCGATCAGGATCACGGCCAGATCGGCGGTCGAGGCGCCCGTCACCATGTTGCGGGTATATTGTTCATGCCCCGGCGTGTCGGCGACGATGAACTTGCGCTTTTCGGTGGTGAAGAAGCGGTAGGCGACGTCGATTGTGATGCCCTGCTCGCGTTCGGCAGCGAGGCCATCGACCAGCAGCGCAAAGTCGATCTCTGCGCCTTGCGTGCCGTGCTTGATGCTGTCGCTTTCGAGCGCGGCGAGCTGATCTTCGAAGATCATCTTGGAATCGTACAATAGCCGCCCGATCAGGGTCGACTTGCCATCATCCACAGAGCCGCAGGTGATGAAGCGCAGCAGGCTCTTGTGCTGGTGCGCCTCGAGATAGGCGTCGATATCCTCGGCGATGAGGGCGTCGGTCTGGAAGGAGGACTGGTCGTTCATCAATTTCAAAATCCGTTCGGGCTGAGCTTGTCGAAGCCCTGCACTTTCTTCATCCCGCGTCCCGACAAGAAGGACAGCCCTTCGACAAGCTCAGGGCGAACGGGGTGGGAGGTTGCGGTCAAAAGTATCCCTCCTGCTTCTTGTCTTCCATCGAAGCCGACTGCCCCTTGTCGATCGCGCGGCCCTGCCGTTCCGATCCGGTGGCGAGCAGCATTTCCTGGATGATGTCGTTCATTTCCGTCGCGTCGCTCTCCGTCGCGCCGGTCAGCGGGTAGCAGCCCAGCGTGCGGAAGCGGACGGAGCGGGTGATGGGCTCTTCGCCCGGCTCCAGCCGGAAGCGGTCATCATCGACGACAAGGATCATCCCGTCACGCTCCACCGTGAGGCGGGGCTTGCTGAAATAGAGCGGCACGATGTCGATGTTTTCCAGCGCGATATATTGCCAGATGTCGAGCTCGGTCCAGTTCGAGATCGGGAAGACGCGGATGCTTTCGCCCTTGGTCTTCTTGGCGTTGTAGAGGTTCCACAGCTCCGGGCGCTGGTTCTTCGGGTCCCAGCGGTGGGCGGCGCTGCGGAAGCTGAAGATGCGCTCCTTGGCGCGGGCCTTTTCCTCATCCCGCCGCCCGCCGCCGAAGGCTGCGTCGAAACCGTGCTCGGTCAAGGCGCGCTTGAGGGGATCTGTCAGCTGCGCTTGGCTGTAGAGCGCGCTGCCGGTGTCGAAGGGGTTGATCCCCTGCGCCTCGGCGTCTTCGTTCTGGGCGATGATCAGCTTCAGCCCATAGTCGCGCACGGTCTTGTCGCGGTGGGCGAGCAGATCGGCGAAATCCCACCCGCTCGCCACATGCAGCATCGGGAAGGGCGGGGGCGCGGGGTAGAAGGCCTTCCTCGCCAGGTGCAGCATGACCGAGCTGTCCTTGCCCACCGAATAGAGCATGACCGGGTTTTCCGCCTCGGCCACCACTTCGCGGAAGATATGGATGCTCTCGGCCTCGAGCCGTTCGAGATGGGTCAGACTGCGCATGGCCGCCCTGCTAGAATGCACCGCCCGCTTTGCAAATGCAGATTTCCTAGCCCGCCCTGAAGCTTAGCCATGTATGCCTTTGCTTGACACCAAAAGTGTCATTTTTTCTTGACGATCTGGCAGTGATCCCTGAGACTTTTGGGGTTGAGGATGATGGCATGTCAAGCCGCTGGGAACCCTGGCGAATCGGCCGGGCAGGCGCTTCCCGTCGGCACGAGGTCGGCAGCTGTGCACGCGCAGCGGACCGGGCCGGAAGGTTGGAGGGGACATAGTGCTGCAACACAGCGGAAGCACGCAGGGGCAGGATGGCTGGATTGCCTGCCTCACCTACAAGAGCAAGGCCGCCTTCACGCCCAGCCATTCCGACCTCGAAGAATTGGTGCATCACGCCCGCATCCGCAATCGCAGCGTCGGGGTGACGGGGATGTTGCTCTATGAAAACGGCAAGTTCCTGCAAACGCTCGAAGGCCCGCCCGAAGGGCTCAAGCTGATCTGGTCGGCGATCCGCGAGGACAAGCGCCATTCCCATATCGAGATCCTGAGCGAACATGTCGTCTCCTCGCGGCTGTTTTCCGATTGGGATCTGCTGCTTTACAGCCGCGCCGAAGATCGCCCGACGCCCCGTCAGGATGCGCGCAGCGAGGGGCGCGACCTGTCGGACTATGTCCCGCGTATGACCCGGCTCGCGCTTGAGGGTGATGACACGCGCCTTGCCAGCCAGCTTGCCGCGCTGAGCGAGGAAGGCTGGAGCGGCGAGGCTTTGCTCGCGCGGCTGATCGAGCCGACGGCGCGGGCGATGGGGGATGCCTGGCTTGCCGATGAATGCGGCGAGATCGACCTGACGATCGGCCTGTCGATGCTGCAACTGGCGGCGCATGCGGTGCGATCGAGCTCGCATGCGGGGATGCTGCGCACCAGCCGGTTCAGCATCCTGCTGGCCACCGCGCCGGGTGAGGCGCATATGCTTGGCACTGCGATTCTGGCGGACCAGCTCACCGATGCCGGCTGGCGGGTCGAGATGGCCTTTCCGCGCAGCGATACCGAACTCATCAACCAATTGCGCGCGCAGGCGCCCGATGCGGTGGATCTCACCTTGTCCGATGCCTTGCCGCGCCACCACGCCTTGGCCCGGTTGCGCGAGACGATTGCGCAGAGCCGCAAGGCAGCGCCCGAAAATCTCGCGGTGATTTCGGTTGGCGGGCGGCTGTTTTCCGAGGCCGCAGCCACCGCCGCCAGCGTCGGCGCGGACTATGCCCGGCCGAGTGTGATCGGTGCCACGGTGCGGTTGGCCCAGCTTGTCCAGCAGCGCCGGGAGACCGGGTGACACCACGCACCATCACCGCTTGACCAGCCGCGAATTCGATATAAATATGATATCATAATTATATCGAATCGGAGGTCATCATGTCCGTGAATGAAACCGTTGCCCTCAATCGCAGCCGCGAAACCCCCGCGCTCACCCAGAATGGCTTTGCCATGCTGTTTGTCTCGCTCGGGCTGCTGGGCATCGCCGCCTGGGCCTTTTTCAGCGGGGTCGGCGGGGATCAGCCCAACGGCTTCGTGCTGCTGGTGGCCGGTCTGGCCGCCGCCGCGGGCGGGCTGATCCTGTGCGGCTTTTACATGATCAACCCCAACGAGGCTGCCGCGATCCAGTTGTTTGGCGCCTACAAGGGCACGGATCGTAACGAAGGCCTACGCTGGGTGCTGCCCTGGCTCAGCCGCAAGAAGATCGCGGTGCGCGCCAACAACGTCATCTCCGAGAAGATCAAGGTTAATGACGCGCGCGGCAATCCGATCGAGATGGCCGCGCAGGTGGTGTGGCGCGTGACCGATACCGCGCAGGCGCTGTTCGATGTCGATGATTACCGCGAATTCGTCACCGCGCAGATCGAGGCGGCGGTGCGCAAGATCGGCTCGCGCTATCCCTATGATGATATCGAACATGCCGAAGTCACCTTGCGTGAAAACCACGAGGAAGTGGGCGCTGAACTGCGCCTCGCCCTGATCGAGCGCCTGTCGGTCGCGGGGATTACCGTCGATGAATGCGGCCTCACTCACCTTGCCTATGCCCCCGAGATTGCCGGGGCGATGCTGCGCCGCCAGCAGGCCGAGGCGGTGATCGCCGCGCGGGCTAAGCTGGTGGAAGGCGCGGTTTCGATGGTCGAGATGGCACTCAACCAGCTCAGTGCCAAGAATGTCGTGCACCTTGATGACGAACGCCGCGCGGCGATGGTCTCGAACCTTATGGTGGTCTTGTGCGGCGAGCAGGAAGCCTCACCCGTCGTCAATGCAGGCTCGCTCTATTGAGAGCCTGAGGCGATGGGATGACAGCCAAGAAAGCCTTTCCGCTGCGGCTTGATCCGGCGCTCTATGAAGCGATCCGGCAGGCCGCAGACGCCGATTTCCGCAGCGTCAATGCCGAAGTCGAAGTGCTGCTGCGCGAGGCGCTGGCGCGGCGCGGGGTGAAGGTGCGCACGAGCCCCGCCGCGCCGCGGGGCCGCCCGCCGGGCAGCACGGATTAGGCGCGGCAGCGGCGCTGCGCTCGGGCATTGACGCAAGGGCGCGATTGGTGGCATTGGCGCTGCAGGAGCCACGCGGGTATAGCTTAGTGGTAAAGCTCCAGCCTTCCAAGCTGGCTATGCGGGTTCGATTCCCGCTACCCGCTCCACTCTTCCGTTCACGGCAGTCCATAGCCGTCTGGACAAGTCCCCAAAATCCCTGATATTCCTTGCTCATTGGTTCGGACGCGTTCACCCGCTTTCGCACCCTGCCGTAAACGGCTGGGGGTATGAATGAGGGGGTATCTGCAAGAGGCCGATGCGATACCCCCGCCCTTGGGGGTATCAGGGGAATGAGGGCGAACACGCGATGCCTCTGACAGACGTAGCGATCCGGGGCGCAAAGCCCGGCGAAAAGGCGATCAAGCTCACCGATGAAAAGGGCATGTTCCTTCTCATCACCCCTGCAGGCGGGAAGCTCTGGCGGCTGAAATATCGCTTCGATGGTCGGGAAAAGCTCTTGGCCATGGGGGCCTATCCTGAAATTGGCCTCAGCGATGCGAGGAAGCGCCGCGATGAGGCGCGGGCAATGCTTGCCAAGGGGAAAGACCCCTCACGCGAAAAGCAGCGCGACAAGCTCCGATCGCGGATGCAGGCTGCCGATACGTTCAAGGCCATCGCGGATGAGTATTGCGCCAAACGCAGGCGCGACGGGGTGAAGGGCTGGGCCCCAGCAACGGCCACGCGCAGCGAGTATCTGCTATCCTTGCTCAACACTTCAATCGGCGGCCTTCCCATTGCCGAGATCGAGCCAGCCGATATCCTCGCCGCCATTCGGAAAATCGAGAACAAGGGTAATCTGGAAAGTGCGAGGCGCACCTTGCAGCTGTCCAGCATGGTGTTCCGCTATGCCGTTGCAACGGCGCGGTTGCGATCCGACCCTACCCGTGATTTACGCGGGGCGCTCACCGCGCCGACTGTTACCCACTATGGCGCGATCACTGAACAAGCCAAGGTCGGTGAATTGCTGCGCGCGATCGATGGCTATGAAGGCAGCGGGATTACCAAGCTGGCCTTGCAGCTCGCCCCCCATGTGTTCGTTCGCCCCGGCGAGCTTCGCCATGCGGAGTGGGCCGATATTGATCTGGAGCAGGCGCTTTGGGTTATCCCGGCTGGCAAGACCAAGATGCGGAAAGCGCATCATGTCCCCCTATCGAGGCAATCGGTGACGATCCTGCGCAAGGTGTTCGAAGTGACCGGGCCGACAGGCTACGTGTTCCATTCAATCCGCAGCCGCGCCCGCGCGATGAGCGAGAACACGCTAAACGCGGCACTGCGGCGGCTGGGATCCTATTCCGCAAGAAGGCAATATCGCCTGCCTTCAACGCTAACGCTTTCCTACTCCGTCCCTCTGGTAGATAGGGGAACGCGCTTTTGATTTGCTTGCTCCATAGGGCGGGATTGTAGCGCGGTTGAAGCATCCCGACCCAGAACCCAAATGACAGACCAGCGACAATCTGGCCCGTGTTCTCGTCTAGCTTTCGGTTCCGGATCCGACGTTGAACGGTTGCGAGGTCAAAAGAATGAATTCTCCGCGCGGCATTCACCTTCAAAGAAAGCGGTCAAGGTGCGCTTGGGGGACTGCTTTTGCCGGGTAAGGAACCGCAGAATTGTGCGGTTTCTGGCGGATGAAAAGGAGTCGAAGGGACAATAACTCGCCAGCCGCCGCGTCAGACAGGGAGAGCCGTTTGGGCGTATTCGTGGGGGTATCTTTGGAGATCGGTGAGGGTAAATCTAGTTAAAGCAGAGTGATGGGAGAAGTTCGGGATTCCCGCTACCGCTCCACCTTTCTCTCAACATACTGATAATATAGGAAAAACGCCCTTTTGGCAGGCGCACTTCTGCGTTGGCAGCATACGACGATCAGACGGTTCGATTGGTCGGTGTCCTGTAGCATGGCGATTGCTGCCAGACTTTGGCTCATGCATCTGCTAGAGATGCTGGTAATCCGGCGCGCTTTAGGGTCGCTGATTTCGTAGCGAAGGACAGGTGGACCGGCTTGCAACCGCCGTTGTGACAGGGTTGTGTGATCCGATGCGTAATGATCCCGACAATTCGCTGCTTTCGCCGGGCGTGGCTGCGCTGCCGAGCGCGGTGTTCTGCCTTTTCTACGGCCTATTCCTGATCGGGCTTCAGCTCTTTGATGGGGGGCGAGCGCTGTTGAATGAACACACCTTCCTTGCAGACACCTTGGCCCGCCCGGCGGTGGCTGCCCGTCCATCCGGCTCCCAGAGCAAGGCGCCTGGCAATGATCAGCCGCCAGCCGATTCGCCGGTTGCGCCCTTGCCGGGCGAAGCGGAGGCGCTGGCGCTGGCGCAAGTCCCGGCCCGAACCGACAGCGCGCTTGCCCCGGCAAGCGTGCCGGGTGATCTCTCCGTCTCCGACAAGATCGCCATACAGGGCATCCGGTTTGATCTGGGCGCGTCGGTCGGCCGTACAGATCCCGGCACGACGATCGATATCCGCAAGCCATACCTGATCAATGGTGTCGATGCGGGGACAACACTGGTGCGGGTATCCGCGGATTCGCGCCTGAGTATTCCGATGGCGGAACTCAGGAAAATCGCGCCGCGGCTGCGCCAATCACGCCTTGCCGATCAGTTGGACAATCTCGGCGATGATGAATTCATCTTTCTCGATGCTATTCGCGAGAAAGGCATTCAGATCAGATATGATCCGACCAAAGATGAAATCCAGTTTACGGGCTAGTGTACACTACAGGCTGAATTCATGGCGTTGAAGGCTGATGACGGAGCGTCGCGACGGATGATAAGCGGAAGTCGCTTGATCTCCATGGCATCCATCAGGTTCATTCCGAATGCGGCGCCCTGCAGGAATATAATCACAACTTGAGCGGTGAAGCCCCGGTACCGCTTTGCCGTGTCTTAGCTTGCGAAGCTGCCCTTCAGCCCATCGATCACATATTGCGCGGCAAGCGCTGCCAGCAGCACGCCGAGCAGCCGGGTGATCACCGCCTCGACCTTGTCGCCCAGCAGCCGGATCAGCGGCCCGGCCGCCACCAGCGCGGCGGCGGTGATGACGAGCACCGCACCGAGCGCGGCGAGCACCTGCGCCATCTTGAACGGTTCGCCGCCCGCTTCGTTCATCAGCAGCATGACAGCGGCAATCGCGCCCGGCCCGGCGAGCATCGGCATCGCCATCGGGAACACCGAGACATCCTCTATCTCGGGGGTGGCGGCGATCTTCTCGGCGCGTTCCTCGCGGCGCTGGGTACGCTTTTCGAAGACCATGTCAAAGGCGATGAAGAACAGCATCAGCCCCCCGGCGATGCGGAAGGAATTGAGCTCGATATGGAGCGCGGCGAGCAATTGCTTGCCGAACAGCGCGAAGATCAGAAGGATGATCGAGGCGATGAACGTGGCGCGCAGCGCCATGCTGCGGGCCTGTGCAGCGCTCGCGCCCTTGGTCAGCCCGGCATAGATCGGCGCGCAGCCGGGCGGATCGATCACCACGAAGAAGGTGACGAAGGCCGACAGGAACAATTCACTGAACATTACGGATCAAGCCTTGCAGGCAGGGTCAGGGCAAAGGCGGAGAGCCAGCGGCCTTCGTAGAAATATTCGGCGGCCACGAACTTGCCGCCCGCATCGGCCTGCTCCCAGCGCCAGCGCAAGGTGCCATCGCGCGCCAGCGCGGCGAGGCCGGGGCGATCGTCGCTGATGGCAAGGGCAGGCGGCGGCGGAATGGGATCGCCGCCGCGCGGGCAGCTTGCCACCAACCCTTGCACCGCATCGAGCGCTGTCACCGTGATATCGCCATCGCGGGGCCGCACTCGCGCGGGCGGCTGGGGCACATCCGGCCCGGCGGCGTGGTAGATCCAGCGATAAGTGCTGTCGTCCTGCCGCTGCCAGATCATCACGTAATTGCCCACGATCCCCTGCGGATCGGTGTAGCGCCCGGTGCTGGCTGCCAGCGCGCCATCACAGGCAATCGCCACAGCGCGCGTGCTCCACTTGGTGGCGGCGACAGGAAAGCCCGCCTGCGCCACCCATTGCTGGACGCTGACAAGCCCTTCGGCGGTGTGAACCTGCGCATTGGACGCAGCGGCAAATTGCAGAAAGGCAGCGGCCTGTGTGGTCTCAGCAGCGAGACGACCGAAGGCAACCTCGGTGGCGACAATCGTGCTCGGCTGGGCGGCGCCCGGCGCGGTGGTCAGCTCGCGGTTGATGACCGCGATTTCGCGCTTGGTCGGCCGGGGCGGTCCGCCGCCTCCTGCGCAGGCGGTAAGGACCAAGGCGAGCGTGCCTGCGAGGCCTATCGCCCGCGCGTGTCTCACAACCCCTCCGGCGCGGGCATTCCGGCGTTGTGATGGGCCGCTACCAGCGTGTTGCGCAGCAAGACGGCAATCGTCATCGGCCCGACCCCGCCCGGCACCGGCGTGATCGCACCGGCGACTGCGCACGCTTCGCCATAGGCAACATCGCCGACCAGCCGGCCCTTTTCCTTGCCCTCTTCCGGGGGCAGGCGGTTGATGCCGACATCGATCACGGTCGCACCCGGCTTGATCCAGTCACCGCGCACCATTTCGGGCCGTCCGACCGCGGCGACGACAATATCGGCGCGGCGCACAACATCGGGCAGGTTCTTCGTGCGGCTATGCGCGATCGTCACCGTGGCATTGGCATCGGTCAGCAATTGCGCCATCGGCTTGCCGACAATGTTCGAGCGGCCGATCACCACAGCTTCGAGCCCCGACAGATCGCCGAGATGATCCTTAAGCAGCATCAGGCAGCCGAGCGGGGTGCAGGGCACGAAGCCACGCTGCCCCACGGCGAGCCGCCCGGCGTTGATCACATGGAACCCGTCCACATCCTTGTCGGGATTGATCGCGGCGATGATCGCCTGTTCATTGAGGCCCGAAGGCAACGGCAATTGCACCAGAATGCCATCAACCTCGGGATCATTGTTGAGCCGTTCGACCAGCGAAAGCAGTGCCGCCTCGCTGGTATCGGCCGGCAGGCGGTGTTCGAAACTTGCCATGCCCGCCGCCTCGCAGGCCTTGCCCTTGGCGCCGACATAGACCTGGCTGGCCGGGTCTTCGCCCACCAGCACCACCGCAAGGCCGGGACGCCGCCCGGTCTGCGCGGCAAAGCCCGCTGCCGCAACGCCGATGCGTTCGCGCAGGGCTGCGGCAAAGGCCTTGCCATCAATCACCGTGGCCTCGGTCATCAATAGGCCCCCGCCAGACCCATCAGCACCCGGGTGAGGATCTGGAGCAGCAGGATCAGCACCAGCGGCGAGAAATCGATCGTGCCGGTGTTCGGCATCAGATTGCGGATCGGGCGCAAGACCGGTTCGAGCAGGCGGTTGATCGATTCATAGACCTGCCGGGCAAATTCATTCGACGGGCTGATCACGTTGAAGGCAAACAACAGCCCGATCACGAACTGCACGATGATCAGCATCACCAGCACATTGGTGAGCATCATCACAATATCGACGAGAACGGCGATGGCTGGCATCTGGATCTCTTTTCCGTTGTGCGGCGCCTCGGAAGAGGCACCTTGAGGGGTGGGACGGCCGTATTAGCCCACTAATACGCCCCGCGCTACTATCGAGTTCCCTGCTGTCAGGCCCGCACCAGCGTGCCCGCACCGCGCGCGGTGAAGAATTCGAGCAGCATCGCATGCGGCACCCGGCCATCGAGCACCACGGCGGCTTCGCACCCGGCTTCGACGGCGTTGATGCAGGTTTCGAGCTTGGGCACCATGCCGCCGCGGATCACGCCTTCTTCGCGCAAGGTGGCAATGGCGGCAGGGGTCAGATCGCTCAGCAGCTTGCCTTCGCCGTCGAGCACGCCGGGCACATCGGTCAGCAGGAACAGCCGCGCCGCGCCCAGCGCCGCCGCAATCGCGCCCGCCATGGTATCGGCGTTGATATTGTACGTCGCGCCATCTTCGCCCGGCGCAATCGGCGCGATCACCGGGATCATCCCCGCAGCCACGGCGGTATCGATCACCCGCGTATCGACCACGGCGGGTTCACCGACAAAGCCGAGATCGATCACCTGCTCGATCTGGCTGTCGGGATCGCGGGTGGTGCGCGTCACCTTGCGCGCGGTGACCATGCCGCCATCCTTGCCCGACAGGCCAAGGGCTCTGCCGCCTGCCGCTGCCAGCCAGCCGACCAGTTCCTTGTTGATGCCGCCCGACAGCACCATTTCGGCGACTTTGGCGGTGGCTGCGTCGGTCACGCGCAGGCCATCGACAAACGTGCTCTCCACCCCGAGCTTGGCCAGCATTTCGCCGATCTGCGGCCCGCCGCCATGCACCACCACCGGATTGATGCCGACCGCCTTCAGTAGCACGATGTCCTCGGCAAAATCGCGCGCGGCGGCAGGATCGCCCATCGCATGGCCGCCATACTTCACCACGAAGGTGCGCCCGGCATAGCGCTGGAAATAGGGCAGGGCCTCGATCAGCACTTCGGCCTTGCTGAGGTCTAGCGACAGATCGGGGGCGGGGCTTGTGTCCTTGTGCGCGCTCACGCTGGCGGATCCTTTGCGATCAGATCGGGTCTTGCCCTGCGCCCTTAACGCGCAGCGCGCAGGGCGCAAGGATTCATCGGGATGCGCCGGGAACGTGGCCAAGGCAGGCACAAGGCAGGCAGGGGATGATCTGCGGTTTATCGGGGCGCCGGCTTGCGTTATGATGGCGGGCGCCTGCGGGGCGGCACAAGCGGGAGACAAAGCAATGCGCAAGTTCGGGATGATGTCAGCACGGGCCATGCCGATGGCGGCACTTGCGGCGGTGCTCTCCGCATGCAGCGCCAGCCCGGACATGGTCGCCAGCGCGCCTGCCCCCGCCGAAACCCCGCAGCTCTGCAAGGCCGAGCCTGCGCAATATCATGTCGGCCATGATGCGACCCAGGCGGTGGGCGCGGCGATCCTCAAGGATAGCGGCGCGCGCACCCTGCGCTGGGGGCCGCCGCGTTCGGCGTGGACAATGGATTACCGGCAGGACCGCGTGAATGTGCGCTATGATGATGCGATGAAGATCATCGATATCACCTGCGGCTAGGCAAAGCCGTCGAGGCGTTCACGCATCAGCGCCATCAAAGCTGCCAGATCGGGCAAGCCATCAAGTTCGCTGGCGCCAATCAGCACATGCGGCGGCGCGTCGGGCTGCACAAGCAGGATCGCGGGCAGCGGAAGAGCGAGCCCCGGAAACGCGGCGGCGAAATCATCGCTGTGATGAAAGGTCTTGGCCAACGGCAGGCCTTGCAGAAAGCGGCGCCACGGGCGGCGCATCATCACCGGCCCATAGGTCAGCGCGCACAGCGCGCACGGATAGGTCTGCGGCCTGATCAGCTTGTGCAGCCCATCCTTCACCATGTTGAGCCATCCGCTCGGCGCGTTGTACACAAGGATCAACCGGGCTGGGGGTGTGGGCATGGCGCCATAACGCGCCGGGTTCGGCATGGCTCCCGCGCCGCGCGCGCAAAAATTGTCAGCCCGCTTGCACAAAGCGGACTTTCCCGCGCAGGCCTTGGCCGTTAGAGCGCTTGGCCATGCAAGGACAATTTCAACTGACCGACGATCAGCTCGCCATTCAGGAAATGGCGCAGCGGTTCACCGCCGACGCCATCACGCCCTACGCGGCGGAATGGGACGAGAAGCACATCTTCCCGCGAGAGACGATCCAGCGCAGCGCCGAACTCGGCTTTGGCGCGATTTATGTTTCCGAGGAATCGGGCGGCATCGGGCTCGGGCGGCTCGAAGCGGCGCTGATCATGGAGGCGATGGCCTATGGCTGCCCTTCGACCAGCGCTTTCATCTCGATCCATAACATGGCCGCGTGGATGATTGATCGCTTTGGTGGGCCCGTGGTGAAGGCAAAATATCTTCCCAGCCTCGTCACCATGGAGCGAATCGCCAGCTATTGCCTGACCGAGCCGGGCTCGGGTTCGGATGCAGCGGCGCTCAAGACCACGGCGCGCCGCGATGGCGATCACTATGTGCTCAACGGCACCAAGCAGTTCATCTCGGGCGCGGGCGCGAACGAGGTCTATGTCGCGATGGTGCGCACCGGCGAGGATGGCCCCAATGGCATTTCCTGCATGGTGATCGAAAAGGACATGCCCGGCGTCAGCTTCGGCGCGAACGAGAAGAAGCTCGGCTGGCATTCGCAGCCGACTGCGCAACTCATGCTCGAAGATGTCCGCGTGCCGGTCGAAAACCTGGTCGGCGCGGAAGGCGAAGGCTTCCGCATTGCGATGATGGGGCTCGATGGCGGGCGGCTCAATATCGGCGCGTGCTCGCTCGGCGGGGCGCAGCGCTGCCTTGATGAAGCGATCCGCTACACCAAGGAACGCAAGCAGTTCGGCCAGGCCGTCGCCGATTTCCAGAACACCCAGTTCATGCTGGCCGATATGGCGACCGATCTCGAAGCCGCGCGCGCGCTGCTTTATCTCGCCGCCGCCAAGGTGACTGACAACGCGCCCGACAAGACGCGCTTTTCCGCCATGGCCAAGCGGTTGGCGACAGATAATGGCTCGTCGGTCGTCGACCGCGCGCTGCAATTGTTTGGTGGCTATGGCTACCTTCAGGATTACCCGATCGAACGCTTCTGGCGCGATCTGCGCGTCCACTCGATCCTTGAAGGCACTAACCAGATCATGCGCATGGTGGTAGGCCGCGACCTGCTGCGGCAATAGGCTTGGGGGGCAAGCGATGAGTGACGAAGTTCTCACCGAGGTGCGCGGCGGCGCCGGGCATATCAGCCTCAACCGCCCCAAGGCGATCCATGCGCTGACCTTGCCGATGTGCCACGCGATGAGCGCGGCGCTGCGCGCGTGGGCGCAGGATGATGCGATCAAGGCGGTGATCCTCGATCACGCCGAAGGGCGCGGCTTCTGCGCAGGCGGTGATATCGCCTTCCTGCGCAATTCGGCGCTGAACGATGGCGGCGTGTCGGGTCGCCAGTTCTTCCATGACGAATATCAACTTAACCACCAGATGTTCACCTATGCCAAGCCGATCGTGGCTTTCATGGATGGCATCACCATGGGCGGCGGTGTCGGCATTTCGCAGCCGGCGAAGTATCGCGTGGCGACGGAGAACACCCGCTTTGCCATGCCGGAAACGGGGATCGGGCTGTTCCCCGATGTTGGCGGCGGATGGTATCTGTCGCGGCTCGGCCAGCGGCTCGGGCAGTTCCTCGCTTTGACAGGCGCCCGGCTTGATGGCGCGGAATGCCACTGGGCCGGGCTCGCCACCCATTACCTGCCGCATGACAAGGTCGCCGAAGCCAAGGCGCGCATTGCCGAACATCCGGATCGGATTGCGGGCATCCTGTCCGAATTGTCGGTCACCCCGCCCGAGGCGCGGCTGGCAGGCAATATCGACAAGATCGCCAAGCATTTTGCCTCTGACCGCTATGAGGATATCCTCGCTAGCCTTGAGGCAGCGGCAGCAGCGGGCGATGATTGGGCCGCGAAAGAGCGCGATACGCTTGGCACCAAGAGCCCGCAGACCTGCAAGGTGGCGCTGCGCCAATTGGCGACAAGTGCAGCACTGGGCGATTTTGCCGACAATATGCGGATGGAATACCGTATCGCCAGCCGCGTGCTGACCCGTCCCGATTTCGCCGAGGGCGTGCGTGCGGTGATTGTCGACAAGACCAATGATCCGGCGTGGAACCCGGCGACCCCTGAAGGTGTCGGCGCAGAGCTGATCGATGCGATCTTCGCGCCCTTGCCTGCTGACGAGGAATGGGCGCCGCTGCCAAATTGAACAATCGTCATTGCGAGCGTAGCGAAGCAATCCAGAGTTCGCGCGAAACGGCTTTGGATTGCCGGGTCGCTCCGATCCTCGCAATGACGAGGCATGGAGAACAACATGACTTACGAAACCATCACCGCCGAGCCCAATGCGCGCGGCACCACCGGCGTCACGCTGCTGACGATCAACCGCCCGCAGGCGCTCAACGCACTCAATTCGCAGGTGCTCGAAGAATTGATCGCGGCCTTTGCGGCGTTCGAGGCTGACAAGACCCAGCTCTGCGCGATCCTCACCGGCAGTGGTGACAAGGCTTTTGCCGCGGGCGCTGACATCAAGGAAATGAGCGAGAAGCCGGCAGCGGATTTCTACCTTGAAGATTTCTTCGGACGCTGGACCTCCGAGATCGTCAAGAAGGTGCGCAAGCCGTGGATCGCCGCGGTCAACGGCTTTGCGCTCGGCGGCGGGTGCGAGCTCGCGATGATGGCGGACTTTATCATCGCTTCCGACAAGGCGAAGTTCGGCCAGCCCGAGATCAAGCTGGGCGTCGCCCCCGGCATGGGCGGCTCGCAGCGGCTTACCCGCGCGATCGGCAAGTCGAAGTCGATGGAGATGTGCCTCACCGGCCGGATGATGGGTGCCGAAGAGGCCGAGCGCAGCAATCTTGTCGCCCGCGTCGTGCCGCATGAAGACCTGATCGCCGAAAGCCTCAAGACCGCCGCAACCATCGCCGCCATGCCGCCAATGGCCGCCATCGCCAACAAGGAGATGGTGAACTCGGCCTTTGAAATGACGCTCGATCAGGGGCTTATCGTCGAGCGCCGGATCTTCCAGATCCTCACCGCAAGTGAAGACAAGGCTGAAGGCATGGCGGCGTTTATCGAGAAGCGCGAAGGCCAGTGGAAGGGGCGGTAGATTCAGGCGTCACCCCAGCGAAAGCTGGGGCCTGGGGCTTCAAGCGCGGCGCCCAGCCGCTTGAGATCCCAGCATGCGCTGGGATGACGGGAGAGAGGAAACAGCCATGAAAATCGCCTTTATCGGGCTCGGCAACATGGGCGGCGGGATGGCCGCAAACCTTGTGAAAGCGAGCCATGATGTGCGCGCGTTTGACCTTAGCGAAGCCGCGCTGACCGCTGCGCGCGAGGCGGGGTGCTCCACTTTCGCCACCGCCAAGGAAGCCTGCGACGGCGCCGAAGCGGTCGTCTCGATGCTCCCCAACGGCGCAATCGTCAAACAGGTCTATTGGGACGAGGTCATCGGCCACGCCCCTGAAGGCGCGATCCTGATGGATTGCTCGACCATCGATGTCGCCACCGCGCGCGAGGTGATCGCCGTTACCGAACAGCATGGCTACCAGATGGTCGATGCGCCGGTTTCGGGCGGGATCGCCGCGGCGGCGGGCGGCACGCTCACCTTCATGGTCGGCGGCTCCGCCGAGGCCTTCGCCCGCGCCCAGCCGATTTTGCAAGCGATGGGCAAGGCGGTGATCCATGCGGGCGGCCCCGGCACGGGGCAGGCCGCGAAGATCTGCAACAACATGCTGCTCGCGATCCATATGATCGGCACCTGCGAGGCCTTCGCCATGGCTGAAAAGCTGGGGCTGGATGCGCAGACCTTCTACGACATTGCCAGCGTCTCAAGCGGGCAGAACTGGTCGATGACGTCCTATTGCCCGGTTCCCGGCGTCGGCCCGGTGACCCCGGCGGACAAGGGCTATCAGGGCGGGTTCGCGGCGGGGTTGATGCTGAAAGATCTGCGCCTCGCCATGGAAGCCGCTGCAAGCGCCGGGGCGAAGACCTCGCTCGGCGAGCATGCCCGCGCGATCTACGAGGATTTCGCCAAGGATAACGCCGCGCTCGATTTCTCGGGGATCATCCGCACGCTCTGATCGGCCCGGTCAATGCCGGGCGGCGATGATCGCCGCGATGCGGCGGCTCGCCGCGCCATCGCCATAGGGATTATGCGCCCGGGCCATGGCGGCATAGGCCGCCGGATCATCCAGCAGGCGGGTGGCTGCGGTGACGATCCGCAGGCAATCCGCACCGACCAGCACGGCGGTGCCCGCCGCGATGCCTTCGGGCCGTTCGGTCGTCTCGCGCATCACCAGCACCGGCTTGCCAAGGCTAGGGGCTTCCTCCTGAATGCCGCCCGAATCCGTCAGCACCAGCGTGCAGGCCTCGAGCATGGCGACGCAATTGGGGTAATCGAGCGGCTCAACCAGTGCGATCGCCGGGTGATCCGCCAGCAGCGGGCGCATCACAGCGGTAACCTGCGGATTGGGATGGAGCGGATAGATGATCGCGACATCATCGCGTGCGGCGAGGTGCTGCAAAGCTGCCGCAATCTGCTGCATCCCTTCGCCGAAATTCTCGCGGCGATGCGCGGTCACCGCGATGATCCGCTTGCCGCGAAAGCGCTCGCGCAGCGTGGTAACCGCCGGGGCCAGCGCAGGGTCCGCCGCGATGTGTGCCCGCGCCGCAAGCAGCGCATCGATCACGGTATTGCCGGTGACATGCACCGATGCGGGCGGGACATTTTCCGCGTGCAGCGCGGCCGCCGCCGTTGCGGTCGGCGCGAAATGCAGATCGGCAATCGCGCCTGTGATCTTGCGATTGCCCTCTTCCGGCCAGGGCGCATGGATATCACCGCTGCGTAGCCCCGCCTCGACATGGCCAACCGGGATGCGGCGGAAATAGCAGGCCACCGTGGCCATCATGCTGGTGAGCGTATCGCCATGCACCAGCACCCGCGCCGGCTGTTCCGCATCGAGCACCGCGCCAAATCGGGTGATGATCCGGGCGGCGAGATCATCAAGGCTCTGGCCCGGCTGCATCAGATCCAGATCAATATCCGGCACGATCCCGGCGAGCGCCAGCGCCTGATCGAGCATGGCGCGGTGCTGTGCCGTCACCACCACACGCACGGCGAAGCGGCCGGTTTCCCGCAGCGCCTTGACGACGGGAAACATCTTGATCGCTTCGGGGCGTGTCCCGAAGGTGACAAGGATGCGCGGGCGCGCGTCAACCGGCGGCACCGTTATGCCGTCCCCGGAAAAGCAAGCATTCTGAATGTGTTGCGCCCGTCCCCACCGGGTTCTTGTCCGTGCCCGTTGAACCCAAGTCAAGCCCGGAAGTGCTGGCATCATACTGAAATCGCGCTGCTTTATGGCATCATGCGCAAGCCGGAGAGGCGCGCTGGTTCATCCCGCTGCCGCGACCCCTGCAAACTGGCACTTGCCCTTGTCCCGATCGGGCGGCACAGACGCGGCGAGAGCAACGGGAGAGACAGGGATGAGCAATCCGGGCGGGCCGCTCGCAGGCCTCAAGGTAATGGAGTTTGCCGGAATCGGGCCGGGGCCGCATGTCGCCATGCTGCTCGCTGATCTGGGGGCGGAAGTGGTGCGGATTGACCGGCCCGGTGCGGCGGCGAGCAACCCGGTGGTGGAACGCGCGCGCCACCGGATCGGCGTCGATCTCAAGAGCGCGGAAGGCAAGGCCGCGATGCGCGCCGCCGCTGCCCATGCCGATGTGCTGATCGAAGGCTTTCGCCCTGGCGTGATGGAGCGGTTGGGGCTGGGGCCTGATGAACTGCTCGCGCTCAATCCCCGCCTTGTCTACGCCCGGATGACCGGCTGGGGACAGGACGGCCCGCTGGCGCAAGCCGCCGGACACGATATCAACTACATCGCGATCACCGGCGCGCTCGCCGCCGTGGGCCGCGCGGGGGAGACCGCGACCCCGCCACAGAACCTCGTCGGCGATTTCGGCGGCGGTTCAATGTATTGCGCCTTCGGGATCATGGCCGCGCTGTATGAGCGCGAACGATCCGGCAAGGGGCAGGTGGTGGATGCCGCGATTGTCGATGGCACCACCAGCCTGATGAGCTTCTTCTTCGGCGTGCGGCAGGTGTCGCATCTCAGCACGGCGCGCGGCCAAGGCATGCTCAGCGGCGGCGCGCATTTCTACCGCTGCTTCCGCTGCGCCGATGGTAAGGAAATCGCGCTCGGCGCGATCGAACCGCAGTTCTACGCCGAGTTGCTGGCCAAGACCGGCGCGCCCGAGGATCTGGCGGGCGGCCAGATGAACCCCGCCAACTGGGAAGCCTATGCCGAAAAGCTCGCCGCCTTGTTCCTGACCCGGACGCAGGCCGAATGGTGCGCGCTGCTTGAGGGATCGGATGCCTGCTTTGCGCCGGTGCTGGCGCTCGACGAGGCGCGCGAGCACCCGCACATGAAGGCGCGTGGTGCCTATGTGGAGCATGACGGGGCGTGGCATCCTGCACCCGCGCCGCGCTTCAGCCGCACGCCGGGTGCGGTGCGTTCAAGTCATGATGATGGTGCCGAGGTGCTGGCGCGTTGGGGAGCGCAAAACTGATGGCGGGCAAATTCTTCGACGAATGGGTGGTGGGTGAGCGGATCGCACACGAAATCCGCCGCACGGTGACCGAGACCGACAACCTGCTGTTCTCCACCATGACGCATAACCCGCAGCCGCTGCACCTTGATGTCGAAGCGGCCAAGGCCAGCGGGTTCGGGCAGATCCTCGTCAATTCGACCTTCACCTTCAGCCTGCTGGTCGGGCTGTCGGTGGGCGATACGACCTTGGGCACGCTGGTGGCGAACCTCGGCTTCAACAATGTTGTCACCCCGAACCCGGTGTTCATCGGCGATACCTTGCGCGCCTACACCGAGGTGAAGGAACTGCGCGAAAGCAAGAGCCGGCCCGATGCCGGGATCGTCACTTTCACCCACGAAATGTGGAACCAGCGCGACGAAGTGGTGTGCCGCTGCGAGCGTTCAGCCCTGTTGAAGCGCAAGGGCTGACGGGGCGGCATCGCCGCCCAGCGCTTGCCACAACAGGATACGCGCACGCGCCGCCCGGCCCAGCGATGCGGCAGCCCGTTCCCCGCTGGCATCGGCTGCCCGGCGCGCTTCGAGCACTTCGAGAAAACTCGCCAGCCCGGCTTTGTAGCGGGTTTCGGCAAGGCTGGCCGCGCGCTGCAACTGATCGCGTTCGGTGACAGCAAGCTGCGCTTCCCGGTCGCTCGCGGCGATCAGGCCATAGGCGGCCTCGGCATCGCCAAGCGCCTGGAACACCGCGCCGCGATAGGCGGCAAAGGCAGCTTGCTTGTCGGCCGCGGCGCCATCGATCCGCGCGCCGACCCGGCCGAAATCAAGGAGCGGCCCGGCGATGCTGGCGGTCAGCGTGCCGATCAGCGAGTTTTCATCGAACATCTTGTCGAGATCGAAGGCGAGCAGCCCGATCACGCCGGACAGCGTGAGGCGCGGAAAGCGCGCGCGCGCGGCAGCGGCCAGATCAGCGTCGCTTGCTGCCAGTTGGGCGGCGGCGGCGGCCACATCGGGCCGGTTGGCGAGGAGCTCGGACGGCAGCGCAGCAGGGGCCGGGCGCGGTGTCAGCGCACCCGATGCGGCGGTGCCGAGCGCGGCGGCAACCGTCGCCGCGTCCTGCCCCGTCAGCGTGACCAGCCGGCCGATGATGCGTGCATTCTCGCTATCGAGCGCGGCAAGGCGCGAGCGCGAGGCGCTGGCTGCGGCTTCGGCGCGCACCCGATCGAACCCCGGCGCAATGCCCGAAGCCTCGCGCGATCCGGCCAGCCGGGCCAGCTGTTCGGCAGCGGCGACATCGCTGGCAAGCGCGGCGCGCTGTTCGGCGAGCACGCGCCAATCGGTAACCGAGCCGGCAATTTCGGCGAGCAGCGCGATCCGCACCGCCTGTGCCTGCGCGCTGGCGGCATCGATTCGCGCAGCGGCAGCCCGCTGCTGGGCCTTCAATTGGCCGAACAGATCGGGATCCCAGCTTGCGACAATATTCGCGCCATAGGAGGTCAGTTCATTGGGGATGATGCCCTGTTCGCCCGCTTCGCCGAACTGCGCCGGGTTGATGCGGTTGCGCCGCGCAAAGGCATCGGCATCAAGATTGGGCATGCGTGCCGCCCGTGCGCCGCGCGCGCCTGCCCGCGCGCTTTCCACCCGTGCCAGCGCTTCGGCGAGGCTCGGCGCGTTGGCGAGTGCGGCGGTGGACAGTACCCGGTAGGCCGGATCGTCCTGCGGCATGAGCGCGGCGAGATCACCCTTCGCGGCCCCTTGCGGCAAGGCGAAGTAGTTTTCCGGCAGATCCGGCGTCGGGGTCGCGATGGTCGGCGGCGGGCCACCCGCACAGGCGGCCAGCGCCAGCGCGGATGACAGCACGGCTGCGGTGATAAGGCGGCGGCGCATCGGTCAGTTCCCCTTGGCCGCAGTGGCGCGCGCCGGGATGAAGGCATCGACCTGCTGGCCGACCTTGAAGGCCTCGCTCGGCGGGACGGCGTAGATCACCTGCATCACGCGCACATCGACCCGCTCGGCCGCGCTGTTGGTGAGCGAGCGCTTGGGCACCACCAGTGGTTCGGCGCGCACAAACTTGGCCTTGACGCGGATATCCGCGGCGCCGCGCGGCGAGACCGTGGCATCCGCCCCGAGCTTGACGCGGGCGACTTCGCTTTCGTCGATGTCGATGCGGATATGCAGCGGATTGGTGGTGCCCATCTGGATGAAGGGCGCGGCATTGCCGCCGCCCTGGGTCGAGACGAATTCGCCAGGGCGGATATTCACGGCAAGGATTTCCCCCGCAATCGGGGCGCGCACGGTCAGCCGTTCGATTTCGGTGCGGGTGCTGGCAGCGCGGGCTTCAGCCGCGGCGAGCCGTGCGCGCGCGAGGCCGAGGCGGCTGGTGGCCGCGGTTTCTTCGCCTTCGACGCGGATCACCTCGGCGCGCGAGACTGCGGCGGGATCATCAAGCTTGCGATAGAGATCAAGCTGCTGGCGCGCGGTGGTTTGCGCGGCGGAGGCTTCGGCGATGGCAGCGCGGGCTTCGGCGATGGCGGCGTTCGCTTCGGCCAGTGCCGCGCGCGCCGCGCGATCATCGACCATGAACAGCACATCGCCTTTGCCGACAGTGTCGCCGGGCGCGACCCGCAGATCGGTGACAAGGCCCGAAAGCGCCGCGCCGATATCGATGATCTCGCTCGCCGGTTCGACCAGCCCGGCGCCGGCCACGCGCGGCGCATTGGCGAGGTCGCCGGTGGCCTTGGGCGGTTGGACGCGGGGTTGTGCAATCGCGCGGTCGGGCAGTTCACCGACGATGTAGAAGCCCGCACCGATCACGCCGACCACGGCAAAGATCGGCAGCAGCTGGCGGGAGAAGCTCATATTGCGCAGGGAGATAGCCATAATGTCCTCGCAGGGCGATGGGAGAGGGAGGGGAGGGGGAAGGGCTCAGTGATCCGATGGCATGGTGGTGCCGTCATGGGTGATGCGGCCGTCCTCAAGCACGATGATGCGGTCGGCCAGATCGAAGATGCGGTTGTCGTGGGTCACGATGATGCAGGCGCGATCGGCCGCCACCGCGACTTCGCGCAGCAGATCCATCACGCGGCGGCCCGAGCGGGCATCGAGCGCGGCGGTTGGCTCGTCGCAGACCACCAGACGCGGTTCGTGCACCAACGCGCGGGCGATGGCGACACGCTGCTGCTGGCCGCCCGAAAGCTGGCGTGGCAGCTTGTCGGCCTGATTGCCGATATTGAGCCGGTCGAGCAGCACCTTGGCCCGCTCGCGCGCTTCTTCCACCGGCACGCCCTGCGCGATCAGCGGCACGGCCGCGTTGGCCGCCGCATCGATCGAAGGGATCAGGTTATACTGCTGGAAGATGAAGCCGATATTGTTGAGCCGGAAATTGACGAGATCATTGTCCGACAGCTTGTAGATATCGGTGCCGAAGACCTTCACCTCGCCCTCGGTCGGCCAGAGGATGCCGCACATGATCGAGATCAGCGTCGTCTTGCCCGATCCGCTTTCGCCGACAAGGTAAGTGAGCTCGCCCGAGCGGATGTCGGTGTCGATGCCGTGCAGCACCCGGATGGTCGATTGTCCGGCCTGGAAATCGCGGGTGATGCTGCGCGCGCAGATCGCGGCTTCGGCGCTGCAGGGGGCGTTCATGGCCTGCTCCTTGATCACGGGCGCGCTCACCGGAACACCGCCGCCGGTTCGGTTTTCATGACAGTGCGCAGCGCCAGCCAGCCGGTGATCGACAGGATCACGATCACCGATGTCAGGCTGATCAGCGGCACCTGCCACGGGATGTAGAAGCCCTTGAAGAAGGGGTTGCCGCCAAAGGCCCGCAGAAAGGCAATCGTGCCCAGCACGCCAAGCGCGTAGCCGATCAGTCCCACCAGCCCAGCCTGAACTGCGACCATCCGCACGATCTTGCGATTGGTCACGCCAATAGCCTTGAGCGCGCCGAATTGCTTGATGTTGTCACGGATGAACAGGCTGAAGGTGAGCCCGACGATGGCCACGCCGACGACAAAGCCGAGCACCACGGTGATCCCGAAATTGGTCGGGATGCCGGTGTTCTGGATGATGAAATCAACCCCGGCCTGCGCGAATTCATCGCGCGTTTCGGCCTTCCAGCCGGTTTGCCGGGTGATCCGTTCAGCCACCGCCTTGGGATCGGCGCCCGCGGTCACGCCAGCCAGCACAAAACTCTGGCGGTTGCGCGTGCCGGGCACGAAATTGAGCGCATTGCTGTATTTGGTGAACAGCGTGACCTGACTGGTGAAGGTCGGGATCGCATCCACAATACCGAGGATGATCGCACGCTGATCATTCAGCTCAAGCCGTTGGCCAACGGGATCAAGATCATCCTTGAACATCTTCTTGGCGCCGTAATCATCGATCAGCACGGCATCGGGGCTGGCCAGCAATTGCTTGGCCCCGCGATGCATCTCGTTGGGCAGACCGATCAGGGTGGCATCATCGACCCCGATGATCGTCACCCCTTCGAGATCGCCATTGCCCGAGCGCACCGCTGCCGTCGCCCGCAGATGCGGCACCGCCCATTCGACCCCGGGGACCGAGCGCACTTCATCAAGCGCGGTCGAGGGCATTTCATATTTCACATCGGTCGTGCGGCTGACCGGGTCCATCACCCAGATCTGCGCTTCAGGTGCGTTATAGACCCCGCTGGCCCCGCGCTCGATCAGATTGACGAAGATGGTGAGCTGCTGGGTGATGAGCAGGGTGGAAAAGCCGATGCCAAACAGCAGCCCGTAGAATTTCTGGGCATCGCCGGTAAGCATGCGGATGGCTATCCAGAGCATCGATGCAAAGCCTTTCGGGGAGAGGAGGGGGAACCGAAGTGCGGCGAAAAAGATTGCGTTGTTAGACGAAGCGGAACATTACTGAACGATGTCGTTTAACTGAACGGAGTCGTTCACTTTGTCAATCGCCGGTTCATCCACGGCTGAAAATAATTCCGCTGGCGGGGATCCTGCGCCCCGCCGCGTGGGGCGTCCGTTGGATGCTGCGAAACGGCGGGCAATTGTCGAGACGGCCGCACAGCATTTTTTCACCAACGGCTATGCTGCCACCGCGATCGAGCAGATCGCTGCCGATGCCGGGGTTTCCAAAGTCACGATCTACAACCACTTCGGCGACAAGCGCGCGCTGTTTGCTGCCGCCGTCGAAGGCGAATGCGAGCGCATGCCCGAGCATTTCTCGATCGAGGGAACGCAGCCCGGCACCATCCGCGAGCGGCTCACAGCGATCGGGGAATCCATGGTTTTCTTCCTCTCACGCCCGGAAATGATCCAGTTTGATCGGCGCATCGCCGCCGAGACCGAGCATGAGCCGGCGATCGGTGCGGCCTTTCTTGATGCCGGGCCGCGGCCGATGAAGCGGGCCTTTGCGGCTTGGCTGGAACATGCCTGCGCCGCCGGGGAACTGGCAATCGCCGACGCCGAGCTGGCCGCCGAGCAGTTCGTCTCCATGTGCAAGGGCATGGGCGATCTGGAGCGCCGTTTCGGTGCGGAGGTCACGCCGGAAAACAGCGCGCGGCGGATTGCCGGGGCGGTGGATGTGTTCCTCGCCGCCTATGCGCCGCCTTCGCGCGAAACATGATCGCGCCAGCGCATCACTCTGATCGCAAATTCCGTATCTCTGGCATGGGCGAGCATTAGCTTGCCATTCACCTTGCACGTCCTACATTATCTCGCACGAAAGGAATCCAGCCGATGAGCGAGTCAAACGATCCGCAGCAGCAACCCGAAGGGCCCAGCCCCTGGGTGAAGCAGTTGATGATCTGGGGCGGGATTTTTCTTGCCCTTCTTCTGGTCGTCTCGCTGTTCGGCAATGCCGGCGGCTCGCCGGGCACCACGATCCGCTATTCCGACTTCCGCAATTCGGTGTCGTCGGGCGAAGTGGCCGAAGTGCAACTGGGTGACGAGCTGATCACCGGGCGGATGCGCAATGGCGAAGCTTTCGCCACGGTGCCGGTGCCCAATGATGTCGAGATCACGCGCCTGCTCGAAGAGAACGGCGTGCAGTTCACCGGCAAGCAGAAAGAGCAGCCCAATATGCTGCTCTATATCCTGCTCAATTCGCTGCCTTTCATCCTGATCCTCGGGATCGCTTTCTTCGCGCTGCGCCAGATGCAGAAGGGCGGCGGCGGCGGCGCGATGGGCTTTGGCAAGTCCAAGGCCAAGCTGCTGACCGAGCGTTCGGGCCGTGTCACCTTTGATGACGTCGCCGGGATTGATGAAGCGCGCGAGGAATTGCAGGAAATCGTCGAATTCCTTCGCGATCCGCAGCGCTTCTCCAAACTCGGTGGCCAGATCCCCAAGGGCGCGCTGCTGGTCGGCTCGCCCGGCACCGGCAAGACCTTGCTCGCCCGCGCCATCGCGGGGGAAGCGGGCGTGCCGTTCTTCACCATTTCGGGCTCGGACTTCGTCGAAATGTTCGTCGGCGTTGGCGCCAGCCGCGTGCGCGACATGTTCGAACAGGCCAAGAAGAACGCGCCGTGCATCGTCTTCATCGATGAAATCGACGCCGTCGGCCGTTCGCGCGGTCACGGGCTCGGCAACTCCAACGACGAGCGCGAGCAGACGCTGAACCAGCTCCTTGTCGAGATGGACGGCTTCGAAGCCAATGAAGGCATCATCATCATCGCCGCCACCAACCGGCCCGATGTGCTCGATCCGGCGCTGCTGCGTCCGGGCCGCTTCGATCGTCAGGTCGTGGTGCCGATCCCCGATATTGATGGCCGCGAGAAGATCCTCAGCGTCCACATGAAGAAGGTGCCGCTCGCACCGGACGTGAACCCGCGGGTGATTGCGCGCGGCACGCCGGGTTTCTCGGGCGCGGATCTTGCCAACCTCGTCAACGAAGCGGCCCTGCTCGCTGCCCGTCGCAACAAGCGGCTGGTCGCCATGCAGGAGTTTGAAGACGCCAAGGACAAGGTCATGATGGGCGCGGAACGCCGCTCCATGGTGATGACCGAGGACGAGAAGAAGATGACCGCCTATCACGAGGCAGGCCATGCCATTGTCTCGGTGCACGAGGCGGCGTCCGATCCGATCCACAAGGCCACCATCATCCCGCGCGGCCGTGCGCTGGGCATGGTGATGCGCCTGCCGGAGCGCGACAGCTATTCCTATCACCGCGACAAGATGCACGCGAACCTCTCGGTCTCGATGGGCGGGCGCGTGGCGGAAGAGATCATCTTCGGCCATGACAAGGTGTCGTCGGGCGCTTCTTCGGACATCCAGTATGCCACCGATCTGGCGCGCAACATGGTGACCCGCTGGGGCATGAGCGAGAAGCTCGGCCCGCTGCAATACGAGGCAAGCCAGGATGGCTATCTCGGCATGGGTCAGACGATGCGTACCATGGCTTCAGACGAGACCAACAAGCTGATTGATGCCGAGATCAAGTCGCTGGTCGAAGGCGCGCACAAGCGGGCAACCGACATTCTCAAGACCCACGAGGATGAATTGCACCTGCTCGCCCAGGCTTTGCTCGAATACGAGACGCTGACCGGCGAGGAGATCGATCAGCTTCTCAAGGACGGCAAGATCGATCGCCCCGATGCCCCGCGCGGCCCGGCGATTGCCCGACCGGTGCATGGCTCGGCCATTCCCAAGGCAGGCAAGCGCTTTGGCGGTGCGACGGAACCGGGCGGCGACGAGGCCCCGCAGGGCGCGTAAGCGTTCCGCATCAAGGATCACCACGAAAGGGCGTCCGGAGCGATCCGGGCGCTCTTTTTGCGTGTGGTCACCGCCGGTTCATCGCGGCTCCGCAATGGCGCGCGGGCGATCAAGCGGGAGGCCAGGTGATGCGGGCAATCTTCAGTGCGGCGATGATGCTGGCGGCAAGCAGCGCGCTGGCGGCGCAGGAGCCTCCGGCCGCCGCGCCCGGCGAAGCGCCTCCGCCATCGCAAGCGATGAGCGTGGCGGCCTTCCTCGAACGGCTCGGCGAAGTCAGCCGCAGCGGGCCGGGCTGGACCGAGACCCCGCAGGCAGCACAATTGTTCGAAGCCGTTGCGGGCGCGGGCAGGGCCTATCGCCGCGATTTGGCAGCGCGCGCGGCTGCCGGGCAGCCGGTGGAGGCGTGCCTGCCGCCCACCGCCGAACTCGACAGCGATGATCTGTTCGCGCATTTCGCCGGCCTTGCCCCCGAACAGGCGCGCCGCACAGCCCTCGCCGAAGCTTTCGCCGAGGTGGTGCGCAAACGCTATCCCTGCCCCTGAACCTCAGAACGCGCCGAGCACGCCGAGGATCAGCAGGAACAGCGTGATTACGATCTGGGTGCAGATCAGCAGGACCACAAACCGCCACACCGCCGACAACCGGGTGAGGCCATAGGCGTAGCGCAATTGCTTGTAGAGATGCAGCGGCGCGCCGATCACGAACAGCCCCGCCGCCCAGCCGCTGCCTTGCGGGATCACGCTGATCAGCGACATCGCGATGAACAGCAGCGACATGAAAGCCAGCGAATAAGTCACGAACACAGCGTGATCATAGGCCTTGAACTGCCGCCGCCAGGCGAACATCAGCCACAGGAACGGGAGCGAGAGCGGGATCAGCAGCCAGCTGAACTTGTAGCCATTGGCCTGCAATTTGTAGATCATCAGCCCGGGGTTCTTCTGCCATTTTTCGAGCAAGACCTTGTCGAGAAACGGGATCCCGGTGTTGACGCTGACAACCTTGTCCGTTGCGCCTGCCTCGCCGGAGCCCTGCGCCAGCACGAAGTTGAGGCCCTTGAGCTCGCCATCGATCTCGTCCCGGCGCGGGCTGCCCGCGGGCAGGGTGGCGCGCTCCTTTTCCAGCGTGTTGATCTGCTTTTGCATCTCGGCCTGGAAGGGACTGTCCTTCTGCGTGCCGAACAGATCATCGGCGATATCGGTGGGCGAGCCGATCCCCACCATCTGGAACACGGCGAACATCGCAAAGACGCTGAACAGGAACATCGCCATCGGGCTGACGAATTTGGCGCGTTCGCCTTCGATGAAGCGGCGGGTGAGTTGGCCGGGCTTGAAAGCAAGCAGCGGCAGGGTGTTCCACAGCTTGCCATCCAGGTGCAGCACGCCGTGCATGATATCGTGGCCGATTGCCGCAAGGCTGCGATGGACATGGGCTTTCTGGCCGCACTGGCCGCAATAGGCCCCGGTTACCATTGCCCCGCAATTGAGGCATGCGATTGGCGCATGCGGCTCTTGGCGCGCCTCGCCCTGTGAGGGTTCAACCGCGCGGGCGAGCAATCCGCCCTCGATGGCCGCGCCGATCCCTTCGCCAATACCGTTCATTGCGCCCGCACCCCTTCCACCACCATGCTGGGGCCGCATTCTTGGCAGCAAATGCCAAACCGCGATAGAGGCTTACTTGCTGGCGAGCTTGCGCTCGATCGCAGTCCAGAGCTGGGCAAAGGCCCGCGCGGCGGGTGATTTCGGGGCAAAGGCGCCGACCGGTTGGCGCTCCACCGCGCATTGTTCGATCGCGCTGGCGAGCGGCACCACCGGCCACGTCGGGTTGGCGGCGCGCGCGTCGCGGTGGAGCGAGCGGCGCATATCGATCATCGAAAGCACCGGCAGGATCGGCGGATGGCCCTTGCCCGCGCCGCGCACTTCCTCAACCACGGTTTCGAAAGCGCGCGCCGATAATGGCGAAGGCGGCAGCGGTACGATCACCACATTGGCGGCGCGCATCACCTGCGTGCTCACCGCGTTCAGCACCGGCGGGCAATCGAAGATGATGCGATCATAATCCTTGGCAAGCCGCTCCACCAGCTTGGTGAGCCGCTTCTTCTTGCCGAGCTTGTCAAGCTGGCGATCAAGCGTGCGCAGGCTTTCATCGGCAGGCAGCAGATCGAGCCCGGGATAGCGGCTGTGCTGGATCAGCTTAGCCGGATCGCTGCCATCGGCAAACACGCTGTGCGCGGTGTGTTTCTTGCCCGGATCAATCCCGAGGAGAAACCCCGCGCCATTGGCCGGATCAAGATCCCACAGTAGCGTCTTGCGGCGCGAGATCTGGGCCGAACACCACGCGAGGTTGACCGCAAAGGTGGTTTTGCCGACCCCGCCTTTGACGCTGTAAACTGCAATGCTGGCCATGCTTGTGCGCGCCCTTGCCGCAGGTCGTGGTTGCCTGCGGCGTCAGGCTATGCCGGTTTGATCGCAAGGCCAAGCGATAGTGTGCCGTGCCAGCCCACGGCCTGCCGTTTCCAAAAGGCCGCCAGGGCGCGCCCCAACAAAAAAGGCCGCCCGGTGGGGCGGCCTCTGTCATTCTCGGACATCCGATCCGGCAGGTTTCAGCCGTCGTAATCGCCGCCAAGCGAGGTGTTGCGCGCCGGCGCAGCCGCGGTGATGCGGAGCGCTTCGGCCGACTGGCTGAGCGAGCCGATTTCGTCGGCTTCGTCCTCATCATCGGGCAGGATCTTCTGAAGACCGTTAACCAGCGCTTCGTGGAGCTCGCGCGGCACGATCGTCTGTTCGGCGATTTCGCGCAGCGCGACGACCGGGTTCTTGTCGCGGTCGCGATCCAGCGTCAGCTCGCTGCCGCCCGAGATTTCGCGCGCCCGCTGAGCAGCGAGCAGGACGAGGTCGAAGCGGTTGGGAACCTTGTCGACGCAATCTTCAACGGTAACGCGTGCCATGGGCGGCCTCTTTTACGGAGAATTCGGGAAGAAGGCGCGCACTAGGCACATGGGCGCGCAGAGTCAAGATAATGCAACTTCGCGCAAGAGCGGCTATGCTGGGCCCATGGACGCCGCCGCCCTCAGTGTTTCGCCCGCCG
The DNA here is from genome assembly GCF_034653295.1 of Erythrobacter epiphyticus. Taxonomy (NCBI): domain Bacteria; kingdom Pseudomonadati; phylum Pseudomonadota; class Alphaproteobacteria; order Sphingomonadales; family Erythrobacteraceae; genus Erythrobacter; species Erythrobacter epiphyticus. Next base: position 39,629 of record NZ_JAYEEU010000007.1, on the reverse strand, counting down.
ATGCTGCGCAAGGCTATGCGGATTATCCCTCCTTCACCGTGACCGCGGCGGACCACCACTTCACCTTCCATCCCGGCGGTGCCGAACGCTTCGATGCGCTGCTGGGCCTGATCGCCGGGGCGCAGCACAGCCTCGAGGTGTTCTATTATCTGTTCGATGATGATGCCTCGGGCACCGCGGTGCGCGAGGCGCTCATTGCCGCAGCGGCACGCGGCGTGGCGGTGCACCTGATTGTCGATGATTTCGGCAATGATGCCGGGGCTGATTTCTTCGCCCCGCTGATCGCAGCGGGGGGCCGTTTCGCGATTTTCTCGCCGCGCTGGGGCAAGCGCTATCTGGTGCGCAACCATCAGAAAATCGCGATTGCCGATGGCGTGCGGGTGATGACAGGTGGTGCCAATGTTTCGGACCACTATTTCAATCCGCCCGCGCGCAATGGCTGGTGCGATCTGGCGGTGGTGATCGAAGGCCCGGTGGTCGCCAAATTCGTGGAGTGGTTCGGGTTGCTCGCGCGCTGGGTGGAGGGCGAGGCGCAAGGCCGGATCAACCAGCTGCGCCGCCTGCGCGAATTCGTCCAGCAATGGGATGGCGGTGATGGCCCGGTGCAACTGCTGATGGGCGGCCCGCTTGTGCGGCACGGGCACTGGGTCTCGCTGTTCAGCCGTGATCTGCGGCGCGCCCGGCGGCTTGATACGGTTTCGGCCTATTTCTCCCCGCCGCGCAGTTTCCGCCGACAGGTCGCCGACATTGCCCGGCGCGGCCCGGTGCGCATGGTGATGCCCGGCAAGTCCGACATTGCGGCGGCGATTGATATGGCACGGCTGCTTTACCGCTCGCTGCTCAAGGCCGGGGTGCGCCTGTGCGAATTCACCCCCTGCAAGCTGCATATGAAGCTGCTGGTGGTGGACGATATCAGCTATGTCGGCAGCGCCAATCTCGACAAGCGCTCCTTCCGCGTGAACATCGAATTGATGGTGCGGATCGAAGATGCCGCGCTCGCGGCGCAGCTGCGCGGGCTGATCGATCATCTCGAAGCCGCCAGCGTGCCGGTGACACCAGCCTGGTATGCCAAGCGCGCGACCTGGTACAACCGGCTGCGCTGGTTGCTGGTCTATTGGCTGTCGCTGGCGGATTACCGCATCAGCCGGGCAGGCACGGGCTGAGCGGCGAGCCTATTCGAACCCGTAGTCCGAATAATCCTTGTAACTGGGCGAGGTGAACTTGGTGATGTCGCTCTGGAAGTGGAGCCGCACATTACCGGTTGAACCGTGGCGCTGCTTGGCCACGATCAGTGTCGCCTTGCCGACGATCTGTTCGTACTTCTCCTCCCACGCGCGGTATTTCTCGCTCATTTCGGCCGAGGAGCTTTCATCCGGCGTGTCGGGCTTGACCAGCAGGTGATAGTAATCATCGCGGAAGACGAACCACACCATGTCGGCATCCTGCTCGATCGAGCCGGATTCGCGCAGGTCTGACAGCATCGGGCGCTTGTCCTCGCGCTGTTCGACGGCGCGCGAGAGCTGCGACAGGGCAATGACCGGCACCGACAATTCCTTGGCGAGCGTTTTCAGCCCGCGGCTGATCTCGGAAATCTCGTTGACGCGGTTGTCGCTGCCGCGGCCCGAGCCTTGCAGCAGTTGCAGATAGTCGACGATGATCAGCCCGATATCATGCCGCCGCTTCAGCCGCCGCGCGCGGGTGCGCAAGCTTGCGATGGTGAGCGCAGGCGTATCGTCGATATAGAGCGGCAATTCGGCAAGGCGCTGGCTCGCGAAGGAGAGCTTCTGGAAATCCTCGCGGCTCATTTTCCCTGAACGCAGCGCTTCGGACGAGATCTCGGCCTGTTCGGCAAGGATACGCGTGGCCAGCTGATCGGCGCTCATTTCGAGGCTGAAGAAGGCCACCGGCGCGCCGTAGTTGAATTCGCCGCCGTCGCGCTGCCACTTGAGATGTTCTTCGGCGCAATTGAAGGCGATGTTGGTGGCAAGCGAGGTCTTGCCCATGCCGGGACGCCCGGCAAGGATGATCAGGTCGGAATTGTGCAGGCCCGACGTTTTCTGATCGATCGTGGCGAGGCCGGTGGTCTTGCCCGAAAGCCCGCCGCCCGAATTCATCGCGGCTTCGGCCATCTTGATCGCGGTGAGCGCGGCTTCGCGGAAGGTGGAGGCTTCGCTGCCAGTGGCTGCGCCTTCGGCGACCTTGAAGAGATCGGCCTCGGCCCGCGCGATGCGATCCAGCGGCGAGGTGTCTTCGGAGGTATCCAGCGCACCTTCGACCAGCCCGCGCCCGACGCTTACCAATTCGCGCAGCAGCGCCAGATCATAGATCTGCTGCGCCAATTCGCGCGGTGCGAGCAGGCCTGCGCCATTCGCTGTCAATTGCGCCAGATAGGTCGTGCCGCCCAATTCCCTGAGCGCTTCATCGGCTTCGAAATAGGGGCGCAGCGTGACCGGCGAGGCAGTGGCGTTCCGTTCGATCAGGGTGAGCACGCGGGCATAGATGCGCTGGTGCAGCGGCTCGAAGAAATGCTCCGCGCGAATCGGCACGGTCAATTCCTCGATCACGCGGTTATCGATCAGCACCGCGCCCAGAAAAGCTGCCTCCGCCTCCAGATTGGCGGGCAATTTCATCACAGGCGTGGGGGCTGCGCTGTCATCGCTCTTGATCAGCAGGAGTTTTTCGGGTTCGGCCATAGCGGCCTGATGCGCGCGTGGGGGTATCGGGCGCAAGGGGCAATCCGCGGAAAAGGGCGCGGTCGCCCTGTGGATAGTGGGGAGAGTTTGCCGAAGTGCTTGAAGTGCGGCCCATCGATCTGCGAAGGCGGTAATCATGGCCGCGCTCCCGCCTGATTCCCTGTCGCTTGCTCCTGCCGCTGGCCCGGCGGGCGGGCATCGCATTGCGCAGATCACGCTCGACGAGGCAACGATCCTGTGGCGCAATGCCGATGTCGAACAGGAACGCCGGGTGGCGATCTATGATCTGATCGAGGAAAATGTCTTCAAGCCTGTGAGGAGCATGGAGCGCGGCGCGCATGGCCCCTATCATCTCCATCTCGCGGTGCGGGACGGGCGGCTGGCGATGGATGTCAGCGATACCAGCGGGCAATTGCTGGAAACGCTGCTGATCGGCATGGCGCGGTTCCGTCGCCCGATCCGCGAATACTTCGCGATCTGCGACAGCTATTATCAGGCGATCCGCAAGGCGACTCCGGCCGAGATCGAAACCATCGACATGGCCCGGCGCGGCATTCACAACAACGCCGCTGAAATGCTGCTCGAACGGCTGGAAGGCAAGGTTGAGACTGATTTCGCCACCGCACGGCGGCTGTTCACGCTGATCTGCGTGCTGCACATCAAGGGCTGATCATGGCACGCGGTTCTTCCAAAGCGAGGCGCAAGGCGCCGCGCCGCTGGCTGTGGCGGGCAGGCGCGCTGGCGGGGCTGACCGGGCTGGCCTTCCTCGCCTGGTTCTGGTGGGACATGCGGGCTTGGCGCCCGGATGAAACGGTCTTCCCCGAACAGGGCGCGGTGATCGCAAGCAATGCCGCTGCCACCCGCTTTGCCACGCTCAAGGCGCTGGGTGCAGCCTTTGCCTATCTCGAATTGCCTGATGAAAGCGGCCCGCCCGATCCCGGTTTTGCCGCGCGGCTTGCGGCTGCGCGCGAGGCGGGGCTCAAGGTCGGGGTCATCCACGTGTTTGATCCGTGCCGCCCGGCGGATGCGCAATCGGCGTTCTTCACGCGGATGGTGCCGCGCGATAGCGGCTGGCTCCCGCCGGCGATTGCGCTCACCCGGCTTGCCGATGGCTGCGCCCAGCCGGTCAGCGATGCGGCGGTGGAGAGCGAGCTCGTCACCTTCATCAACCAGATCGAGACACACGCGGGAAAGCCGGTGATTCTCAAGCTGGGGCGCGCGTTTCAGGAACGCCATCGCAGCGCGCAGGCGCTGGAACGCGATCTGTGGCTGATGCGGGATCGCGCCCAGCCGGACTATGCCGGGCGGCCGTGGCTGCTATGGAGCGCCAATGCCTCGCTGGTGAGCGAGGCGGCGGAGGAGCCGATCGAATGGGCGGTGGTGCAGAAATGAGCCTTGATGATGCAACCGAAGCCCGCCTGATTGCGGCGGCGCGCGCTGCGGCAGTCCATGCCTATGTGCCCTATTCGGACTATCCGGTGGGCGCGGCCCTGCTGTTTGATGACGGGGCGATCATCACCGGCTGCAACACCGAGAATGCAAGCTATGGCCTCTCGCTTTGTGCCGAGACCGTCGCGGTCGCCAAAGCACTTGGCGAAGGGCGGCGCGGCGGCCTTGTCGCTGTGGCGGTGATCGGGCTGGCCGCTGGGGCCGATCCGATCACGCCCTGTGGGCGCTGCCGCCAGATGCTCAACGAAGTCGCAGCCCTGGGCGCAAGCGATCCGCTGGTGCTCTGCGTGGGAGAAGCCGAGGTGCGGCGCGTGCCGCTTTCCGTGCTGCTCCCCCACGCTTTTGGCCCGAGCAACCTCGCCTAGCTTTTCGTCTCCAGCCATTCGACCAGCCCGGCCAGACACTCGCGGGCAAACAGCTTGCACCGCTCGGGCGACCAGCCCTGCTCGGGCTCGGGAAAGTCGGCGAGATCCTTGAACGGCATTTCGAGCGTCATGGCACAGGCACCAAAGCGTTCGGCAAGCTGGTTGGTGCTCATCGACAGATTGGCCTTGCCCGCGGCAGCCTTGGGATAGCCCAGCTTGGTCTGGAAGTCCGAGGTGCGCCGATCAAGGATGCGCTGATAGAGGTAGAAGGCTTCGCCCTGTTCCGCTGTCCACGACGGAATGCCTTCGAACCCGGCCAGAAACACCGCCGGGATCGCTTCATCGCCGTGGATGTCCATTGCGAAGTCGACGCCGGTTACATCCATGCGGTTGCGGATGGCGAGCACTTCGGGCGATTTCTCCGCTGTCGGATGGGCCCATTCGCGGTTGAGATTGATCCCTGCCGCATTGGTGCGCAGATGCCCGCGGCGCGAGCCATCGGGGTTGCAATTGGGCACGATATGGAGGCGGCAATCGCGCCGCAGCGCGCGGCCGACCGGATCGGCCGGATCAAGCAGGCAATCGAGCGCGCCTTCGATCCACCACTCGGCCATCGTCTCGCCGGGATGCTGGCGGGCATAGAGCCACACCTTGGTGGTGCCTTCACCCATTTCGAGGCAATCGATCGGCTGACCATCGAGCGTGGTGCCAAGCCGCACCACCTCGACGCCTTCGCTCGCGGCGGCATCGGCAATCAGATCGTGATGCCGTTCCATTGAGTAGGGCGCGAAATAGGCAAACCACACCAGGCTCGATTGCGGGGTGTAGGTGATGGTGAGCGTCCCGCCATCCTCGTCCTTGTCGAAGCGGGACGGCGCGCGGCCCCAGTAATCCCGGTCTTCCGAGACGCAGGCATCATAGCCCGGCCAGCCGCCGGGATAAGCCGATGCGTTGAGGCCCGTGATCTTGAGCACGATTTCCTCGCCCACCGGGCAGGCCACGCGGAAATGGAACCACTGGAAAAAGTCGGACAGGTGATCCTTGGTGATCGCGAGGCGCGCCGTGTTGCCCGCGATGGAAAGCACCTGGATATTGCCGCTGTCGAAAGCGGAATCAATGAACAGGGATGTCATGAGGCGGGCTGAAGCTCCGTGGCCTTGATGGTGATGGTCTCGCCATTGCCACCGGGGAAGTCACGGAACAAGCCGCTCGCCAAGGTGCGGGCATTGAGCCCGACCTGCGAATAGGGCGATTTGACCGCTGTCGCCATTTGCGCACGTCCTTCCCACAGGCTGCGGCCCGTGGCATCATTGATCCGCACGCTGAGTTCGGTGGTGACATTCGGCCCGCGCTGACCGCCGCCCAGATTGATCCCGACCCCGAGGCCAACCCCGCTGCCCCAGCCGCCGGTCTGCCCGCCCATCCCGACACTTACCGGCCCACGGCGGGCGGTATCCGGCGCCGCAATCGCGGCGCGGCTGGTGCGGATGCTGGCGCTCTGCTCGGCGGAGCGACCTTGCGGGACGACGGTGTAGCCGATGCGGCCCAATTGCTCGCTCACCGCAGCGACATAGGCGGCCTGCGCGAGCTCATCCTTGGGGCCATCGGCGAGGCTCACGCTGATCGTGCCGCGGCCTAGCACGCTGCGATCGGGGCTGACAAAGCGGGTGACTTCGACCGGGCCGGTGAAGGGGCCGGTGCAGGCGCACAGAGCCAGCGGGGCGAGCAGGGCGGCGGCAAAAGCGGGGCTGATACGGGGCATGGGGGTGATCCTCTTCTGCGTTGGTTCTAATGTGGCGAAGGGGCAGGCACAAGCGGCACATCCCGCTCAAAATTCCGGGCCATTGCGGGAAAAATCTGTGTTAGGGAGCGCGCCATGAGCAAGACCAAGACGACAACCGTGCTGGTGACCGGCGGGGCAGGCTATATTGGCAGCCATGCGGTGCTGGCGCTTCAGGATGCGGGCTACCGCCCGGTGGTAATTGACAATCTCTCGACCGGCTTTCGCTTTGCCGTGCCCGGCGGTGTGCCGCTTTATGAAGGCGATATCGCTGACGAAGCTTTGCTGGCGCGTATCTTTGCCGATGAGGATGTCGCGGCAATCATGCATTTTGCCGGTTCGATCATCGTGCCCGAAAGCGTCGCCGACCCGCTCAAATATTATCACAACAACACCGCCAAAAGCCGCGCGCTGATCGCGGCAGCGGTGGCGGCGGGGATCGCGCACATCATCTTCTCCTCGACCGCGGCAACCTATGGCATTCCCGATGTCGCGGCGGTGAACGAGCATACGCCGCAGCGCCCGATCAACCCCTATGGCTGGTCGAAGCTGATGACCGAGCAGATGCTCGCCGATGTCGCGGCGGCCCATCCGCTCAATTACGGCGTGCTGCGCTATTTCAACGTGGCGGGCGCTGATCCGCAGGCGCGCAGCGGCCAGTCGACGGCGGGCGCCACGCACCTCATCAAGGTCGCGACCGAGGCCGCGCTTGGCGCGCGCAGCGGGGTCAGCGTGTTCGGTACGGATTATGCGACTCCCGATGGCACCGGGGTGCGGGACTATATCCATGTCAGCGATCTGGCCGCCGCCCATGTGCTGGTGCTGGAAGCGCTGATGGCTGATCCGGCGCGCTCGCTCACCTTCAACTGCGGCTATGGCCGCGGCTTTTCAGTGCTCGAAGTGCTCGATGCGGTTGATCGGGTGGCGGGGGTGACACTGGCACGACGGATGGAACCGCGCCGCGCGGGTGATCCCGATTCGCTGATTTCCGATCCCGCACGGCTGATGGCGAGCGTGCCGTGGCAGCCGCAATTTGCCGATCTCGACGTGATTATCGCCCATGCGCTCGTGTGGGAGCGGCGTTTGGCCGAGATTCGTCAGGCCGAGGCCGCCGAGGCCAATTGACGAAAGCCGCTAGCGTCGCTATCGGCGCACCCAGATTTATCGCGCGTCGGGCGTTGATCCGGCGCGTTTGTTTTTTCGAAAGACCGAACATGAAGATCGTCAACAGCCTCAAGTCGCTGAAGGGCCGTCACCGCGACAACCGCGTGATCCGTCGTCGTGGCCGCACCTATGTGATCAACAAGACCAACCGCCGCTTCAAGGCTCGTCAGGGCTGATGACGTGCTGGGGCGGCTGCTGACAGTGGCAGCCGCGTGATCGGATGGCCCGCCTCCCGACCTGGGGAGCGGGCTTTTTCCATGTGAGGAGCACGGCAGGTGCCATCAGCGGTGGTGTTCGATATCGGACGGGTGCTGTTCGAATGGCAGCTTTCCGCGCTGTTTGCCAAGCTGATTGCCGATCCGGACGAACTGGCATGGTTCGTCGCCAATGTTGTGACCGAGGAATGGCACTATCAGCATGATCGCGGGCGTTCGCTCGCCGAGATGGTGCCAGAGCGAATCGCCGAATTCCCTGCCTACGCAGCGCACATCCATGCCTATGCGGCGCGGTTCAACGAAACCGTGCCGGGGCCGGTGGCCGGGATGCCGGCATTGGTCGAGCGGCTCCATGCGCGCGGCGTGCCGCTCTACGGCCTCACCAATTTCGGCGATGAGCTCTGGGCGCGGTTCCGCCCGACGCAGCCGATCTTCGATCTTTTTGCGGATGTAATTGTCTCGGGCGCGGAGAAAGTCGCCAAGCCCGATCCCGCGATCTACGCCATCGCCGAAGCGCGCACCGGACGGCGCGGTGGTGAGCTGTTCTTCACCGATGACAATCCGGACAACATCGCGGCAGCCCGCGCGCGCGGTTGGCATGCCCATCTCTTCACCGACGCCACCAGCCTGGAAACGCGGTTGGTGGCGGCCGGGCTGCTCTGAAGCGCAAAAAATCCCCCGGTCACGCACTGGGGAATGCGTGCCGGGGGCTGGGATTGCCGTCCGCTGGAGAGGGAGGGGCGGACGGAGGGGACTTCAGAGAGGCCTTACTGGCCGTTGCACTTGGCCAGTTCTTCGGCAGCCATGTCTTCGCCATTGGCCTTGAAGCGCGACACGGCGCCGAACTTGCGGGCGAGGCCGCGGCAGATGCGCAGCGGGCGGGCATCGCCCTTGCCGGCGACGCAGGTGGTGCCTTGGCAATTCCAGGCGACACCGCCGAGCACTTCGCTCTTGGCGTCAGCCGGGGTGGCGAGCGTGGCGGTGTAATAGCCGCCGCCCGCAGCCTGAACCGGTGCAGCCGAGGTGGCGATGCCAAAGCTGAGGCCGGTGTAAACCAGCGCGCTGGCGAAGATCGCGAGGCGGCCGGTGCGGGGAAGGGTAATGCTCATGACAAGTCCTTTCTCGGAATGCGGGGTTGCAATTCGACAGGTTCGTTCTAGGTGCGTTGTGCAGTGCAGCGTTTCAATTCGAAACCAGTTGCGAATCACCACCTACACAATTAAGTTGCAGGTTGCAACCTAAAACTGAAATGAGTTTGTCCGGCGCGCGAAAGCGGTTACACATGTCGGCAGGGGAAAGTGATCATGGGTGATTTGAGAGAACCGCTGCGCGAACTCATCGAATGTGGTCTGCCGCAAGCGCTTGAAGTGATGGGAGAGCGCTGGTCGTTCATGATCCTGCGCGCCAGCTTCAACGGGCTCAAGCATTTCGAGGAATTCCTCAGCGAGCTCGGCATTGCCCGCAACATCCTTTCCAACCGCCTCGCCAAGCTGGTCGAACACGGGATCCTCAAGCGCGAGCCTTGCGCCGATGATCGCCGCAAGATCGAATATCGCCTGACCGAGAAGGGCTTTGACCTGCTCCCCGCGATGCTGGCGCTGCGCCAGTGGGGGCAGAAGTACGGCGCCGAGCGGGTGGTGGAAGATCCGGTGCTGGTGGACGAGCGTGATCGCCTGCCGATCGGCCCGGTCTCGATCCTCGCGCATGACGGGCGCATTCTCGGCCATCAGGACTTGTGGCTGGTGCGCCCCGAAAACCTAGGCAAGCGCGCCGATGGCACGGTGGTGCTGCCTGGTGAAGTGGTGGTGCTGCGGGCTGGCAAGCCCTCTACCGCGTGATCATCGCGAGACGGTGTAATCGATCCTGATTCGCACCCACGAGCCGACTTGTGATCGCCCGCCGATGCGCGCGGGGCGCACCTTGAACTGCCATGCTGCCGCCAGCACCGCGCGCCCGATGTTCGATCCCGCGGGGCTTTCGGCGAGCAATTGGCAATCCTCCACCCGCCAATCAGGCACAGTCCGGCAGGCAATCAGCGCGGCGCTCGGCGCGCTTGCGGTGGAGAGATAGCCTGCCAATTCCTGCCGGGTCGGCTCGCGATACCACTTGGCGGCATAAAGTGGCTCGCCATTGGGTGCTGTGCCGACCCGCTGGCTATCGGGTTCGCCCTGCGGCCCGCTGTCAACCGGGCCATAGGTCCGTGGCGGCGCAGCCGGGCGCGGCATCGGAGCGGGCGCAGGCGCAGGCGGGGCGGGCGGCGCGGCGCTCGGCTGCGGCAAGGGCACGGGATTGCGCAGGATCGGCGGCGGTGGGTTTTCAGGCGCAATGATCGCGGGTTCAACCGGCGGCTGAGGCACCGGCGGGGTCTGCGATGTCGGTTCGGCTGGGGGCTCGGGCGGTTGTTCGGGCGGCGGCTCTTCGGCAGCATCGGGCAAGGCAAAGGTCACCGCTTCGAGCCGCGCATCATCGGCCTTTTCCTCGCCGCTCCCGGCAAAGCGCGCGCCGATCAGGAACAGGAGCGCAATGATCAGCCCCTCGATGGCAAGCGCCAGCGCGAGCCCGATCATCCGGCGGCGCGGATCGCCGGCCGCGCGCCCGAAGGGCGACGGTGCCAGGCCGTTGGGGAGGGATTCGGGAGAGGCGGGGGTCACCCCCATCCCATAGGCGAGCGGCTGCGTTGCTGGCTAGCCTTGCGCCACCATCTGACGATAGCTCAGCGCCTCGGCAATATGCACCCGCCCGACGCGTTCGGCATGATCAAGATCGGCAATGGTGCGCGCCACCCTGAGCGTGCGGGTGTAACCCCGTGCCGACAGGCGCAGCTTTTGCGCCGCCAGCATCAGCAATTCGCGCCCCTTGTCATCGGGCCAGGCACATTGTTCGAGCGCTTCGCCATCCAGCTCCGCGTTGGCGCGCACCCCGCGCCGGTTCTGCACCGCGCGGGCCGCAGCCACGCGCGCGGCGACCTCGGCGCTGCCTTCTGACGGGGCGGGCAGGGCCATGTCCGCCGCGCTCACGCTGGCGACATGGACGTGCAGATCGATCCGATCTAGCAGCGGCCCCGACAAGCGGGCCTGATAATCTTCAACACAGCGCGGCCAGCGATGGCAATTGCGCGCCGGATCGCCGGCATAGCCGCAGCGGCACGGGTTCATCGCGGCCACCAGCTGCACCCTTGCCGGGAAGGTGACATGGGCATTGGCGCGCGCCACATCGACCTGCCCGGCTTCGAGTGGCTGGCGCAGCGAATCCAGCACCGGGCGCTGGAATTCGGGCAATTCATCAAGGAACAGCACGCCGAGATGGGCTAGGCTGACTTCGCCCGGCTTCACTTTCAGGCCGCCGCCCGTCAGCGCGGCCATGCTGGCAGAATGATGCGGCGCACGGAACGGGCGGGCACGGTTGATCCGCCCCTGTTCGAGCATGCCGGCCACCGATTGCACCATCGAGACTTCGAGCGCTTCGGCGGGCGAGAGTTCGGGCAGGATCCCCGGCAGGCAGCTTGCAAGCAGGCTTTTGCCCGAACCGGGCGGGCCGATCATCAGCAGATTGTGGCCGCCCGCCGCGGCAATTTCGAGTGCGCGCTTGGCATTGTCCTGCCCTTTGACTTGCCTGAGACAGGGGTGCGGCTTGCCCTCGGCGATTTCCCCCGGGCGCGGTTCGGGCAGGACATGGCTGCCCTTGAGATGCCCGAGCAGGCTGGCGAGATCGCGCGCCGCCAGCACCGTGATGCCGCTTGCCCAGCGCGCTTCCGAGCCCTGTTCCGCCGGGCAGATCAGGCCGCGTTGCTGGGCGCTCGCATGGAGCGCCGCCACCAGCACGCCCGGCGATGCCACGATCCGGCCATCGAGCGACAATTCCCCGACCACGATCCATTCACCCAGCTGTTCGGCATCGGTCACGCCCATCGCGGCGAGCAGCGCCAGCGCAATCGGCAAATCATAATGCGAGCCATCCTTCGGCAGATCGGCGGGCGAAAGATTGATCGTGATCCGCTTGGGCGGCAGCGCAAGCCCCATCGCAGCGAGCGCCGCCTGCACCCGTTCGCGGCTTTCGCTCACCGCCTTGTCCGCCAGCCCGACCACTGAAAAGCGCGGCAAGCCGGGGGCAATCTGGCACTGCACTTCGACAGGGCGGGCTTCGAGCCCCAGATAAGCGACGGTTTGGACCAGCGCGACCATCCCCCAAGCTTCCCATCTGCCATGAACCAATCACTTGAATAATATGACTTTTCTATGATGGCTTGTCGAGCATTACGATCTGATCTTGAAGGGAAATCGAAACCATAAGCGGCAGCCTTTTGGCGGTCTGCCGGTCAACCCGCGTGCGCGATGGGTGCACCCCGGCATGAGACGCGCAGCATGCACACCGCTTGACTCGGGTTCTGTCTTCCCATAAGCGCGCGCCCTTGATCCCCGCCGCCAATAGGGTGGCAGCATGATGATCGGGCGCACATTCGCGTGTGCGGCATGATCGGATTTCGATTTCGAGGAAGATATGAAGCGGACTTTCCAGCCCAGCAATCTTGTGCGCGCGCGTCGCCACGGCTTTTTCGCCCGCAAGGCGACCCCGGGCGGTCGCAAGGTTCTGCGCGCCCGCCGCAAGCGTGGCCGCAAGAAGCTCTGCGCGTAATTTTCTCCGCGCCCGCCTGCGCGGGTGCGATTTCCTCGCTCATGCGGCCTGACGGCCGCGTTGTTGCGGGCGGCCGGTCGGCCTTGCGGGCTCCCCTCGGGAGCCCGTTGACTTTTGCCACCTCCGTCATTGCTCTATGGGCGATCCCATGATTTCGGTCCTTACAAAGCGCGCGGATTTTTTGGCCGCCAATAGCGGGCTCAGGAATGCCCGCCCCGGCTTTGTTCTGCTGACCCGGCCGAATCAGGGGCAGGGCATCCGCTACGGGATCACCGTCACCAAGAAGATCGGCAATGCCGTGGTGCGCAACCGGATGAAGCGACGGTTTCGCGAATTGCTGCGCGCTGCGCTGCCCGAGCACGGGCTTGCCGATCACGATCACGTCCTGATCGGGCGCGCTGGCGGGGTCGAACGCGATTTTCACCGCATGGGCGAAGAGCTCGCACAAGCGCTCATCCGCGCGGGCGAAGGCAAGAGCGATCCCGCCTATGGCCGCCGCCCGCGGCGTGGCAGCAAGGTATCATGAAGCAACTGCTGATCCTGATCGCGCGCGGCTGGCAGCTTGGCCCGTCGCGCATCCTGCCGCCGACCTGCCGCTATGCTCCCTCATGCAGCCAGTATGCGATCGAGGCGATCGGCAAATATGGTGCGCTCAAGGGTGGATGGATGGCGTTTAAGCGGCTAATGCGCTGCCACCCATGGGGTGGGCATGGCTATGATCCGGTACCGTGAGGGTGGAAATCGCAGCGTGTTAATCCCATAATACACCTTATTGATCTTCTTTGACGGGTTTCATCTTGGACAACCAGCGCAATCTCCTGCTCGCCGTCGTGCTTTCCGGCCTTCTCATCCTCGGGTGGGATATCGGCATGCGGTTTTTCTATCCCGAAGCATCGCTGACCGCTGCGGTGGACAAGCCGGCGGCGGCCACCAGTGCAACAGCTTCCGCTGATACCGTGGCGGCAACGGGCGTTGCAGGGGCCGACATTGGTGAAGGTGTGGCGACCCGCCGCGATCTGGCGAGCGCGCTGGCCAGCCCGGGACGCGTCGTGATCGATACGCCGCGCCTTGCCGGATCGATCAATCCGGTCGGCCTGCGCGTTGATGACATCGTCCTCAAGGATCACCGCGAAAGCGTCGCCAAGAACAGCGGCCCGGTGCGCTTGTTCGCCCCGGAAGGCACCCCCTATCAGTATTTCGCCGAGTTCGGCTTTGTGACAGGCGGCCAGCGCCTGCCTTCCGCGCTGGTATGGCAGGCTGATGGCACCCGGCTGACGCCCGAGACCCCGGTGACCTTCACGCACACTGATCCCAATGGCATCACCTACCGCGTGCGCTTTGCGATTGATGCGGATTACATGATCACCGCCAGCCGTACTGTCACCAATGGTTCGGCCGCGGCGGCGATCATCCAGCCCTTCGCGCTGATCAACCGCACCAGCGCCCATGCGACGGTGGATGAATTCCTCGTCCATTCCGGCCCGCTCGGGGTGTTTGGCGGCACCTTGTGGGACGAGAACAATTACGAGGATCTCGCCGAAGCCGGGCGCGATATGCCTGCGGGTGCGGCAAGCTGGCTCGGCTTCACCGATCGCTACTGGCTGTCAGCGCTGGTGCCGGGCGAAGGCAAGATTGCCGAGGCAGGCTTCCGTTCGCTGGGCAGCAAGCTGTTCCGCACCGATCTGCTCTACGCGCCGCAGACCGTGGCGGCCGGTGCCAGCATGACGCAGGACACCCGCCTGTTCGCCGGGGCCAAGGAAAGCGAAATCCTCGAAAAATACGAAGGTCAGGGCATCACCGAATTCGACAAGGCGATTTCGTGGGGCTGGTTCTGGCTGATTGAAAAGCCGCTGCTGTGGCTGCTGCTCCAGCTTAACCAGCTGGCCGGCAATTTCGGGGTCGCGATCATCCTGATGACCGTGATCGTGCGCGGCGTGATGTTCCCGGTTGCACAGAAGCAGTTTGCCAGCATGGCCGCGATGAAGGCGGTGCAGCCCAAGATGAAGGCGCTGCAGGAACGCTACAAGGACGACAAGCAGCGTCTCCAGCAGGAGATGATGAAGCTCTACAAGGATGAGAAGGTCAATCCGCTGGCGGGCTGTCTGCCGCTGCTGATCCAGATCCCGATCTTCTTTGCGCTCTACAAGGTGCTGATCCTGTCGATCGAGATGCGGCATGAACCCTTCATCGCGTGGATCAGGGACCTTTCGGCACCCGATCCGGCGCATATCCTCAATCTGTTCGGGATGCTGCCCTTCGATGTGCCGGGCTTCCTTGCCATCGGCCCGCTCGCGATCCTGCTGGGTGTGACAATGTGGCTGACCTTCAAGCTCAATCCGGCAGCGATGGACCCGGTGCAGCAGCAGATCTTTGCCTTCATGCCGTGGATCCTGATGTTCGTGATGGCACCCTTTGCCGCGGGCTTGCTGCTTTACTGGGTCACCTCGAACATCCTGACGCTGGCGCAGCAGAGCTATCTCTATTCCAAGCATCCGCAGCTCAAAGCGGCAGCGGCGCAGGAAAAGGCCGAGGCCGAGCGCAAGAAAGCGGCGCAGGGCTAGGCGGGTGAGCGACGAAGCCGAACAGGTCGCCCGCGAGGAAGCCGCATCGAAGCTCTTTTCGGGGCCGGTGGACTTCCTGCTGTCCGCCCCGCAGCTGAAATTCCTGCCCGAGCCGATCGTGCCCGAGATCGCCTTTTGCGGGCGCTCGAACGTGGGCAAATCCTCGTTGCTCAACGCGCTCACCGGCAGGCGGGCCATTGCGCGCGCTTCGGTGACACCGGGGCGCACGCAGGAATTGAACTTCTTCGACATTGGCCGGGGCGAGGAAGACGGCGCGCTGCCGCTGTTCCGGCTCGTCGACATGCCGGGCTACGGCTTTGCCAAGGCGCCGGTGAAAGTGGTCGAGAAGTGGAAGGCGCTCGTCAAAAGCTATCTGCGTGGCCGGGCGGTGCTAGCGCGCACGCTGGTACTGGTCGACAGCCGCCACGGGCTCAAGGAAACCGACCGCGAGATGATGGCGATGCTTGATGAAGCCGCTGTCGGCTATCGCATCGTTCTCACCAAGACTGACAAGATCAAAGCGAGTGAGCTGGCGGCGGTCGCGGAAAAGACCGCTGTCGAAGCCAAGAAGCACATCGCAGCCTTCCCGGAAATCCACCTCACCAGCAGCGAGAAGGGCATGGGGATCGAGCGCTTGCGCGCGGCGGTCGTCGCCGATGCGCTGGGCGAGGGGTGGATGGGGTAGCCGCTGCCGCTTTGGCGTGTCTGGCGTCATCCCGGCGAAGGCCGGGATCCAGAGCGGCAGGCGCTGCTCTGCAAGCCCCTAGACCCCGGCCTTCGCCGGGGTGACGGAAACCTAGGTTCTCGAGGTCAGATCCCCGAACGGCCGCTTTTCAAGCAGAACGAATCCAAAGCTGACGCGTATCAGCCCTATTTCGCAAACAGGCTGGCCAGATCCTTGAACGCCTTGAACTCGAGCGCATTGCCCGCCGGATCGCGCAGGAACATCGTTGCCTGTTCGCCCGGCTGACCCTTGAAGCGGATGGTCGGCTCGATCACGAAATCCGCGCCGCCCGCGCGCAGACGCTCGGCGAGCGCTTCCCATTCCGCCATCCCCAGCACGAGCCCGAAATGGGGCACCGGCACGCCATGCCCGTCGACATGATTGCGCGCCCGGTCGCCCGCCTGCCCCGGTGCCAGATGCGCGACGATCTGGTGGCCGTGGAAATCGAAATCGATCCATTCGTCGGATGACCGCCCCTCGGCGCAGCCCATCACCCCGCCATAGAAGGCGCGCGCAGCGGCCAGATCATCGACGGGGAAGGCGAGGTGAAAGGGTGGCAGGCTCATGCCGCATAGCTTAGCGCGCCCGAACCGGTGAGGAAAAGCATTTTCCTACCCCTCGCCCGCATGCCAGCCTCTACATATGACCGCGCCACTGGACACCCCTGAAGCCTTCCGCGCCGCGCTTGTCAGCTTTGGACAAGACAACATTTCCCTTTCAGGACAGTGTCTCAACTGTCTCACCGTTAAGCATCGACAGCGCGGGGATGAACGGCTAGGGCCGCCGGGCCCGGCAAGGTGGAGCAGGCAAGCCATGAAACTCATTATCGGCAACAAGACCTATTCGAGCTGGAGCCTGCGCGGCTGGCTCGCTGCCAAGCAGTCGGGCCTGCATTTCGACGAGCTGACCGTGCCGATCAGAGGCGCGGAGTGGGAGCGGCTCAAGCGCGAGATGGGTGAGGTGCAGCCCTCTGCCGGCAAGGTGCCGATCCTGTGGGATGGCGATGCGGTGATCTGGGATAGCCTTGCGATCCTCGAATATCTTGCCGACAAGGTCGGGCGCGACCGGTTCTGGCCCAAGGATGCCGCCGCACGCGGCATGGCGCGCGCGATGGTCGCCGAAATGCATGCAAGCTATCAAAGCCTGCGCCGCGAATTGCCGATGAATATCCGCCGCCGTTTTGAGCTGCCCGGGGTTTCCGACGAAACCCGCAGCGACATCGTGCGTATCCTCCAATTATGGGCTGAGGCGCGCGCGCGCCATGGCAGCGCCGGACCTTACCTGTTCGGAACCTTTGGTGCGGCTGATATCTTCTATGCTCCGGTGGTGACGCGCTTCGTCACCTATGGCATCGCCGTGCCGGGGTTTGCGCAAAGCTACATGGAAGCGGTGCTTGAACATGGCTGGATGCGCGAATGGACCGCCGCGGCTGAGGAAGAAGAATGGGTGATCGAGCAATTCGAACAGATCGGCTGAGAGCGGCGCTCGGCGCGCTCGCGCTCCCGCTCGCGCTGCTGCTGCTGGTAGTGCTGCCGGGGCAGGCGCAGGCCTGGGGCTTTTACGCGCACCGGCAAACCGCCAGCATTGCCGAGGCGAATATCTCGCCCGCAGCCCGCGCCGAGATCCGCCGTCTGCTGCGCGCGGAAAAGCTGCTGGGGACGCCCAAATGTCCGCTTGCAACCTTGCAGGATGCCAGCGTCTGGGCCGATTGCATCCGGGGCGAAGGCTGGCGCTGGGGCTACACCGCGCCGTGGCATTATCGCACCACGCCGATCTGCGAGGCCTATAACCCGCGCGCCAATTGCGCCAATGGCAATTGCGTGACCGCGCAGATCGAACGCGCCCACCGCGTCCTTTCCGACCGGAGCCTGCCCGATCCGGTGCGGCTCGAAGCGCTGGCGTTTCTGGTCCACTTTGCCGGTGACATCCACATGCCGCTCCATTCCGGCGACAAGGATGATCGCGGCGGCAATGACCGGGTGACCGATTACGGCATTATCCCCGAACTCAATCTGCACTGGATCTGGGATGGCCCGCTCGCCGAACGGGCGATCAGCGATCCCGCCGATCCGGTGGCGCGGCGCTATGCCCCTGCCGAGCGGGCGGAGCTGGGCGGCGGCACTGCGGCGGATTGGGGCCGCGAAAGCTGGCAGATTGCGCGCGACTTCATTTATCCCACTGCCTTCCACACCGAGGATGTGTGCAGCGGCGATCTGCCCAAGAAGACCGCGCTGACGCAGGAGGATATCGTGGCCGGCGTGCCGATCGCGCGGCGCCGCGTGGTGCAGGCGGGCATCCGCATCGCCGAATTGCTCGAAAGCGCACTTGGCCCTAAGTCCTGATGATGGATGACACGCTTTCCCTAGCCAAGCGGCTGATCGCCGCGCCCAGCATCACCCCGGCCACCGGCGCGGTGTTTGATGCCTTGCAGGCGATGCTCGAACCGCATGGCTTCGCCGTCCATCGCTTTATCCGCGGCGCCGGCGCAGCGGGCAGTGATGAAGCCCCGGTCGAGAACCTGTTCGCGATCCGCCAGGGGCCCAAGGGTTCACGCCACTTCGCCTTTGCCGGGCATCTCGATGTCGTGCCGCCCGGCGAGGGCTGGACAAGCGATCCGTTCGAACCGCAGGAGCGCGGCGAATTGCTCCACGGGCGCGGCGCGGTCGATATGAAAAGCGCGATTGCCGCGATGGTCACGGCAGCGGCTGCGGTGCCGCAGGAAGCGGGCACGATCAGCTTCATCATCACCGGCGATGAGGAAGGCCCCGCGCTCCACGGCACCCGTGCGCTGATCGATTACATGGCCGAACACGGCCACCAGCCCGATCTGTGCCTGGTGGGAGAGCCGACCTCGGTCCACCGGCTTGGCGACATGGCCAAGATCGGACGGCGCGGTTCGGTCAATATCTGGATCACGGTCGAAGGGGCGCAGGGCCACGTTGCCTATCCGCATCTGGCCGATAATCCGCTGCCCAAGCTGGTGGCGATCCTTGCCGAACTGGATTCGCTGACGCTCGATACCGGCACGGCATGGTTCCAGCCGTCCAATCTCGAGATCACCGATATCAGCGTCGGCAACCGGGCCACCAATGTGATCCCGGCGCGGGGCGAAGCGCGGGTCTCGATCCGCTTCAATGATCTCCACACCGGCAAGAGCCTGTCCGACCGGGTTTCCGCGATTGCCGAAAAGCACGGCGGCAAGGCGCGCCCCGTCATTTCGGGCGAGCCCTTCCTGACCGAGCCGGGTGCGTTCTCGAAGCTGGTCAGCGCCGCCATCGAGGCCGAGACCGGCATCGCGCCTGAACTGTCGACCAGCGGCGGCACATCCGATGCGCGGTTCTTGCGCGCGGTCTGCCCGGTGATCGAATTCGGCCTGTGCAACGCCACCATGCACAAGCGCGACGAAGCGGTTGCGATCCCCGATCTCGCTGTGCTGGCGCGCATCTATGCCCGGATTGCCCGTGCGGGGCTGGCGCTTGAGGAGGCAGAAGGCTAGCCTCGGCGCAACGCCGGGAGAGAATAGAGACAATGGATCGCAAGCTTACCCTTTATATCCTGATTGGCATGGTGCTGGGCGTGGTCGTCGGGCAAGTGCTCAATCAGACCATGCCCGCCGATGTGATCAAGGAATCCATCGCGCCGTGGTTCAAGCTGCTGTCCGATATCTTCCTCAACCTTATCAAGATGCTGGTGGCTCCGCTGGTGCTGTCGACCATCGTCGTTGGCATCGCGCATATGGGTGATAGCGCCGCGCTGGGCCGCATCGGGGTGCGCGCCTTGACGTGGTTCATCACCGCCAGCCTGATCTCGATCGGGCTCGGTCTGGTGCTGGTCAACCTGTTCCAGCCCGGGGTTGGCGCACCGATTCCCGATGTTGCCGAAGCCGCCGCTGCCGTGGGTGAGGTGAAGGAACTGAAGGCGACCGACTTCATCCTCTCGATCTTCCCCAAGAACGCGGTCGAGGCGCTGGCAACCAACAACATCCTGCAAATCCTCGTCTTCTCGATCTTTGCCGGCGTCGCGCTATCCGCCATCGGCGAACGCGGGCAGGCGCTTGTCAAAGGCGCGGATGCGCTCGCGGAAATGATGCTGCAAGTGACCGGCTACGTGATGCGCTATGCGCCGGTCGCGGTGTTCGGCGCGCTCGCCAATGTGGTGGCGGCAAGCGGGCTGGCGATCCTTGGCACCTATCTCACCTTGCTGGTGGAGTTCTATTTCTCGCTGGTGCTGCTGTGGGTTATCCTGCTGAGCGCAGGGGCCGTGTTCCTCGGCGGGCGCATCTTCGCGCTGATCCGCTACATCCGCCAGCCGCTGATGATTGCCTTCTCGACTGCCTCTTCCGAAGCCGCGCTGCCCAAGCTGTTCGAACAGCTTGATCGGTTTGGCGTGCCGCGGCGGATTTCGGGCTTCATGCTGCCGCTCGGCTATTCGTTCAATCTCGACGGCTCGATGATGTATATGAGCTTCGCGACGATCTTCATCGCGCAGGCCTATGGCATGGACCTGAGCGTCGGCACGCAGATCATGATCCTGCTGACGCTGATGATCTCGTCCAAGGGCATAGCCGCCGTGCCGCGCGCATCGCTGGTGGTGATCACTGGCACGCTGGCGATGTTCGGCCTGCCGGTCGAAGGCGTGGCGATCATCCTTGCGATCGACCAGTTCCTCGACATGGGCCGCACCGCGACCAATGTGGTCGGCAATGCGGTGGCAACGGCCGTCATCACCAAGTGGGAAGGGATGCTGGAGGTGGAAGAGCCCGACTATGTCGAACTCCCCCACGCCCCCGCCCACACCGCCGCCGATGGCCGCGCCGGGTTGGAGCTGGATGAGAGCAATTACGAGGAGCGGGGCTGAAGCCTTGCCCTTACGAGGCGGATTTGGCCTGCTTCACATATTCGACCGGCACAAACGGCGCGAGGCCGCACCCCGCGCCGCGCTGGGGCACACCGCCGATATTCGTCAGCACATAGATGATGTCCGCGCTGCATAGCTGATCGATCGATGTCTCGTAGGAAAAGGCGCGTTCAAAGCCGAGGCCGGGGCAGCGGTTCGGCATGGTGACGCGGTAAACATCCCCATTGCGCATCTCGAAATCGATGATCTGATCGCTGCGCACCTGTGACTGGCGCACCTGGCTGCGCGGGATGCAGCTGCGCGCCTCGCCCGCCACCTTGACTTCGGGCACCCGCGCGTTGCGATCCGGGCTGTCCTGCTGGCTGACAGCGCAGCCGGCGAGGATGAAGGGCAGGGCGGCAAGCAAAGCGAAGCGAGCAGGCATCAGCGATACTCCAGACAAGGATTGCATTGTCGAACTCCGCGTTTGAACCGGCGGTTAATCCGCAGGCGGTGGCGCGCTGCGGCCTTTGGGCGCTTCGAGCACCTTCTTGCGGAAGCTGCAAAGGTCGGAAACCTTGCAGCGCCAGCATTCGGGGGTGCGCGCCTTGCAGACATAGCGGCCATGCAGGATCAGCCAGTGATGTGCATGCAGGCGGAAGGGCTGGGGCACACGCTTGTCGAGCTTGGCCTCGACATGATCGGGGGTCTTGCCCTTGGCGAGTCCCGTGCGATTGCCGACCCGGAAGATATGCGTGTCGACCGCGAAGGTCTCCTGCCCGAACCAGCAATTGAGCACGACATTGGCGGTTTTGCGACCGACGCCGGGCAGGCGCACCAGATCCTCGCGGGTAGCGGGCACCTCCCCGCCATATTCATCGACGAGGATTTGCGAAAGCGCGATCACGTTCTTGGCCTTGGAATTGAACAGGCCGATGGTCTTGATGTGCTCCTTCAGCCCGGCCTCGCCCAGATCGAGCATCGCTTGCGGAGTTTTGACCTTCGCAAACAGCGCGCGCGTGGCCTTGTTGACGCCCACATCGGTCGCCTGTGCCGACAGCGCGACCGCGACCACAAGCTGATAGGCATTGCCATATTCGAGCTCGGTGCGCGGGGTGGGATCATCTTCGGCCAACCGCCGGAAGAATTCGAAGATCTGGTCCTTGGTCATCGGCGTATGCGCTTACAGCCCCAACACGTCTTCCATGGTGTAGCGCCCGGCGGGCTTGCCACGGAGCCACTCTGCCGCCTTCACCGCGCCGCGCGCGAAGATCATGCGGTCTTCGGCCGAATGCGACAGGGTGAGCCGTTCGGACGGCCCGGCAAAGATCACGCTGTGCTCACCCGCGACAGTGCCGCCGCGCAAGGTGGCAAAGCCGATCGCGCCTTCGCGGCGGGCGCCTGTCATCCCGTGGCGTCCGCTTTCCATATGATCGGGCAGGCTGATGCCGCGCGCCTGCGCTGCCGCCTCGCCGAGCAAGCGGGCCGTGCCCGAGGGCGCATCCACTTTCATGCGGTGATGCATTTCGAGCACTTCGATATCCCAGTCCGGGCCGAGCCTGCTCGCCGCCTCGCGCACCAGATGCGCCAGCAAGGTCACGCCAAGCGAGAAATTGCCGGTTTGCAGCACCGGAACCACCTTGGCAGCCTCGGCGAGCATGACGACATGCTCCTCTCCCAGCCCGGTGGTTCCGATGAGAATCGGAATGCCCGCCGCGCGGGCCGCGCTGAGGTTAGCGGCGAGCGCGGCGGGTGCCGAGAAATCCACCAGCACATCGCATTGGCAGGCGAGCGGTTCGGGATCGCCGCCGGCATCTACCCCCACTTGCAGCGTGTGGCCGGCCTCCGTGATCGCGGCGGCGAGCGCTTCGCCCATCCGGCCCTTGTGTCCGATGACTCCGAAACGCATCGCTGTCCTGCCCATTGCCTTATCTGTGAGGGGGTGTTTGATAGCTGCCATGACACAGATCAAGCGTATCGTCATCCTTACCGGCGCGGGCATTTCTGCCGAAAGCGGGATTGATACCTTCCGCGCGGCGGGTGGGCTCTGGGAACAGCACCGGGTCGAAGATGTCGCAACGCCCGAAGGCTTTGCCCGCAATCCCGATTTGGTGCTCGGCTTCTATGATATGCGGCGCGCCGCGCTGGCCCATGTCGCGCCCAACCCGGCGCATGCCGCGCTGGCGCGCTTGCAGGGCGAATTTGCGGGCGATGTGCTGCTGGTGACGCAGAATGTCGATGATCTGCACGAACGTGGCGGATCGCGGCAGGTGCTGCACATGCATGGGGAGCTGAAGAGTGCGCTCTGTCTCGCCTGCGAAGCCCGCAGCCCGTGGCACGCGCCGATGCTTGACCGGCCGCCCTGCCCGGTTTGTGCCGCGCCGAGCCTGCGCCCCGATGTCGTGTGGTTTGGCGAGATGCCTTACGAAATGGGGCGGATCTACCAAGCCCTCGAAACCTGCGATCTGTTTGTCAGCATCGGCACATCGGGCGCGGTCTATCCTGCCGCCGGTTTCGTCGAGGAAGCCCGCCGCGCCGGGGCGCGCACGCTCGAACTCAATCTCGAGCCGAGCGAAGGCTCGCACCGCTTTGACGAATCGCGGCTTGGCCCGGCCAGCGTTTTGGTGCCGGCATGGGTCGAAGAGGTGCTCACAACCACCAGCTGACAAGCGGTCTCGTCCCGTGGTCGGACGAGCCGCCGTTACCGTGCCGGTCGGAAGAATTTTTCCGGCGCCACGCAGGCCTTGGCGCCCTTTGTGTCTCTGTTCAGCCGCTCATTGATCACATTTGCGCGATATTCGAGCCGCCCAGTCAGAGGGGAGACGCCCAAAGCTCTGACCATATCCTCGGAGAAGAATACGGCGTATTCAAGCTCTGGCTCACGCGCGGGATCGCAATCTGCCGAAGCAAGATCGGTCATCTCCATGTCACTGAAACCGTGGATGATTACCGGATCGATGCCTGCTGCGATGAGTAATTTATCCTGTTTTTTCAGGTATGTTTCAGCGCGCTCCATCAATTCCCTCCGTTCCGAAACGGGGTTCTCGATATGCTTGCCGTCCGGGCTACGTAACAAATCATCGAACACCGCGGCCATTTCCTGCGCAGTGTCTTTCGCCAATCCGCCATGAAACAGGAGAATTGTTGTGCCAATCGAATGGCGATTGCGAACACCAGAATAAATATAGTTCGCACAAGATGACGCGCAGACATCGTAAACATAAACCGCAGCCTCACGCTGTTGAAGCGCTTCTGCAATGTCAATCGCGGCAAAGGCCTCTCCCCCGCCAGAGCGAATGACGACAACGGGTTTGGTTTCCGAAGGGAGTTGGCCAAGCCAGGCAAAAAACTTTTCGTGCAAATCGTCGTCAATCTCTCCGTTAATGCAGGCACCGGAGCCCTTGGCCGTAAAATTTTCGCGGCTTGCGGTCGCCTCCATTGCCGACTGGCGGTCCATCCACTCTTTGCATTCTGCAATGACCTTGGTCGGGGAATCTGCATCTTGCTGCGCGCAAGCAGCCCCAACACCAGCGATCAAGATAAGCAGAAGAATGAGTTTAAGCTGAGCAGCAAGTTGCATCCGAGGGTCTCCGCAGCAGCGCAATGCATTTTCAAGAAAGGGGTGGCCGTCTTATCACTCAGGTGTCGGGGGTTGGCATCACTGTCCCCGGTTCGCCAGTTCGGTGACGGCATTGAAGATTGTGGCAAATTTCGCGGTATAGCAAGATTCGCGAGTACACTTCACCGGCCTTGCCCGGTTCATACCCCGCCCGTCCGAGGCGATCACAACGCGGCGCAGGCCTTGCAGGCCGGGTCCTTGGCGATGCGGATAGTGCGAAGGCCGGGCGCCAGCCCGTCGAGAATGTGCATCCGGCTCCATTGCGGATCGCCCAGCGCGCTGACCCCTTGCAGCAGCACGCGCACGGCTTGCAAGGCGGCAAAGCTGCCTGCCCAGCCTGCCATCGCCCCCAGCATGCCGTCTTCGGCGCAGGTGTCGCAATCCTCGGCATCGAAGGCATCCCCGACATAGCAGCGATAGCAGGCCTGATCAGGCAGGTGCCCGGCGAAGGCCCCGACTTGCCCCTGAAAGCGGCCGACGGCGGCAGAAAGCAGGGGAATGCCCGCCGCAACGCAAACGTCAGAGACCGCGAGGCGGGTGGCGAAATTGTCGGTGCCGTCCACCACCACATCCGCGCCCGCAAGCAGCCGGGCGGCATTATCGGCCGTGATCTGCGCATCGGAGACCGCGACGCTCAGCGAATCATCGAAATTGGCAAGCCAGCGCCGCGCTGACACGGCTTTGCCGTGGCCGATATCGCGGGTCGTGAAGATGGTCTGGCGCTGGAGGTTCGAGACATCGACCACATCATGATCGACAAGGCTGAGCTGCCCGATACCCGCGGCCGCGAGATATTGCAGGGCAGGGCTGCCGATCCCGCCAAGGCCAATCACCGCGACATGGCTCTGCGCAAGCCGCACCTGCCCCGCGCCGCCCACTTCGGGCAGCACGATATGGCGGGCAAAGCGTTCCAGTCGGGCAGGGGACAAGCTCATGGACATGTCTGTTGGCAGGCTGGGCACAGCCTGTGAATAGGCTGTGGATGAGCCTGTGCGCAAACCTGTGGGCAGGCCGGTGAAAAGCCTGCCGCAAAGGTGTGGGGATTATGTGCGTCTCAGGCCTGCCTGATCAGCTTTCGAGCTGGCGCAGCAGGCTCCTCACGTCGCCATCAATATCGGCATCACGCGCCCGCAAGTCCTCGATCAGCCGGACGGCGTGGATCACGGTCGAATGATCGCGCCCGCCGAACTTGCGCCCGATTTCGGGATAGGAACGCGGGGTCAGCACTTTCGAGAGATACATCGCTACCTGCCGCGGACGCACCACCGCGCGGGCGCGGCGCTTGCTGCTCATTTCGGCCCGGTCAATGCGGTAGAACTGGCACACGGTGCGCTGGATTTCGTCAATGGTGATCCGGCGGCGGTTGGCCGACAGGATATCCGTGAGCTGTTCTTCGGCCAGTTGCAGCGACACCTGCTGCCCGGTGAGCTGGGCATAGGCGACCAGCTTGTTGAGACCGCCCACCAGCTCGCGCACATTGCGGGTGATGGTGCGGGCGAGGAAATCGACCACATCCTCGGGGACATCAAGCGGAGCGAATCGCGTCAGCTTGGAGACGAGGATTTTCTTGCGCAGTTCAATGTCGGCAGCCTGGATATCGGCCACCAGCCCCATCGAGAGGCGGGAGAGCAGACGCGGTTCGACCCCGTCGAGCGATTGCGGCGCGCGGTCGGCCGCGAACACCAGCCGCTTGCCTTCGGCGAGCAGGGCATCGATCGTGTAGAGCAGTTCTTCCTGCGCGCTCGCCTTGCCGATGATGAACTGGATATCATCCACCAGCAGCAGATCGAACGAGCGCAGCCGCGCCTTGAATTCGATCATCTGGTTGGCCTTCAGGGCCTGCACGAATTCGACCATGAAGCGTTCGGCCGAACAGTAGAAAATCCGCGCCCGCGGGTGCGCATGCAGATAGCCGTGGCCGATCGCGTGGAGCAGGTGGGTCTTGCCCTGGCCCGTCGCGGCCTTGAGATACAGCGGCGAGAATTGCGGCGCCTCGATCGCCGCCATGCGCTGGGCCGCATTGCAGGCGAGCACATTGGCTTCACCCGTAACGAAGGCGGCGAAGGTCAGTGTCGGATCGAGCCCGACCGAGCTGGTGAAGCCCGCATCTGCAATCGCGCCAGTCGCCATGGCCAGCGCGCTGACCCCGTCATTGGCGGGGCGGCGGCCATCATCGATGCGCAATTCGGGCAATTGGCGGCGGCCGGGGTGCACCTGGATATTGACCTTGCGCACTTCGCTGCGGGCGATCTTCCAAGCCAGTTGCAGCCGGTCATGAAAGCGATCGCGCACCCAGTTGGCGGAAAACTCGGTCGGCAGGAACAGGTCCAGCGTGCCGGATTCGCGGTCCAGGCTGCCAAGCTGGATCGGCTTGATCCATTGGCTGTGCAATTGATGGCCCAAGTCCTTACGCAGCCCCTGGCTGATATCGGCCCAGTCTGCGGCAAGGTTCACGGCTTCGGCATCTTCCATCAAATGTTCATCGGCATGGCGGCGCGTCGCTCGCGCTTTGTCATTTCTGTGCACCATGGTTTCCCCACTTAACCCTGTGGCCGCCCGTTCAGGCCTGCCCGCATCCACACCACTTTTTCACCAGACACAGCTTCGCCGTTTCCCCGGAACAGGCGTTTCCGGTGAAGCCTCCCCTGATGACTCGATTGTTTAGAATCCGAGCGCGACCGCTCCGGATGAGGGCTGAATAAAGAGCCCCGCAGCCGTTTGCGCAAGCAAGGAGTTTTAAAAAAACTGAAATAATCCTGTTGACTCGCTTGAACCCCTAGGGACTGCGTTCAAGCAATTGAAAAACAACGACTATGGTCTTTTTCGGGGTGCGAATCGTGGAGAATCCTGACATTTGCCGCCGGGCAGGCCGTCATATCGGTCACAATGCAAAAAGGGCCGCACTCGGAAGGTGCAGCCCTTGGCAGATCAAGCCTCGGAACAATCCGTAAACACACCTCTTCGGGTGTGAACGAATCGCTCCGCTGATTGCGAATCAGAGCGCCGCGACGCGGCGCGTGAGGCGCGACATCTTGCGCGCCACGGTGTTCTTGTGGAGCACCCCGCGCGACACACCGCGCGCCATTTCCGGCTGGGCGGCCTTGAGCGCGGCAGCCGCAGCTTCCTTGTCACCCGATTCGCACGCTGCTTCGACCTTCTTGATGAAGGTGCGGATGCGGCTGATGCGGGCGGTGTTGATATCCGCACGGCGGGCGTTGCGGCGGATGCGCTTCTTGGCTTGCGGCGTGTTGGCCATGGTGTCTCGTCTGTCTCGCGTTCTGGTGGGGCCACCGCAGGCGGCCGGTTTGAAGTCTTGCGTCTGCTCGAAAGGGGGCGAGCGAGCACAAGCCCGACCGCCGGAAAGGCGCGCACATAGTCAAGCGCTGGGGAAAGGTCAATGATTCCCTCATTTCTGGCAAACCGGGCAGAACCACGTGCTGCGCCCGCCCTGCACGATGCGCCGGATGATGCCGCCATCCTCGCGCCGGCAGGCTTCGCCCTCGCGGCCATAGGCATCAAAGGACGAGGCGAAATAGCCCAGCTCGCCATCGGGCCGGGCATAGTCGCGTAAGGTGGAGCCGCCATCGCGGATCGAGGCTTCGAGCACATCGCGGATGGCCGGCACCAGCCGTTCGAGTTGCGGGCGCGTGACCTTGCCGCCCGGTTTGCGCGGATTGATCCGCGCGCGCCACAGCGCCTCGCAGACATAGATATTGCCGAGCCCCGCCACGATCCGCTGGTCGAGCAGGCACAGCTTGATGGCAGGCAGCTTGCCCGCCAGCGCTGCTTGGAGATGCGCAACGCTCAGACCCGCCCCCAAAGGCTCCGGCCCGAGCGCTGCAAAGGGTGGCCAGGCGTCGAGCGTATCGGTCGCCACCAGATCGACCGAACCGAAGCGGCGCGGATCGCACAGTGCAAAGCGGTGCCGCGCGGTCGTCATCAGCAGGTGATCATGGGTTTCGGGCGCAGCCGGATCGATCCGCCAGCGCCCGCTCATGCCCAGATGGAAGATCATGGTGGCGGCGCGGTCAGTGTGGATCAGGCCATATTTCGCCCGCCGCGACAGATGCGTGATCCGTGCCCCCGTCATCACCTGCACCAGATCAGGCGGGAAGGGGCGGCGCAGGTCAGCGCGGTTCAGCGTCAACGAGGTCACCACCTCGCCTTCGAGGAACCGGGCAAGACCGCGCACAGTGGTTTCGACTTCGGGCAGTTCGGGCATTTTCTCTGGGCTCGCTTTCGCTCACGGGCGCACGGCAAACGCAACAAAGAATGCCTCTAACACCCTTTGCCTTGGCCGCAATTGCCTCTAGGTGGAGGCGCATGAGCGAACAGTCAGAACCCGCAACCGTTTCCTTCGGCTACACCGAAGTCACCCCCGAAGAAAAAACCCGCCGCGTGGGCGAGGTCTTCACCAGCGTCGCGCGCAAGTATGACATCATGAATGATGCCATGTCGGGCGGGATGCACCGGTTGTGGAAGGATCGTTTCGTCAAGCGGGTGAAGCCGCAGCCGGGTGAGCAGATCCTCGACATGGCGGGCGGCACCGGCGACATTGCTTTCCGCATGGCGGCGCGCGGCGCTGATATCACCGTGGCGGATATCAATCAGGACATGCTCGATGTTGGCGCGGAACGTGCCGCCGATCGCGGCAGCGGCGAAGGCGAGGGCAGCCTTGTCTTCACCTGCCAGAATGCCGAAGCCGTCAGCTTCGCGAGCGGCACCTTCGATGCCTACACCATCGCCTTCGGCATTCGTAATGTCACCCATATCGATCGTGCGCTGGCCGAAGCCCACCGCGTGCTGCGCCCCGGCGGGCGGTTCTTCTGCCTCGAATTCTCGACGGTGGAATGGGCGGGCCTCAAGGAGGTCTACGATCTCTATTCCGATCACCTGCTGCCGCGCATGGGCCAAGTGATTGCCGGTGATGCGGCGTCGTACCGCTATCTCGTCGAATCGATCCGCAAGTTCCCCAAGATGCCCGAGTTCGAGCGGATGATCCGCGCGGCGGGTTTCGTGAACACCAAGGTCGAACCGATCATGGGCGGGCTGGTGGCGATCCATTCGGGGTGGAAGATCTAAGGCGTGACCGCTTCGCTGACTCATCTCTCCCGCCTCGCCCGGTGGGGCGTGACGCTGGCGCGCCGCCGTGCGCTCGTCGGGATCGAGAATGATCCCAACGCGCCTGCGGCGCTGCGCCGTCTGGTCAAGCTGGCGCGGCTGGTCACGCTGACCGGCAAGAACGGCCCGCGCGACTATGCCGGGGCCTTCCGCGCGATTGGCCCGGCGGCGATCAAGCTGGGGCAGAGCCTCGCCACCCGGCCCGATCTGGTGGGCGAGGAGGCCGCGCAGAACCTGCTGTCGCTTCAGGACAGCCTGCCGCCCGTGCCCTTCGCACAGATCCGCGAGGTGATCGAAAGCAGTTTTGGCCAGCCGATCGACAAGCTCTTCGCCGAAATTGATCCCGTGCCGGTCGGCGCGGCCTCGATCGCGCAGGTGCACAAGGGCGTGACGGTTGATGGCCGCACCGTCGCGATCAAGGTGCTGCGCCCCGGCATCCGCGAGAAATTCGCTCGCGATATCGCCACCTACGAATGGGCCGCCGCGCATGTCGAGGCCATGGGCGGCGAGGCCAGCCGCCTGCGTCCGCGCCTCACCATCGCCAATTTCAAGCGCTGGTCGAATTCGGAGCTGGATCTGCGGCGCGAGGCGGCTTCGGCTTCGGAACTGGCGCAGGAAATGGCCGGGATCGGCGGCTACCGCATTCCCGCGATCGACTGGGACCGCACCAATGGCCGGGTGATGACGATCGAATGGATCGACGGGGTCAAGATCAGCAGGGTCGATGAATTGCGCGCCCGCGGCCATGATCTCGATGCGATTTCGCAGAAGCTGGTGATCAGCTTCCTCACCCAGGCGATCAGCGCAGGCTTCTTCCATGCCGACATGCATCAGGGCAACCTGTTCGTGGAGGATGATGGCACCATCGTCGCCATCGACTTCGGCATCATGGGCCGGATCGACCGCCGCGCGCGGCAATGGCTGGCGGAAATCCTCTACGGGCTGACCACCGGAAATTACCGCCGGGTCGCGGAAATCCACTTCGAGGCGCAATATGTGCCGAGTTACCATTCGGTCGGCGAATTTGCCACTGCGCTTCGCGCCGTGGGCGAGCCGATGCGCGGCAAGCCGGTGAAGGAACTCAGCGTCGGGCAGATGCTCGACGGGCTGTTCGCGATCACCCGCGATTTCGACATGCAGACCCAGCCGCATCTGCTCTTGCTGCAAAAGACCATGGTGATGGTCGAAGGGATCGCGACCCAGCTCAATCCCGATATCAACATGTGGGACACGGCGGCGCCCTATGTCCGTTCGTGGCTGCGCGACGAGCTGGGGCCGGAAGCCGCGCTCGCCGACCGCTTGAAGCAGGACACCGAAACGCTGCTGCGCCTGCCGGGCCTGATCCGGCGCGTGGAGGAAATGTTCCCGCCCAAAGGCGGTGCGCCCGAACCGCCGCCGCTCCCCGATATCCCCCTTCTGACCGACCGGCGCGAGGGCAGCGGATCGCTGATCGGCTACATCGTGGCCGGGCTCACCGGCGCCGGGGCGACGTGGGCTCTGTTCGCGAGCGGGATGCTGGGTTAGAAGAGCGTGTAAGGGCAATTTTAACCACCACAGGTGCATCGGATCAAGCGAATGCGCGGCGATCACCGAACGGGGAGACAGGCAAGGCATGCGAAGCTGCGGCTTCATCGGTAAGGATCGGCGGCGGTGAGCACCACCGCCCCTCGCATCCTGCTGGTCGTCGGCGGCGGCATCGCGGCCTACAAGGCCTGCGAACTCGTGCGCCTGATCCGCAAGGGCGGCGGCGAGGTGACCTGTGTCCTCACCAAGGGCGGTCAGCAATTCGTGACTCCGATGGCGCTCGCCGCGCTGTCGGAGAACCAAGTCTATACCAACCTCTTCGATCTCAAGAACGAGGCCGAGATGGGCCACATCCAGCTCAGCCGCGAGGCTGATATGGTGGTGGTGTGTCCGGCGACGGCGGATCTGCTCGCCAAGATGGCAGCGGGCATCGCGGATGATCTTGCCACAACCTTGATCCTTGCGACCGACAAGCCGGTGATGGCCGTGCCGGCCATGAATGTGCGGATGTGGGAACACACTGCCACCCAGCGCAATGTCGGCTTGCTCAAGGCCGCCGGGGTGACGGTGCTTCACCCTGATGAAGGGCCGATGGCCTGCGGCGAGTTCGGCTATGGCCGTCTTCCCGAACCCGAAGCGATCTGGGCGCAGATTGCCGCGCATTTCGGCATCGCCGTGCCCGAAGCCGCGCCTGCGCCGGTCGCTGCGCCCGCGCCGCGTCCGGTGATCGAAGTTGAAGCGATCGAAGCGGAAGAGGATTTCGACGAGGCCGAGGAAGAAGCCGCCCTGCCTGCCGCACAGGAAACGGCTCAGGGCGGGTTGAGCGGGCTGCTCTCGCGCCTCATCCCCCGTTCGACGGCCAAACGCAGCCACGAGGATATCGAGGCCGAATTCGCTTCTCTCGAAGACGCGCCGCTGCCCGAAGATCTCCCTGCCGAAGCCCCGCTGCCCGAGCCTGCGCCTACGAGCCTTCCCGATCTGGGCGGGCCGCTGCTGGCCAAGAAGGGGAAGGCCAACGCCGCCCCGCCGATCGATTGGGCCGCGATCAATCACATGGTCGATCCGCGCAAATCCGCGCCCGAGCCCGTGGTGCCGGCCACACCGGCCGAGATCGAAGCCGAACTCGGCGATGTCATGGACGGGGCTGATTTTGCCACCCCGGCCGATTACCGCCCGCTTGATGGCCGCCACGTGCTGGTCACCGCCGGGCCGACCTGGGAAGCGATTGATCCGGTGCGCTACATCGCCAACCGGTCGAGCGGCAAGCAGGGCTTTGCCATTGCTGCCGCTGCGGCGGCGCTGGGGGCCAAGGTCACGCTGGTCTCGGGCCCCGTCGCGCTTAAGACGCCGCCGGGTGTGACGCGTATCGATGTCGAGAGCGCTGAGGACATGGGCCGCGCGGTGCGCGATGCCCTGCCTGCCGATGTGGCGGTGATGGTAGCCGCTGTCGCCGATTGGCGCCCGCGCGATTACGTGGGTGAGAAGATCAAGAAGCGCGGCTCTGCGCCGCCTGCTCTGATGCTGACGGAAAACCCCGATATCCTCGCCAATCTGTCCTCGGCGCGGAACCGTCCCGAACTGGTGATCGGCTTTGCCGCCGAGACCGAGAATGTGATCGATTACGCGCGCGCCAAGCGCAAGCGCAAGGCAGCCGACTGGATCATCGCCAATGACGTGTCGGGCGATGTGATGGGCGGCAACAATAACCGCGTCCACATCATCAGCGCGGATGGCGTCGAAAGCCTCGACCAGATGCCCAAGAGCGCAGTGGCGATGGCGCTGGCAGAACGGATCGCGGCGAGCTTGCGGGCAGAGGCTGCGGAGTGAGCGTTCCTGTCAAGCTGAAGCGCTTGCCCCATGGCGAGGGTCTTCCCTTGCCCGCCTATGCGACTGCGGGTGCCGCAGGCATGGATGTGGTCTCGGCTGAGGATGTGGTGCTTGCGCCCGGCGCGCGCCATCCGGTGGCGACGGGCCTGTCGCTCGCGATCCCTGATGGCTTTGAAATTCAGGTGCGGCCGCGTTCGGGCCTCGCGCTCAAGCATGGCATCACCGTGCCCAACACGCCGGGGACGATCGACAGCGATTATCGCGGCGAATTGAAAGTGCTGCTGATCAACCACGGGGCCGCGCCCTTTGTGATCGCGCGCGGGGATCGCATCGCCCAATTGGTGCTGGCGCCCGTCGTGCAAGCCGCTTGGGATGAGGTCGACGAGCTTGATGCAACCGCGCGCGGCGCGGGCGGTTTCGGTTCGACCGGCGGGCACGCCAAGCTTTAGCTTTTGCGGTTCTGCTCCGCCGAACGCATACCACGCGCCCCATGCCAAAACACGAAAAAGGCGGCGCGATCCCCCGCGCCGCCTCCTCGTTCCCGTCCAAGGGTAACTTGATCTCCGGTTGTGACCCTACTGCTTAACAGTGATCCGCACAACCTCGCCCGAATTGCCGGGGAAGCCGGTAAACAGCGCTTCGACCAGATTGGGCACCAGTTCCTGCAAGCGGTTGGTGCGCGAGATGGCCTGGGCATTGCCTTCGAACAGGCGCTTGCCACTGGCGGTGTCGTCGATCTTCAGCGCAATCGCGCTCGAATAGATGGTGTAGCTACGCACTTCGGGTGCGCCGAAGAAGGGATCGGCAAAGCCCCAGCCCCATGCGCCGCGGCCAAAGCCGACAGGGCCCCACGGCCCAAGTCCGCCCCACGGGCCAAACCACGGGTTCACAAAGCCCGCGCCGCCCACAAAATCCGTGCGGATGCGTTCGCGTCCTCCATCAACCGCATAGTCGAACCGCACCAGCATATTGGCCTTCGCTGGGTCTTCGACGCGGGTATAGCCGATTTCTGTCAGCTCCTTGGAGACAAGGTTGGCATAGGCGCCGAATTCGAGCCCGCCCGCGTTCTTGGGGTTTTCCGCGACTACGGCAAAGGTCTGCCCCGGCGGTGCGGGAAGCGGCGCCGAAAAGCGCGATACGTCGGCTTTGAACGGGGTGGCGCAGGCAGCCAGCAACGCTGCGAGAAAAACCGGCAGGGCCAGTCGCAGGAAGGGGAAGGCGCGCAAAGGTGAGGTCGTCGTCATGGTCGCGGTTCTGATCCTCTGCCCGGACATGCACGGAATGTGCAGCACGGACTTCATAGTCCATAGCCTATAGCGAGGTCGCCTGAACAACAATTGAACATTGCAGCGTTGCTGTTCGGCGTTTTGCAACGCGGGTTTAGTGGCCGCGCACCAATCCCAGCGCGGCATAGGCCGCATCAAGCGTCGGCGTGCCGCGCTCGCGCGCCTTGGCCGCGCCGCGGGCGAGGATTGCGTCCAAGGCCTCGCGGTCTTGCTTGAGCGCGACAAACCGCTCGCGGATCGGCCCCAGCGTTTCGACCAGCAGTTCGGCGAGCGCAGGCTTGAACGCGCCGAAGCCTTGTCCGGCAAACTGGCCCAGCACGGCGTCCACCGATTGCCCCGAAAGCGCGGCATAAATGCCGACGAGATTGCGCGCCTCGGGCCGGGTCTCGAGCCCTGCCGCATTTTCGGGCAGCGGCTCGGGATCGGTTTTCGCCTTCTTGATCTTCTGCGCCATCGTATCGGCATCATCGACCAGATTGATCCGGCTCATGTCCGAAGGATCGGATTTGCTCATCTTGGCGCTGCCATCACGCAAGCTCATGATGCGCGCGGCTTCGGCCGGGATAATCGGTTCGGGCAGGGTGAAAACCGGTGCCGCTTCGCTGGCGAAATCATTGTTGAATTTTTGGGCAATGTCGCGGGCCAGTTCGAGATGCTGTTTCTGGTCTTCGCCAACCGGCACGTGCGTTGCCTGATAAATGAGCACATCGGCGGCTTGCAGCACCGGATAGGTGAACAGCGCGACCGATTGGCCCTCGCGGTTCTTGCCCGCCTTGTCTTTCCACTGGGTCATGCGGTTCAACCAGCCCATCCGGGCCGTGCCGTTGAGCAGCCATTGCAATTCGGCGTGCTGGGGCACCTGCGCCTGATTGAACAGGATCGATCGATCAGGATCGATCCCGCAGGCGACCAGCGCGGCCGCCATTTCAAGCGTGCCGCTGCGCAAGGTGGCCGGATCATGCGGCATCGAAATGGCGTGGAGATCAGCGAGGAAGAACAGGCATTCATCACCTTCGGCCAGCGCATCCTGCATCGCCACCCAGTTGCGGATCGCGCCGAGGTAATTGCCAAGGTGGAGATTGCCGGTCGGCTGGATGCCGGAAACGATGCGCATAGCGGGCCGCATGGTGGTTGGTGTTCTTCCTGTTCAGGTCTGGCGGCGCATTAAGCGCTCGATAGTGGCTTTGTCGAGCACGCCAAGCGCCACGGTGCTGATCCCGTAGGTCACAAGGCTGACTGCCATGATCGCACCGATCGCAAGCAGCTTGGTGATGGTCGTGCCGGCGAGCCAGGGCGCGATCGCTTGCATCAGCCCCCACAGGCATGCGCCCATCACGGCGGTGGCCAGAGCAATCCGGACAAGCCGTCCGACAACGCGCGGCGGCAGGCGGAAGAACCCGCGCCGTGCCAGCACCACGCCGAGCATGATGATGTTGGCCCAGGCGCCCACCGCGCCCGCGAGCGCTAGGCCGACCACCCCGAAGATGGGCACCAGCAGGAAATTGAGCGCCACTGTCACCACCAGCGAAGCACCCGCGGTGTAAACCGGCGTGCGGGTGTCCTTGCGGGCGAAGAAATTGGGGGTGAGCACTTTGACCAGCACATAGGCGGGCAGACCCACCACCAGCGCTTGCAGCACATTGCCGGTGATGCGCGCATCCTCGGCGGTGAAGGCCTGTCCTTCCATGAAGGCCTTGACGAAGGCAAAGCCCGAAATGAACAGCGCCACCGCGCAGGGCAAGGTGAGCAGCATGGCCAACTCGATCGCATTGGCCTGCAAGCGGGTCGCCTCGTCATCCTCGGCGCGGCTGATGTAGCGCGACAGCGCGGGCAGGATCGCCGTGCCAAGCGCGATCCCGATGATGCCGAGCGGCAGCTGATTCCAGCGATCCGCCATCGCCATATAGGTCAGGCTGCCATCGGGCAGCGAGCGGATGAAGGCGAGATCGATGAAGCGGGCGATCTGATACACGCCCGCGCCGAACACCGCCGGCACGATCAGCACGCCCATTTCCTTGACCCGCGGGGTCAGCCGCGGGCGCTGGCGCGGGATACGAAACCCTGCGCGCCGCATGAACCAGTAGAGCCATGCCAGTTGCAGCGCGCCGCTGACCGAGACCGCAATGGCAAGGCCCATCCCGGTGGCGGCGCGGGCCGCTTCGCCCGCTGCCCCGCTCGCGGGCTGGAACGCGCCCCACACCAGCGCCGCAAGCAAGCAGATGTTGAGGAGGATCGGAGCCGCTGCTGCTGCGGCAAAGCGCGACAGCGAATTCAGGATCGCCGCGATCAGCGTCGCGAGGCTCATGAAGATCAGATAGGGAAAGGCGATCTGGCCCATGATGACCGCCAGATTGAACATCGCCGCATCGCTGCGCAGGTCGGCATTGGCGAAAGCCCACAACACCCACGGCATAGCCAGCATCATCAGCGCGCCGAACACCACGAGGATCGGCAGCAGCACCGCAAGGATCTCGCCCGCGAAGCGCTTGGCTGCGTGTTCATCCTCCGCCATGTGGCGGTTGAACAGCGGCACGAATGCGCTGGCGAAAGCGCCCTCGGCAAACAGCCGCCGGAACAGATTGGGCAGCTGGAAGGCGAGCTGCCACGCATCCGCCACGCCGCCCGCGCCGAGCACGCGGGCGAGCAGGATATCACGCGCAAAGCCGAACAGGCGGCTCACCAGCGTCAATCCGCCGATGGTGCCGACATTCCTTAGCAGGCTCATTGCGGGCGCTGATCCTGACGGGGCGGGCTGCTGGCCGCGCTCAGTTGGTGCCGCCGGTCACCGGCGAAATCGGCTCACCGCCTGCACCGGCTTCGGCCTGACGGGCCTGCAACTGCTGCATGTAGAGCCCGGTGAAATCAATCGGGTCCATCATCAGCGGGGCATAGCCTGCATCGCGCACCGCATCGGAAATCACCCGGCGGGCGAACGGGAACAGCAGGCTCGGCGCACCGGCGAAGAGGAAGGCATGGGCCTGTTCTTCGGGCACGTTGCGGATGCCGACAAGGCCGCAATAGGCGAGATCGACGATATATAGCGGGCCGCGCTCGCAGCTTGCCGAAATGGTGATCTTGAGCATCACTTCGTGCACTTCCGGGCCAACGGCCTCGGCACCGATGTTGAACTGGACATCAACCTGCGGCGCCTCGGTCCACTGGTAGGATTCGGGCGCATTGGGGTTCTCGACCGAAAGATCCTTCACATATTGCGTGATGATCCCGGCAGCAGGCTGGTTGTCGAGCCCGTTGGGCTTGCCTTCAGGGGCAGAGTCGAGATTGGTGATGATGCCTTCGGGTTCGGCCATGATGGGTATCTTTCGGTTTTCGCAAATCGTCTTGCGCAGGTTTCATGAGCATCGCCGCGCCTGTGGTTCACGTCGGATGCAGCCGCGCGCGCCTAGCAGCGGTATTCATCTTCCGCAACTCGGCAGCGCATCCCGAACCGTCGCAGCATGCAACCGAATGGACGTTGGCGAATTGTAATTGATGTCCATATAGGGCACGATAAGCGTTCTTTGGCAGGTGTGGCCCTCGCGCTCCGCTTGCCGCGTGACAGATCGGATTGTGATAGTGCTTGAAATCGTCCTCCTCGCCATGGTTGCCGCCTTTCTGGGGCTCAGGCTGTATTCGGTGCTTGGCCGCCGTGCCGAGCACGAGGAGGAGTCGATCCCGCAGCGCTTTGACGGTGCCGATAATGCGCCCAGCGTTCCCTCGGCCGTGAATGCGCCGCAAGTGGCGGCAACGCCGGTTGCCCGCATGCCCGAGCTGGCGGGCGTGATGCCGGCGGTGGAGCGCGGCATTCGTGAAATCGCGGCTGCCGATAACAAGTTCGAGCTGGCGACCTTCGTTGATGGTGCGCGCGGCGCCTATCGCATGATCCTTGAAGCCTTCTGGTCGGGTGACCGCGAAACGCTGCGCGACCTGTGTGATGACAGCGTCTATGCCGGGTTCGCCGCTGCGATCGACGCGCGCGAAGCCGCTGGCGAAACGCTGGAAAACACCCTGATCCGTATCGAGGAAACCCGCATCCATTCGGCCTCGCTCGATGGGCGTATCGCACGGATAGCCGTGCTGTTCGTGGCCGACATTGCGGCTGTGACCCGTGACAGCGCGGGTCATGTCGTGGCTGGTTCGCTTGATGATGCGATCGAAAGCCGCGATGTCTGGACGTTCTCGCGCAATGTCACCGCGCGCGATCCGAACTGGGTGCTTGAAGAAACCGACGAAGGTTAACCGGACAGGGCGCGCGGGTTTCCGTGCGCCTGCCAGGGGAGCAACCGATGCGCGCCGTTCTTGCGCTGATGCTGGTGATGGTGCTGGGTGCGTGTGGCCGGGTCATTCCGCCTGCCAGCGTGCCGCCAGCAGCGGCCAGCAGTGCGGCCAGCGCGGCGATGGCGGGCCTGTCGCTCGGCCCGGCGATTACCGCGCTGGGCATGGATGATCGCGCCGCCGCCCGCGCGCTTGCCACCTTTACCGAATCATGTCCGCAATTGCTCCGCCGCAGCGATGCGAGCGGGCTCACCAACCCTGCCGACTGGCAGACACCCTGCGCCGCCGCGCGCAGTTGGACGCCTGATCGCGCGCAGGCCTTCTTCGCCACGCATTTCGACACCGTGCGGATCGGCGATGGCAACGCCTTTGCCACCGGCTATTACGAACCCGAAATTGCCGGGAGCCGCACCCGCCGCCCCGGTTTCGAAGTGCCGGTCTATGGCATGCCCTCCGATCTGGTGCGCGGCTGGCCTGATGAAGTGCCCGCCAATAATCGCACCGGCCGCCCGCCCTTGGGGCGCTATGATGCGACCGGGCGGTTCGTCCTGTATCACGACCGCGCAGCGATCGAGGATGGCGCGCTTGACGGCAGGGCACCGGTCATCGCCTGGGCGGCCGATCCGGTGGAATTCTTCTTTCTCCAGATTCAAGGCTCGGGCCGACTCAGAACCCCCGAAGGCGACGTGATCCGCATTGGTTATGCCGGACAGAACGGACGCGAATATGTCGGCATCGGCTCGGTGATGCGGGAACGCGGGCTGCTGGGCAGCGCGCCCGGCCAGTATTCCGGCTCGATGCAGGGGATCATGGCCTATATCCGCGATAACCCCGCCGAAGGCCGCGATCTAATGCGGCTCAACAAGAGCTGGGTGTTCTTTCAGGAGTTGAAGGGCGATGGCCCGCTGGGGGCGATGGGCGTGCCGGTGCGGGCCTCTGCTTCGGTCGCGGCTGACCCCGCCTTCGTGCCGCTGGGCGCGCCGGTCTGGCTCGAACTCGATCGTCGCGAGGCCAGCGGGCTGTGGATCGCGCAGGATACCGGCGGCGCGATCAAGGGCGCGAACCGCTTTGACACCTTCTGGGGTGCGGGCGAGGATGCCCGTGTCATCGCTGGCGGGATGAGCGCGCGGGGCAGGGCCTTGCTGCTGCTGCCCAAGGGCGTCGCCGCGCGCCACCGCCCGCAGTGATGCGGCGGAGCGGTCCGCGCGGGCTTTCGCCCGCCGA
The DNA here is from genome assembly GCF_034653295.1 of Erythrobacter epiphyticus. Taxonomy (NCBI): domain Bacteria; kingdom Pseudomonadati; phylum Pseudomonadota; class Alphaproteobacteria; order Sphingomonadales; family Erythrobacteraceae; genus Erythrobacter; species Erythrobacter epiphyticus. The sequence continues at coordinate 337 of NZ_JAYEEU010000007.1, read as the reverse complement.
AGCCGCCCTCTGGGCGCGGCTGGCCGAGACAGTCACCCCGCTACCGGGGCGGAAGGCCCCTACTGCTTCGCCTTCGCCGGTTGCGGCGCCCAAAGCCGCCAACCCGGCCCCTCCGCCGCCTGCGGCCAAGCCCCTGCCAAGCCCCGCGCTGCCCAAGAAGGGCAAGCATCAGATCCCGATGCCCCCGCCGCCACGTGTGCCGGTAGGCGTAAGCCTTGATTCGCATTGGGAACGCCGGTTCAAGAGCGGGCGGATCGAGCCTGATCTCACGCTTGATCTGCATGATCACTCGCTCGATGCCGCCTATACGCGCGTCATCGCCGGGCTTGATCAGGCG